>DATJGF010000001.1:0-5384 GCA_035495315.1 Candidatus Limnocylindrales bacterium
TCGCTGGGTGCAGCATTCATTTGCCTTGCTTTCTGCGCCACGCAGAGTGATGGATGTGATGACCGCAACCGCGGTTCAGGAGAAATCCATGACGATCTTCACCATCGACTCTGAAAACCACACCGCTGCTCACGGCTCTGCGTCCGAAATCACCGACAAGGGGAGCGAGCCATTCACCAGCGAAGAAGAACTTGCGCAACTGGCTGCCGATTGGCCCGGCAGCCGCCTGGTCGCTATCTGGAACCGCATTCCAGGTTCGACGCCGGTCAAACGGTTCACCAACCGCGCCGTAGCGACGGCTCGGATCTGGAGGGCTGTCGAAAGCCTCGCCTTGGGCGAATACAGGGGCGACGTCGCGCCTGCGCGGCGCCAGGCCGCCCGGAAGCCCACGCGCAAGCAACACCCGCACACAGGCCGAAAGAACACCAAACAGGCCCAAGTCCTGGCCCTGTTGAAACGCTCCGGCGGCGTAACCTTGCAGCACCTGATGCGTGAAACCGGCTGGCAGGCGCACAGCGTGCGCGGCTTCATCTCCGGAGCCCTGGGCAAGAAGCTGAGACTCAATATCGAGTCCTTCAAGAACTCACGCGGCGAACGAGCCTATCGTATAGGGTGAACGAATTCGCACAGTCGACCCATAGCGCCGGAGGCACACGCTCCGGCGCTTTGTCGTTGTGAGCGCCCATGTAAATCTCGTACGAAAACTAAACTGGCGAGATACTCGTTCGATCCTCATATATCAGCACCCCGCGAATCTCTTCGGGCTCCAGGAATAGGTCGGTCAGCGCCCAAACCGCCGCGTCGAGCCGATCCGGTGATCCGTTGAACTCATTGGGCACAAACGAACACAGCTGATCTTCCAACTCGGCAAACATGCCAACGTGATGGATGCGTCCTTGCTCATAGAGCGCGGCAATCGGCTCAGCGCGGAGGTACTTGCCGCGGCTGGCATGGACCGAGCGATACGACACCTGCGGGTCCACCGTACGCAACACGTTCTCGATCAGATCGCCGCCGTTGTTCACTTCTCCGACGATCCGGTCGGCCCGATAGTGGTGATAAGCGCGCACTGCCTGCCGCGCCCAGCCATCCGGTGACAGCCTGCCAGAAAGGTCCTCCAGGACAAAAGCATGACCATTCGCAGCCAGGCCGGCGACGATGATGCCCGTTTCGTTCGACTCCTCGCCGCTACTCACGGCAGGGTCAACGGCAACGACGATCCGGCAAAGTTCAGACGGAAACGCAGGCAGAGTACCGATGTAAACTTGGCAAAGCACGCAATCCAGGACAAGTTTGAGTCCCGGATTAAGACTGTTGAGGCAAAGCTGGATACGCTGAAAGCGCGGGCTGAGACGGCGAAAGCAAACGTCGAGATCAAAGCGATCGCAGAGTTGCTGACCAAGAAGCCGATGATCCAGCATAAGCTGCAGGAGTTGAAGAAGTCGACCGCGAACCAGTGGGAACAGGCGAAAGCCGATCTTGAAACACGGATCGCAGACTTCGAGAAGTCGGTGCACGGGATCGAATCGAAGATAAAGGCCCACTGACGCGAAGGCTGTCAGGAACCCCGCATCGGTGACAGTCCGAGGTAACGGTAATCCGGCGATTGCCGTCTTCGCCGACTCCTTTGAAGCCCCGGCATCGCCCGACACGCGTTGTCACTTCTCGAGCTGCATCTTAATCATCTGCAGGGATTTCTCGAGCGATGATCGCGTCTTGTCGACGGCGACTTTTCGGACAAGGGACCCCTTTGGTCCTGTTAATCCCGCCTGTTCCGATCCTTTGACAGTAATCAAATAAAAGCCGCCGTCCGGAGTGGGCGGAATACAGAAGGATAAGTCGAGTGCGGTTTGGAAGTAATGACTCGCATAGAGTTGCTTGATTGCAATTACGTCAATCGGGCCGTGCTCTCCCGTCATGCGGGCCGCTATCTGATGATTGATACGAAGAGTCGACTTGAGTCCGAAGTTGACCTTCTCCCAATAGAAGACCGATGAACTGCCCGGCAAGGATGCCTTCGGATATTCAAGGAGGTAGGAATACAAGACCGGGAATATTTCCGGCAGTATTGTGGAGCGAGCCAAAAGGGAGCGGAATTGTTCGCAGACCTGCGCGGGAGCCGTCTTGTCGCGATACGTTCCCAGGGCTGCATTTCCACCTTTCTCGTATGCGAGCAGGGACTCCAAGGCCATTTTTTTGGCCAAGGCATTAACCTGGTTCACCGGGTCGGGGTGAGACCAGTCAATTGCACTCCTGAAGTGCTGGATATTCTCCTCCGGTAGTTGCACATCGCAGTCGCCAAGTTTACACTTTCTTAGCTCGTCCACGTCGCCTGAATCGACGCCGAACCCGGAAAAGTCAGAAATCGCCGGCGGATTTGAAATACGACGGACTGCCTGGTAGCCCGGAAGTGACCCCAATCTGTCGATGTCGCTCGCCAACTGCACATATGCGCCGGGCTCCGCCTTAATGGATGTGGCGCCAAAAACAAAAACCTGGGAAGGCTTGGACGACTGGATAATCTTTGCAACAGCTTTGCCCTTGTCAATCTGTGCGATCTCGGACTCACGTAATCCGATGTTCTGTTTAAAAAACGTTTGTACCGGCCCCGTAGTTTGGGCGCGGCCTATAGCTGAGAGGACAAGGATTAGCGTTACGGAACCCACATACAACTTGGTCATTTTTCGACCTCCCGGCTTCGATGCTGTTTGCTGCTCGGTTGTAAACAAATCCGCCCGCGCGAGACGGCGTGCATCCAAAAAGGCGACGACTGGATAACAGCGATACGGTTGCCATACGATTGTTGTGAGAAAGACTGATATGCAAGTGGCCGGTCGCATCGGTCGTCTTCGGGCGGATGCGCGTGCGACGATCTCAGCTTAGAAAGCGGGTGCATTTTCATGACCGAGTCCCCTCGCACTAAGAGACTCTCCCTCCTGTTCCTGGTTCTGCTGACGGCGATCGTGCTTTATCTCGGTTCGATTATAGCGCGGCCGTTTCTGATGTCGATTGTTACCGCAACAGTGCTCGCAATCGCACTCTACCCGCTCTTTGTCCGCGTGCGGTGCCGCATCCGAAACGGAAGCGGCGCGGCCTTGCTGGTGACCCTCCTGGTCCTGTTCGCCCTGCTCGTACCGCCCGTGCTCCTGGTGAACGGAGTGGTTCACGAGATCACGGCGTTGCATGGTTGGCTTAACGAACTGCAAATACCGAAGGGCGGTTGGACCGAGTACATTACGGAACTTGTCGATCGGCCACTCGGATGGGCGGCGGAAAAGACTGGAGCGTCCGAGCAGCAACTGAAGCAAGCGGCGCTGGATCGTCTGCGCAATGTCGCTGCCACCTTAGGGGAATGGGCAAAATCGCTACCCGGCAACATCGGCGAGACGATCGTGAATCTTGCCACAACGCTGTTGACGCTGTTTTTCCTGCTTCGGGACGGTGAAGGGATCCGCGACGGGATTGGAGCACTACTTCCGATCGAGCCGCGTCGCTACCAGGAACTCGTGGCGACCATATCTGCGTCGGTCACAGCAAATGTGTATGGGGTACTGGCCGTGGCAGCAGCTCAGGGCGCGCTCGGAGCCATCGGGTACGCCATCGCCGGCCTGCCATCGGTTATGCTTTGGAGTATCGCGACGGCGGCGTTCTCGGTGGTTCCCGTTGTCGGGGCGTCCTGTGTTTGGGTTGTAGCGTGCTGCTACCTGTTAGCGATGGGAAGGTGGGGCATGGCAATTTTCATGTTCGCCTGGGGGGCGGGTTTGATATCGACCGCTGATAATATCGTCCGCCCACTGGTGCTGAGCGATCGTGTAAAGCTCAATACGCTCCTGATCTTTTTCGCGCTGCTCGGGGGCGTCAAGGCGTTCGGGGTGGTTGGTCTTTTTGTAGGACCCATCATCGTATCTCTGGCGATGGTGCTGCTGAAGATGCTCGGAGAGGAGCGCGCCGAATGGGAAAGCAGTCCTGAAACCCCCGAACTTCCGGAGCGCCACTAAAGCAAAGGTCAGGGTTTTCATCGCATGAAACCTCCCAACCGTGTTCGAGGCCAATCACTGGAAATGGAGGTGGCTTTAAGCCGACTAGCGCGTGAATTTACAC
Organism: Candidatus Limnocylindrales bacterium; assembly: GCA_035495315.1. Taxonomy (GTDB): domain Bacteria; phylum Verrucomicrobiota; class Verrucomicrobiia; order Limisphaerales; family UBA8199; genus DATJGF01. Next base: position 4,102 of record DATJGF010000001.1, read on the forward strand.
ACTCACTTGCACAGTTTCACGATTTGAAAATAGTAACATCTTGTTTATCAGTTAGTTACAAGCATAGCGAACGGACTTAAATCTGCTCGCGCGCAAGCGAGGCAAGGTGAGTGCGGGTTCAAGTCCAGCCCCGAGCACCATAGAATCAATGACTTGCGATGAATCCATCGCAAACCTCGATGTGCAATCGTTGGACTCTTTGGGAAAGGGCTGGACACAGGCGGTCACTACGGGACATCGCTTCGTCCATGGGCATGGCTTCCATAATTCGCTTTGCAGTGATTTTCTCAAACCCGCCACCCGAATAATCGTGCTACGGCCAAGCGGAGGCGGCGCGCAACGGCGAGAGCTAGGCGAAGTGATTACAGGCAAAGCCAGCGCAAGCAGCGCAGGAGCGGGAGGTATTGCCACCAGCAAAGGATCGGGCGCAGAATATCAGTCGCAGCTGGCTTTGGGAAAGGGCAAATCGATGTGTCCCCGCAACGCTTGCTCGCAAGGCTCATGGTTTTTTAATTGAGAGACAGAGGAGAAACGAAGGGTGATTCGATGCGGTGTGTTTCGTGGGTGGCCCGTGCTGAGTTCGCATTTTTCACCCGGCTTGGCTCCACAGGTGCGACAGCGGATCTGCTCTCGGGTGCTTGTCCGCATCGCAACATTTTGCCCACCTCAGTCCGACCGCCGTGGTGCCACCGGGCGACAGGGCCTTTAATTCGATCAGTAGCGCAATAATCCAGTCACAAGCTCTTTACCGGCAAAAGGGGCTCCCGGCCCTTTCTGGCGCAGTCGCGGCCGATGCACCGCCAACTTGCGGTCGCTGAGCATCACCGTCCCGGATTGCTGGCCATACCAGACCACCTCCCCCGTTCGCTGCTTGCCCTGCTGGCGTGGCCCGGCCACCTGCTGCGCCGACAATCCCAATACCGCTTGGATCGCGGCGCGTCCCGCAACATCGATCAGTTCGTCACAGGCCATCTGGCACTGCTCGATGAGATCCACCATGGGCAACAGCAGTTGTCCGCCCTTGGAGAGAAACTCGGCCAGCTTGTTTTCGTTGGCCTTTCCCAGTTTGTCAATCGTGTGATAGCTTCGTTTCACGGCGGTTCTTCCTTTCAAGGTTTGGCAACCCGATTCTTTATTAAAGAATCAGGCTGAACCGCCGCTCAACTTTCAACTACACTCGGGAAACCTTCCGGATTTCGCGGGCTTGCCTTTGCTCTCGACCGGAGTGGGCATTCCTAACTTCTCACTTCTTAATGAGTTGTATCGAGGTAAAGGATCCCAGC
>DATJGF010000002.1:0-20988 GCA_035495315.1 Candidatus Limnocylindrales bacterium
CGCTGCGGGCCCGGGACGTCCCGCGCTCCGAACCGCCGCTTTCAAGGCCGATGCCGCTCCTCACCTACAATTAATCCCACCTAGTTTGCGTACACCCCTGGACCCGCAGCTTGATCTGTCATCCCGCTTATAGTTGACTTGCTTTCATGAGGCTGGAATTTCGTTCTGTCTTTTCAATTGATCCCCAAACAGTTTCGAACCTTTGTCTTGTCCAATGAAACCGGAACGAGAGCGTCGCCGAATCGAGTTCGGATTGCCAATGATTCCCGCCTCGGGTCTGAACCGCCGTCGGTTTTTAGCCGGCACCGGAGTCCTCCTGACCAGCCCGGTCGCTGTGACGGCCGGCGTCGCGACTCGCGCAGACCGTGGCGAGGCTCAGCCACCGAACACGACACGCGTTCATTTCCGGCTGGCGGATGCCCAGAGCGGGAAAAGCACTCCGTCGATGGTGTGCATCACGGATTCAAAGTCCAACGAGGTCCGTTTGCCGCCGGATGGCCGCGTCTGCACAAAACCATCAACCGTCCAGCAGTTCATTTCCGGAATTCAATTTAAGTCCGACCCGAATTGGATTGGTCCGGTCCGCAAGATGCAAGGCAAGGGCGACAACGATGACCGCAGCTATGTCTATGAGGAGCGCCCTTCGATACCCTATTGGAAGGAGCAGTTTGTTTATCAAACGTCGGGTGACTTCCGCATCGATCTGCCAGCGGGCCGCTGGCGGATTAGCGCAAGTCACGGGATGGAATATGTCCCCATTGTTGACGAGTTCGAAGTAACCGGCCGCGGAGAAACTGAACGAATACTTCAATTCGAGCGCTGGATTGATCAGCCGACGCGGGGTTGGTGGTCCGGTGACGTGCACGTGCATCACCCTTCCTACGATGCGGCGCAGCGTGAATATCTCCTCCAATACGCCCTCGCCGAAGATGTGCACGTGGTGAATCTGCTCGAGATGGGGCATCACACTGGAACCGAATTTCGCCAGGCCGGCTTCGGCAAAAAATTTCGCGTACAACGAGGCGACTTCGCCTTGGTTTCCGGCCAGGAAGATCCGCGCAGCACGTTCGGACACATTATCGGTCTGAACCTTGAGGCGATGGTTCGCGACACCGCCACCTATGATTTTTACGACGTCACCTTCCGCGGCATTCATCGCCAGCCGAATGCATCGGTCGGTTTTGCTCATTTCGCCTGGAACGGCTGCGACCTGCCGCGTGGCTTTCCCTGGTTTGTAACTACCGGTGAAATAGATTTCGTCGAACTCCTCCAATTCGGAATGCTTAATCGGCTGGATTACGCCGACTACCTCAACCTTGGCTTCCGTTTGACCGCCGCGGCCGGGAGCGACACTCCATGGGGCTCAACGCTCGGTGAAGTGCGCACCTACGTTTACACCGGCAAGAAATTCGATCTTGATGATTGGTTTCGAAACTTCAAAGCCGGCCACACCTTCGTCAGCAACGGTCCAGTGCTCGAGTTTAACGTTGATGGCCGGCTGCCCGGTGCCGAACTGACTCGTCCAGCGGGCGCCGGATTAAAGATCAGCGCTCGTGCCCTGGGCCATCCCGGAGTCGGTCTGCCGCGCGTACTCCGTGTCGAAGGCCCCGATGGCGACGTGAAGGAGGTCCAGAGCAAAGGCGTTGAAACCGACCTGACACTCGAATTTGAGCATCGCGTCGAAAGCAGCCAATGGCTAATGGCCAGCGTCATTTGCGACAACAACGCGGTCGCCCATACAACGCCCGTTTATGTCATGGTCGGCGACCACCCAACGTGGAACCGCCGCGCTGGTCCCGGCATCATCAGCAAACAACTCAACGCTATTGCGAAAATCGAAACCGAATTCGCCAAGGGTGATGATGCCCGCAGCGCCGGGATCCGCGAACGACTTGAAAAATCCAAGACGTTCTATGCCGAGCTGAAGAAGAAAATGTCCGCCTTGTAGGAGAGGAGGTGAGGAGACTCTGATCAAACGGAAGTCTGCAACAGGAACGGAAAAAACAGAGTCTCGTTACGTCGTCTCCTACAGCAAAACTCCTAGCGAGGACGCCCTCGCTACAACGCTCGCGTCGCACCGCTTCGGTCAGCTGGGATTGTCGAGCAATCTGAAAACCTCGCTAAAGGCCAGTTGAGGGGATCCTTTGCGACAAAGGTCGGCAACAGTTTTCGCGATTTTCAGCGAGAGCGTATAACCACCATAGCCAGCCGTCTTGCGGATAACCTCGGGTATGATCTGTTCCTGCAATTCGTGGTAGCGAACGGGAACGAAACTCACATTGAGCGATTTCGGTCCGGGTTCAAGAATACGAACCCTCTCACCGCAGGGTACCTGAGCCGTTCCGAATCCTAGCAATAAATTGATGTCGACGGGAGCGGGTTTCGCAAGGACAACGAACGGAGATCGAAGCGGGATTGAAGCTTGAAAATGCACCTCACAGTCCCGCAACGCTTGCCAAACTTGTCCTTCCCTCGGCATCACCACGTTGGCCGGGATATGAGACAATTCGATATCCAACGCCCATTTGCCAGCGTCTTCCAAGCCATCAACTACCCGATTCCATCCTGGAAAATACGACGGCAAGTAAGGGACGAAGGAAACTGCCGGCTGTGGGAACGATTGCGCCAAGGCTTTGGCAAGCAGCGGCCCTGCAAATGGAAGCAGACCTGCTAATTTGAGGAGCGTCCTCCTGGTCATAAAGAATCGCTCAGGATTATATACTTTAGGTCACCTTGATGCCTTAGTTCGAGGAAGTCAAATCGCTGCACACAAATCATTACGATTGCCCCGCACCGGGGATTGAAGCGGCTCGAGGCACGATTCAACGGTGAACGTAAGGTCGCGATTCGCGCCTTGCAAGCTGCTCGGTTTTGAGGAATTGCTTCACATTCAGGCGGGCGTCGTGGGCATGGGCTGTTGTCGAGAAGAAGGAAATGCCTGCGTCGGGTTGGAGCGGGCGATGAGCCGATGATTTAAAACGACTTCACACAACGAATCGACCTGGACCTTCGAAACGGCTATTTCGCCTTGAATCGCCGCCATCGCCTGTGCCGCCCGATATAATCCCAACGAACCTCGCGGGCTGGCGCCCAGCAAGAGTCCCGGATCCTGCCGCGTTTGGCGGACACACGCCAGGATGTAATCGCAAACATCCGAATCGACCTGCACCGCTCGGACTGCCTGCTGGCATTTGACGATCGTATCCGGTGTCGTAACGGGCTTAAGCTGTTCAATCGGATGCCCGAGTTGAAAGCGTTGGCACATCTCCTTTTCGTCCTGCAGAGAGGGATAGCCCAGGCTCATGCGCACCAGAAAACGATCCAACTGCGCTTCGGGCAAGCTGAACGTACCTTCGTGCTCGATCGGGTTCTGCGTCGCCATCACCATAAAGGGAGACTCCATGCGGTAGGTAACGCGCTCGATCGAAATCATTCCCACCCCCATCGCTTCAAGCATCGCTGCCTGCGTGCGCGGACTGGCCCGGTTGATCTCATCCACCAAAACGACCTGCGCGAATAACGGTCCAAACCGGTATTCGCTCTGCCCGGTCTCCGGGATCGTGAAGGGTTCGCCCAGCACATCCTTGGGTTGGAGGTCCGGCGTGCATTGGATGCGATTGAAGGAAGCGCCCAGGCTTTGCGCCAGCGCACGGGCCAGCATCGTCTTGGCGACGCCCGGAATATCCTGGATTAAAAGATGACCTTCGGCCAGCAGCGTCGCTACCGCCAGGGTGACCTGTTCCGGTTTGCCGACGATCACCCGTTCCATATTGGCGATTACCTGGCGAGCCACTTGCGCGACATCGGCCGCCGTAAGCGGCTTCACCGGCTCGATCGGCGCCATCGCCATCTTTCCCGTCGGCCCCATCTTCGGTAACTCAATTGCCGTCGGCTTCATGATCCTTCCGCTGGAATAATCTATCCTGACCATCACCTTAACATTGGACGCCGGTCAATGGATTTCGTCACAAGCGCCCGCACCGCCCTCGGAAGGCCAAGCTCCGCGAGGCCCCAAAATCAATCTTCAACGTTCAATTTCCAATGTTCGGTCCAGCCGTGCAGTCAAAACATCGGTAACCCAGTTGGATCAGAACATCGGAGTACCAACCAAATCGATGGCTGCACAATTGGCCGGTTGAAAACCAATTGATGAGATTAGTTTGTTCCACCCGACTGCCCCAGCTCAACCGCAGAACGTGATATACGCAGAGAAAGCAATGAATTTAGCATCCAATCAATCTTCCTCGAATTGTTTCATTCTCCCCATTTGCCATTCATCTTGGCGTCTTGGCGTGAACAAACAGACTCACACGAAGACACCACGATTTAGCGGAGCAGAGCCCCAAACCCATCGATGGTTGCAGTTTGGCCGATTGCATGGCGCGCACTATCATGAAAGAAACTTGCACACGATGTGTCTCCCGCTCCCCTTCTGAGGGGAGAGGGGTTCCTTAGTCTGCTGGAATCAAAAACTCGCAAAGTTAGAAGGATCGTCGGCCTTTTCTTCTCTGCGAACCTCTGCGTCTCTGCGTTGAAGCATCAGGTTGGACGATGCACTTAGCGCCCCCCCGCTCCGGGGTTCGGAACCACCGTCACGCCACGCGCATTAACATAGCCGCCCTGCCCGCGAGCCAGCACGGTTTGTGCACCACTGGCCGGATCGATTCTGAGGATTGCCCCATCATAGCCGCCGTCCACTATGTCGAGGCTTTGTGGATTAACCGTGTAAGGGTCCCCGACGATGAGTTGTCCATTGGCATCCATCGCAATCCCCACGGGCCCTACCAGGTTGCCTCCTGTCGATACCACCGTCTGGCCACCCGTCTGTCCATCCACCCGCAATATCCGCCCGATGCCAAAGTTACCGTCCGCCGTCGCCACGTCGGTGACGTAAATGTCATTGCCAGCTACGGTGATCGCTTGAGGGTTGTTGAAATAACCGCCTTGCGAAACTACTTGCTGGGCGCCGGTCTGAGGGTTCACCCGGACGATTTGACTCGGAAAGGCGATATTGAGGACCAAAAGCTGACCGTTAGGCCCGACCGCGACATCCACCGGAAAGACGAAGTTGCCTCCGGTTGAAACCGTCCGTATCTGGCCGTTCACCGGGTTTACTTGAATGATCCCTCGAAGGTTGGCTGCCAGGATAGCTCCGGATTGACTAAGGGCCATGCCGAGCGGATAACCCAATAGCCCCCGGCTGTTATTGGCGATCACCGTTTGATTCCCGGTCTTCGGATTGATTCGGATGAGCCGGCCGGAATCCGAGACGATGATCTGGCCGTTGGAATCAATCAGTGGCGCAAAGGGCATTTGTAGAAGCCCTCCCGACGAAAGCACCGTTTCTTGATGGCTGATCGGATCGACTTTGATCACGAAACCGCCATCCACCGTGTTGCCGGAGTCGACATACAGGATGTCACCGGGATTGAGTTTAGTTCCGGGAGTTTGGCCGAAACCCGTCGACTCCCACACGACGCTGCCCAAAATTACAAGCAATGCCGTGAGGCCGCTGACGGCGATTTGAGAATTGCGGCGTGAATGCCTGGTCAGTACAACAGGCCCGAGCAGATGAAATAATGAATTGGGTTGCACAGTGCCGACCACGTTATCAGGATTAACCGCAACCACCATTCCAGCGAATACGGGTCGGTTATCCCGTTGAATTGCGGAACTTGGTGTCGGGTAATACCCTAGGACAGCAGGAGCGAGGCTCCGTCCTCAGTTTCTCCTCGTCGTCGTCCTCGAAACCGCGCGCCAGCGTCTTGGAGTGCGGCAGGCCGCTTTTGATCCGTCATCAGGTCTATCGGTGTCTACCCGCGGTTGGATTGAATCGTTACGTCGGATTATATTTTGTGCAACTGCTTCGGCGAAAAGACTGCACGGACCACTGCCCCGGCAACGGCTCCAGACGCACCCGCAACAAATTGGGGCCAGTTGGGGCAGAATCCCAGGGCGCGCGCCGCCAGCAGCGCGCTTATCATGCAGGCTAAGATAGGCCAATCCGACGGGAAACCACCGCGACCTCTTCGCGTCAGCAAGAACTGGCACACGGCGCAAAACAGGGTGAGCGCAACGTAACCGGCCACAGTCTCCTTGATTGAGTTTCGCCCTTGGACTTCAAAAAGCGACCCGCCAGCGATGAACGCCATTGGTGCAAGGATTCCAAGAACGATAGCAAGCGAGACCCTTATTATAAGGGATATATTCATGATTTCATTGTTTCTGTTGCTGGATTGATACCCGACCGTCGCTAACGACAAAGCGTGTCTCTCCCATTCTTCGCCTCGCAGCGATTGGCCGAATCTTTCCGTGATGTTGCGCGGCTGCCGCCTAACTACTTGTACATTTCAGTTTGATAGCTGAGCGGATATTAGCGGAGAACACTTCAGCCGGATCCCCCTCCATTAGTATCTCAAATAAGAATCTGCAGAAAAATCAGGGAAGTCAAGTCTAAACGGTGTGGCCTTTTTAGCAACTCATCCGGAAGGCCCAGCTCTGCGAGGCGGAGCTCGGCCTTTCGAACAATGTTTGGATTTCACTTTTGGGATAGCCAATCCCACGCTTGGGATTCCGCGCGGCCCTGCGCGCAAGGCCGCTTCAGCCTGGGGCGGGAAAACCGAGCCGTGTGCTGGTTAACATCCAGTGGCATATGAAATGCACTCCCACTCTACGGCGTTAGTCGGACAATGATTTAAATCGGCCTTAGACCAATGACTCACTCATGATTCAACTGCACAACCTGGAAAAATCCATAAAGAACAAAGCCGGCGAGGTCTGGCTGTTGCGCCAGATCAGCTTGGAAATTGCGGACGGTGAATTTGTCACTGTCATGGGGCCAAGCGGTGCGGGAAAATCGACCTTGTTATCGATCCTGGGATGTTACGATCATCTCTGGCAAGGGGAATACTTTTTCAAGGGCACGCCCGTTCATAAAATGAATGGCAAAGAACGAGCCGCACTCAACAAGAAACATGTCGGCTTCGTCTTTCAGCAATTCCATTTGTTGGATGATCTGACGGTGGCAGAAAATCTCGATATTCCCCTCTCCTACCGCGATGTGAAGCGTTCCGAGCGGCAGGCCCTCGTTGCCGATACGCTCGATCGGTTCGGGATTGTCGGCAAGAAAGACCTTTATCCGAGTCAGCTTAGCGGCGGCCAGCAGCAACTGGTTGCCGTCGCCCGCGCTATCATTGCCAAACCCGACCTGCTGCTGGCCGACGAGCCCACAGGAAATCTGCATTCCGACCAGGGGCGTGAAATCATGACCTTGTTCAAGAAGCTGAACGACGAAGGGGTGACAATCATTCAGGTGACACACTCAGATGAGAATGCGAAGCGGGGTAACCGGATCATTCGTTTGCGCGATGGGTGGATGGAGAAAGTGAGCAGTGGTTAGTGGCCAGGGGTCCGTTGTCAGTGGGCAGTTGTCATTGTTAGCACATCGCCGACGGCGAAGGTCATACAACTGACAACCGACAACTGCCCACTGACCATAGTCGTAAACTTGCTCTGGGTGGCTGATTCCGGCAGTTTCGGCATAACATGAGATCGAATTTTGAAAGGCTGCGGGTGTACAAACTCTCCGAAAAAGTTGCCGATCAAATATGGAAGTTGGTCTTGGGTTGGGATTCGTTTGCCAGGAAGACTGTGGGTCAACAACGGTCAACAACTGACCACTGACAACCGACCACCGACCACTGACAAACGCCCATGCCTCCCACCCCCTCCATTCTGATCGCCGACGATCAACGCGACGTCATCGAGGCATTGCGCCTGCTCTTCAAGGCCGAGGGGTTTCAAACACAAGACGCCAAATCCCCGGCGAAGGTCCTGGAGACTCTGCGGGAACGTGAATTCGATCTTGCGCTGATCGATCTGAATTACACCCGCGATACCACTTCCGGACGCGAAGGCCTGGAATTGCTCAGCCAAATCCGAACGATTGACCCATTCCTGCCCGTGGTGGTCATGACCGCGTGGGGCAATGTTAATCTGGCGGTGGAAACGATGCGTGCCGGGGCGAGGGATTTTGTCCAAAAGCCGTGGGATAATGCGCGGTTGCTGGCGACGGTTCGCACACAAATCGAGCTTTCCCGCGCACTGCGCCACAGTCAACGGGTGGAAGCGGAGAATGAAGTGCTGCGCCAACCTCAAGTCGCGGATTTCATCGCCGCTTCCAAATCGATGCAGCCGGTGCTCGAGTTGGTGGAGCGCATAGCCCCTTCAGACACCAATGTGCTTATCACCGGTGAAAATGGGACCGGCAAAGGGTTGCTCGCCCGCGCGCTTCACCGGAAATCCAGCCGCGGACGGGCACCATTCGTAGTAGTCAACACCGGCGGTTTGCACGAAGGGGTTTTTGAAAGTGAATTATTCGGGCATGTAAAAGGCGCCTTTACCGATGCCAAAGCCGATCGCATCGGCCGGTTTGAAATGGCCAACGGAGGCACTTTGTTTCTGGACGAGATTGCCAACGTTCCGGAGCACCAACAACGGAAGCTGTTGCGTGTGTTGGAAACCGGGGAGTTCGAGCGTCTTGGCTCCTCGCGCACTTTGCGGAGCGACGTGCGAATCATCTCCGCTACCAATGCTGACTTGAGAAAAGAGGTCGCCGCCGGAAAATTTCGCCAGGACCTCCTGTTTCGATTAAACACGATCGAAGTGAAACTGCCGCCATTGCGCGAGCGCGCGGAGGATATTCCGCTTCTGGCGAATCATTTCTTGCGCGAGCAGGCATTGCGTTATCGCAAAGCGATTGGCGATTTTGAAGCCGGGGCTATCCAAACTCTGCTTTCCCATTCCTGGCCGGGTAATGTGCGTGAGTTGAGCCATGCCGTCGAGCGCGCCGTTCTCATGAGCACCGGCGAAGTCATCAAGGCTAGCGACCTGGGCTTGCACGAGCAGGGCCCGACCCTCGAAAAAAGACTGGAGGACCTGACCCTCGAAGAAATGGAGCGGCATGTGATTACGAAGGCCCTCGCCAAGTTTGATGGGAACGCGAACCTGGCTGCCAATGCCTTGGGGTTGAGCCGGAGCGCGTTTTACCGGCGTTTGGAAAAGTACGGCTTGTGACGTGTAGCGCAGAGTTTCACTCTATGAATATCTGCCGGAATTTCCGCAGCCTTTGCAAATTTTCGGAGTCCTATTTTGAACCGCAGAGACGTGAGGAACGCAGAGATTCACGTATTACTTTTCTCTGCGTTCTTCGCGTCTCTGCGGTTTTCTTGCACGTTCGACTTGGATGCGGCTCCGCTGCCCTGCCCTGGATCGCCGACTTTCAGGCGGCAGGTTGGAAAGCTGCGCAGGCTGGAAAGCCTGCGCTACGGCGAAGACGCTAATAGATTGCACGATTGGAAACATCCAATCCCAGATCGAAGCCGCGACGGCGGTTAAAGTACGAGAATCATCTCGCGATATTGGCGTTGGTGATGGCTGGCCCGTCGATAATTCTTGCCATCACTTTCGTTTGGTTAAGCCCGTATTCCACCAGCGCGCGCTGGACGTTCACCGGATTGATCCTCGTTTTTATTTGGGGAGGTGTTGCGGCTTTGCGGCACCGTGCCCGGTTCCCACTGCAAACATTGGCGAATTTAGTCGCCGCGATGCGGGAGGGAGATTTTTCGACGCGCGCGCGGACCAGCGGCCGGGACGCCATGGGAGAATTGGCTGCTGAAATTAATGCATTGGCGGCGCATTTGCGGGGACAGCGACTCGATTCCATGGAGGCGGCGGCATTGCTTCGCGCCGTCATGGCGGAAATTGATGTCGCCGTCTTTGCGTTCGATCCTCAACAACGGCTCATCTTGATAAATCGCGCCGGGGAAAAAGTTCTCGGTCGCGCCTCCGAACACGCTTTGAGTCGATCGGCGAGTGAGCTCGGACTCTCCGAGTGTCTCGAGGGCGAATCGAGCCGGATTTTATCACGGGCCTTTCCGGGCGGAGGCGACCGCTGGAGCGTCCGCCGAGGTGCGTTTCGCCAGGGCGGCTTCCAAAACCAACTACTGGTTCTGACTGACCTTAGCCGCGCCTTGCGCGAAGAGGAGCGGCAAGCCTGGCGGCGTCTGCTCCGCGTCCTTGGCCATGAGCTGAATAATTCCCTTGCCCCAATCAAATCGATCGCCGCGAGCCTGGAAGACCTGATTGCCCGAGAGCCGAAAGCCAAGGATTGGCAGGACGACCTGGCTTCGGGAGTTTCCGTCATTTCGTCTCGCACCGCCGCCCTGACTCGCTTCATGGAAGAATACTCCAAACTGGCCAAACTTCCGGCCCCGCATTTTCAAAATGTTTCCTTGGCACCGCTCATTGAAAGATTGGTCAATCTTGAGCGCCGCGTTTCGATACGAGTCCAACCTGGACCGCCAATCACTTTGAACGCAGATCCGGACCAGCTTGAACAACTGCTGATAAACCTGTTGCGCAATGCAACCGATGCAGTCCTGGAGATTCGTTCGGGAAAAACTGAGGCGCCATCACCTGAAGAGGTAAAGCTCGGTTGGAATGTGAGAAGCGGGACGGTTGAAATTACCGTCGCCGATCAAGGTTCCGGTCTTGCCGATACCGCCAACCTCTTTGTTCCCTTCTTCACGACCAAACCAGGTGGGACCGGAATCGGTTTAGTGCTTTCCCGCCAAATCGCCGAGGCGCACGGAGGATCATTGGTACTGGAAAACCGCAAAGAGCGGACCGGGTGTATTGCCCGGCTCCGGCTTCCCTTGCGATGAGCGGGCTTCCCAATACCGGGATGGCCAATCCCACAACCGAGAATGCTTCACTCCCATTATCGCAAATCTCCAGCAGAAGTCGCTTAAAAATGAGCCTTTCTACTGGTTCACCGCCTTGGCATTTATCCTGCATGACTAGCAAAATAGGATCGAACCTTAAACGTAAATACAAGCCTTTGTGGATATCGCCCGACCAGATGTTAAACGCCGCAAGCAACGCCGCAGGATCATTATCACTGCGCTGTCAGTGCTGGGGCTGGTGATCCTCACACTCGGTATCTCCCGCTTGAAACCGGCTCCGCCGGCAGTGGACAAAGGCGGCCTCATCATCGATACAGTCAAGCGCGGTGAAATGCTCCGCCAGGTCCATGGCAACGGGACCTTGGCTCCGGAGGAGTTGCTGTTCGTTCAGGCTGAGAGCGAGGGGCGGGTGGAGCGAATTCTGGTCCTGCCTGGAGCCGAAGTGCATGCCGACACCGTGTTGCTCGAACTCAGCAATCCGGATCTGGAGGCACAGGTCTTCGACCTTGAATGGCAGTTGAAGGCGGCGGAGGCGACTCTGCGTCGACTTAAAGTTCAACTTGAGAGCGATCGCCTAACCCAGGAAGCCGCCCTGGAAAAACTCAAAACTGAATTAGTCCAGGCCTCGCTCGAAGCCCAGGCGGACGTGACTCTTGCCAAAAGCGGGCTGGTGCCGGAGATCACGCGCCGGCGTTCCTCGGCGACCGCCGAGCAATTGGCCAATCAAGTTGAAGCTGAAAAAAAGCGGTTGGCGATTAGCCAGGACTCGACCGAGGCTCAACTCTCAGTTCAACAGGCCGAAATTGAAAAACTCCGTGCTTCGCTGGAACTGAAACGCAAGAAGTTGACTGCCTTGAAAGTGCGCGCGGGCGTCGATGGCGTTTTACAGCAGATCGGTGACACCCTCATGCTGCAGAGCGGTCAGCGCGTAACGCCGGGCGCGACGCTGGCCAAGATCGTTCAACCGCGAAAGCTCAAGGCCGAACTCAAGGTCGCCGAGACGCAGGCCAAAGATATCGAATTGAACCAACCGGCCGAAATTGATACTCGTAACGGAATTGTGCCGGGCCACGTGGTTCGCATTGATCCGGCGTCCTTTCAGGGGACCGTCACGATCGACGTCAAACTGGATGGCGAGCTTCCCCGCGGTGCGCGGCCGGACTTGAGCGTCGATGGATCAATTGAGCTGGAGCGGATGACTAATGTTCTTTACGTCGGCAGGCCAATCAACGGTCAGCCGGAAAGCACTACACGCGTGTTCAAAGTCGTTGATGGGGGCAGTCAGGCCATCCAGGCCCAGGTTAAATTCGGCCGCACTTCCGTCAGTACGATTTCAGTGCTCGAAGGACTCTCCGAGGGAGATCAAATCATCACTTCCGATATGGCGCAATGGGATGCGCACGACCGGGTGCGCCTGCGTTAAACACAAACTACTATGAACGAAACTCTGATCCAGTTGGAAAGCATCAAAAAGGTCTTCTTCACCGATGAAGTCGAAACGCATGCGCTCTCCGAGATTCATTTGACCATCGCGAGGGGCGAATATGTTTCGATTGCCGGACCTTCGGGTTGCGGCAAATCGACGCTGCTTTCCATACTGGGTTTGCTCGACACCCCCACCGAAGGGCGATATGTGCTGAACGAAAAAGAAGTGGCGAATCTCGGATTCGCCCAACGGGCGCGCATCCGCAATCGAGAGATCGGATTCATCTTTCAAAGTTTTAATCTAATCGGTGACCTTACCGTTTACGAGAACGTCGAACTCCCGTTGACCTATCGCGGGATGAGCGCATCCGAGCGGAAAAAAAATGCGGCTGCCGCTTTGGAAAAAGTCGGCATGGCGCACCGCATGAATCACTATCCGTCGCAGCTTTCGGGCGGCCAACAACAACGCGTGGCGGTGGCTCGCGCGTTGGGTGGTAAACCGTCCATTTTACTGGCCGATGAGCCGACTGGAAATTTGGATTCAAAAAACGGGGAAGCAGTGATGGCGCTCCTGCGTGATCTGCACCGTGAAGGAGCGACCATCTGCATGGTGACGCACGACCCGCGCTTTGCCAAACACGCCGATCGAACGATTCATCTCTTCGACGGCCGCGTCGTAGAGGACGCGGAGAATGAACCGGCGGTAACCTAACTGAATCGGCAGGCACACCTGCTGTTTTCTGCGAACCAGTTTTCGTGGACCGATAAATCGGTCTCTGGTTGAAATGCAACGTGCGCGCACCTAAAAGGAGCACTGACAATTGACAACTGAGGACTGACCAACGGCAAATCGATGGACGACCTTAAATTCGCTTTCCGGCAAATGCTGAAAACCCCGAGCTTCACTGCGGTGGTGGTGCTGACACTCGCCGTGGGTATCGGGGCAAACACCGCGCTATTCAGTGTTGTGAATGGCGTGTTGCTTCGGCCATTGCCGTTCCCGGAACAGGAACGGTTGGTCACTTTATGGGAAAGCAGCCCGCGGCTGGGGATCGATCAGCAAGCGGTCTCCCCTCCGACCTTCAAGGATTGGCAGACGCAAAACCATTCGTTTGAGAAGCTGGCCTTTTGGACCGGGCCGATGGATTTGAACCTCGTCACACAGGATGCTTCCGAGAAGATCCGCGCCAGTTATGCAGCTTCGAGCTTGTTTCAGCTATTGCGCGTTGAACCGCTCAGGGGGCGTGGATTTCTCCCGGAAGAAGACCAACCGCAAGGCCCGCAATCGGCCGTAATTTCGCACAAGTTCTGGCAGGACCATTTCAGCGCCGATCCCGATGTGGTCGGTCGCTCACTCACTCTCGATAGTTACGGACGACGCACCTACACCATCGTCGGCGTGATGCCCCAAGGTTTTGAGTTCCCTGAAGACACCGAACTCTGGCTGGCCGCGGGCTGGAACGGTTTGCCGCAGGATCGGCGCAGCGGCCATTGGCTTAGCACCTTGGCCCGGCTCAAGCCGGAGGTCGCAATCGGCCAGGCGCGCGCAGAGATGAACTTGATTCAGTCCCGCATTGCGCGAGAGCACCCGGAGACTCGTGCAGTCACCGAAGTCTCGGTCGTGCCCCTGCTGCGACAAACGGTCGGGCGCAGCGTGAGAACCGCATTGCTCGTGTTATGGGGCGTTGTCCTGCTCGTATTGCTCATCGCCTGCGGGAACGTTGCCAACCTGATGCTGGCGCGCGCCGCATCGCGGCAGAAGGAGTTTGCTCTACGGCTCGCACTGGGAGCGAGACGGTCACGAGTAATGCGGCAGTTGTTGATGGAAAGCCTGCTGCTTGCGTTGGTTGGCGGCACGGTTGGAACGCTGTTTGGATGTTGGGGGGTCAAGCTGTGTGTCGCTTTAAGTCCCGCCAATATTCCACGCCTGATGGACGTCTCGGTTGATAAATTGGCGCTCGGTTTCACGCTCGGAGCCGCCGTTTTAACCGGACTGGTGTTTGGGCTGGCTCCTGCCTGGCAAGGAGCGCAAGCCGACTTAAACGAAGCTTTAAAGGAAGGCAGCCGCGCCGCTTCGAGCGGTTTCGCCGCCGCACGTACGCGCAGTTTTCTGGTCGTCGCCGAAGTCGCGCTGGCTACAGTACTCCTGGTGGGCGCCGGACTGATGCTCCAAAGCTTCGCCCGATTGCTGGCGACCGACCGCGGCTTTCGCGCGGAACAGGTCATCACGGCGGACCTCGACTTCTCGGTCTCGGGATTCACCACCTGGGTCCACCCGACCACCTCCCGTCCACAGGTCGCATTGAAGGAGTTGCTCGAACGCATCCGGCAACTGCCGGGTGTGCAGGCAGCGGGTGCCGCGTATGGCTTCTTGCGTCGCGACAATCGCCCACCCGTTAATTGGCCATTCACCATCTTTGGCCGGCCGCTGCCGGAGGCACAACGTCCCACCGCCGAGCACAATGCGATTTCACCCGGTTACCTCCGTGCCCTGGGCGTACCGCTCTTGCGCGGACGGGATTTCACTGACGCGGACACATTGGATGCGCCCGGAGTCGCGCTGGTGAATGAAAGCTTCGTCCGCCGGTACTTTCCCAACCAGGATCCGCTCGGCCAGCACGTCACTCTCGTATCGGACCCTGGCTCGCTCGACTCAAAGGACGTTTATGGCGTGCCGGTCTGGTACGAAATCGTCGGCGTTATAGGCGATATGAAGTCGTTGACGACGCAACCGGAAGCGGTTCCGGAAATCTACCGCTCCTACTGGCAATGGCCGATGCAAAACCCAAAGCTTTTCATCCGTGGAACGGCTGATCCAGCAACGCTCGCGCAGGCGATTCGTCGTGAAACACGGGCGGTCATCCCCAATTTGCCGTCGCCACAAATCCGTTTGTTGAGGGAGCACGTCGACGAGAGCGTCGCGCAGCCGCGATTCCAGGCAGAGTTGCTGACTTTGTTCGCCTCGGTGGCTTTACTGCTCGCCGCATGCGGCATTTATGGCGTGCTGGCCTACGCGGTAACACAACGACAGCGGGAGATTGGCGTGCGAATCGCGCTCGGGGCCCAGGCTCGCAATGTGCTCCTGCTCGTCATCCGGCAAGGATTAAAACTCGCATTGATCGGCAGCGCGATCGGCGCTGCCGTCGCATTCGCGTTGACACGTGTGATTCAGAGTTTGCTCTACGATATTACGCCGACCGACCCAGTGACGTTTGTCGGTGTCATCGCGACCTTGTGGTTCGTTGCCTTGTTGGCCTGTTGGCTGCCGGCCCGGCGCGCTGCCAAGCTCCATCCGATGGAGGCGCTACGATACGAATGAAACGTGAAACGTAAAACGTAAAGCGTAATGCGTAAATTCGTTTACTGATGACGGCGAACTGGCGAATGGCCACTGACAACTGACCAATCCCATGAACAACCTCAAATTCGTCCTCCGCCAGTTGCTCAAAAACCCTGGCTTCACCATCGTCGTTGTGCTGACGCTGGGGCTCGGCATTGGGGCGACAACGGCAATTTTCAGCGTCGTCAACGCCGTCGTGCTGCGCCCTTTGCCGTTCCCGAACGCCGATCGGCTACTCATGATCCAAACGATTCACCAGGACGAGCACGGCATTCAGCGATTTGAAACCGTTTTCGACGCTGATTTCAAACAATGGACCGAACAGAACCGCGTCTTCGAGCACATGGCCGCCTATGGAACTGGACAAGCCACACTGCTCAGCGGCGGTGAGCCTCTGCGGCTCAACTCTAGTGAGGTCACGATCGATTTCTTCTCACTATTGGGTGTGAAGCCAATTCTCGGCCGAACGTTCCTGGCGGAAGAACATCAAGCCGGAAGTCCTCGCGCCGTAATGCTCAGTGAAAGTCTGTGGCGCGATCGGTTCGGCGCGAATTCATCAATCGTCGACCAGACTATCACGCTCAACGGCCAGAATTTTACCGTCGCCGGAGTTTTGCCGCGGCGCTTTAATTTCCCCCCGGAATGCCGCGTGTGGACCTCCCTGGTGCTAGACACTCGGCGTAACAATTCGGTGCACCACGCGCTCGCTCGTCTCAAGTCCGGTATGACTCGCGAAGAGGCGCAAACTGACATGGACGCGATCACCCAGCGGATTGCCAAGGAGCTCCCCGCCGGCGCGCCTGCGGGAGGTGTCAGTTTGGGTTCTTTACACGACCAGATCGTCGGCGGCACGCGCTCCCTTTTGTTCGTCTTCCTGGGAGCCGTTGGATTTGTGCTGTTGATCGCATGCGCCAATGTGACGAATCTGCTGCTGTCCAGAGCTGCGGCTCGGCAAAAAGAGATGCAGATTCGCGCGGCATTGGGAGCCGGCCGCGGACGAATTGTTCACCAGCTGCTGACTGAAAGCGTGCTGGTATCCGTGATGGGTGGAGTTCTAGGATTGCTCTTCGCAGTTTGGAGCCTCGGCCTGCTGATCGCGCTTATGCCGGCAAATCTGGTGCCACGCGTCGGCGAGATTGGCTTGGACATCCGCGTGCTTGGCTTCAATTTCGCCCTGGCTTTGGTTACGGGCGTCGCGTTCGGTTTGGCCCCAGCCTGGCAGGCCTCCCGGGCGAACATTGGTGAGACACTGAAAGAGAGCGGGCGAAGCCAATCGACTGGTGTGCAGCGTCGTTGGCTGCGCCAGGTCCTGGTGGCCGGCGAGATCGCGGTTTCCATCGTTTTGCTCGTCGGAGCCGGTTTGCTACTAAAGAGTTTTGTTTCTCTGCGCGAGGTGAAGCTCGGTTTCAACCCGGAGCGAGTCCTGACACTGAACCTGGCTTTGCCCAATGCGAGCTATCCCACTGCGGCGCGGATCAAGGGCTTTTATGAAGAGGTAATCGATCAACTGCGCGCATTGCCCGGAGTACGCGCGACGGGTTTGGCCAACGCCGTGCCCCTGGCCGGTGGCGGCGTTCGCATCTATGGAGACTTTTCCGTCGAAGAGAAGGCCCCGCCTGAAAACTTGTGGACCAGCAAGATCGCCGTCAGTCCGGACTATTTTCGGGTGCTTGGCATTCCGCTGCTCCGGGGGCGTTTCTTCGCTGAGACGGATCGCGAACGCACGCCCGCAGTGGGCATCATCAGTGAACGCCTCGCCCGCCAGCTCTGGCCCAATGGCAATCCACTGGGCAAGCGCATCACGCTGGGGATTGGACCCACATCGTGGCTGGAAATTGTCGGTGTCGTCGGCGACGTACGGCAGGACGATTTGCGCGCGGAACCATCGCCCGGCCTCTATGTTCCATATCAACAAGTTTCCGAACCGTTTTTTATCGATTCGATGACGTTTGTAGTGCGCAGCGCCGAGGAACCGCGCCAGTTAGCTGCCGCCGTGCGCAAAACAATCCATGCAATTGATCCAACCTTGCCAGTGTTCGACATCAATACCATTGAGGAATTGGTGTCAGTTAAAGTTGCTCATCCGCGCTTCAATACGTGGCTCCTGGGCAGCTTTGCAGCGATCGCGCTAATGCTGGCGATCATCGGAGTATATGGGGTGGTGTCATACGGCGTTTCGCAGCGAACCCATGAGATCGGCATCCGTGTAGCGTTGGGCGCGCGCGGTCAGGACGTCATGAAAATGGTGGTAGGCCAGGGGATGAGAGCCGTGCTGGTCGGTGTCTTGGGCGGCACGGTAGTCGCCGTCGCGCTGACGCGATTTCTAACGGCCTATCTCTACTCGGTCTCGCCGACGGATCCCATCACCTTCGCGGCGGTCATATTTGTTTTCATCGCCGTCGCCGCGGCGGCGTGTCTTATCCCGGCTTTTCGCGCGTCGCGAGTTGATCCCGTGGAGGCCCTGCGGTGTGAGTGAAGAGTGAAACGTGAAATGTAAAACGTAATGCGTAACGCCTGATTCGATACAGACGGCAACTGACAACTGACAACTGACGAATTGCATTCCATGAACGATCTCAAATTCACCATCCGCCAGTTGTTGAAGAATCCGGGCTTCACCACCATCGCTGTGCTGACCCTCGCCCTCGGTATCGGCGCGAATGCCGCCATACTCTCAATAATAAACGCGATCCTGTTAAAACCGATTTACGCGAGCCATCCCGAGCAATTGGTGGGAATTTACCAGCACGACCGCGACAATGCCGATGCTTTTCACCTCTTTTCCTACCCTGACTTCGTCGACCTTCGATCCTGCGCGAGTTCGCCCTTTAGCGAAGTCTTCGCATTTAGTCGCGCCTCGGTCGCCATGCAGGGAGAGCTCACGCAGGAAATTCAGGCGAATCTCGTCAGCGCAAATTACTTTTCGGCGCTCGGGATCGCCCCAATGCTTGGCCGCGCGTTCCTGCAGGACGAGGAAACTTCCGGCGCGCCGGTTGCCGTGCTGAGTTTCGCTTTTTGGAAGAAACTGGGCGCCGACTCTTCGCTGGTTGGGGGAACGATTAAAGTGGGGCGCGGGAAACTGACTGTCATTGGCGTCATGCCCCGTGGGTTCACTGGAGCCCAGGTGCTCGCCCCGGACCTATTTCTGCCGCTCGGAACCGAGGACGCTCTGCTATCAGGTCCGCTAGCCGCACCTCGGCGTTTAGCCGATCGTGGAGACCACCGCTTTATGCTCATGGGACGGCTAAAATCGGGTGTAAGCCTCGGGAATGTTGCGGGCGCGCTTTCGGTGATGAACCAGCAATTTGCAATGCCCGACCCGTCGCAGTCGAGAGCCCGCACCCTCGTTTGTGCCACACCCTCACGTTTTAATTTTAGTGATGGGCCAGCCCGGAAAAACCATGGACTTGCCCACATCGCCGGCTTCGCTTCTGCACTGGCAACACTGGTACTGCTGATCGCCTGCCTGAATCTCGCCAATATGATGCTGGCGCGTGGCGCCGCGCGGCGAAAGGAAATTGCAGTGAGGCTCGCGCTGGGCGGCAAGCGCCACCGTATCCTCCGGCAGTTGCTCACGGAAGGCTTCGTGCTAGCGCTCCTGGGCGTCGTCGCGGGAGTTCTGGTTTCACAAGTCGCTACCAGCTTGCTTGCGGCCTCGATCTACTCCGGCCCCGGCATGCCGGCTGATTTTCCCATATTCGATTTCTCGCCTGATAGGCGCGTGCTCATCGTCCTGCTGCTCCTCGGGGGCGTCTGCACTCTGTTCTTTGCGCTCGGCCCCGCCTGGAAATTGACTCGTGTCGAATTTAACTCGGATCTTAAGCAGCGCGCAGGCGAAGATATTTCAGATAAACCGCACCGCCGCTTTGGTGTTCGCGACCTTTTTGTTGTTGGTCAAATGGCCTCCACGCTCGCGTTGCTGGTCGCCGCGGCGCTGTTCAGCCGCAGCGCGATCAATGCCTACCTGGCCAACCCGGGCTTTGAGTTCGGTTCAACCTTTTACCTGGCCGTAAACCCGGCACTGCTCGGCTACACCGACGCGCGCGCGTGGGAATTGAACCGTGCGGCTATTGAACACCTGGCCCATATGCCGGGGGTCGAGTCCGTCAGTTCAGCGTTGCACATCCCATTCGGAAGCAGTTTTGACGCTTGCCAGATCCAGTTGGGAGGCGCGCCTCGGCCTTTACCCGGCGCAATCACGTTGGCCGAAGGGAAGGAAATCCAGGCAACGTATAATGTCATCGGCAAAGATTATTTCCGCACATTGGGAATTCCGTTGCGACGCGGGCGCGAGTTCGAGAGCCGCGAGGAACAGGTCAAGCCGACTCAACCTGTCGCGATCATTAGTCAGAATCTGGCCGACCAGCTTTGGCCGGGCCAAGACCCGCTCGGACGCACCCTTCAGTTTCCCAGCTCCGATCCCCAGTCTCCGCCAAGAGTTATGACCGTCGTGGGTGTTGTTCCACCGGTCCAGTGGAGGCTTTTCCGCGAAGCGCGCCCCGCTTCAATTTATGTTCCTCCAGGTCAGGATCGCCGCTCGGATTACAAGCTGCTGGTGCGCGCCGCGCCGGGCATGAATGCCTCGCAGCTGGTGCTCAATGCGCGCGAGGAGTTGCATCGATTGGACCCAAAAATTCCGCTGACTGCAGCCACCACACTCATTGCGATGCATCGCGACGGTCCAGAGGTCCGTGTCGCCCGCTTAGGCTCCTTGCTTTTTGCCGCGTTTGGCGGATTGGCGCTGCTTCTGAGTTCGCTCGGCATTTATGGATTGAAGTCCTATGTCGTCACCCGGCGCACGCGCGAAATCGGCATCCGCATCGCCCTCGGCGCGACGGCCGGCAAGGTGGTAACAATGTTCCTGCGTGAAAGCCTCTGGCTGGCTGGCATTGGGCTTGGCCTGGGAATGGTACTGGCGCTTGCCGTCGGAAAACTGGCAGTCCGCTATTTGTACGAGGTTTCTGCGTTGGATGCGGTCACGTTTGTGGCGGCTCCGATGCTGCTGTTTGGAGTCGCCTTATTCGCCGGTTGGCTTCCCGCGCGCCGCGCCACTCGAGTCGACCCGATGGAAGCCCTCCGTTACGAGTGAGTTTCTAGAACGGTTCAAATTAGACTGTGGCCGACTTGTGCGTCAGGAATCGTATCTCCCTCTCCTCCCCTGGAGGAGAGGGCAGGGGAGAGGAGGCCACGCTCTTTCTGAAAACGCCATAATTTCAGCGCGTCGATCGATCACAAACGTTCCATTCCCGGCAATCCTTCCCGAATGCGCCGCGAGAACGCCTCATCAGCTCCTGCGGCTTTCGCGCGGTCATTAATCAAGCTGCGCGCCTTGAGTTCAGGGAAAGGCAGGCTTTGGTCCAGCCGCTTGCGCTCGTAAGCCATTTGATCCACCTGGCCGTTGAGCAAAATGCGCCAATCAAAATGCGCATTTCCCGCATAGGGCTTGGTGTGACCGCGAATGTTGGTGGTGCAATTGCT
>DATJGF010000003.1:0-34349 GCA_035495315.1 Candidatus Limnocylindrales bacterium
CTTCGAAAGTGATCGCCCGCTTCGGTTTGAAAATCGGGCGCGGCCATTGCAGACGCGGGATCACCGGTTTGAGCAGCCAGTCCATTCCGAGCGCGTGATTGTGAATGCCGACGTAGGTAGCAGACCTTTCAGAATCTGGGATGTAACCCGCCGACCTGCCTCACCGATTCCAACGGCGAGGTCCAATGGACTTACCTGGCGGCCGGCATTCCAGGAATCGATTTGATCGATGCTTTCGCCTATGACGTGGCAGACAGGGTCCAGTTCGAAGCGTTTCCAGGACGCCCGGGCTGCTGCTCTCAGGGAGAGAGCGATGGGCAGCAAGCCGTGATGGAACTCCCATGAAACGTTCGGACGATTTGCTGCTACGCCTTCTGCTACGTAGCTCCTGCAGAATCTCCTTGGGGCGAACACCCCAATTTCATTTTTCTTTTCACCCTGCGATACTCTCAGGTTAAGTCCCAGGAAAGAGCAACCAAAACAGGTACAACTTATGCAAACTTTTATCAAATCTCAGCAGATCGTTTGTTCTGCAGCTTCGAATGCCTCGATATCAAGACTGATTCCCTGGAGTCGTTCGGCTACACGAGGAAAAATTTTCCAATGGGCATCTGTGTTGATCTCGGTCACGATATTGACAAGCCAGGCAGTAGCTCAGTCGTTCTTCTTCAGCACAGGTGATCCCGATGGCCGCATAGCCACTGCGGGGCGGTTTAGCGATAGTGGCCAGCAGATTGAATCGGCGGATGACTTCCTTCTGGATCAGGAAACCCTAATCCAACACGCCACTTTTACCGGGCTACTGCCGCCAGGAACGCGGGCGAATGACATCGAAGTGGTGGACGTAGCAATCTATCCGGTCTTTCCAGAAAACTCGCAGAACCCGCCTTCCGGCAACGTACCGACCCGTGTCAACTCGCCGGCTGACGACGAGATCGACGCCCGTAATAGCGAAGAGGGCACGTTGCATTTCGGGCTTGCCATCGTGCAGGACAATTTTACCGCTGAGAACTCAGTTTTGAATGGCATCAACCCCATCCCCAATCAGACGACGGGAGGTGAAGGTCCAGTGAGCGGAGAGGAAGTTCGTTTCGTTGTCACCTTTTCCACTCCTTTTGATCTTCCGGCGGGCCATTACTTCTTTGTGCCTACTGTGAAAGTAAGCGAAGGCGAGTTCTTCTGGTTATCTGCTCCTAAACCAATTGTCGCGCCGGGGACCCCGTTCACGCCGGACCTCCAAAGCTGGATGAGGAATGAAGCGTTGGCGCCAGACTGGCTGCGGATCGGGACGGATATCGTCGGTGGCAGCCCCCCGCCAACATTCAACGCGTCCTTCTCCCTTCATGGGAGAGTCGCCCACGGCCCTTCGTCCGCGGAGTGACCTGGCAGCGACGGTCCTGCTAAAAGCAGCACTGTGTCGGTATAAAAAGGTTTGCCGTACGGTACGAAAGCGGCACTTATAAAAAACGTCCTACGATCAGAAGATTTCAGGTTCAACTCCTGATGGGTGCGCCACTTATCAACCACTATCGAGTAGCAATGTTCCGGTGAAGGGGCCCAAAAACAACCCGCTTCGCGACAGAGTTGCACCCGAACCCTTGTTTAAAATCGGAGGGTTCCCGTCCCGTCCGACGATTGACTCCATGGCCGCCGTCCGGCGAATGGATCGTTGTTGCAAAGGAAGTTTGACGGCCTTGGGGTGTTCACCCTAGCCAACGAGCACAACGTTAACTATAATCAACTCCGTTAATGTTCCCTTTAGCAGGAGTTGGCAGGGGCGTTAGAGTAGTGTTCTGCTTCTTCGCCGGTCTGTGTTTTCAATCACAAGCGAGTAATCTTTTTGTCTCCTCGCTAGGGAGTGATGACAATTCGGGAAGCTCATCGCAACCGTTTCGGACGATCAGCCATGCTTATAGTTTAGCCTTGCCCGGCGATCGGATTCTGGTACAGCCCGGCGTCTACTCCGACTACAGCAGCAATTGGGGTCTCCATTTGGGCGCCAATGGGACGGCGTCCAGTCCGATCGTACTCAAGTCTCTGGTCAAAGGTGGAGCCGTCATTGACGGGCTCAATGCCTCCGACCGCAACCAGGGCATCTATCTGGATGGCAGTTACAACGTGGTGGACGGTTTTGAGATTCGCAACGGCCCCAACGGCGGCATCCTTGTCTCCGGCAACAATAACCAGATCCTCAACTGCGAGATTCATAACAACGGCAACCCCGCCAGCACCAACACCGACGGCATGGACGGCGTTTATTCGGATTCCTCGAGCAGCGGCAATATTTATTTTGCCAACTCGATTCATCACAACGGGCGGATCGGCAGCAGTTTTGACCACGGTTTGTATTTGTGTGGCAAGAACGAGTCGGTGATTAATAACGTCGTCTACGGTAATGCCGCCAGCGGCTTACAAGTGGCCGGCTACACGACCGTCAGCAACATAAAAGTTTATAACAACGTGCTGGCGTTTAACGGGACCAGCGGGATAATTTTGTGGCAGAGCCTGAACGAGGTCGACATCAAGAATAACATCTTCTATCAAAATGGGCACTACGGAGTCGGTTCGTATGATGCGCACGGCGGCGGAGTGGTCCTGGACCATAACCTGGCGTATGGCAACGGCTATGGGGGCTACAATCTCAGCGGCGACGGCTCTGATTACAGCTACACCCAGGGAACGGCCGTTTCCGGCGCGCCGGTGCTGGCCAATGTCAACCCGGCCGGTTTTGACGCCCATTTGTCGGACGGGTCGCCCGGCATCGCCGCTGGCGTAAATCTGTCCTCGGTTTTTACGACGGACAAAGATGGTGCGCCGTGGCCCGCGTTAGGGAACTGGAACCTGGGTCCATATGTGGCGAGCAAGCCCCGCTTGAGCCTGGTGGTATCGGCAGGAATAATCATAATTTCTTGGCCCGCTGGCTCGGGTGGGTACCAACTGGAGAGCAAGTCAATACCTTCCGTCAGCAGCCCTTGGACGGCAGTGACGAGTGTGCCGATGCTGGTGGGTTCCACTTATGAGGTACGGGAGCCGGCCGTGCTGGGCGGAAAGCTCTATCGGCTGCGGAGCCAGTGAAAGCGGACCTCACGTAGGCCTGCCGTTGCTCCGCATCAAAGTAGTCACTGCCGATCTCGGAGTATTGATCCTGTTCGTTTCGTTTTGTGGATTGATTTCACACCCCAATTCCACACCCTTTTCCTTCATGGGCGTATGTGTATTGGTGACGAGTGGGGAGAATTTTGATGTCGATGAATACCTGCGGGAAAGTCCGTTCAAGCCGCAGCAGATTTACCGCAAAGGAGAAATTCCATCGAAGGACAATCCAGAGCGCCAACCGCTAACGGAGTCAGGATTCATCTTGCTCGTGAGCCAAGATGAGTATCCCCAGTTGATTGAGCAGGTCGTGCACGCACTGCGTTATTGGGAGGAAGAACTCCACTGGTTGACCGATGCGGGTGCTGACAAAATGCTCTTGGATTTCGGCATTACAGAGCAGACGATGCTTCAGCGCCCCCAATACCTGCCCGCGGAATTGATCTCGGCGATGAGCCGTTTCGAGATGGGATTAGTTTTTTCTGTTATTCGGGGAGAAAGACATTAACGCCCATCGTCGCTCGCGCTTCGTTTACTCGGGCTGCAACTTGGTTTGTTCCCACTCAAGGCAGGCCAGCCGGACTTTGCAAAGAACCGAGCCTTGCCTTTCGAATGCTTTACCACCCACCGCCTGATTGGTGTTGTTGAATTCGATGTTGGTTGACCGTTCGACCTCAAGCCGGCCGAGTTCGTGAAGCGGCACCAATAGTTCGCAACCTTAGCCTATTTGCAGGCTAACACCCCATGGTGCGTCTCTCTTGCCGAGTCGATCTTTCTTTGTGCGGTTAATAAATCGATATGTTACGCCTCGTCTTACTCGTTTTTCTCATCGTATTGCTAATTGGTGCTCTTCCTGCCTGGCCATACAGTCATAGTTGGGGCTACTTCCCGAGTGGAGGTCTTGGACTAGTTCTGCTTGTCCTGATAATCCTCGCTTTGGCTGGACGCATATGATTTTCCCACACCGAACAATTTCAAAGAAAGGCAATGATTTATGAATAAACTTGAAACTAAAGGAAACTGGAACATCGCGAAAGGTAAGCTGAAACAGAAGTGGGCGAAGCTGACCGATGATGATTTGCAATTCGTCGAGGGCAAACAGGACGAACTGATTGGCCGCATTCAGAAGCGCACTGGTGAAGAGCGGGCTGCCGTAGAAAAGGCCGTTCACGAAGCCCTGAAGGAGCCTTAAAAGGACACGGCGTTGGCCTAGTCTTGGGGCGGACCACGCTACCCGGCGAGAGCGCCGGGTAGCCGTCGCGAAATCGCCTCGGACCCGATTTTTGCGACCTAACTCGATGGCCTTGGATCGGATTTTTGCGGCCTAGCTCGATTTGGCCAAGCATTGAGCCTGGCCAGCTTCGAGGCTTCTTCCATCAGTGGCACGGGTCGATGACCACAACTGCCCTGACAGCTATGAGCTGAATTCGACGCTGAACTACCGACTGATTGACAAGAAGCTCTCGAGGGCGCGCAGTTAGTTGTGGAATACGAGACGGCTCGGAAGAGCGAGTTTTGACGGGCAGGAACGAGTAGCAGACTGAGTCGGTGCATTCGACGCAAGTCGCTACTCGGGCCGAGCGGCTCTTGCGGCCCACCAAAAACATTTATGTCGGAGCGACTCCGCTGTTCGGATTGACCTCGCAGTCCCCGGTTGGGGAAGCTTATTTTCTCATCGGCGTCGACTTTGAACCGTTTCGTGGAGGTTCGTCCAAAGGCCAGGAGGGCGAAGAGGAGCCGGTCCCTACGGCTGCGCCGTCCGCGATAACGTATCACTGCCCTGTTCAAGACTAACCCGTTTCCTATAGTGCGCGCCGAACGTACCCAGCATATGCTGCTGTCATGGATTCTCTCATCGCCTCGGCAGCGCGGTTGCTTGCAACCGGAGATCCGCTTGGTGGGCTCAAGCGCGTCGCCCTGCGCGACGATCCGCCGGCGCTCGCGCTGCGCGGCATTGCGATGGCCCAGCTCGGCGACTACCAACGTGCGCGCCAGCTCTTGCGACGCGCCGCGCGCGGTTTCGGCGCTCGCGAACCCCTCGCGCAAGCCCGCTGCCAGGTCGCCGAGGCCGAGGTCGCGCTCGCCGCGCGCGATCTCACCTGGCCAATGCATCGGCTCGGCTCCGCCGTTCACGCACTGGCCGCGCTCGGCGACCACGCCAATGCACTGCATACCCACCTGGTCGCGGCGCGCCGCCAGCTCCTCGTCGGCGAACTGAAAGGCGCCGAGCAGACACTGGCCGCGGCGGACACGGTTGAGGCAAATGTGCCGCCTGCGCTCACAGCCAGGGCCGAGCTCACCCGCGCCGAACTCGCCCTGCGCCGCGTCCGGGTCGCTGACGCCACAATCGCACTCGACCGCGCTCAAGCCGCCGCTGTCGCCTCCGGCATCCCCGCTTTGATTGCCGAGATCGGCCGGGTCCGTCGCGCCCTGTCGGCGCCGTCAGCGCGTCTCATCAGAGCCGGCGCAGTTCGGCTGGTCCGCCTTGACGAAGTGGAGGCCCTGTTCGCGTCCGGTGACCTCATTGTCGATGGCTGCCGGCGGGCGATTCGCGGTCGGGCTCGCACGGTCCCGCTGGCTCGACGTCCGGTCCTGTTCGACCTGGTCGGCGTCCTCGCCGAAGCCTGGCCGACCGACGTCCCTCGCGATCAACTGATCGAGCGCGCATTCAAGGCCCGCACCATCAACGACTCGCACCGGTCGCGGCTTCGCGTCGAGCTCGGCCGCCTGCGCGCCGCTCTGCGTCGACTTGCTCGCATTGTAGCGACGCGACGTGGTTTCGTGCTCGCCCCGATCAAAGCCGCTGCTGTCGTCGTGCTGGTTCCGCCGATTGATGGACCTGCCGGCTCGATACTCGCTCTGCTTGAGGGCGGCGAGTCATGGTCAACCTCGGCGCTGGCCTGTGCGCTGGGCTCAAGCCAGCGAACTGTGCAGCGCGCGTTGAGTCAGCTCGAAGAATCGGCGGCGGTTCGGGCGGTTGGGCGCGGTCGATCCCGCCGCTGGCTCGCGCCGGCGCTGGGTGGATTCGCGACAACATTGTTACTCCCGGGTGCGCTGGCGGTGGGCTAGTGTGGCGTCATGAAAACGACGCGCAAAACTGAAAGTAAAGCCCGGCAAGCCGAAGTCCTACGCGAATACGGCCCCTTCCCCGGCATGGACCATATCCACGGCGTGACTTTTGACGGCACGCAAGTCTGGTTCGCCCGCGGCGAGAGTATCGTCGCGCTCGATCCCGGGAGCGGCGCGCTGGTTCGCGAACTGCCTGTCACTGCCGAAGCGGGCACTGCTTTCGACGGCAAGTATCTGTGGCAGCTGGCCGATGACCGGATCCAGAAAGTTGACCCGCGCTCAGGCAAAGTGGTCGCGACCATTCCGGCGCCGGCCCGCGGCCGCGATTCGGGCATGACCTGGGCCGAGGGCACCCTTTGGGTCGGCGAGTACCGCGCCCGCAAGATCCATCAGATTGACTCCAAGACCGGCGCCATCCTGCGCACGATCGAATCCGATCGTTTCGTTACGGGCGTTTCTTGGGTCAATGGCGAGCTCTGGCACGGCACGCTGGAAGAGGAGCAAAGCGAAATCCGCCGCGTTAATCCGGAGACTGGCGAAGTCCTTGAGCGGATTGAGCTGCCTGCGGGCGTTACCGTGTCCGGCCTCGAGGCCGACGGCGCGGGTGTTTTTTATTGCGGCGGTGCCAGCAGCGGCAAAGTGCGCGCGGTGCGCAAACCCCGGCGCAAAGTGTAGAAGCGAGGTAAGGAGGCTTTGATGTAGGGTGAAAACGCCAAGGATATTTCGGCCTCCTTACGTCGGCTCCTCCAATCAAAATGATTCCGAAAGTTTGAATCCATCCGAAAACACAACGAGCAAAGAAAGAAACATGTTATGGCTGAAACTGAAAAAAACACATTGAAACACGATCACAAGATCGTCACGCGCAAGGAGTGGCTTGCGGCTCGGCTCGACTTGCTGGCAGCTGAGAAGGAGCACACGCGGCGCAGCGACGAGCTGGCGCGGCGTCGGCACGAACTGCCGTGGGTGCGCCTTGACAAGCAGTACCGATTCGAAACCGACGATGGCAGCGCCTCGCTGGCGGACCTTTTCCGGGGGCGCTCGCAACTCCTGGTTTATCACTTCATGTTCGGGCCGGACTACGAGGCGGGGTGCATGACCTGCTCGACGATTGCCGACGGCTTCAACGGGTTCGCCATTCATCTGGCCAGCCATGACGTAATGCTCTGGGCCGTATCGCGCGCGCCGTTGGCGAAGATCCAGGGATACAAACGGCGCATGGGCTGGAACTTCCCCTGGGCTTCCTCGTTCAATGGCGATTTCAACTTCGACTTCAACGCGTCGTTCACCGAGGAACAACAGCGCCAGGGGATCGAATACAACTACCGGCGCGAAGACGCGTGGCAATCGCGCAGCGACGAAGGAATCAAAACCGGCATGGAGGGAAATCCTGTGGCCGTCAACGCAGCCGTCACCGGAACCGACGTCGCCACCTACACGCGCGAGCGGCCCGGCATGAGCGCCTTCGTGCTACAGGACGGCGTCGTTTACCACACCTATTCGGCGTACGCGCGTGGACTGGACGGCCTCTGGGGTATGTACCAATGGCTCGACCGCGCACCCAGGGGCCGCAACGAGACGGAAGGCGTCTGGTGGCGTCGCCGCGACGAGTACGGCTCGCCCGCGCAGAGTGCCGGCTCGTGTTGCCACTGATAGGAGGCGCACGCATGAACGCTCATTGCTGTCAGACAGCGAAGCGTGGCCGCGACGATGTTGGCCGGCCCGCGTCGCTTTTGCGCCGTGGCGGAGCGATCGCCGGCTGGATCGTTCCCGGCGTGACCCTGGCGCTTCTTCCGAAGTGCCCCGCCTGCGTCGCGGCCTATGTAGCGCTCGCAACCGGCCTCGGTATTTCGATCTCCACCGCGGCGCATCTGAGGATGCTGCTGCTGGTATTATGCAGCGCGACGCTGGTCCTGTTTGCATCGCGACGCTTGCGTCACCTGAGCGAACTGAGGAAACCCTGAAATTGCGGCAAGCGATAATCGCGATGGCAAGTCACCGTTGGGAAACGGCGGTCCTTGGACGCCAAAGGAAGACGCTGCAACAGCCCTAATTTGACGACCTTCATGAGCTGGCCACGCCCACCAGCTTGCCGCGAGTAAAAACTACGGTTTGACCTCGGTTTGCCCTCACTCATCAACTTGCGCCGGGTGACGCTTTCGCCCGCAGCATTGGACGAAACGCGCCGCGGTAGGCCCAGGCGAGATACAATTCCATCACGAGAACGACAACCCCGGGAACAATTGTCGCGGGCGCGACGGCAATGTGAAACGTGATAATGCCCACGATAATCGGCGCAAGGAGCGCCAGCGCGAGCGGCACGAACCGGTTGGTGAGGAGCAATACGGCAATGATTATTTCCGCCGCGGACACCACCGCCATATAGCCGCCTTTCATCAGACCGGTGATGACCGTAAGCATGTCTGGCGGCAAATCTTTCGGCGCCGGCATGAAGTTCAGGAACCCGTTCAGGCCGAACACGAAGAACATCAGGCCCAACAGAATGCGGACGATGGCGACGACGATACGGCCTGCGCCCGGCCGCGTTTGCATTGGCTGAGAGGCGGTGTTGCTCATAAATTGTTCTGCGTTTGCCCAGTGAATGCGTTGATCATCCAAATAATGCAGAACTTTTCTGGTTCAGTCTTCGCGCCCACCGGTTTTTTGTTTCGGTTCCACAGTTGGAACGAACAGAGCCGTGCGCTCACGACACGTCCTGTAAAACTTTCGGAATCCGTTGTTAAGTAACCCACGAAAGGCAATCTCTCAACCGCAACCTTCCGCGTATTTCACGTATTCCGCGGTTCCTGCAACATCGGCAAAACCGATAACCGCGCGTACCTCCGCAACGCCTACCGCGTCCTCAGGCACAATTGTCGCGTTTTTACAATTAAGTCGCGTTTCTACAATTGTTCACCGTTGCCACCTTTGACGCTGCTGGCGGAGAGTCTTCCTATGACCAACATAGATCGCGCAAATAAGCGACTAGATCGAATTCTGGGGAATTGCCGAATCTACAAAATGGTTGGCCTGTTTGGGCAACAATAACAAAAATCATCATAGGAGAACTATTATGAAGGAGTGGCAGAAAATCATGTCGGGCAGCCTACATAGCTGCGGTTGTTCGTGTTTTATTATCCCGCCAAAAGTGCTTGAGCGCCTTTCACGCGATAAGACATTCAAACTGTCCGCCGAGGCGCGCAAGGCCTTCGCAGATACGGCGAAGTTCGACAGGGAATGGCGAAAGGTGCGCGAGGCGAAAGCCAAACTCACATTGACAGCGCTCACGACATTGCCAAGCCAAGTGGCCGCCCCGGTGGCTCCTCCCAGCATCACCGTGTATGACTGCCATAACGGTGTTACGCTGCCGGGCACCCTAGTGTCCAATCCCGGCTCTTCGCCCGACGGGACCGCCAAGCGCGCCTTTGGCGAAACCAAGGGGGTCGCGAAGTTTTACCGAAGTGTGTTCGGCCGAAACTCGATTGATAACGCGGGCATGGCGCTGCTCTCCTCGATCCATTTCAGTGTCAAGTATAACAACGCCTTTTGGAACGGCAGCCAGATGACTTACGGTGATGGGGACGGCAACATCTTCGTAGACTTCACCAAAGCCGACGATGTCATCGGCCACGAACTCACCCATGGGGTGACGCAGCACAGCCTCGGCCTTTCTTATGTGAACCAGGCTGGCGGCCTCAACGAGAGCATTTCTGATGTGTTCGGTTCTATGTTCCGTCAGTGGCAAGCCCATCAGAATGTCAACCAGGCCGATTGGCTGATTGGCAAGGAGATCATGGGGCCCGGCGCGCTGAGCCACGGTTTCACCTGCCTGCGCGACATGTCAAATCCGGCCGCCGCGCATTGTCTGGCGCCGCAACCGACGAATTTCTCGCAGTATCATAATGGCATGGACCCGCACGAAAGCAGCGGCGTTCCAAATCTCGCCTTTTACAAAGCCGCGATGGCGATTGGCGGGAAAAGCTGGTTGATTGCCGGCAAGATCTGGTACCAGGCCTTGACCGGTTTCGGACCGAGTCCTAATATGACGATGAAGGTGTTTGCTAATCGGACCCGTTCCCTGGCGGCCACACTCTTCCCGTCCAAACCGGCAGTGAAACATGCGGTCAACAATGCCTGGACTGCGGTGGGCCTGTAAGGGGGACGCCAATAATATGGCAAAAGTGCAAGTGGAGCGAATCGGCGGGCTGGCGGGCTTCGGCGGAGCCCGCTCGCGCGTTCGGAGCCGGGGGGAGATCGAGTGGACGGACGTCTCCCCCGCCGACCAACAAGCGCTCGATTCCTTGTTCCAGTCACCCGGCAATGCCAAGCCGTCTCAGGTGCGGGATGGTTTTCGATACCGAATCACCCGGACCACGGCCAAAGGGCTTCAAACCATTGAAGCGCCCGAAGAGGCCGTGCCCATGGCGCTCCGGCAATCGGTCAAAGACGAGATCGTTTAGCTTCGGGCCAGGTGCCGCGAACAATCGCATCGGCTGAGTATCCAACGGCTCCAGCGGGCGCCCTCAGACAATGAAAACCGTGAGTTCTTTAACGGACTGGTAGCCGATGCCAAGGCCGGCGCTTTACCTGATTTTCAGATTTGAAATTTCAAAGCGATTTACGATTGCGAGAACCGCTAATCCGGGTGATTGACCGCTAATTCGCCGGGCTTCGTTATGGTAAGAACTTCACTGGTTCTCCAGCGTGACGGTCTTGCTTCGATCGATTCGGATAGCGCCGTTGACACTCGATAGTTTGATTGCCGGGCCGCCTTTGCCGAGCTTGCCGTCAAGGTTGTGTCCGACCGGAAACTGTTTTTTCGTTTCCAAAGAGAAATCGGTGCTGATGCCGCCGTTGACGGAGTTGACGGAAATATCGGCATCGGTTTCGGCCGGCACAGCGACAGTGACGTTGCCGTTCACCGATTTAAGCAAGACCGCACTTTTTACCGCGGCAAAACTGGCTTTGAGCGCGCCATTCACGGTGGATAGATTCACTTCACCTATCAACCCGCTGGCAGTGACCGGACCGTTGACTGAACTAGCTTCCACATTGCCGCCGACATTTTCAATTTCGACCCCACCGTTGACTGCGCTGATCTTAGCCAGGTTGCTTTGTCTGGGCACGGTGAGGGTGTAGTCCACGGTTACGGAGTTGTTCTTTTGTTTTTTCGAATCGGGGTGCTTCGTCTTGATGCGGATACGGTCGGGCTTGGCGTCGATCTCAATTTGGACCTCATCCAGGTGTTCCTGTTTTTTGGCGCGTTTCACGGCGTCGACTTTAACCTCATCGCGATCCCAGGTTTGGATATGGACATTCCCGTTGACGTTCTCCAATGAGATCTTACCCGTCTTATCCAACGGATATTCCTTGTGGAATTCTTCGCGGAGTTCCTGACCGGCGTAACCGGCCAGTGCGCCGAGCAACAGAGCGACCGATAATAACGACGACGCGGTCTGGAAGTATTTGGTGTTCATAGTGGCACTGCCTTCTCTTGTAAGCGCAAATTAGAACTCATCTCATAACCCCGAAACAGCCTTTCTTTGGTAGGGACGGCTCGCCGAGCCGTGCGCTTTCCTACACAAAAACGGGCCCGGTCCGCTCAGCGAGCCGGTCCTACCATTTACGAGATTGGATGGTACACAGTTTATCCTTGATAGCGCAATGTTACGATGGGATCGACTTTTGCCGCGCACGGCGAAGGGGTCAAACCGTTGGTTTTGGCTCTTTGGAAGCGAGCTCGCATCAGCGTTTCATCAGCGCCAATCATAGTAACCCGCAAATCGAAGTTAGCCGAGCTCCTGCTAATGAAAAGCGACTGGCTTCTGTTCATCCCGCCAACCGCCCCCGAGAGTTTTGTAGAGGGTGACGACGGCGAGCAGTTGATCGCGTTGGGTGCGCGCCAGATTGAGTTCGGCAGGGAAGAGTTGCTGCTGAGCTTCCAAAACTTCGTAATAATCAGCTTTGCCAGCCACATACCGCTCCGTTGAAAGCTTTACCGCCGATTCCAATGCGGTTACTTCGTTTGCCAGATGTTGTCGCATTTCCGCCAGTTGTTCCCGCGAAACCAGCGCGTCTGAAACTTCCCGAAACGCGTTCAGGATGGTCTGGCGGTATTGGAGCTCGAATTCGTTCCGTGCGGCTTTGGTCTGACGGTACTGGCCCACCAGGCGGCCGCCCTCGAAAAGTGGACCCATTCCTTCCGCGGCAATTCCCCAGGCGTTTGCGGTGCCCAACGTAAAGCCCGACAATTCAGGACTGACCTTTCCCAGCAGAGCCGTCAGACCGATTTTGGGGAAGAACTCCGCCACAGATTGGCCGACCTGCGCGTTGGCCGAGCGCAGGAGTTGTTCGGCCTGCCGGATGTCGGGGCGGCGTTCCAGCAGGTCGGATGGTAACCCGGACGGTATTTCAGGTACCTCTTGGCTGAGCAGCGGCGACGGGCGCTGGATTGGCCCCGGGTTCCGGCCCAAGAGCATGCAGAGTTGGTTTTCAGTGGCTGAAATGCGCTGGCGAATCGCAGGGACAGCCGCAGCCGCATCGTCCAGCGCCGCTTCGGCTCGGGCGGATTGCAGGGCCGAGGCGGTACCCCCATTCACGCGTTGGCTGAAGATTCTTAGACTTTCGCCGAAGGAATTGGTCGTAGTGCTCGCAATCACCAGCTCCTGGTCCAATTCCAGCAGTTGAAAATAGGCTGCCGCTACATCACTCAGGAGTGTCAATCGGACCCCACGCCGCGCCTCCTCTGAGGCGAGGAATTGTGCCTTGGCCGATTCGTTTAAACGACGGACGCGTCCCCAAAGGTCCACTTCCCAGAACGCGTTCAGTGTAGCGATCGCCGAATTGACAGTAGTGCCGTTGTCGGGGAATCCCGTTCCGAACACGTAATTTCGTCCGCGGCTGACAGTGCCGTTGTAGGTGACGCTGGGAATGAACTGTGAGCGTGCTTGCATGGCCAGCGCCCGAGCCTGCTCAACCCGCGCCATGGCGATGCTCAGATCATAATTGTTGGTGAAGGCTTCCTGAATGAGCGCTCGCAATGTGTCGTCCTTGTAAACCTCCCACCAGGCGAGATCGGAATAGGCGAGGTTTGGGAGTTGGTTCTCGCTTCGAAAAGCCGCAGGCGACTCAATGACTGGACGTTTATAATTTGGACCGACGGCGCAGCCAGAAAGCAAGGCAAAACTCCCGAACAGCGTGACGGCGTTTTGCCAGTGGCTCCATGGCGAATCGCTGCTCATACCGCGCCTTCCGCGGGCGTTTCTCCGCCTGGTGCTGCAGCAACTTCTTCTCTTTCACGAGGAGCGCGCGCCAAGCGCTCCACGACATAGAAGGTGACCGGGATCAAGCAGACCGCGACACAGGTCGCGGCCAACATTCCTCCAATGACAATCGTGCCGATAATGCGGCGAGCGACAGCTCCGGAACCAGAGGCGATGGCCAAAGGCAGAGTTCCAAGGATGAAAGCGAAGGAGGTCATCAGAATGGGCCGCAAGCGCGTGCGTGCGCCGGTAAGCGCGGCCTCGATCAGCGGCTTGCCCTTTTCGTATTCAAGGCGCGCAAATTCGACGATCAGAATGGCGTTTTTAGCCGCTAATCCGATAAGCATCACCAGGCCAATCTGGGCGAAGATATTGTTGACCATCTGCCGGGACCAGAGGGCGACAAATGCGCCAAATACGGCAATAGGCGTCCCCAGCAGCACGCTGAAGGGCAGGCTCCAGCTTTCATACAACGCCGCCAGAATCAGAAAGACAAACAGGAACGAGAGACCGAAAATCGCTATGGGCGGAACCCCTTGCTCGGCTTTCTTCTCCTGAAAGGAGATGCCGAGGTAGTCGTACCCCATCTCGGGCGGCATGGTTTGTGCAAATACTTCCTCCAAGGCTTTGTTGGCTTGCGCCGAACTATAACCGGATGCGGCCGAACCGTTGATTTGTGCGCTGCGGTAAAGATTATAGCGCATCGTAAACTCCGGTCCCGAGATCGATTTGGTCGAGGTGAGAGCGGCCAGCGGGACAGCTTCGCCGTCGTGGTTGCGGACGTAAAACAAACCCAGGTTCTCGGCTTTGGTTCGGTAATCGCCCTCGGCCTGTACGTAGACCTGCCACTGCCGGCCGAAGCGGTTGAAATAATCGATGAAGTATCCTCCCATAAACGCCTGCAAAGTTTTGTAAACCTCAGGGAGTTCGACGCCTTCTTTTAGAGCCTTGTCTCGGTCCACATTCACATAAAGCTGTGGAACAATCGGCAGGAAGGTCGTGTTCAGGCTGCCAATTTCCGGCCGCTTCCGCGCGGCTTCCATGAATTTACTGACATTCGCGGCTAAGAACGGAATGTCTTTCCCTGCTCGATCCTCGAGCACGAACGTAAAGCCGCCGGCTGTGCCCACACCTTGGATTGCCGGCGGTGGAAAGGCGAATGCGATGGCGCCCGGAAGGCGAGACAGTTTTTGGCTTAGCTGTGCTTTGATTGCTTGATAGCGCTCTTCCGGTTTGGTCCGTTCGCTCCAGTCCTTTAACGCGACCCAGATGGACGCGCTGTAAGTGTTGCGCGAAAAGCTCAGGAGACTAAAGCCCGCGACGGTGGTGCAGCTCTCGACCCCTGGCGTTGCAAGCGTCATCTCCTCGACTTGTTTGCAAATTGAGACTGTCCGGTCCAAAGAAGCGGCAAATGGAAGCTGAACGTTGACATACAAATATCCCTGGTCCTCTTCCGGAAGGAAGCCTGTGGGGAGCTTCTTGCCAAACAGGCCGGCACCCATCGCGATGACCACAAGGAAGATCAGGCTGAATGCCGACTTGTGGATCAGTGCGCGGCAGGTGCCAACGTAGCCATCGGTTAGCCGCGCGTAAGCACGATTAAATTTATCGAAAAACCAAGCTAAGGGACCTTTGGACTTGTGGCCGTCTTTCGGTTTCAGAAGGAGGGCCGAAAGCGCCGGACTAAGTGTAAGCGCATTAAAAGCCGAGATCAGGACCGAGATGGCGATCGTGACCGCAAACTGCTGATACAATCGGCCGGTTATGCCGGGAATGAACACGGTGGGAAGGAAGACCGCAGACAGAATGATAGCAATCGCGACGACCGGACCTGAAACTTCCTCCATTGCTTTGAGGGTGGCTGCTTTGGGCGACATCCCCTCTTCGATGTGGTGTTCCACTGCTTCCACTACAACAATCGCATCGTCCACCACCAGGCCGATGGCGAGTACCAGACCAAAGAGAGACAGTGTGTTGATCGAGAAGCCCAACAGAGGAAAAACGGCGAACGTTCCAATCAGCGAAACCGGAACAGCCAGGAGTGGAATCAGCGCTGTCCGCCATCCTTGCAGAAACAGGAACACCACCAGCATCACCAGCGCCAGCGCCTCCCAAAACGTTTTGCCGATCTCACGGATTCCTTCGGTGACCGACTTGGTGGTATCGATGGGAATTTGATAATCCAAATCCGTGGGAAAGCGTTGCTTCAATTGGGCCATAAGCCGCTCAACGCCTTTTGCGGCTTCAATCGCATTAGAGCCAGGTAATTGATAGAGCGCGAGGACCGCGGTGGGCTGCTTGTTGAAGCGGCCCACGATATCGTAATCTGCCGCGCCCAATTCAATCCGGGCCACGTCCTTCAATCGCACGATTGAACCGTTGGGAGTTGCCCGAACGACGATATCGGCGAACTCGTCCTCCGAGACGAGGCGGCCCTGTGCGCGCACTGTGTAGGTGAATTCCTGGGGCGGGCTGGGCCGGCCGCCCAGCTTGCCGGCCGGGTTGACGGCATTTTGCCCACCGATCGCATTGATGATCTCCGGTACGGTGATATTGAGTTTGGCCAATTGATCCGGCTTAACCCAAACGCGCATGGCGTACTGGCCCGCGCCAAATATCTGCACCTGCGAGATCCCATAGGCGCGGCTTAAAGGGTCGCTCAGATTGATATAAGCGTAGTTGGCCAAAAACTCAGCCGTGCGCGTGCCCTTAGGTGAGTTGAGCGAAATAAGCATTAACGGTGCGGACAGAGACTTTTGGACGGTGACGCCAAAGTTGCGCACATCGGCCGGCAGTTGCGATTCGGCCTGGGCGAAGCGCAGCTGAGTCAACACATGGTCAATGTTCGGATCGGTCGCGAGGTCAAAATTCACAAACATCCGCATCAAGCCGTTGTTGGCGTTGATGGAATACATGTAATTCATGTTGTCCACGCCGCTCATTTGCTGCTCGATGGGCGTAGCTACTGATTGCTCGATGGTCTGGGCATCGGCGCCCACATAATTGGCCTGGATGAAGATCTCGGGAGGAACCACCTTTGGAAATTGCGCGATGGGGAGCCCGAACAACGTCACCAGGCCGACAATCACCATGATGATCGAGATCACCATGGCCACAATTGGACGATTGATGAAGAATTTGGACATGGTTGCTATTTGGTTCGCGTCGTTGCCAAAGTTTTGGGCAGTTGGTCTGAAACGAAGTTAGTCGTAGTAACGGTTACTCCTTCCCGAATCTTTTGAGTGCCTTCGACGACGACACGATCCCCGGGATGCAGGCCCTCCGCGATTTCCCAAAGATTGCCGGCACGCTGGCCGACCTGCACTGGTTGGATATGGATTTTGTTGTCCGGTTGGACAACCGCCACCTGATAGCTGCCCTGCAATTCCGAAACCGCGCGCTGAGGAACCAGGATGGAATCGTGTTTGAGGTCCAGTTTGACTCGCACCCGGGCGAATTCGCCGGGGCGAAGTGAGTTACCGGGGTTTGGAAAAAGGGCCTCGACACGCAGTGCTCCGGTAGTCAGGCCAATTTGCCGGTCCGCCGCAAAGATTTTACCCTTGAGGGGATAGACGGTGCCATCCGTAAGGATGAGATCGATTTCCAGTTCCCTGAGCCGGCCGTAGCGATCGCCCTCGGTGGTGAATTGTCTGGTAAACTTGATGTAGGCCTGCTCGGTCACGTTGTAGTAGGCCTTAATCGGGTCAACTGTGGAGACGGTGGTCAGTTCTCCTGTTGCCGGGCCAACCAGATCGCCAATCTGTGCTCTGGCAATGCTGGCGATACCATCGATCGGCGACGTTATCCTGGTGAATTCCAGATTCAACTCGGCCTGCTCTGCTTGAGCTTTCGCCGTCATGACGGCGGCTTTGGCTTCGAGGTTAGCCTGGACCGCATCGTCGTATTCCTGCTGGCTGATGGCCTTGTCCTTTACCAGGGGGCCGTACCGCTTCACGTCGAGTTCGGTCTTGCCCAGTTTGGCTTCCGCCTGCGCGAGCAGGCCCTTGGCTTGATCGAGGGCAGCCTGGAATGGCCGCGGATCGATCTCGAACAACAAATCCCCCTTCTTGATCGGGTCACCCTCGCGATAGTTCTGGGTCAAAAGATAGCCGGTAACCTGGGCACGGATTTGGGCATTCACCAGCCCATCCAAAACACCGATCCATTCATGGTAGATTGGCACGTCCGCCTGGGTAACCGTTGCAACCTCTACCAGTGGAACAGGCGGCGATTTCGTTTGCTGGCTCTCGCGGCAACCGAAACAGAGCAATACTGCTGATCCCAACAGGACCTGGGCTTTATTTCTCAAGAATGGCCTCATTGGAAACTAAGGGTTTAATCGGAAACGGTTCCAAAGTGTTAGATCGCCGTGCAGGCCCTTTAAAGGTAACGCGTCCGGTTCGTCCAACCAATGGTTGTGCGACCGCGCGCGGCGGAGGATGAGGTCTTGGTCTTCAGCATTATGCAGATGTTTCATTGGTTCAATTCAGGATGCTTAACAGATCCAGGTTCGAACGCCTCAGTCAATAAAACGAGATTTCTCTTGAAAACGGCCAAATGGGTGTGAAGCGCGAACTTTCTGCGCTGCCACTCCCTCAGGTTATCATATCATCTTCTCTGCCATGCGAGCCAGCGTCCCAGCCACTTCTTCACGGTCGGGGTCAAGCGGGTCCGATTGTAAGCATCGCCGCACTGGCGTAGCGCTTCGGCCTGCGTCGGGTAAGGATGTACCACAGAAGCCAGTTTACCCAAGCCGATCCCGGCCGCCATCGCCACGCTGATTTCACTGATCATCTCCCCGGCGTGGCGCGCTACAATGGTTGCGCCGAGGATTTCATCGCGTCCTTTCCTGACATGCAATTTGACAAAACCCTCTTCTTCACCGTCCAGAACAGCGCGGTCCACGTCGTTGAATTCGCGAACGTAAGTGTCCAATTCCACACCTCGCCGCCAGGCCTCATGTTCGTAGAGGCCGACATGGGCAATTTCCGGGTCGGTGTAAGTGCACCAGGGCATGGTCAGGGCACTTGCCTTTTTGCGACCAAGGAAGAGGGTATTCTGGATTACGATGCGCGCTGAAAAATCGGCGGCGTGCGTGAACTTCCAATCCAGGCAAACATCGCCGGCGGCATAAATCCGCGGGTTGGTGGTTTGCAGATAATCGTTTACCACAACGCCTTTGCGCCGGTCGTAATTTACTCCCACAGTCTCCAGGTTCATTCCCTCGATGTTCGGGGCACGGCCGGTTCCAATCAGGATCTCGTCAACCGTCAGGCTCTCCTCCTTTCCCTGCGATGCGTGCCAGATAATTTTCCCGTCGGCATTGTGCTCGATACGGACTATCTTCGCGTTGAGGAACAAGGTAATCCCCTCACGAATGAACGCCTTCTGCATAAGCATCGCTGCTTCAATGTCCTCACGGTCGAGCAAATGCGCATTTTTGTGAAAAAGAAAAACCTGGGAACCCAGCCTCTGGAACGCCTGCGCCAACTCGCAACCAATCGGTCCGCCGCCGATCACTGCAAGCCTGAGTGGACGTTGTGTAAGATTGAAAACCGTTTCGTTTGTGAGATAACCGGCTTCAGTCAGTCCCGGGATGTCGGGCTGCAAGGCGCGAGCGCCGGTCGCGATGACTGCCCGTTTGAAGCGCAAACTCTGTCGCCCGACCTGAACTTTATCCAGGCCGACAAACTGGGCCTCGCCCAGGAACACATCTACACCAAGCTCGGCAAAACGCTTCGCTGAATCATGTGGGCTGAGGTCGGCGCGCAGCTTGCGCATCCGTTCCATTACCGCGGGGAAGTCCGCCTGGGCCGATCCATCTACGTTGATCCCGAAACGACCCGCTTGTTTTACATCGAAAATGGCGCGCGAACTGCGGATCACGGCTTTGGAAGGCACGCAACCGACGTTCAGACAGTCGCCACCCAGGAGATGCCTCTCGATCAAGGCAACCTTGGCCCCGAGTCCCGCAGCCCCGGCAGCCGTCACCAATCCCGCCGTCCCCGCCCCGATGACTACCAGGTTATAGCAGGGCGCCGAAGAGGGGTTCTGCCAATCCGGAGGGTGAACATAGGACACCAGTCGCGCGTTGTGCGCGTCAACCGGAGTAACGGGCACAGGAGCGGTGGGAGCACTCACAATACCTTTGGGTTTCTGCACAAACTCACTGATGCCAATTTTGCTCGCCAATGCTCCTTTGGCCAGACGCGTAACAAAAACCGTGACCAAGATTGTCGCGAGCAAGCCCACGGCGTACAGGATCCACTCGCCCGTTGTACGCTGGCGGTGTCCGGCGCCGATATTGACCAGCGAGCCAAGATAGACATACATCACCGTCCCCGGAATCATGCCGATCCAGGAAGCCAGCACGTAATGGCTCATCTTGACCCGCGTCAGGCCAAACGCATAGTTCAGCAGAGTGAACGGAAAAACCGGCGAGAGGCGCGTCAGTAACACGATTTTCCAGCCCTCATCCGCAACCGCCCGGTCAATCGAGGCGAACTTCTCGTGCTGCTCAATCTTCCGCGCGATGGCATTGCGCGCCAGATAGCGGCCAACCAGAAACGCGGCCGTAGCACCCAGCGTTGCACTGATCGATACGTACACCGAGCCGAGAGCCACGCCGAACACCGCCCCAGCCCCCAGCGTCAGCACCGAACCCGGGACGAACAACACCGTCGCCACAACGTAGAGGACGACGAAAATCAGCGGACCCCACGGTCCCAGCTTTCCAATCCAGTCCAGCGCCGCCTTCAACACATCCTGGACATGGATGTATTTTAAGACCAACACCAGGGCGAGAGCGGCAACCACGTAAACAACCGCCCTCGAACGGAGGAGGTTGGTATTGGACGTGCCTTCCTGCGCGACGGCAGCAGTTTCCGATTGAGACTGCACGCTTTGGGAAGTTTTAGCTAACATAAGCTCGTAATAGACCTAATTCGCTGTGGTTCTGTTTTTGTGAACATCCCGCAGCTCGTATCCAGGTTATGGTGTCTTTCCGATGATCGCCCTTGCGGTCAAAGCAGTGACAATTCCAAACGGCAGATTGACCAGCAGAAGATACAGGGTAAACGTCGGACCTTTGTTCAGCCCGAAATAGCCGGCACCGGCCATTGGAAGGAAGAACAGAAACAGCGCTGTCAAAGGAGCCAGTACATAGAGAAAGCCGAAAAGGTACAACCGCTTCCAAGCACTCCTGGTAAAAAACCCGAACAGGATTCCCCACAAGCCACCCCAGAAGAGCGGCCGATATATGTCCGGCGATTTCATCGAAACCGGCGCCTTGACCCCGAGCGCCCCGCTGAGCCCCACACCAAAGAGGATCTGGCTCAATAGCACCACTGCCAAGGCACCGATCACGCCTGCTGCAAAACAAATCGCCGCCCGCTGACTGACGGTCAAGACGGTGTTCATCGCGCTAAGCTCTTTTTCCATTGTTGCCGCCTCCATGTCTTGTTTATCAGTGCCGGCTTCTATTTTCATGTCTTGTGATATCTTAGCAGTATTCATTCGAGCCTCCATAATTGTGATTGTTTCTTCACACTTTTTTGCTGTTTCAAATCCTAACCATACAGCCAACAGCGAGAATTCCCCTCAGAATGGCCAACTGTATCTTTGGAAGTGGATTCTCCGTGAACGTGCTCTCTCAACTAAGCGCACGCTACTGGCCAAGCGAGTGAATTCGTACCTGGCCGAAGGAACTACGGTCGTCTCCTCCTTTCGAACGGCCTCGGATTTTGTTTATTTTCCTTGGCCGTTTATCCGGTAAATCTCGTTTTTGTAGGCGTGCGTGGTCCACTTTGCTGGAAGAGACCATCGGTGATGCTGGCCGACCGCGCGTATGACGAGAATTGCCCGGAAAGCGATTGGATAGTTTGATGAAGCACGATTCAGACCTGGAAATAGCCATCTTTACTGAGGCGCTCAAGCTTTCACCTCCAGAACGTGAGACATTTCTGGAGCGTAGTTGCGGCAGCGACGAGCACTTGCGGCGCAAAGTCCAGGCATTACTGCGAGCGCACGATCGGTTGGGAAGCTTTCTGGAAGAGCCGCCCTCCGGGGCCACTAAACATTAGATCAAAGGGCCCGCTTATGGATAGCTGCCTGTCAATTGAAATCGAACTCCAAAATCTAAATGGAGCCAGAAACGCGGATGAGCTATATTCAGCTCCGCGCC
Source organism: Candidatus Limnocylindrales bacterium (assembly GCA_035495315.1). Lineage (GTDB taxonomy): Bacteria > Verrucomicrobiota > Verrucomicrobiia > Limisphaerales > UBA8199 > DATJGF01. The sequence goes on from DATJGF010000003.1 coordinate 21,607, forward strand.
TAATGGATAATATGAGTGATGCCACTGTTATGTTGGCTGCCATTGAGGCAGGCGACTCAAAAGCCGCCGGGCAATTACTCGTGCTGGTCTATGACGAGTTGAGGCGCCTCGCGGCATCGAAACTGGCTATGGAAGCCCCCGGCCAGACGCTCCAGCCAACGGCTTTGGTGCATGAAGCGTGGTTGCGCCTGGTTGGCGATCGGAGTCCGTCATTCAAGGATCGCGCGCATTTCTTCCGCGCCTCTGCCGAGGCGATGCGGCATATTCTGATCGACCGCGCCCGGCGGAAAAAAGCCGAACGCCATGGTGGGGGTTACCGACGCGTAGAGTTTGAAGAATTGGATCTGGCTAGTCCTTCTGCCGATGAACAGTTGCTGGCCGTGAATGAGGCGCTAGACAAACTTCTTCTTGAGCACCCGGTTCAAGCCGAATTGGTGAAGCTGCGGTATTTTGCCGGACTGACCAATGAGGAAGTTGCCGAGGTCCTGGGAATTTCAGTTTCTACGGTGAAGAACTATTGGGCGTTTTCCCGTGCCTGGCTGCTCAACGAAATTGAAGAGAAATAAGAGTTTCTGCAGGTAGGACAGGGTGTCCTCACCACGACGCGGCGAGCAGCGAACAGACCGCGCCACCGCGAAAAGCGCTGGAGACTCGACACACGGAGCGCGGGACGGGCTCGCGGCACGTCGGAAGACGCGTATGCGCGTGCTTGCTTCGCGTCCGATGCGACGGCTGCACGCCTGGACGCCCGCACTCCGTGTCTTGTACGCACGCATGACTAGCGACCGCAAACGCGATATCGAGCTATTCACCGAAGCGATTCAGCTTGCCCTGGAAGAGCGGATGGCTTTTCTGGAGCGGGCTTGCGGTGACGACGTCGACTTGCGCCATAGGATCGAGGTATTACTCAAGTTCAATGAGCGAGCCGGGGATTTCCTGGAAACGCCTCCAACCGGGTCGCTCAAGGAAGTGAGGGCCAAAGTCAGTGCTGGGGAAAAGGTCGGTGACCAAATCGACCGGTACACGTTGTTGCAGCAAATCGGAGAAGGAGGCTGCGGCGTCGTTTTCATGGCTGAACAGGAAACGCCGGTTCGTCGGCGAGTCGCCTTGAAGATCATTAAACCAGGGATGGACACCAAAAGTGTTATTGCCCGGTTTGAAGCTGAACGACAGGCGCTCGCGCTGATGGACCATCCCAACATCGCGAAAATATTCGACGCCGGGACGACTCAATCCGGCCGGCCGTATTTTGTAATGGAACTCGTTCGCGGTTCCAAGATCACCGAATACTGCGACCAGCACTCATTGACCACCCAGGAGCGGTTGAAACTTTTCGTTCAAGTTTGCCAGGCCGTCCAGCACGCGCACCAAAAGGGAATCATTCATCGGGACATTAAACCTTCCAATATTATGGTCACCCATACGGAGCAAGGTGATGCCCTGCCCGTAGTCATAGATTTTGGAATCGTCAAGGCCACCACGAACCAGTTGTTGACCGACAAGACGCTTTTCACGTCGTTCGAAATGCTCATTGGAACCCCTGCCTACATGAGTCCAGAGCAGGCGGCGCTGACGAGTGTGGACGTCGATACACGCACCGACGTTTATAGCTTGGGAGTACTGCTTTACGAATTGCTGACCGGCTCGACGCCTTTTGACACAGGCGAGCTGTTGAAGTCGGGGCTCGATGAAATCCGGCGCGTGATCCGCGAACAAGAACCGGTTCGTCCTTCCACGCGCTTAAGCAAGCTTACCGAGGCCGATTTAACGACTGTGGCGCAATCTCGCCATTCCGAACCGCCTGCGCTGATTCGCAGTGTTCACGGTGATTTGGATTGGATCGTGATGAAAGCATTGGAGAAGGATCGCACGCGTCGTTATCCCACAGCCCATGGTTTGTCCCTCGATGTACTGCGCTTTCTTGCCAACGAAACCGTTTCCGCGCGCCCTCCCAGCAACATTTACAGGTTTCGAAAGACGGCCCAACGCAACAAGGTTTTGTTTACTGCCACGGGTGTCAGTGCGCTGTTCCTGATTGTGAGCTTGATCGTCGTTTCGCTCGCTTTGTCAAATGAGAGACAAGCACGACAGAAAGCCGTCCGTGCAACCATCAAAAGTCAGCAAGTAATCAACTTCCTCGAAGAAATGCTCAATAGCGCGGGCCCTCGGGCCGCTCAAGGCCAGGATACGACCATGTTGCGGGGTATTTTCGATCAAACGGCTGCGCGTATCGGAAAGGACCTGACGAATCAGCCGGCAATCCAGGCCGAAATGCTTGACCTTATCGGCAGACTTTATGATCAAATTGGCAATCCCAGCAAAGGCGAAGCAATGGAGCGCGCCGCACTCGCAATTCGCCAGCAGACATTCGGATCCGACAGCCTGGAAGCCGCGGCATCACTAAACGACCTGGGCCTGGTACTGATGACGCAGCACAAGCTGCCAGAAGCTGAACAAGCGCATGCCCAGGCCCTCGCCATTCGCCAACGGTTACTGGGACAAGAGAATGCCGACACGGCGACATCGCTTAATGATGTGGCAGCTGTCTACCGCGACCAGGGAAAGCTCCTCCAGGCGGAGGAGATGGCTGGTCAAGCGCTGCGAATCAGGCAACAATTGGTCGGACCGGAACACCTGGACGTGGCGGATTCGTGGCGCAACCTGAGCATTATTTACGGAAGTGAAGGCCGGTGGCGTGAAGCGAAAGAGACCGCAATAAAGGTTCTGACGATTCGACGCGCACTGCTCGGGCCGGAACATCCATTCATACCGTCGGCGATTGAAGATGTAGCTTGGGCAGCCAGCGGCTTGCAGCAGTTCGATGAGGCGAAAAGGCTAGATGCGGAAGCGCTCGTCCTGCGCCAACACATTTTCGGCGACGCGCACCCGGATGTCGCCAGAACTCTCAACGCGCTCGGGCAACTCCTGGGCAATCAAGGCGAACTGGCGACCGCGGACGCGGTCTTGAAAGCCACCCTTTCGATTCAGCGCAAAATCATAGGCGAAGACCAGGCAACAATCGAAACGCTGAATGCTCTGGGCAGAGTGCTTAATGACGAGGGCAAACCTGCGGAAGCGGAACCCTTCTTGCGTGAGGCACTGGGCCTGTGGAAGAAGCAGGCACTGGATGAAAAGCCGGATTGGTTGTTTACGTTGCGAAATTTGGGGGAGTCGCTCGAAAAGCAGGGGCAGTGGCAGGAAGCGGAAATGATCTGGCGCGAATCACTGGTGTTGTGGCGCAAACTGAGGGGCAATGACGAAGGGGAATCGATGTATACGTTGCGCAAGCTGGCTTTGGCGTTCGAAGCCGAACGCCAGTGGTCAGAAGCGGAATCTGCGCATCGCGAAGCTTTATCTTTATCCCGAAAGAAAGGAGATGAAGATCCGGAAGCTTTGGCGGATCGAGAGAAGCTTGTGCGTGTTCTCATCAATGAGAAGAAATTCGGCGAAGCGGAAGAGCTTCTCAATAAAGTGCTGTCCCCGGCGTTTATCACACAACCTTCGAGCGCGAATCTGCTCGTTCAGAGGATTAACCTCAACGGCCGTCGCGGGCGATGGCGGGAAGCGAGAGCCGATGCTGCCTTGGCCCTGGTGAATCAACCGATCGAGCATTACCGTTATCATACGCTGGCCGGGCTGCTGGTGATAACCCGGGACTTTCCCGCCTACGAAGAACTCTGCAAGCGACTGGTCACAAAGTTCCCCAACCCAATGAATCCTTTCATCGCTGAGCGGATGGCGCAGGATTGTCTCCTTTTACCAAATTCCCCAGTAGATTTGCAGTTGATCGACAACCTGGCGGACACGGCGGTCACACTCGGAAGCAGCGACGCTTCCCTGCCGTATTTTCAGGCTTGCAAGGCGATGTCGCATTATCGAATGGGACATTTCTCCGTCGCCATCGCATGGGCGGAAAGAGCCCTCCAGAGCCCCACTGCTGAGCCGCAAGCCAAAGCGAAAGCTTTTGCCATTTCGGCGATGGCGCATGACCAGCTGGGCCAAAAGGAAATAGCGCGCGAAATGCTCATCAAAGGAGAAGCATTGGCCCCAAGCATTCCGCCAGGACATGACGCCGAGGATATCGGAGAATCATGGGTCGCCTGGCTCATCGCGCGCATTTCACTCGACGAGGCCGCCCTGCTCATCGGTCCCGCACCAGCGGCGGCAAACGAAGCGAATTTGTAACAGCGGGAACAGTGAAAGAGCTTCACCCGTCGGAGCGCGGGCCGTCCCGGCCCGCGGCGCGCTGATAGCACGATGCGCTTCGAAAGCTTCTAACGCGCGGGGCGCTTCGGCGCTGCTGCGGGCCGGGACGCCCCGCGCTCCGTCCTTAGTTTCCCTCGCTGATAATCCGATTTTTCCGTTGGCCATTCCGGGATGAATTCTCGTTGTTGTTTGTGTGGGCACAATTAAGACCGCATCAAAGTGCGTATTAGTCGAAAGCGGCGGAACAAAATCTGCCATACCAAAATCAAAACCAAACCAAACAATAATATGAGAATCGGAAATCAAATTGAAACCACTCCAGGTATCACATCGCGGCGGCGCATCACAGCGAGAACAGCTGTTTCATTGCTCGTCGCCGTAGGCGCGGCTGGCAGCCTGCTCGCCGCGATCGCCTCCGGCCAGAGCGCGAAAGAGATCCGCGGTGCCACACCGTACGCCGAAATCGAGAACGAGCCTCCGCCAATGCTGATCGTAGATCCCCCGCTTACGAACCTGCTGGCTCAGGGCATCGTCTGGATCCAATGGCGAGTGGAGCACGTGCGCATTTTACCGGTGTTCGGGAAGGGCGCTCTCAACGTATCTCCACGGGTGGGGCATTTTCACATATGCGTGGATGACCTGCCTTGGTTGTGGGCGGACGCGAGCAACCTGAATACGATTGACCTGGCCGGGATGCCTCCCGGCCCGCACAAGGTGCGGATCGATTTGGCCGACGCCAACCACCAGGTCTTTCCCGGACAATCCAAGACGGTGACGTTCACAGTGACTGGCACTGGGCCTCACACTCACTAAGACGGGGCATTTAGTTGCGCGAGCGATTTGAAGCACGAAAAGAGTTCACATGAACACGACTCCAATCACGCGCTTGGCCGATAGCGGACCAATCCTCGTAACGGGGGCAGCCGGTCAACTCGGGGCCGTCGGACGAACCGTGACCAGCCTGCTCCGCGAGCGTGGGCTTCCGGTTCGCGCCATGGTCCGCCGCGAGGATGACCGGGCGGCAGCGTTGCGGGCCGCTGGCGCCGAGGTGGTCGTCGGAGATCTGCTCGAACCGGCCGACGTCTATCGTATCGTCAGCGGCTGCCGGCGAGCTTACTTCGGCATGTCTGCGTCAGCCGCCTACCTGGAGGCGACAGTGACCATGGCGGCGGTCGCGCTAGAAGTCGGGATAGACGCCCTGGTCAACATGTCGCAAATGACGGTCTCCCAGATGAGCATCCAGAACACCACGCCGAGCCCTCAGCAACGGCTGCATTGGCTCAGCGAACAGGCCCTCGCGTGGTCTGGCCTGCCAGTCGTGACCATACGTCCGACGCTGTTTCTGGAAAGCTTTCTGCCCCTTGCGGCTCCAGGCGTCCGCGACAGGGGGCGTATTGAACTGCCGTTCGGGCGGGGCAAGACCTCTCCCGTTGCCGCAGCTGATGTCGCTCGCGTAGTGGCTGCGGTCCTCGCTGACCCTTCACCGCACCTCGGCAAGATATACGAGCTCACCGGTCCGCGGTCACAGGACATGGACGAGGTCGCGCGGGAATTTTCGGACGCGCTGAACCGTGCGGTCACTTACTCTGACGCTCCGGTCGAGGATTGGGAACGGGGGCTGCAAAGGCTTGGATTGCCGGAGCACCTTGCCCGTCATGTCGTGACAATGGGTGAGTTGCACCGGATGGGTCGGTATGACCGGCTGGCCGATGGCGTAGAGCGGGTGACCGGCAGGCCGGCGATGAGTGTCCGGGAATTTGTATCGCTTCACGCGGGTGAGTTCGGCGGTCGTCGCTCTTAGTGTCAGCAACCGGGCCGCTCGATTGAAACTACGCCTAACGAACACCACGAAAGGAGAAATATGAGTGAGAATACCAAACAAAAGCAGGTAGCCATCGTTACCGGCGCGTCCAGCGGCATTGGATTGGGTATCACCAGGGCGCTCCTCGAACGAGCCTACCAGGTCGTCGCAAATTCGCGCACGATAAGCAAATCGAAGGACTTAAAGCCCTCAGCGGACCTCGTCCTGGTGGACGGTGACATCGGCAAAAAAGAGACAGCTATCAAAGTGGTGGATGCGGCCATAAAACACTTCGACCACGTGGACCTCCTTGTCAACAACGCCGGGATCTATATGCCGAAGCCTTTCCTCGAATACACCCCGGAGGATTTCGAGAAGATGATCGGCACGAATGTCGCCGGATATTTCTTCGTAACGCAGCAGGCTGTTACTCAAATGCGAAAACAGAAGTCCGGTCACATCGTGAGCATTTCCACAGTTTTGACTGATCAACCGTTGGCCGGTGCACCTATCTCGCTGCCGGTCATAACCAAGTCCACCATTCCCGCATTCAGCCGCGCGCTCGCCATGGAGCACATTGCGGATGGGATTCGGGCCAATACGATTTCGCCCGGCGTTGTTGACACGCCGATGAACGCGAATGACGATCACGAGGTTCTGAAAAGGCTCAATCCTCTGCGCCGATTGGTCGAAGTCTCCGAAATCGTGGATGCTTTGTTGTATTTGCAGTCGGCGCCCATGGTGAATGGCGAAAATATTCGAATTGATGGAGGAGCACATGCCGGCGCCAAGTGGTAACAAATCATCTACTCTTAGCTCGCGCCTTCGCGACCTTGGAATCGTGCTGCCCGCGCCCCCGACACCGTTAGGCGCTTACGTGGAGGCTTTGGACACCGGCAGTTTGCTCTTCCTCAGCGGAACGCTTCCCGTCGTTAATCGAAAGCTCGCCATTGCTGGTCGCCTGGGTGAAAATCTTTCGGTCAAGGACGGTCAGGAAGCCGCGCGCATCGCTTCGCTCAACGCGCTCGCGGCCGCAAAGGAACACCTCGGCGATATCGACCGGCTCAAAAAGCTCGTCAAGCTGGCGGTGCTGATGGCGACGACGGAGCAATTTACAGAGCATGCCCCTGTGGCGGACGGCGCCTCAGATCTTTTTGTCCAGATTTTTGGGCACGACGCCGGACATGTGCGGCTGGTCTTCGGAGTGCAAAGCCTGCCTATTGGAGCGCCAATCATCGTCGACACCATTTTTGAAATCAAACCGGTGGGCCACTCAGCCACCAAACCATGAAAGCTACAGAATCCACAAATCCAAAGGCCACGAGAGCCGCGGCGGTGGCGCTGCGATTGGCGCTCGCCGCAGGGTTCCTGTCTGCAGTCGCGGACCGTTTCGGTCTGTGGGGAAAACCAGGAGCGCCTGGCGTAGCGTGGGGCGATTGGTCAAACTTTATCTCCTACACTTCGAAGCTTAATTGGTTTCTGCCCCGTCCACTTATCCAGCCCGTTGCGGCGCTGGCGACGCTTCTCGAAACCATTCTCGCGGTAGGCTTGCTCGCGGGGTTCTGGCTGCGAGGTTTCGCTTTGGCCAGTTGCGGTTTGCTGCTGCTGTTCGCGTTGAGTATGACCGTTGCGATTGGGATAAAGCCTCCGCTCGATTATTCCGTTTACACAGCCGCCGCCGGCGCAGCTTTGCTCGGAACAGCCTTTTGCGACCATAAAAGGCCAGATCCAAAGTCTCCGCTGACAAAACTCTAACCCTTGCTTTCCGCAGGACTCTAAAACTCAACATCAACATCAACACAAATTAAATGTATGACAACATTCAATGCTTACGCCGCCACAGCTGCCCACGGTTCGCTTCAATCTTTCAGTTTTGATCCCGGCCAAATTGGCCCCGAAGAAGTCGAGATCAAGGTGTCGCATTGCGGGCTCTGTCACTCAGATCTCTCCATGCTCGACGACGAATGGGGCATCTCCCAATACCCGTTCGTGCCTGGACATGAGGTAACTGGGACAGTCGTCGCACTGGGGGAGGCGGCAAAGGGGCTCAAGATCGGACAGCGCGTCGGGCTCGGCTGGTTCTCTCACAGTTGTCTGGCCTGCCACGAATGTCTTTCCGGCGAACAACACCTGTGCGCCACGGCTCAGGGGACCATTGTCGGGCGCCCCGGCGGTTTTGCCGATCGTGTTCGAGCCCAATGGACATGGGTTCGGCCTTTGCCGGATGCGCTGGACATGGCAAAAGTGGGACCGCTCCTCTGCGGGGGCATCACTGTATTTTCGCCTTTCCTCATTCATAACGTGCCTCCCACCGCCCGTGTAGGGATCATTGGCATCGGTGGATTGGGACATATGGCGCTCCAATTTGCCAACAAATGGGGCTGCGAAGTCCATGCCTTCACCACCAGTGACCGCAAGGAGGCCGAGGCGCGACAATTGGGCGCTCATTACGTGCACAACACAAGGCGGGATGGGGCGCTTAAAAAGGTCTTCAGGAGTCTTGACCTCATCATCTCCACCATCAACGCACCTTCGGATGTTTCTGCGTTCCTCGAGACCCTGGCGCCCAACGGTTCTTTCCACAATGTAGGAGCCGTCCTCAAGCCACTCGAAGTGCCGGCATTCAGTTTAATTCTGGGACAGAAGTCAGTAGCTGGCTCTCCAACCGGTAGTCCCAGCGCAATTGACCAGATGCTCGAATTCAGCGCCCGCCACTCGATTGCGCCCGTCGTTGAGTCTTTCCCAATGTCAAAGGTGAATGATGCGTTGGAGCGTCTGCGCTCAGGCAAAGCCCGATATCGCATCATACTTGTCAATGACTTAGGCAAATCTCGATCGGAGACTGAGTCTCGCCAGGAGGAAGAGCCGCAGGCGGCGCTTACTGCAGTATGAAGCTGATCTGGAAAATCCCCGTTAGAGGCTCTGATTCACCATGACACGGTTCCCACCTCGTGGCACTTAGGGTGCAACAAACTCGTCACTAACCCTCCAACCGAAAGGGGCGGAGACCGTAAAGTTGGGACGTGCGGGTTGCTAACCTCAAGGGGTGACGCTGAGGCCGTCCCCGAGAACAGCTACCTTGGAGCACCGGAACGTAAGCGCAGGCGGCGAAGGCCTAATGGTAGTCAAACCAACCGCCAACCTATCAACACCCGAAATCTTAAATCTGAAATCTTAAATCCTAAATCTACTGGGCTCACTGCGCGGGCATGGACCAGTTAAAAGCGGGATTGGCGGGCTTACGGTGGATGAAGAAGGCGCTACCCGGATTGATGGGGACCGCATTAGCCGAATTGAAGCTTGGATCCAACCAACTCTCATTGCCATGCGTATCTTTGAAGTAAAAATATGTGGCGGTGGATCCGTCGGGTTGCACAACCAGCAAGTTGTCAGCGGCAGTGGGATTCAACCCGCTGGCGATGCCAGTCAGTGGGCTGCCTGTATACAAACCGAGCGCGCTTATCGAGAGGCTGTTTATGCTCTGAAGCGTTCCCAGGAGGTTGAAACCTTGCTCCACTGGAACAATCGCACTGCCCGATTTTACTGGACCACTGGCGAACAGGTCCAAGTTACCGGGCGCAATGCGCCGCACCAACACCCCTTGCTCGGGATAAATGATCTGATTGCTTGCGGCTGAAAAATCTGCGCGAAGCCAAAGCTGGGCAGCGCTGTTACTGAAGTAGAAAATGGTGAGGGTTTGTTGCGTTTCAGGAATCTGCAAAAGAATGTTATCGGCTTGAGCTGGGTTTTGGGCGGTCTTGAGACCCGTCTCGTTGTTCGTGCCGAACAAACTGGCAATGGTAAAGTGCGACCGGATGCGATAAGGGTCACCGATTGAGACGATCCCTCCCGGACTGCCAGCCAAAGTGAGAGTGTGGCTGCCACCCGAGGAATTCGCGATATCGGCGCTCAAACCGCTGTCAAACTCAACATAAGATCGTATGCCGTTGGTCCCGAACTGACCATCCGTCCAGGTCGCATTGGTGTCCGTTAGGATTGAATTCTGCAGGCTCGAGACGGTGCCGGCCGCCGCAATCGGTCGAATCATACGCTGTGAAAAGGTGGTGAATTTAGTCCCACTCCCACCATTGCCTTGGATTGCGGTGTCTGTACCGATCCAGACCTGCGAGGTGGTTTGAACCGGGGACGGGACCGTAGCCACTACTATCAGTCGCGCGAAGCGAGGAGCCAACGTGGTTATAGGAGATAAGGCCCTGACGGTGACCAGATCAAATTGGCTATCAAAGGGGACGACACTCAATTCCGAGACGTGAGAGTTGTCCGAAAACCAGGTTTGCTTGTCGCCGGAGACCTGTGGCGAGTACTGCAATCCCATCGCGGCGGCATTCTTGTTTCGTCTGAAGCTCATCTCGAGGTAATGGCTTCCAGTATCCAGAACAATCCAGACGGACAAGCCATCGTCGATGTTTCCGGGTGAAGGTGACGTGATGCTGGCAGTGAGCGTCGGTTGGGTCAGGGCATAATTGCCCATGTCCGTGCCACCGAGGGTCAAACCGCTAACCTGCACTGTCTTGCCGGTCCCGACGTTGGCATCACTAAAGTCACCCGATGCGCTGGCGGTGTTCAAGGTCACGTCGTCCGCACCAACTTTACCCACCAGCGCTGCGCTGACGGTGTTGAGCGTGGCGGTTGTGTTGCCATCATAGACCTTATCGTTCGCGGTGATGCCAGTGACGGTCAGCGCCTTGGGATTGACCGTCACGAGCACCGTGCTACTGGCGGTGTTGTAGTTGGCGGTATCGGTCGGGGTGTAGGTGACGCTCTGCGTGGCTGTCCCGGCGCCAGGAGTCGTCGAAGGGGTGGTGAAAGCGAAACTGCCGGCCGGAGTTGCCGAGCCGCCACTCAGGGTGGAGGAGGCCAGGGTCTGGCCGTAAATGATCGGGGTGGCCGTCGGCCACTCCGTTACGACGGGGTCAGCCGGCGTTATATTCGCGCTAAGCGTCGGCTGCGTCAGCGCGTAGTTTGGGGCGTCCCCGCCGCTAATGCTCAAGCCGCTAACCTGCACTGCTTTGGCGGAGCCGGCATTGGCATCACTAAACGCACCTGCAGCACTGGCAGTGTTCAAAGTCACGTCATCACCACTGAACACACCGTTCAGGGCCGCACTGGTTGTGTCGAGTGTGGCGGTGGTGTTGCCGTCATAGGGCTTGTCGCTCGCGGTGATGCCCGTGACCGTCAGGCTCGCCTGCGTGATGTCGGCGTTGGTAGCCGGCTGCGTCAGGGTGTACTTGGCCGCATCCGCTCCCAGCAACGCCAGGCCGCTTATCGTCACCACCTTGCTGGTGCCAACATTCTTGTCCGCAAAGACACCCGCCGCGTTATTCGTATCCAGTGTCACCGTGTCGCCGCTAACCACACCGACCAGCACAGCATTGCTCAGGATCAGCGTCGCAGTGTCGGTGCCGTCATACACCTTATTCTCAGCCTCGATGCCGGCGACTGTCAGTCCCGCCTGCGTGATGTTAGCACTGACCGAGGGCTGCGTGAGCGTATAATTCCCCATGTCGGCACCTCCCAGAGTCAAGCCACTAACCTGAACTGACTTGCCGTTCCCCACATTGGAATCGGCAAAGGCGCCCGTCGCACCGGCAGTGTTCAAGGTGACGTCGTCGGTACCCACTTTACCAACCAGCGCCGCACCGGCCGTATTGAGAGTGGCTGTCGTATTACCATCATAAGGCTTGTTGTCGGCTGTGATGCCGGTGACTGTCAGCGCCTTGGGATTGACCGTCACGCTCACCGTGCTGCTGGCGGTGTTGTAATTGGCAGTGTCGGTCGGGGTATAGGTGACGCTCTGCGCGGCAGTCCCGGCGTTTGGCGCCGTTGTGGGCGTCGTGAAAGCGAAGCTGCCGGCCGGAGTTGCCGAACCGCCACTCAACGTGGACGAAGCTAGAGTCTGGCCATAAGTGATCGCCGTGGCAGACGGCCATGCCGTCACGTTCGGGTCGGCCTTGTTTACGGTCACGCTCACCGTGCTGCTGGCGGTGTTGTAATTGGCGGTGTCGGTTGGGAGGTAGGTGACGCTCTGCGCGGCAGTCCCGGCGTTTGGCGCCGTCGTGGGCGTCGTGAAAGCGAAGCTGCCGGCCGGAGTTGCCGAACCGCCGGTCAGAGTCGAGGAGGCCAGGGTCTGGCCGTAAGTAATCGCACTGGCAGTCGGCCATGCCGTCACATTCGGGTTGGCCTTGGCGACAGTGACACTCACCGTGCTGCTAGCCGTGTTGTAGTTGGCGATGTCGATTGGCGTGTAGGTGACGCTCTGCGGGGCCGTTCCGGCGTTGGGAGCCGTCGAAGGTGTGGTGAAGGCGAAGCTGCCGGCCGGGGTTGCCGAACCGCCACTCAATGTCGCGGAGGCCAGGGTTTGGCCGTAGGTGATCGAATTGGCGGTCGGCCAGGCGGTCACGGTCGGGTTGGCCTTAGCGACCGTCACACTGACCGAGAAGTTAGTCGTGGTGTAGGTACTGAGGTCGGTTGGCGTGAACGTCACGCTTTGAGGAGCGGTCCCAGCATTCGGTGCCGTCGAGGGCGTCGTAAAGGCAAACGTGCCGGGAACCGAAGCCGATCCCCCGCTCAGGGCGGCCGAGGCCAGGGTCTGGCCGTAAACGATCGAGTTGGCTGTCGGCCAGGCGGTAACCGTGGGGGTGGTGCGGGTATCCGAGGAGACGTTTAGATAACCGGTGGTCGCAGCGAAATAAGTATCATTGTGGAATGTTGCCAA
>DATJGF010000004.1:0-3670 GCA_035495315.1 Candidatus Limnocylindrales bacterium
CCGCGACGGCAAATCAACTGAGGCGCGTTCCCCGGAGTTGCAGTGCATCGGCCAAGCTACCAAGATTTAATTTTTGGATGCGTTCGCAAAAATCGCCGGTTCGATACCTGGGCGGTGCGATTCACCTCCCGCAATAGCGGAGCATGTCAGCGAAATTCGAGAACCTTTCTTGCCGTGTGGCGTTTACCCGTAACGCAACGGAGGTCGCTATGTCTTGGGAAAGGATCTTGCTGCCGAGCGTGGTGCTGTTTGCCCTCGGCTTTTGCGGCACCTGGACATTGTCGGACATGCGGCAGCATAACGGCGCGAGCGTTCGGCCTGTCGTGATCCTTCCACCTGCCATGGTCCAGGAATGGCAATCGCCTCAGGCGGGGGCAGTGCCATTGCCGCGTCGTTTGGCAAAGGGGTTTGACATTTGAAGCCACGACCCCACGAAACCATTTGCCATCCGGCGCGTTCGATCCGCAAGATCAGGCAGTAAGGACCATGACCAGCACTCTTGTCAGGCGCGATCGCAGGAAAGGGCGTTAGGGAGCGCCTTATGGATCAGCGAAGTATGGAGGAGCACGTTGCGCGAGAGCTTTTGAACTACTTCACGGGAGAACGCCAGGCCGCGGTGAGGTACGAAGATCAGCCGCAAGAGGTCCGGGATCTGTGGCTTGGCGCCGCTCGGGTCGCCATTGAAGCGATCTCAAAAAATCGATCTTGATGACCGGGGCTTCCGGCCGCTGGTGACGCCTGAAATAGCAAAATTTTCATAGGTTAAAAAGCCGAGGATTGCTCGCGACGTATTCAGCCCACAGCTGGCGCATCAACTTGCGGACCTGCTCAGCGTCAAAGCCGCCATTGTGTCCAGTGTTGTAGAGCTGACCTGGGTGTTCGATACCCGAAAAGGGATCACCGGGATGTGGCGTGAAGGCTGCGTCGGTAGGCTTGTGAATGATACCTTGCGGCGTAATATTGAATTGGTCGCGCCTGACCAGCTTGCTTCCGAAAGTCAAAGATCTTTTTCCAATCGGGCCCATGATCAGACCAAGCGCATTGGCAACGGTAGCTGGACATCGCGATAGCGGCCCTCATGCCGGTCGGTAAAATCCTGCAGGGGTAAAGGGTTGCTGTATTGACCCGAGAGCAGGTCCCGGACGTCGGCAGTCTCATAATCTGTCTCGCGCCACGCGCGGCCGATCTTGCCGAAATCGTCGGCCACCAGGTAGACCGTCCGGTTGTTCTCATTGGGCACGATCGACGGTGTCCGATCGGGCTTACGCATTGGAGTAACTCCTGCGTTACAGATCCTGGATTCAAGCGGATCGTGGCGGATTCGTTCCGGGACCGGGCTGGGACATCCATGTCTGCGAGAGCGCGCGAGCCGCGGCATGGATTGCGATCCGTCTGGTGGTTGACGCGCTTACCGACGGGCCCAACCTCCGCCAAGGCCGGTTCCTTTTTGACTCAGACCTGGTTTTGCGCGGCATCTTGCCGCAACTGTGAGGATTTAGCTTGCGCCTTGAGAAGGCATAGCCGGCCAATCACAGCACTTTTTGATCTTCTCAGAGCCGCCGACATGGAAATAGCGGACCTGCCTGCTGCGTGCAATTCAAGCAGGCGGCGATCATCTTCCTGGGTCCAGAGCCGATACTTTGTTGCAGCCATGCTCCTTCGAACGGAAATGAGCGGAAATCGTTCCTGCTGCGGCCGCCCGGCGATAGCGGTCCGCAAATCAACTGCGCAGGTACGCAGTCAGTTCTGTTACTTTGTGAACAGACGGCCTCGCTCGGTCATGTCGAGGATGCAGTCGATTGCCAGACCAGATAAGATTTTTGTCTCCGAGTTGATGATTGCCACGAACAGTCTGCCCGGCCTAACGGCTGGGTTTTTTTCGTCAAGAAAGCGCAGCCGACAAAAAAGATTGATTTGGTTGTTTCCGCCGAAGTGACGCTCGCGGCAATGGAGTCTTTCCGGACACATTCATGTTTTTCTGAGAGCGCGTAAAGTTCGCGTTAGTTACTGATCCAGATTTCACATGCTGAATAGACCCGCTCCTCTATGGTAAATTCTATTACCTCCAGGTTGAGGAAGCGTCGTGTGTCGCCTGATCGAAATAATTTACAACGTCTTTTTTGGGGGTGTCGGCACGGTGTGCGTGGTCAGGCTGATCCTGTACTACGGCGATACAATTCTGGGTTTTTTGAGTGCCCTGTTCGCCGGCTGAGCCCACCCCGGCGGGTTTCCTTGTTCGGGTTAAAAGTTCGTTCACGGAAATGCTCGATCCTGGGTCTTTGAGAAACTTTCAGAGCGCATCACGATGGATGGCTTGAGCTGGATCGCGGGCGGGTTTGTGCTTCTGTTCTGTGCGTATTGGGCCCTGCAAGGTTTCAGGCAGTGGCAGTCGGAGCGCCAAACCACGCTAACCTCCCAGGAATGAAACGGGCCGCCAGCTGGCGGCTTCCCTGGATCACGTCTGTCGGCCAGCGCCGCTTTTTGGCGCCCCAAGGGCGCTAGCTTGGAGGCTTCAGCTCGTTGGAAAAGATGTGCCGATAGGTATCGGCGGCGTTTCTGAGGCGGCCTGCTTTCTTCAGGGCCTCGGTTCGCTCCTTGCCGGGCGGCAGCTTTTGAGCCTTCTCAAGTGCTTCAATTGCCTCGGCCTCAGTCTCTGGATCGGGGAACATCGTCGGCGGTGTTTTGCTCATTGGGTTACCTCCAAAAACCCTTGGTACGATTTTGACTTCACCGATCTTAATAAGCTGTCGCACCACGCTCAGTTCCAAAGTGAACACAGCCGGGTCCGAACGTGCTGGTATTTTATCGGGGGCTATCCGCCGCGCCGAGATCGCAAACGGGACAAGCCGTCGTTGCCGCCCCTTTGCAGCATCAAGACATTACCTTTTCGACGGACTTTCGGTTTCCGCGATTGAACGGCGGCCTGACTTCGGCGCGCACCGGCCTTACCGTTTCAGCGCGTTCGCTTTAGTGTCTGTCGATGAAGCGGTGGCGAAACTGGAATGATTAGCCACCGCAAGCGATAGGGCGATCAACACAATCATCTGAATCGCGAGCACCGCGAAGATTGCTGGCCACCAGATGCGGTCGTTTTCCGAGTCGAATTGCTGCGGGTCGAACATCGTCGTGCCTCCCTTTCAGGGACGGTCAGCCTCGTATTAGCTCTGCGCCCGATCGCACGATGTGAAGTGCTTCACACATTGGGAATTCAGGTTCTAACCTGCACGAGGCACGTCGAGGTTCGATGACCTCACATAACGAAAAAGCCCCGTCCGGGTTTTTGCCAGACGGGAATGCTGGCGGTTCTTCACTTTGACCAGTTCGGCTGACGGCCGGCCCGATAACCCCTCGAAAACCCGTTCGGCACGAGGTTGTCACCCATCTCTCAGGTGCGACCTGTTACCTACGTCTGCAGGCTGGACGGAAGGGGGGTGGCGGAGCCGGAGGGATTCGAACCCTCGATAGGGCTTTACAACCCTATAACGGTTTAGCAAACCGCCGCCTTCAGCCACTCGGCCACAGCTCCGTTAGGGCGGATATGCCCGACCAAGGCGCGAGCCGCAAGCGGCAGATGCAGGTTACGCCGGGGCCATTTGGTGGCGTCGCTGCCGCAGGAGCCGTCCCGAACGCCAATTGCAGGTGCGGAGAGGGCGCTCATCGTCGTTTCGGA
>DATJGF010000005.1:0-7145 GCA_035495315.1 Candidatus Limnocylindrales bacterium
TTGCCGCTCCTTGCCGATTCGTAAATCGCCAGCATGATTTTCACGTCGCGCAGACCTTCCTCGCCGGAGACCTTGCTGGTTTTTTTGTTCATAATGCATTGCGCGAAGTCGTCCATTTCTGCGGCAAATTGATTGATGGCAGGCAGGTTGATGGATTGGCCATCGCTACGGGTGCCCCGAGCGAAGTTGTAATTGTAGGCCGGGTTCAACCCAAACGTGCCGCGTTCCGCGGTAACTGTGAAAGCATTCCCTCCTGCTCGCTCGTAATTCGTTTGGCACTTCGTTCTCAAGCCGCCGGGGAAGGTCATTTCCCATTCGACGCTCTGTTCGACTTCCTTGAATTTGTCCGGCTCGGTAACCGGCCCGAATTTTGCCGTGACTTCGATTGGCTCGCGGGTGCTGGTGAAACGACATGTTTGCAACGCATAAATGCCCACGTCCATTAGCGGACCGTCACCGGCTAATTCCTTTTTAACACGCCATTCGGTGGCGGTGATTGGACGGCTGAAGCCTGCCTCGATTGTTGTCAACTCGCCGAAAACTTTATCCGTAGCGAGGCGCCGGCATTCCAGGTGATTCGGGTCGAATTGGCAGCGATAGCCAATGGCCAGCATCCGATCCGCCTTTTTGACGGCGTCAATCATCTGCTGGCATTTTTCTACGCTCACGTCCATGGGCTTCTCGCAGAGGACGTGTTTGCCGGCTTTGGCGGCTTTGATGGTGTGCTCGGCATGTAATGCGTTGGGTGTCACGACATACACAACGTCAATGTCCGGATTGTCGGCCATCTTCTCCATCGTGTCGTAGTTGTAGACATTTTTGTCGGCGATCTGGTAGCGATCTTTCCAAACCGGGATTTTGGATGGCGTGCCGGTGACAATTGCGGCGAGGCGGCAATATTTCGTTTTTTGCAAGGCGGGGGCGAGTTGGCCTGTGCTCAAGCCGCCCAGCCCAACGAGAGCAAATCCGAGCTTGCGCGGGTCATTCTCCTCTGCGCGTGCAGCAGACGTGAGTGACGTCACGAACGGAAAACCAATGGCTGCGAGCGCGCCGCAGCGGATGAAATTACGACGAGGAACAGGAGATGAATTCATGGGATTGAGGCTGAGCCAGCCGCCGGTGCGATGCAAATATTTTTGTGAGGCCACGCCCATTGTGATGTGAGTATTGATACTCATTTGTTGAGCAAGGCTACTCATATGCAAGGTTCGAAAAACGTGCCTACCATTTCCATACGCTTTACGCAAACCAGCAGACCAACCAGCCCTGAGCATATGATAAAAACAATCCAAACAATATTATTGATTGCCGCATTGAGCGGCTTGACGAACGCTAGAGCGGGAAACATCGTCGTCTGGCACGATGATTTCGACCTGCAACCAAGAGGCGCGAACAGCATAGATGCCACGTATGGCAGAATCGCGTACAACTTTGGCGGGTCGGCGGGTGCCAACCCAATAGTAATCATAAGCACCAATGCTACGAATCCGGATACTCTGCCGGGCGATCCGAGTTATACACACAGTAACTACTGTGCTTTCATATTCGACTCCTCCGTTCTGCCAGGCGGGAGCGCCTATAACTTTGGGTGGGACATAAATTCCATAGCAACCACCGGCAACACCAACGCGCAACTCCGAGCTTACACCCTCGCGTTCGACATGGCAGTCCAGGGCGACGGTATGGGCAGCCTTGGAGGATTTGTTGGTCCGATTGTTTATGTCTTCGGACACAACGCAGCAGCGGCATGGAGCAGTGGTGAATATTATGGCAATGGTACACAGATCAGTACGAATACTGCCTTTTTCCCGGCTCCAGGATCGGGATGGGTGCATTATGAGTTCCCTCTGGCTGATTGGGGAACGGCAAACGCCGACCTGATATATGGGACCAATGCGGCTTTTAGCTTTGGCGTTGGCGCCTACATGGCCGGTCTCACTGTCGTTGGCCAGGAGGAGATTGATATCGCCAATGTTGAAATATTAATGAACACAAACCTGCCACCGCTGCCGGGTCCACCAATGACGCTTGTGCCCGCTAAACCGGGGTTGAGGGTTTTTGGACAGAACAGCCAACAGACCTACAATCAAGAGGGGTTTGGAACGGTGGACCCCAACCAGTCCTGGGTCGGCGTGGCAACTCCGGCTAATCCGGTGAGTTATAACATCACGATTGGCGACTTCGATACCGTTAACAACTATACGCTGTACGTCCAATTCGTTCAGAATGGTAACCCCGGCGATCCGTTTGGCGTTTATAACGGCGCAAACGCTCTTGTGTGGAACATTACCCGCCAGGGTACAGGGTTTACTACGGCGGTTAATTGGAAGACTAACATGTCTGCTTCTGGCACACCGAGTAATGCGCTTCCGACGTTGGCCACCACCAGCATCGACGGCCGCGGCACTTGGACATTAGCGTTTACCAACGATACGAATGGTACGGTCACTGCGCCGGATGGCACCTCGGCGGCGTTTGCCTTGCCGAATGACCCGAACTGGACGGCCCAATTCGCGAATCCGGTGATCATCGATTTTGGCACAGCGCCGAATAACACCGCAGGCTACGGCCAGTGGATCACCTTCAGTAAAATCGCCATTTCGAATGTGCTGGATGGAACCGAGTATGACGACTTCACCCAGGACGACGTGTTAAACGCCAGTCTCTGGAATCCGCGCTTTTCCCTCGACTCGGCCAACGCCAACAATGCAGGCAGCGTCTTTCAAGTCTCGACCAACACACCTTATTGGGCGAATTGGGGCCTCCCCGATAATGGGTTTGGACTCGAAACAAAAGCCAGTTTGAATGGCGGCACGAACGTGTGGTTCTCACCAAACTATTACGGCAGTGGAGTTGGTGCCACCAACACCCTCCCGCAGAAGATGGGCAAACTATTGAAATGGACTTTGATCCCGAAGGACTGCCTGCCGACGGTGGATGGGACGGTGGGTGGCCCTCCTTCGACAAAAGGATTCTTCCGCCTGCAGAATCCTGGGCCAACCCAGTGACGATTCCACGGGCGAGCCTGCAACTGGAATCCAGGCCGCGTATGTCTCGCAATTTCTCCGATTGGCAGACAGATGAGGGGATTAGTGAGTATCGCCGCGCGTTTGGGGGGCCTTCGCGCGGCGGTTTTTTAGACTGCCGTTATGTTCGCTACCTCACCTGTAAGTCGTGAGCTGTTCTCAGAACAGGATTTTTCGTTGAGGAGCTGGACTGAGTGCTCATGCAAGCCTTCGCAAACAAAACTCAAATATGAAGTTCTCTGAGGATCAATCACATCGCAGGTTTTCAAATGGCTTTACACTGATTGAACTACTTGTCGTCATCGCGATTATCGCAATTCTGGCAGCAATGCTGTTGCCAGCATTAGCTCGAGCCAAGGAAAAGGCCCAGCGAACAATCTGTATGAACAATGAGAAGCAGCTTTACCTCAGTTTGCACATGTATACCGACGACAGCAGGGATCGGCTACCGGTCCTTGCTGGTGCTGCCGCCTGGTGCTGGGATATGCCTGCTCCTGCGACGCAATCGATGCTGAACAATGGTTGTCAAAAAAAGACGTTTTATTGTCCGAGCACTTCGCCTCAATATACTGACAAGGAGAATTTTTTGGATCCGTTCCCCAACTCGCTGTGGAACTTCTACTTCCCACTTGGGACCCGGGAGGACGATCCGAACTTTTTTCACATCGTCGGCTACACTTTTGCGCTGAACGGACCGTCCTCCAAACTGAGCACACGATACCAGAACAGCCGGCTGATATCAGAGGACCACCAAACAGGCACGACTTCTTACGGTGACAATGTTGCCGACCGAGTGCTCATTGCCGACGTCATTATCAGCGGGAACAACACGTATCCGGCCACGGCGAATGAGCCTTTTCAAGGCATCACGGGCGGCTTTTACAAGACCCATTTGAGCGCTCACTTGAATCGCGGCGTCCCCATAGGAGCAAATATTGTTTACAAAGACGGTCATGCCCAGTGGAAGAAATTTAAATCACCACCAGCTGGTTTTTCGGTGCCGGCCACCAGTCCATGGCTTGATACTGAGGATCGATATACCATGGTGCGAACAAGCTCCGGCCCTTGGTTTTGGTGGTAAGCCAAACCGGCTTGAGTCTGTTCTTGGTTGGACATTCGTTCCAATCGAATGATAGAACACTCCACACGAGCCATGAACTTTAGCAAATTCTTCTCCAACCCTCACAACACTCTGATTACGGCGGCAATGTTGACTGTCGCTTTTAGCGCCGAATCTGCAGACACACCGATTCCTCTGAAAAATGCCTTTAAGAACGCCTTCATGATCGGTGTTGCGTTAAATCAAAGGCAATTCACCGAGCAAGACACCAACGGAGCCGCGCTCGTGAAGCGGCAGTTTAACGCGATTTCGCCCGAAAACGTGATGAAGTGGGAGAGCATTCATCCCGGGCTCGGTACCAATGGCTACAACTTCGAGGCGGCCGACCGTTACGTCGAATTCGGCGAGAAGAACGGCATGTTCATTGTGGGTCACACTTTGATTTGGCACGGCCAGACGCCGCGCTGGGTGTTTCAGGGTGAGGGCACGAATGCGATTACCCGGGAGGCGCTACTTGAGCGGATGCGAGACCATATCCATACCGTCGTGGGACGGTACAAGGGCCGAGTTAAAGCGTGGGACGTCGTGAACGAGGGATTGAGTGAGGATGGCTCTCTACGTAAATCACAATGGCAAAGGATTATCGGGGACGATTACATCGCAAAGGCATTCCAGTATGCGTATGAAGCAGATCCCAAGGCGGAATTGCGCTACAACGATTATTCGATTGAGAATGAGCGAAAGCGTGCTGGCGTCCTTGCGCTGGTGAAGAAACTTCAGGCGGAGAAGGTGCCCATTGGCGGCCTCGGCTCGCAAACCCATGCGAATTTGACCTGGCCGAGCGCAGATTTGCTTGATAGCGCACTGACCGCGTTCGCAGAACTGGGTATCCCGATTTCGATCACCGAACTGGACGTCAATGCCTCACAAGGCGGGCAGCGCAGCCAGAGCGCTGAGGTGTCTCAGAACGCACAGTCCTCAGCAGGAAGTGTGGTGGATGCTGCAAATCAGAAACTAGCCGAACAATACGCCAGTCTGTTCCGAGTTTTCCTGAAACACCGCAAGAACATCAAGCTTGTGACTTTTTGGGGTCTCACCGATCGTGACTCCTGGCGACGGGCGGGAAAACCGCTGCTGTTCGACGGAGAATGGCGACCCAAAACTGCCTTTGATGCGGTCATCGCTGAAGCAACGAAAAATCCCTGACACTCGATGAAAACAAAATCCCCACTGTTCGTGCTGGCCTCACTGTTGTTGACATTCGCGCTGCCGCTGCCTGCTATCGCGGCCGATATCACCGGTACTTGGAAATCCGAATTCGACTCTCAGATTGGGAATCAGAAATACACGTTCACCTTTAAGCAGGACGGCACAAAATTGACTGGCAAAGCCAGCTCAGAAGTCGGTGATCGCAAGCGCGAAGCCGAACTGAAAGAAGGCAAAGTGGAGGGCGACGCGGTTTCTTTCGTCGAGACGCTTAGAATCCAAGACAACGACATTCGCATCAGCTACGCCGGAAAGCTCTCGGCCGACGGAAACGAAATAAAGTTCACGCGTGAGGTTGGCGATTTTGCGAAGGAGGAAATCGTGGCCAGGCGCGACCAGACGGCGTCCTCCGGGAAAGTGATTCGGATCAAGGCGGGAAAATTCGAGCCCGTCAAAGACGCCGATGGAAATGTCTGGCTGGCCGACCAGGGCTTTGAGGCCGGCGAGACGATAGAAAGACCGGACATCCAAATCGCCAACACAAAAAGCCCAGACCTCTATCGAGCGGAGCGCTACAGCATGAACTCTTTTTCGTGGGCGGTGCCGAATGGTAAATACGTGGTGAAACTCCATTTCGCGGAGACATTCGACGGCATCAGCGGACCAGGCGAGCGCGTGTTTTCTTTCAATGTGCAAGGGCATGAGTTCAAAGACTTCGACGTTTGGGTAAAAGCGGGCGGCCCTTTGAAGGCGTACGTGGAAAGTGTCCCGGTCGAGGTCACAGCCGGCGTGGTAAAAGTTACCTTCACTCCCAAGGTCGAAAATCCGCAAATCAATGCGATTGAGATCATTCCTGCAACAATGGCCGAAGCCGGCACAGCTGCGCCGGGCCCAGCCGCAGTCACGCCTGCGGCAACGACCCCGGCCACGACGCCTGCCGAGACAACGCCCTCAACTCACACCGTAAGTACTGGTGTCCCGGCTCTGAAGATTGACGCCGGCAAAATCACGGGCCACGTCAGCCCGATGCTTTACGGGCTGATGACCGAGGAGATCAATTACTCTTATGAGGGCGGACTTTATGGCGAATTGATTCGCAATCGCACGTTTAAATCCAGCGCGCAGAATCCAACTTTCTGGAGCAGTGTCGGCGATGCCGCTTTGACTCTCGATACCAACCAGCCTCTCAATGCCGCGTTGAATGTCAGTTTGAAATTGGACGCGAGCAAGGCATTGAAAGACTCGCCCGTCGGCATCGCAAACGATGGCTACTGGGGAATATCTGTTCGCCCGAACACGACATATCGGGCCTCGTTTTACGCTCGAGGTGAAAATTTTTCAGGTCCGTTAACGGTCTCTCTTGAGAGCACTAATGGCGAAAAGCTATTCGCCAGCGCGACCGTTTCAAAAATCTCGGGAAAATGGAAAAAATATGAAGCCACTTTGAAAGTAGGAAATGTTCAGGCCTCTAAAGAGAACAGGTTTGTGATCAGAACTTCAAAGCCTGGCACCGTGTGGTTCCAAAATGTGTCGCTCTTTCCGCCAACTTTCCACAATCGCCCGAATGGCACACGCTCGGACATCATGCAATTGCTGGCGGACATGAACCCAAAATTCTTGCGATTTCCTGGCGGCAATTATGTTGAAGGCAATACAATCGCCGAACGATTCAATTGGAAGGAAACGATCGGCGATGTCTCGGAGCGTCCTGGGCATCGCAGCCCGTGGGGTTATTGGTCCACCGACGGTTTCGGTTTGTTGGAATTTCTCGAATGGTGCGAAGACCTGCAAATGGAGCCTCTGTTAGCCGTTTATGCGGGCTATTCCTTGCGCGGGCAGCATGTTGAGCCAGG
>DATJGF010000006.1:0-36193 GCA_035495315.1 Candidatus Limnocylindrales bacterium
ATCACAAAGCTCCAGAGTTACGATTGGCCGGGCAATATCCGTGAATTGCGCAACGTGCAGGTATCGGCCTGATTGTCCTGACCAGTCCCGCTGCTTACACCTGGTTGCGGGAAGAGGGAGATCGCTTCCGGAGCCCGCAAAGGGCCCGCAGCCATGCGAGGACCTCAATGCACGCCTACCACTGAATTTCGGCCCGCTTGGAGAAGCGGTGGCCAGCGGTCAGTTGAAAGTAGTAAGAAGCCCTGAAAAGCAGCCGGTTTCCGCCGCCGGGTTCGAGTGGATGCGAGAGGAGCGCATCCTTGAGTGCGGTATCCGCCCAATTGAATTTAAAGGAGAGGTTCTGGGAGCGATGGTGGGTTTTGCTCGGGAACATCTGCCGGAGTCATTCACGCCATGGGGACGGATCTTCGCGGATCATGTTGGAGCCGCCATCGCCAGCGCGCGCGCGTTTGAGGAAATCCAGCATCTCAAAGCGCAACTGGAGCTGCAGAATTCTTACTTGCAGGAAGCTGTGGTGGAGGCCAAGGCCTTAGGCAATCTGGTCGGCCAAAGTGCGCCACTCAAACACATCGTCAGTCAGATTGACCTGGTCGCGCCCACGGAGGCTTTGGTGCTCATTCTCGGCGAGACGGGAACAGGCAAAGAATTGGTCGCGCACGAAATCCACCAGCGTAGCGCCCGCAAGGATGGCCCGCTGGTTCGAGTCAATTGCGCCTCGATTCCACGGGAGTTGTTCGAAAGCGAGTTTTTTGGCCATGTCCGCGGGGCTTTTACCGGGGCGCTGAAGGATCGAGCCGGACGTTTTGAAACGGCTGAGGGCGGGACCATTTTTCTGGATGAAGTGGGAGAAATTCCATTGGATATCCAGAACAAGCTGCTCCGCGTGCTCCAGGAGAAACGGTATGAACGTGTTGGCGATGACCGAACACGTCGCGCGAATGTGCGCGTTGTGGCCGCCACCAACCGAGATTTGAAGAAAGAAACTGCTGCGGGCAAATTCCGCGAAGACCTCTACTACCGACTGAACGTCTTTCCGATCCAAGTTCCACCGCTGCGAGAGCGAATGGACGATATTCCGTTGCTGGCGAAACACTTTGTCGAACTCTCCGTCAAAGACTTGAATTGCGCGAAACCGCGTCTGACCCGGGCGGCAATCACAAAGCTCCAGAGTTACGATTGGCCGGGCAATATCCGTGAATTGCGCAACGTGATCGAGCGCGCCGTCATTTTAGCTCGTGGCGGTGCTCTGGATTTTGATTTTCCCGTGACCGGTCAATCTGTATCTGTAGCTCAACCGAGTGCTGCCTCGACCGGCAGCGCGGCGCAACCCAAGTTTCTCACTGAGGCCGAGCTTCAGCGCCGCGAACGCGACAATCTGGTGCAGGTGTTGGAGGTGGCGAATTGGAAAATCAGCGGACACGATGGCGCGGCGGAACTCTTGGGAGTGAAGCCCACTACTCTGCTTTCAAGGATGGACAAGTGGGGTCTCAAGAAACCCGACCGCTGACTTGTTCTGCGATGAGTTCCCTCTGATCTGCTGGACCCTTCTTCCTTAGGCCGAATCTTCAGTCGTTGGATTGTTACTCAAACCAACGATTGATCTTCGAATTTTCGGAAACTCGACTTTTCGAGTGCCGTCCCGCGACTTGCGTTCTTGTTGTTAATCACTGAACTCCAGCGATTTCCGAGTCTATTTGAGGGTTGGCATATGTGTTGCACAGCTCATGTCTCGTATGCGAACTGCATTCGAAAGCATGAACAATATTGAAACTCCAAATCACCGCTCAGCGAGCGCTAGAAGCAATGGACTGGCACTGCTATGCGTGGCATTGGCACTCGCCAGCTGCGGAAAACCAGCCGCCAAATCACCCGAAAAAAGTTTGGTGCGCACCGCCGTCGTGCAGCCGATGGATGACATCCGATCCGACGGCGAGGCTTCCTACATAGCGATAGTGCGCTTTGACCGCGAAACGGATTTTAGCTTCAAAGTGGGAGGGATTCTCGCCGGCATCGGGTCGGCAGCAGGCACAGATTGGGACGAGGGGACGCAAGTGAAGGCTGGCACTGTTCTCGCCGAGTTGAAGCAGACCGATTTCATCAATGCTTTGAACTCTGCTCGCGCGAAAGCGGACTTGACGAGCAAAACGATCGAGCGTTTTCGCAAATTGCGCGAAACTGATGCCATTTCTCAACAGGAACTCGATGTCACGGAAGCGGATTGGCGCACCGCTCAAGCTCAACTGGACCAGGCCGAACAAAATGTCCGGGATTCGCGGCTCGTGGCGGCCAAAGATGGAGTGGTATTGGCGCGTTATGTCAACTCGCGCGTGACGGTGTCGCCCGGCCAAAGCGTGCTGCGCTTCGCCGATACCAGCCTGATGTCGGTCGAACTGGGATTGCCGGACCGGCTCATTGGCAGGCTCTCGCCCGGCAAGGAAATCCCAGTCGAGGTGTCGGGGTTGGAAGGCTTGCCGCCTTTCAAGGGTCGCGTTACGGAAGTCGGCGTGGCCGCGAGCAACGAAGGCCGATTGTTCCGAGTGGTAATCAAGGTGCCCAACCCGGACGGCCTGCTCCGCTCAGGCATGACCGCGCGCATCCATGTCGGTGACACTCCGACAGTGAAGCCCGGCACGGTTTGCGTTCCGCTCTCGGCGCTAGTCACCCTCGTTTCTGACGGCAACTCGCCGGCAAACGGCCGGGCTCAACTCGGCGTCTTTGTCGTCGAGGGCGGCAAAGCGATGAAGCGAGTGGTGACGACCGGCGACATTCTCAACAGTTCCATCCAGATCGCCGAAGGCTTGCGCACCGGCGAACGGGTGGCGACTTCGGGAGCGAGTTTTCTTTATGACGGCGCCCCCGTGGAAATCGCCACCGACAATTTGGCCGCAAAGTAAACCGCGAACGGAGAAACATTCCCATGTCAAAACACGCTGAAAATAAGAATGAGTCCGGTGGCATTGCTCAATTTTTCGTCGAGCACCGGGAAGTGAGCTGGCTGGCGCTGATTGCCGTGCTGGTGTGGGGAGCGGTGGCCTACACCAGGCTAGGCCAGCAAGAAGACCCAACGATTCCACAGCGAACCGCAATGCTGGTCACGGTGTTCCCGGGAGCGACCGCTTCGAAAGTCGAGGAGTTGGTGTCGAAGCCACTCGAACGCAAAATCAGCGAACTGAAATCCATCGAGGAAATCAAGAGCACGTCCCGGCCTGGTATTTCCACGATGACCATCAAGCAGCTTCCCGGCTCCACGGCGGCAATTGACCAGGAGTGGGACAAGGTGCGAGCGAAGATCATGGAGGTGCAATTGCCCGAAGGAACGCGCCAACCGTGGCTGAACACCGATTTCGGCAATACAATCACACTGTTGTTCGGATTGGTCAGTCCGCCAATCACCGATGCCGAGTGTGTGGCGCGGGCCAATCTTTTGCGCCAGACCCTCGCGGAATTGCGCAAAGGAAGTTCTTCCACAAACCACGCTGCTGTGGCGGCATTCTTTCCGCCGTCCATTTCGCAGAGCTATCGCGAAACACTGCGCGGCAGGTTCGAAACTGCAATTCGCGCAGCCCATCTCGGCAAGCAGGTGCAGACCATTCAAGGGCAATCGTTCATTCTGGTTGACCTGGAAACGTCAGCCTGCCGGGCCGACATCGAGCGCTTCACGGCCGATTTTACCAGGACAATCACCGGCACCGACCGCGAACTATTTCACCCAGATTTCACACAACCGATTTTGCTGATGGAAGACGAGGATCCGCTGCCGCAAATTCGCGCGTCGGCTCCTCCGCGTTACAGCTATCGGACACTTGAATTGCTGGCGCGCGATTTTGAAGACGCGCTGAAGCAGGTCGAGAGCGTGGGCAAAGTCACGAAGGTCGCCATCGTGCAGGAAGCTGTTTATCTGCTGTTTTCTGATGCGAACATCGCTGGCTACGGGCTGACACCGGATACAGTGATGGGCGCGATTAGTGCCCGCAACGCAGTGATTCCAGGCGGCACGATGCGAACCGAAGGACGGAATTTTCCAGTGCAGCTTTCGGGCGAATACAAAACCGAGCGGGACATGCTCGGCACCATGGTCGGCATGAACCGCGCGGGGGCGCCGGTGTATCTGCGTGACGCTTTTGAAGTCCGCCGCATGTATGAGTCGCCCATTCCTTACCAGGTCGATGTGCTCGGACGAACCAGCGAGAACGGGAGGCTGGACACGCGCCGTGCCGTGATGGTCGCAGTCGAAATGCGCGATGGAAGAATCATCCGTCACTTCAACGAGGACGTGACGAAGGTGGTAGAAACGATGAAAGCGCGTATGCCGGAAGGGTTGGAGTTCCGTGTGCTCTCCGACCAACCCACCGCAGTCGAGCATCGCATTCACCACTTCGTCCGATGCTTTATCGAGGCGGTGGTCATCGTGATCATCGTGGGATTGTTCCTGATGGACTGGCGTTCGGCGTTGGTGCTCGCCACAGCCGTTCCGCTGACCGTCGCCATGACGTTGATCGGTATGCAACTGCTTCACATTCCTCTGCAACAAATCTCCATCGCCTCGCTCATCATCGCCTTGGGCATGCTCGTGGATGTGCCGGTCGTGGCCTCCGACGGCATCAATCGCGAACTGCATAAAGGAGAACCTCGATTGCGCGCGGCGTGGCTTGGGCCGCTTCACCTGCGGCACCCGATGGTTTTCGGCACGTTGATCAACATCTTTGCGTTCCTGCCGCTACTGTTGCTAAGCGGCGACAAGGGAGAATTCATGAAGAGCCTGCCAATCGTGATCACGATTTCGCTGCTCGCAGCGCTGCTGGTGTCGGTCACCTTCACGCCATTGATCAGCTATTACGTTTTGCGCGGGCAGAAAGGATTCGATGAAGGCGGCGAGGTGCGTTCTTTCTTCGTGTTCCGTTGCGTGGACAAAACGCTGATGGCTGTCCTGCCGCACTACCGCGCCGCTTTGGAAAATTCTCTCAAACGTCCATTGCTGGTCCTTGGGATTGGGTATTCCGTGCTCGCGGCAAGTTGCCTCCTGATTCCGTTCCTCGGTAGCCAGTTCTTCCCGCCCGCGGAGCGCAATCAGTTGTTAGTAGATATAGAACTGCCTTCGTCCGACTCGCTCACCCGCATGAGAACAACAGTGGATCAGGCGGCGCCAATCATCAAAAGCCACGAGGAAGTTTTGAGCGCCGCGGTATTCACCGGCGGCACCGCACCGCGCTTCTACTACAACGTCGAACCCAAGGAGCCGGCGAATTATCTCGCGCAGATTCTCATCAACACGCGCCACGCCGATGATGTGACCGGCCTGCTCGTCAAGTTGCGTAAGGAGTTGGACAAATCAGTTCCCGGCGCGCGTTGCGTCGTCAAACAACTCGAACAAGGACCGCCGGTTGCCGAACCAATTCAAATCCGCATCAGCGGCGAGAACCTGGACAAACTGCGGCTCCTGGCCGATCAAGCGGCAGCCGAACTGCGCACGGCCGGCGGCTACCACGTCTTTGACGACCTGGGCCTGCGAATGCCGAACATTCAAATTGATATTGATCAGGACCGCGCGAATTCACTCGGCTTGAATAACAAGCAAATCGGCAACGTGGCCCAGGCATCCTTCACCGGATTAAAGGTGACTGAGTTGCGCGAAGGCGATCGGCTCATCCCGGTGCTGATTCGCGGCCGCATTGAAGACCGCAGCGAAGCGGAAAAGATTCGCGGGCTGTACGTGCAGACCCCGGACGGCAAGAGCGTGCCGTTTGAAAGCTTTTCGACGCTGAAAATCCAACCGGAGTTCGTCACGATTCCGCACTTCAACCAGCTTCGCACAGTCACTGTCAAAGCTTACGCGCCTTTCGGCGAATTGCCTTCCCAAATACTGGACCGTGCGCGCGCGGGCATCGCAAAAATCAAATTTGACCCGGGCTACGAATTGAAGTTCGCCGGTGAGGACAAAGAACTGCGCGAGAACAAGGCGGAAATGGGGACGGTCATGCAGATTTCGCTGGCGCTGATTGCCCTTACCATGGTGCTGCAATTCAGTTCGGTGATTAAATCGGTGGTGGTGATGCTAACTGTGCCGCTGGGGCTCATCGGGGCGGTGCTGGGACTGTTCGTTACCCACTCTCCGCTCGGATTCATGGCGTTATTGGCGATGGTTAGCCTGGCCGGCATCATGGTGAGCCACATTATCGTCCTCAGCGACTTCATCGAGGAGGCACGGGCCAAGGGCTTGCCCCTCGAACAAGCGTTGGTGCAAGCCGGACTAGCCCGTCTGCGTCCGGTGCTGGTGACAGTGCTCGCCACCGTCGGCGGATTGATTCCGCTGTTTCTCACGGGCGGCGCGCTGTGGCACCCGCTGACCGCGGTCCACATCGTTGGTCTACTCCTCGCCACGGTGTTGACGTTGGTCATGCTCCCAACGCTCTACTACGTGTTCTGCGCAAAACTGAAATTCATTAAATAAAGGTCACACTATGCGTACATCCTTTTCTCACCTGACATTTTATTGCATCACGACGCTGGCACTAGCCGGGTGCGCCGTCGGCCCAAACTATCACCGTCCCGCGATGAACGCGCCGTCCGGCTACCGCGATGCAGCCGCCGACAGTTCGACGAACTCGCTAGCCGACCTTCCCTGGTGGGGGATATTCAAAGACCCAGTGCTGCAGGACCTCATTCGCGTTGCCCTCTCAAACAATTACGATCTTCGCATAACCCTCACCCGAGTTGACCAGGCCCGAGCGCTTCAGGCGCAGGCGCGTTCTCAATTCTTGCCGCAAGTTGATTATCGAGGCGAGGCGACACGCGGCAGAAACTCATTCCTTGGCCTGCCCACTCCAAACGGCGGTCAGACCATGAATGGATTCCTCGGCGGCTTCGAAGCGGTTTGGGAAATTGATCTGTGGGGACGCGTGCGCCGGATGAACGAGGCCGCGCGTGCCAACTTCATGGCATCGCAGGAAGGACGCCGGAGCGTCATGATTTCACTGGTCAGCAGCGTTGCTGGGGCATACTTCGAGTTGCTGGAGTTGGACGATCAGCTCACGATTGCCGGGCGCACGCGGGATTCCTACCAGAGAACTTTCAAGCTCTTTGATGATCAGCACGCCGCCGGCCTCGCTTCGAATCTGGAATTGTCACGCGCCAAACTCGCCTTGCGATCGGTCTCCGCAAATATTCCGGAAATTGAGCGCCAAATTGCCCTCAAGGAGAACGAAATCAATGTACTGCTCGGACGCAACCCGGGACCAGTCCCTCGGACTTCAACACTCCTTGCGCAGGAGTTGCCGGTGGAGGTCCCGGTCGGGCTTCCATCTGATTTGCTGGAGCGCCGGCCCGACATTCGAATGGCCGAGCAGCGAGTGCACCAAGCCAATGCAGAAATTGGCGTTGCGGTTGGCGATTTCTTTCCCCGCGTGGGCCTGACCACATTTTACGGCGGCGCGAGCGCGGAGTTGCACAATCTGGTAGCAACCAGCGCAAACACTTGGTCACTGGCAGCAAGTGCTGCCGGTCCACTGTTCACGGGAGGAAGACTGACGGGGCGTTATCGTCAGGCAAAGGCCTCCACGGAAGAAGCGAAGTTGCAGTATCAGGAGACAGCGCTCAGTGCCTTCCGCGAAGTTTCCGACGCGCTCATCTCCCGCGTCAGATTCGAGGAGGAGCGCGCACAGCAAGGAGAGGCCGTCGGCGCAGGCCGAGATGCCGTGGCGGTAGCCACTGATCGTTACAAGGAAGGCAAAGCCAGCTACTACGAAGTTCTTGAGGCCCAGCAACAGCTTTTTCCTGCGGAAAACGCGATGTCGCATATCGAAGCCGCACGTCGGCTCACTATCGTTCAACTCTACAAAGCGCTAGGCGGCGGCTGGTCCCTCACAGACTCCCAATGGTTTGGAGCAAGCGATCAAGTCCGAAACGAGAGCAAATGATCGAAAATTATGATTAGCGTATACTTTATAACTACGTTGGTGTTTGCCATGGTGCTGTCTTACCTATGGCTCATCCACCATGTTTGGCTGCGACATGTTTTCACGGAAGAACGAAAACCGGCCGTCCACACGAAGGTCGTTATGCTCGGCGGCGGTTTTGGCGGTTTGTACTCGGCGCTCCATTTCGGCAAGACCATCGCCTCCGATCCAACGGTCGACATGATTCTCGTTAGCCGTGAGAACTATATTCTGTTCACACCCATGCTGCACGAGGTGGCGGCCGGCGACCTGGCTTTGTCGGATATCGTCAGTCCCTTGCGCCAAATGCTCCAAAAACGTGCGCTTTCTGCAGGCGGACGTGCAGGGCATTGTGATCGCCCCACGACGAGCCGCATCCGATGGCGCCGCGGCGCTACTCTCCCCGCCGTGATCGCCGGATTACTAACCGCGCCTTAATTATGCACTGGCTAACATTCCTCTCCACGCTGCTCGGTGGGCTCATCACTTACAGCGCGATTCTCCTCACCAATGCTCTCGATCTACGCAAGCGCAAGCGCACTCATGAGAAGTTGATTCATGCGCTGTTGCAGGGACTACGGGACGAAATCGCTGGGTTGCTCGAAATGGCCGAAACCAGCCCCGTGCGCCCGATCGAGGCCGTCCCGGAGGGAAAGCCATACGAAGGTCTATTCACCGCCAGTCAGGATTACTTCATCGTTTATCATGCGAACGCAGGACTGGTTATGCAAATCGCCGACCCCAACTTGCGCCGAAGCATCATTCAGACCTACACGCGCGCCAAAGCAGTGCTGGACACGGTAAACATGAACCGGCTTTATCTTGAACGATACCACTATTTGCAAAGCACTTTCCTTAAAACCAAGGATGCCTCAATTCAGGCAGAGTCCGAGAACTATCAGCGGGCGCTCGTCCAGATTGCTGGGCAGCTTAAGCAGGCCGATGCCCAGTTCAGGAGAACAGCAGCCAGCTTATTGGAAATGCTCTCTGACAGGATCGACGCCGAAAGCGAGGAGAAGCGATTAATCGTAACGAGAACGTCCGGGCTTGAATTTGCCTCGGGACAGGTCTGATTGATCATGTATCTGAATGGTGGGTGGTCTAGAACCTTGTTTCTCAACCGGAAACATGCGACCGGAATTGTCAATTGTGTTCCCGCTGTGTTCGCCCAGCCTCCCGGCAGTCTAGTGGTGGTGTACTGGAGGCGGGGGACGGAGTGAAACCCTCGTCGCAAACTAAATCGCTGCTTGGAAAAATCTGATACTGTGATCTGATACTGGTTGGTGATTTTTTGGGTCCATTTGGGTCCCCTTGAGTCCCGAATCCAGTGTTTTGAGAGTGAAGAACCTGTCGGCAGGGCCGTGTGAGTCCTCTCCTGGCCACTTGGGGGCAAATTGCGAGTTCAACTTAGAAGGCAGATGTTCTATCCAACTGAACTACGGGCGCAATAAAATAAAATAACCTAATTGATATTCTGCCGCGAATTTCAATGCTTACCGCCATGCATCGGCCATGTTGTTACTTCGCATGCGTACAGATTACTTGCAAGCTGTTTCGTGCGGGCAGAACGGAAGAGGGCTTGACGAGAATTCAGCGGTGGTCGCTGGAACGATGGGATGGAAATTGGAGGTCAATATGCCAACGGTTACAAATTCCACAGGACACCTTATTCACGTTCGACGTACTCGGACGATATAGTTGCACGAGGAGATTCTAAGAAGGGAGTTCGTTGTCTATGACGCGCTCTATGCGGAGTGCTGGCGGCGAGTCACCATTCCGAGGAAGAAGTGAATCATTGGCGAAAAGTTACAGAGTTCCTGGCGTTGCGACGGAATACGTCGCTGCTCCTTGTGGATTGATCGAGACGCAAGGAACTCAACGAATCGATAGATAACACTTGCGCTGCGAGTGTTCACGGGTAATGAGTAGGTTGTGATCCGTCTTAAAACAGTTGGGGTGCTGTTGTTGCTGGCGCTTTGGGCGCCAGCAACATCGCACGCGCTGTTGGAGCAGGCTGGATTGATTCACACGGCCGACACGCAGCACGACGACGATCACGACGCGGCAGATGGGCTTTGTGTCAATGCGACACCTCACGTCCAGGCGCCACAGCCGAGTCTAGCCGTTGCACCGGGACTTCTGGTTCATTTGGAATTTTGGCTCGCAACCTCCGCGATGGTGGATGGTTCTGTGGAGGAGGCGAGTGGTCCAGCCCCGCCCGGTGTAGCTCCGCCCGCACTTCCAAAGACCTGGCATTTTTCTCTTCGCACGGCGCTCGCCGCTCGTGCGCCTTCTTGTCTTTCCTAGGTTGCCCTCGTTCTGAGGGTCCTCGCCATGGTGGCGTAACGCTTTCGCCGTCAGTGTTTCCCGATTTGTGTTGTTTGGTTCTGATTATGAAAAGAAATGTTTTCCTGGTTTGTGTGGGCACAGCGGCGCTGCTGTCCGTGATGGCTTGTGACTCATGCTTTTCTGCCGAACGGCCGGAAACCGGTGGTTCGGCGAGCGCCCCAACGGATACGCTCACGCTGGAAGCGCTAGTGGCAAAGATTTTGGCCAACAATCCCGAGTTGAATTTCTACAAGGCGGAGATTGCCGCTGCGAAGGGCGAGCGCCAAACGGCGGTAGCATGGACAAACCCGGAGCTGGCAGGAACGGCTGGCGGCAAACGGACTACGGCGACAGGGGTGTCGGGCGAAGGGCTGGCGTGGTCCGTGTCGGTGAAACAGACGTTTCAATGGCCAGGGCGGATCTCGCTGCGCAAGGCGATCGCGAACAGGCAGGTCCACCTTGCAGAACTGGGATACGACCAGTTTAGGAAGGCGCTGGAAGCAAGAGCTCGAAGCTTAGCGGTGAATGTGCATGCGGCGCAGGACAGAGCCGCGGCGGCCCGGGAAGTGGCGGGCCGTTACCAAGCCCTGCGAGAGGTGTTGGTGCAACGCGAGCCAGCCGGGCTGACGCCGGTTTTGGAGACGCGAATAATCGAAGCAACGGAGGTCGGGCTTCAACGGAAGGCGAGTGAGGCAGCCTTGGCGGAAGAATCTGCTCTGCTGGAACTGAACCAGTTACGCGGCGCGCCACCGGAAGCAAAGTTAAGGATTGAGCTGCCATCCCTGGAGTTTGGGCCGGCGCCCGACACGGAGGCGTTGCTGGCCGCAGCGCGGACGAACAATTTCGAATTGCGGATGCGGCAGGCAGAACTGGAACAGCAGGGCTTCAAGGTTGAACTGGCGCGAAAGGAAAAGTACCCGGCCTTCACTGTAGAGCCATATTTCTCGAGGGAGCAAGCAACGGACAACGAGACTCAGGCAGGAATTGGATTGTCGGTGCCGCTGCCGTTGTGGAACCGAAACGAGGGGAAAGTGGCCACCGAAGAGGCGCGGCGGCAGCAAGCAATCACTTCGCTTTTCTTGACCCAGCAAACGGTCGAGCGGCAGGTGGTTGAAAAGGCAGGGGTTTATCGCAGGAAACGGGAAGAAATGGCGAAATGGCGGCCGGACTCCGTGCAACAGTTCAAGGAAGCGGCAGCGTTGGCAGACCGGCATTATCGGTTGGGAGCGGTGCCGATTGCGACTTACGTGGAATTGCAGAAGCAGTACCTCGAGGCGGTTGAAGCGCTGCTGGACACGCGGCGGGAGGCACTGGAAGCGGGGCAGCAGATTCAACTTTTGACCGGCGTGGATTTCAATGCAGGCCAAACCAACAGAGAAGGGAAAGATAAATGACGGCTCCATGGTTTCTCTACGCGGTGGTGGCGGCAGGGCTGTACGGCCTGCACCAAATCTTCACGAAGATGGCGTCGGATAAAATTGGAGACGGACTAGGCGGGTTCGTGGTGGAAGCAACGGCAGCGCTGAGCATTCTTGTTTACCTGGCATGGCTACGGTTCAGCGGGCATTGGAACCAACCATCAAGCCCGGCGGGTGTTGGCTATTCAGTACTGACGGGAATCTGTGTTGGGGCGGGGACGATCGCGTTTTTCCTGCTGTTCCAAAAGGGCGGACCGCTTTCAGCGGTGCCGATGGTGCTCGCGGCCGGAGCGGCGCTGATGGCCATCGCGGGCATTGTTTTCTTCAAGGAGCCGGCCGCATGGCCGCGGTTGCTTGGGATCGTTCTCGCGCTGGCTGGCTTATTCCTGCTGCGCTCATCTACTGGAAGGTAGAACCATGGTTAACAGCATCCTTGAATTCTCATTGCGCCAGCGTGCATTTGTCTTTCTCGCGGCGGCCGGACTGCTGGGGGCTGGATTGTGGTCCGCCCTGCACCTGCCGATTGATGCAGTGCCGGATATCACGGGAGTCCAGGTCCAGCTCAACACCGAAGTGCCGGCGCTGGCGGCGGAGGAATCGGAAAAGCTGGTGACCCAACCGATTGAACGTGAGATGGCCGGGCTGCCGGGTGTGCAGGAAATGCGGTCGCTGACCAAGTTCGGCCTGTCGCAGGTGACGCTGGATTTCAAGGACGGGACAGACATTTACCGCGCACGACAGCTTGTGGCTGAGCGATTGCAGGGGGTGCTGGACAGGCTGCCACCGGGAGCTTCGCCGAAGCTGGCACCGATCAGCACGGGGCTGGGCGAAATCTTCTACTACAACGTGCAATACCGGCCGGACGCGACTAACAAACCGCCAACGGAGTTGGAGGAGCTAATCGAGTTAAGCCAGATACAGGAATACACCATCAAGCCGCTGCTACGAACGGTGCCGGGAATAGCGGAGATCAACGAGAGCGGAGGTTATGAGAAGCAGTATGTGATTCAACCGAAACCGGAGGCCCTGCAGGAAGTGGGCATGACCTTCAGCGAGCTGGCGGAGTTGGTGGAGCAAAATGTACAGAATGCAGGTGGCGGGATCATTAACCGTGGCCCGGAGCAATTGACGATTCGGGCCGTGAGTCGTGTGACGAATCTCGAAGAGATCCGAAATCTCCCGCTGAAGTTCGGATCAGGAGTCAAGCCTGTGCTAGTGAATGAAGTTGCGGAAGTGAGAACCGGGACGAAGTTCCGGACCGGCG
Organism: Candidatus Limnocylindrales bacterium; assembly: GCA_035495315.1. Lineage (GTDB taxonomy): Bacteria > Verrucomicrobiota > Verrucomicrobiia > Limisphaerales > UBA8199 > DATJGF01. The sequence continues at coordinate 12,942 of DATJGF010000006.1, forward strand.
CTGCAACGCTCAACGGGCATGAGACCGTCATCGGCACAACCATGATGCTCGCGGGCCAAAACAGCCGCGAAGTGGCGGAACGAGTGAAGGCGCGGATCAAGGAGATTCAAAGTAAGCTTCCGCAAGGGGTGGAAATTCAGATTCAGTACGACCGCTCCCAATTGATTGACCGGACGATCCACACCGTCAGGACGAATCTATTTGAGGGCGCGATTCTGGTGGTTGTGGTGCTACTGATTTTTTTGGGGAACTGGCGGGCGGCGTTGATTGTGGCGACGGCCATCCCGCTTTCGTTTCTCTTTGCCCTCACGGGAATGGAACAGTTTGGCATTTCCGGAAACCTGATGAGCTTGGGGGCGGTGGACTTCGGCCTGATCATTGATGGGGCGGTTGTGATTGTGGAGAACATTGTCCGGCAGCTCGGCCAGCGTCAACACGAGGTCGGCCGGCCCTTGACTGCGGAGGAGCGAAATCAGACGGTTCTGGGGGCTAGCAAGCAGGTGGCAAACCCGATGTTCTTCGGTGTTGTAATTATCACGGTGGTTTACATCCCGATCCTGGCGCTGACTGGAATCGAAGGGAAAATGTTCCATCCCATGGCATTGACGGTGATGCTGGCGCTAGGAGGCGCCTTGTTGCTTGCGCTGACTTTGATCCCTGTGTTGTGCGCTCTTTTGTTGCGAGGACGAATTCAAGAAAGCGACAACCGAGTCATTAGCTTGGTGAAACGAGCGTACCGGCGGACGCTAACCGTCGCGCTGGAGACGCATTGGACGGTAGCTGGGATCTCTGTGGTGCTTTTCGGGGGCTCGCTGTGGCTCTTCGCGCGCCTGGGGGCGGAATTTGTGCCAAAGCTGGACGAGGGCTCGATCACTTCGATGCTGTACAAGCCGGTAGGGATGAGCATGGAAGAATCTTTGCGGACGGACATTGAGGTGGAAAACCGCCTGCTCAAGGATTTTCCGGAGTTGACACGGATTTTCTCGCGAATCGGGACTAGTGAAATCGCGTCGGATCCCATGCCGCCGAACGAGAGCGATTTTTACATCTTTTACAAACCGATCAAAGAATGGTCCAAGTCGGAAGGACGGCCTCGTACAAAAGGTGAGTTAAACGAACAGATCGAGAGGGAGCTCAAAAAGATCAACCCCGACTATAACATCCTTATTGCCCAACCCATTGAGATGCGGTTCAACGAAATGCTCGAGGGGACGAAGGCGGAGTTGTCGGTCAAGATATTTGGCACGGAGTACGACGTACTCGAGAAGTTGGCCCAGCAAATCAAGGGCATTCTCGAGAAGATACCGGGAGCGGCCCAGGTCGAACACGAAACTGAAGGCAGAACTCCGCAACTGCAAATCAACATCAGGCGTGATGTGCTTCAGCGCTACGGCCTGCAGGCGGCGGAGGTTAACAAGGCGGTCAGCGCGGCCCTGGCCGGTCAGCCAGTCGGGACCATGGTGGAAGGAGAAAAACGAATCGCCCTGGTCGTGCGAATGCCGGAGAAACTGCGTGCGGATGACGAGGAGATTAAGAGGCTGCCAGTGCGCGTAGGCTCGGTCGGATTGGTCCCGCTTGCAAAGCTTGTTGAGTTCGAGACGCTCAGAGCAGTCGAGCCGATTTTGCGGGATGACGGCCACCGGCGGGCCGCCCTGATGGTGAACTTGGGCACCAGGGACATTGAAGGTTTTGTGCAGGAGGCGGAACGGCGCATCCAGGCATCCGTGAAGTTGCCGGAAAATTACCTCGTGGAATTCGGGGGACAGTTTGAGAATTTGCAGCAGGCCCGGGCACGGCTGGCGATTGTGGTGCCAAGCGCGCTGCTCCTCATTTTCGTGCTGGTGTTTCTTGCCCTGGGAAGCGTTCGCCAAGCGGTGCTGGTGTACACCGGAATTCCGCTGGCGGTGACGGGAGGCGTGCTGGCCCTTTGGGTGCGCGGAATGCCATTCAGCATCACGGCGGCCGTAGGCTTCATCGCGCTAAGCGGGGTAGCCGTTCTGAACGGGCTGGTGATGATTTCATATTTCAACCAATTACGTTCGGAGGGGAAGTCGGTGCGGGATTCAGTTTTCGAAGGATCTTTAACACGGCTGCGTCCTGTGCTGGTGACGGCACTGGTGGCGAGCCTTGGCTTTGTGCCAATGGCGCTTGCAACCGGAACTGGCGCCGAAGTGCAAAGGCCGTTGGCAACCGTGGTGATTGGAGGGGTTTTAAGCTCGACGTTTCTGACTCTCGTTTTGCTGCCGGTATTATATGCATGGGTGGAACGCAGGAAGGGGATCAAAGGAGGAGACGCCGCCCAAAAGGGTTAGGAGGATGCGGGTCCGAATATTGGAGCACTGCGCAACGTGACGTGGGTCACAGATCAGTTCACGCACAGCGGCGCCAAGATCGCTGCGATCTGACTAGAGAAAGGGGAGAAGCCAAAGAGAAACAAAGATGCTCGCAGATGAACAGCATGGTCATCCAAGCGGATCTGCGGTTAACTTTCCGGGTGTGTACCGACCCGGTGGTTAATGCGGAAATGAGTGTGATGCCTGGAAAAACATGGGGCGGCTGAAATCCTTTCCGGAAATCTGATACTGCGATCTGATACTGGTTGCTGATTTTTGGGTCCATTTGGGGCCCTTTGAGTCCCGATTTCGGAAACTCGGAAGTGAACTAATGGTCGGTGAGGCCGCGTGATTCCGCTCGCGTCCATTTGGGGCAAACAATCGCTATCAACTTAGAGGCAGATGTTCTATCCACCTGAACTACGGGCGCACAAAAAAAAATAGGCTAATGTAGATTTGGAAAGTCGCGAGCCGCTTCGCCTGAAAAAGCGCACTGACGAATTAAACCACTATTAATCTCGCGGTTGGCGTGACGACGCCTGAGGGGGTTCGATTTCCCGCCACCCAGTGGAAATGAGGTAAAACGTGGCTGCGGGGCACTTTCGGCTACGAATTCCCCGGTCTGATGAAATAAGGCCTCATCATTTCATTGTCCTCGTGCTCGACAATGTGGCAGTGCCAGACATAAAGACCGGCAAGGTCAAATTTGGCCACGATACGTGTAACCTGCCCCGGATAGGCGATGACTGTATCTTTGTAACCCATTTCCCATGGCTCCGGACCAATCGGTGGCCCCGCCAGCCTCGCCGGAGGCAGGCTCACGCCTTCATTATCAGCTACGAGTGGCTGCCGATTGAACACTTGGAATTGAACCTCATGCAAATGAATGGGATGGGCATCGGCGGTAAAGTTATAAATTTCCCACATCTCCGTGTCGCCGACAGTGGGCCTCTCAGTAATAGGATCCGTCCACATTAGCGGTATGGGGAACCCAAGGTCATCCATTGTCCCGAGTAACGCTTCTCGGGGACCGACGTCTTCCAACACTTCGGAAACCGCTTCGTTAAGCGAAACTCTTCTAGTTCGGACTGCAGGCCCCAGGCCTGTGAATGCCGGCAAGGTTATTTGGTCCACGAGCACACTGGTGTCCGGCCCTGTGAGCGGCACAACTGTGAATTTCATCACCTGGCCAGTGGTGGACGGATCCGAGGGCTCGAATTCCTCGTAGGGCAGCCCTCCGGCGAACGGTTCATCGGGACCTTCGTTGATAACATAGAGTTCTGTGCCGACCGGCATGTCGGTGAAGTCAACAATCACATCCGCTCTCTCTGCCAACCCCATTAGCAGTTGATCCAGAACCACGGCCGACGGCAGGAAACCGCCTTCGGTGCCAATTTGCACAAAGGGGAGCGTGGGTGAGGCAGGCCTGGCGGCGAGTGGATCCGTTACAACCTTGAGGATCAAGAATCGCGAGTTGCATCCGTTCAAGAAACGGAAACGGTAGCGGCGCGGCTCCACGTTTAGGTTCGGCCAGGTTTTGCCGTTGACCACCATGGTATTGCCGAAGAATTCAGGATTCCAAATTGGGGAGATGTCGGACTGAGGGATGTAGGGTCCAGCGAACTCGTCGAAGAACACACGGCTGTCCGGGTAAAATAGTGACCCATCCGTGTTAAACGCTCGGTCCTGAATGGCAATGGGAATCTCGTAGTAGTTGGTTCCCGGAAGATCTCCCGAGGATGGAGCTGGGCCGGGCAATATTCCATTCTGTAGATCATCCGGGCCCCCGCGGATGAGGTAGAAACCAGCAGGACCGGCATAGACGTTGAGCCGGGTCATACCCAGCGTATGGTCGTGGTACCAGGCCGTTGTCGGCCGTTGATCGCTAGTGTATTGGAATACTGCGCTGCCTGGCTCCCAGGTTTGGCCCAGAATATGTTCCGCTTTGGCTCGGAAACGGTTGTACCAGGTGCCGCTCGTGAAATAGCCATTGGGGATATTATTCGCCGCGGGCAGGAACCAGGCCTCGGGATAGCCGTCGCTTTCCTCCCTCGAATGGCCGCCATGCAGGTGTGTCACCAGAGGCACAGGACCGGTGTAGCGGCCAGGGTGGACATTCTTTTTGAACTTCGGTCGGGTGTCCCTGGGACCAGGCGGATTGGCCCAGTGCAGTGTCGGATCCACGGGCAACAGGTGCGGCAGATATCTTCCCGAGTCGTCGACCAACTGATTTATCCATTTCACCCGCACCGGTGTGTTGTGTTTAGCCTCAAGGGTGAAGGCCGGGTAGTTGAAGGTACCAGGGTGATTCACTGAGCCGTAGCTCCACACGGTTGTGGCCGGCCAGCCGTCAGGCAGGATTTGCTGGGAGAACTGGCGTACGGCGATCTCATAATAATCAATATCCCCGGAACCTCCTTGGACGAGCTTGCCCGTTCTCGGCATCTCAGGTGGAATGACCAGCGGAGTGACGTATTTGGGGAGCAGGGCCGGATCGAGTGTTCCGCCCGGCGGTTGTGCAAAAGCCTGTTTGATTGATCCTTTCCACGGCAGAAGCAAGCCAGTGCCCGCCACACCACTGAGTTTCATGAAGTGTCGTCGCGAAATCATAGTTTCCCTTTCCTGCGGTCGGGGGAGAGATACGTTAGTTTAGTGACTCGTTCGATTTGTACCCGCAGGCAACTGTTTGGTGCTCTCCGTAATTTGGCATTATGTTTGCATTAATTGACTGATTAGCATTTTGCTCTTTGAGCGTGCACCGTTGAGCGTTGCACGCTTAGCACCGGCTTTGTGCCAATGGCCCTTGCAACCGAAACCCGCGCCGAAGTACAAAGGCCGTTGGCGACAGTTGTGATTGGCGGGTTTTTTTTCGGTACCGGTTTAATTCAGCGCCGGGAGTCAGCTTAGGAGCTGGACCGCCATGCCGCGGCAATTGGAGCCAAAGAGCTTTTTTCAGGCCGCCTTGTCTCCTGCCTGCTTTAACTGTAACCAGTCCTTAACGGTCTTATTATTCAGTACAGACACATTGCCCGCCTACCATTTGCCCGTGTTAAACCGTTGCTTTCCTCGGAACGTAATCAATTCCCCCTTACCCATCTTGGTCGGCACTTCTCGAGCGTTTAAATCCTTGGCTATCGAATGGTACCCCCAGCCTGCTTTCCGCAACCGGACCATGTACAGGATCCACTGCTGTTCCTGGGATTATGTTCGAGCCGTTGGATAGGTACGCTTGTATTCTCACCGCGAGTTTTCAATATCCAATGGTTTCTGAATCGCAATGTTAGAAACGCTCGCAAGCGCATCAACCACGTGCTCCTTACTTCGCATGCGTCCAGATTACATGCAAGCTTGCTTTCGCCTTGTCTTCGATCGTGGGCGGAAGGTCGGAATCGGTCGCCTTAAGCGTCGAAATCCGATCAAAAGACCCGATTTCCTGGTCGAGTAATGCCCGATGAGCGCCGGTTTGTGTGGCTGAACGATTGCCCATTGCGCGGTACCCGGAATAGGTCAGTCCGTTGACGGCTATTCGGCGCGCAGCGCGGCGCACGGGTCGATCCTTGTCGCGCGGCGCGCGGGCAGCCATGCCGCCAACAGTCCCACCGCCATCAGCAGCAGCGTGACGATGGTGAAGGCGATCGGATCGGTCGGCGTCACCCCAAACAGGAACCTCTGCAGCACGCGAGTCAGGGCGGCGGCTCCGGCGAGGCCGACGATCAGGCCGACCACGACGATGCGGAGCGCACGCGTGAGCACGAGGCGGAGCACGTCGCGGCGTTTGGCGCCGAGGGCCATGCGTACGCCAATCTCGCGGCGTCGCTGCGTCACCGCGTAGTCCATCAACCCGTAGATGCCGCATGTGGCGATCAGCGTCGCGCTCATCGCGAACAGCACCAGCAGCACCATCCGGAAACGCGGCGACGCCACCGACGCCGCCACCGCTTCATCCATCGTCAACGTGCTCTCGATCGGCAGATCGGGCGCGACGCGGCGAATTTCCGCGCGGATGCCTTTGACCACGCTGGCGGGTGTGGCCGTGCGCGCGACGAACGACACGAACCGCACGAACCAGCTGCTATCCTGCTGGAACGGCACGTAGATCATTGGCTGCACTTGCCGATCGAGTCCCATCTGACGGATGTCCGCGACCACGCCCACAACCGTCAGCCACTCGCCGCGATCGTCCAAGCGCACGCGCCGGCCGAGCGCCGCGCCCGGACCACCCGGAAAGTATTCGCGCACGATGCGCTCGCTGACGATCGCCACTTTCGGCGCTTCCGGCGTGTCCTGTGTCGTGAAATCGCGTCCCGCCAGCAGCGGAATCCCCATGGTCTTGAAATAGCCGGCGTCGATCTTCGGCGTGCCGGCAAAGAGCGTCGGTTTCGGCTGCCCCTCGATGTCAAAGTCGCCCTGGATGAACATCATGCCGAACGGCGCCGAGTTGATCAGGCTGGCGGACTTCACCCCCGGCAGGTACTGGATGCGATCGAGCACGCTGCGCGCGAACGCATGGATGCGCTTGGGCTCATCGTACACGCGTTCGGGCAGCGTCACCTTCACAGTCTGCACGACGCCGTCGCGCGCGCTCAATGTGAAGCCTGGCGATACCGACGCCAGACGCACGAAGCTGTGAATCAGCAGGCCCGCGCCGGTCAGAAGGACGAGCGTCATCGCTATCTGCGCAGCGACCAGCAGCGTCCGCAGCCGCTCGCCCTGACGGTCGCCCGTCGTGCGCGTTTCGCCGGCGTGCAGCGCGTGGCCTTCGCCAAGTGCGGCCCAACTGACGCGCAACGCCGGCACCAGGCCGGTCAGCAGAGTCGAGACGAGCGACAAGCCGAGGCAGAACGTCATCACGCGCGCGTCGATCACAATGCCGGCGAGGCGTGGAAGCGCGGATTGTGGCACGAGCGGCAGCGCGACATGGATCGCGATCTGCGCGAGCATCACGCCAAGCGAGCCGCCCAGCAGCGACATCACAACGGCTTCCGTCAGCAGCTGACGCACGATCCGTCCGTTTCCCGCGCCGAGGGCGATGCGTACGGACAGTTCGCCTGCGCGCGCAGTGAGGCGCGCCATCTGCAGGTTCGCGACGTTGACGCAGGCGATCAGTAGGACGAACGACACGGCTCCGAGCAGGATCAGCAGCAGCCTGCGCACTGACTCCGTGCCGTGCTCCTGCAAACCCACCGCCCGCGCGCGCGTGCGGACGTTCGGTGCGAGTACTCCTTCGGGTGCGAGTGCGCCGGGGGGGACGATCGACGGATCGTTCACCAGCGGCGTCAATTCCGCTGCCGCGCGTTCCCGCGTCACGCCTGGTTTCATGCGGCCCAGCAGAAAGAGAAAGGCGTCTTTGCCGGTATCGCCGGGCCAGCGATTGGGCAGAAAGATGTCCGCTTCCGGCAGCGCGCCGATCTGGACCACTGGCCTGAAGCTGAAATCCGGTGGCAGCACGCCGACGACGGTACGGGCGAGTCCGTCGATGGTGATGGACTGTCCGACGATCGCCGGATCGGCCTTAAGCGAGGTGCGCCACAGCCGATCGCTGACGATCGCGGTGCGATCGTCGTCAGGCGCTCCGGCGCCGGTGAGGAACGCACGGCCCCGCGCAGGATTGACACCCAGCGTGGCGAAGAAATTCGGACCCACCTCGAGCGCGTGCAACTGAAGCGGCTCGCCGCGTCCGCTGAGCTGTGCGTCGATGGAGTTGTAGGCCGCCAGAAAATCGAGCGTCGTGACATGCGGGCGCAGCGCCTCGTACGTCACAGGCGCCCAGGTCCAGAACGTCTTGACGCCGGTCTCGGTCCGCTGCGCTGACGAGAGAATAACGAGGCGATCGGCATTGGGATAGGGCAGCGGACGCCAGAGCACCCCGTAGGCGACCGAGAAGATCGCGGTGTTGAGTCCGATGCCGAGCGCGAGCGTGAGAATCGCGGCCGCCGTAAATCCAGGGTTCTTCCGGAGCATCCTCGAGCCGTAGCGCACGTCCTGAAGCAGATGCTCCAACCAGGCGACACCTCGCTCTTCACGACACGTCTCTTTTATCGACTCGACCCAGCCGAACTGTCGTAGCGCGGCGAAACGCGCTTCCTCTGGCGGCATTCCCGCTTGGGTGTTCTGCTGTGTACGCATTTCGATATGCGCACGCATCTCCTCATCCATTTCAGCATCGAGGTCGCTCTTGCGCAGCATCGCGCGAATTTTAGATTTAAACCAGCGCCACATATTCGGCTCCACTATGTCGCGTGCATAACCCGCCGGATCGCCAGACACATTTGCTCCCAGCCCTGGTTTTCGCGATCGAGCTGTTTCCGTCCGGCTTTGGTCAGACGGTAGAACTTGGCTTTGCGATGGTTCTCGGAGACTCCCCATTCGGATTCGATCCACCCCTGCTGCTGGAGCCGGTAAAGGGCGGGATAAAGCGAGCCCTCGCCAACGGACAGAACCTCATCGGACCACCGTTGAATGCGCTGGCAGATGCCAAATCCGTGCGTGGATTCACGGCTGAGAACTTTGAGGATCAGCATGTCCAGCGTCCCTTGAAGCAGGTCAGGTTTTTCCATAAGCATTTTCTTTCTATCGGAATTCGATGGGAGTGTGCCGCTTCTTCTATCGAATGTCAATAGGAGAATTGTGTGCCCGCTTTTGCCCGCGCCAGGTCCAGCGTTCGGTTGCTGAAAACGCCGGAAATGGCTGAGGTTTTTGCAGGTTCCCTGAAAAGACCTGGCCGAAAAAGGCTCTCGAATCGCGGGATTTCGCGAGTGACACTCACCAGTTCTCGCGAGTTTGGGGTGCACGACGACCTGACGACTCCAAAGCCAGGGTTGTGCCTTGATCCGAAGGGCCTAGTACGTTGGCGCGAAGGGACTCGAATGCGGATCTGGCGAAATCGTGAAAATGATAGCCCACCAGAAAGCCAACCGTTGGCGAGTTGCATAATGGCCGTGGTTGTGGCATTACGTTTGCATGACCACGGCCTTCGATCAGACGCGAGAGTTCTATACTGGCAAGGGGCAATTCACAGCGACCCATTGGACGGTCGTTCTGGCGGCCCGCCAGCGTGGAACCGAGGAAGCAGCCCAGGCGCTGGAGTCGCTATGCCGCACGTATTGGCATCCACTTCACGCTTACGTGCGCCGACGGGGCTACCCTGACCAGGAGGCTCAGGACCTGACACAGGGCTTTTTCGCACGGCTGCTGGAAAAAGAGTTTCTTAGCGATGTCGATCGCAGTAAAGGCAAGTTTCGTTCGTTCCTGCTCGCGGCTATGGAGCATTTCCTGGCTAACGAATGGCGGCGCGCCAACGCTCAGAAACGTGGCGGCGGGGTAGACTTTGTGCCTTTGGCTGGTCACTCAGCGGAAGGTCAGTCGCTGCAGATCTCAGCTCCAAACCTCTCTCCTGAAGACTTTTTCGACCAACAGTGGGCCATTACGGTGTTAGAACACGCGGTGAGCAAGCTGCGCCAGGAATTCACTGGTAAGAGCAAGGAGGAGTTTTTTGAGAAAGTTAAAATTTATCTGACTGGAGAGAAGCCCGAAGCGTCCTATACGGAGTTGGCGGCGCGACTCGACACGACGGCTGCCGCTCTGAAGATGGCCGTCAGCCGAATACGCCAGCGCTACGGTGAGTTGCTGCGCGAGGAGATCGCCAGCACAGTTTCGGATCCGAATGAGGTTGAGGAGGAGTTGCGAGCCTTACTAGCCGCTTTGAGCCGATAGCGCGGGCGCGGGATGCCCAACTGTGCCGGTTTATTAGGCAAGAGCTGTTACTTTCCTCTTCAATTCGGTCTGAAACGGATCGGCACGATTACACGCTTGTCGTTATGGCAGAAAAACAAACCTGCGACCAATGTGGAGCGGAATTGCCCTCCAATGCACCGCAAGGGCTGTGCCCTCGCTGCCTGGCGCGGGCAGCAATAGACCTTGGCTCACCGGCGCCGGGCGCGGTCAGCGAGTCGGGGAGCCAGGCCGGAAAACGGATTGGCCGTTACAAGCTCCTTCAGCAAATTGGCGAGGGCGGTTGCGGTGTCGTCTACATGGCCGAGCAGGAGGAACCAGTCCAACGACGCGTTGCTCTCAAGATAATCAAGCTGGGGATGGATACCAGGCAGGTCATTGCCCGCTTTGAAGCCGAACGCCAGGCCGTGGCCATGATGGACCATCCCAACATCGCCAAGGTGCTGGATGCGGGCGCGACTGCGAACAGCCGGCCTTACTTTGTGATGGAACTGGTGCGCGGCATCAAGCTCACCGACTACTGCGATCAGAACAACCTCCCAACTCAGCAGCGGCTGGAACTGTTCTTACAGGTGTGCAAAGCTATCCAGCACGCGCACCAAAAGGGGATCATCCACCGGGATATCAAGCCTTCGAACATTCTGGTCACCTTGCACGACGGCATCCCGGTGCCCAAGGTAATCGACTTCGGGATCGCCAAGGCCACGCAAGGTAAACTGACGGACCAAACGCTGTTCACTGCCTTTGAGCAGTTCATGGGCACTCCGGCCTACATGAGTCCAGAGCAGGCGGAGATGAGCGGGTTGGATATTGATACGCGCAGCGACATCTACAGCCTGGGGGTGCTGTTGTATGAACTGCTCACAGGCGAGACGCCGTTCGATACCAAGGAGCTGCTGGCCTTAGGGCTGGATGAGATGCGCCGGACCATCCGGGAGAAGGAGCCGGCGCGGCCTTCCACGCGCTTGAGTACAATGGTGGACGCAGCCCTTACTGCAACCGCCAGACACCGACAGATCGAGCCGATTAGACTAGCCAGTCTGATCCGGGGTGACCTGGACTGGATCGTGATGAAAGCGCTGGAGAAGGACAGGACGCGACGGTATGAGACTGCCAGCGGCCTGGCGCTGGATGTGGAGCGCTTCCTGAAGAACGAACCGGTTAGCGCCCGTCCGCCGAGCACTCTCTACCGGCTACAAAAAGCGGCCCATCGGCACCGGGTCGCATTCGCGGGCGCAAGCGCCGTCGCGGTCTCGTTGATCATCGGACTCAGCTTGTCGATGTGGCTCTACTTCAGACAACATCAGGCCTTCGAGCGCGCGGTCGTAGCTGAACGAGAACAAAGGCGGTTGCGGCAAGAGGCTGAGCGCGAAAAGAGCAAGGCTGAGCGCGAGGAAAAACGAAGCCGACAGGTCGCTTACTACCTGGAAAACACGCTCGGCGATATCGCACCATCTCTCGCCAAGAAGTGCACCAAACCCTACGTCCAGGAGGTGTTGTCCCAAGCGGACAAGCGAATCGACGCCGAGCTCAGAGAACAGCCGGACGTAGAAGCAGTTGTCAGGACTGTGCTTGCGGCAGTTCAGAAAGATATGGGCCAGTTAGCCGATGCGGAATTGAACCTGACGAAGGTCTTGAGCATAAATCGGCGACTATATGGGAACCAGCATCCGGAGGTTGGAATAGCGCTCGCGAAATTGGTGGAATTGTTGTGCGCTGAGGACAAACGGGACCAGGCCGAGCCGCTCGCCAGGGAGGCCATCGGCATACTTGAACACCTCGGCGCGGACCGATCAAACAACGTGGATCGTCTCTCGGATCGCAGACTCAACCAGACACGGCTTGCCTCCCTCCCTGTGGAAACTAACGCCTTCGAATCGGCTCTGAACCTCGTCCGCGAGGCTACCCAGACGCCCACATTGACCACCGCCCTCGATGATATTAAGCAAGCTCAAACCTGCATGACTTTAGGGGCTATGCTGGAGCGCGCTGGCAGACTCGACTTTGCCGCGACTGAATATCGGCGCGCGCTTGACATATGTGAGCAAGCAATGGCCAAATACCCACAGCACCCGACCCTGGAGGGTCACCGTGATAAAGTACGCAGCGAATTGGCTTCAGTGCTCAGCGCTCAAGGCAAATTCTCTGAGGTCGAGGCCTTACTAAAGCAAACCCCATCGAGCGCGCCACCGCGGCCTGAGGAAAAAGCCGACCCCACCCAGAAGGTTCTTCCCGTGCTTATCTTTGATCAAGTTCCACTGACTGTTGCTATTAGGAACCTTGCGACGCAGACCGGGTTGCATGTTAGTTTCGATCCACGAGTCACGAACGGAGCGGCCGCGGCTGACGGTCATATCGCTCCTGAACCCTCGGTCAATCTTCGCTTGGAGCGAGTGACTGCTAACCAGGCGATGGCCTTGCTGCTCTCGAAATATAAGCTCACCCTTGTGGAGGATGCGCAGTCTCACGCCGCCGCCCTGGTTAAGCCAGTCGAGCCGCTTTCAAAGAATGAGGAGCCTGATCCGGCGTCAACTTTCACTGGCAAACCAGTTCCTCAAGCCTTCACCTTGCAGCTGCTAAGCGGCGGCGAGATTCAATTGCCGCCGGCCACCAATCACGGACCTATTTTGCTGGATTTTTTTACCTCATGGTGCGGTCCTTGCCGGCTGACCACTCCCATAATAGCGCATATTGCCAGGCAATACTCGGGCCAGGGCGTGCGGTATGTGGCGGTCAATTGTTGGGGAGAACCTCCAGAAGCCGTGCGGGGTTATCTCTCGCGGGCAAAATTAGAGATTCCAGTGGCCCTGGATGTCAAGCAGGCAATGACGGGCGCTTTCAAAGTAGACGCTGTCCCCAAGATCGTTTTGGTGGACGGATCCGATAGGATTCGATATGTCCATGTTGGTGCGACGCCGGAATTGGCCGACGATTTGCGACGCGCGCTTGACGACCTGCTTAGCACCCAGCCCGTTTCCGCAAAAGCTCCAACGAAGGTCGAAGCGAACACACCCAGGTGAGCTAGCTGAAAATTCACGATGCCCTGGTCTGCGAGCTGCCCCGCAATGCGGTAAACCTTTACCAGCCGACACCCTGGATGGTCTATTTGCTCAATATCTGGCGTTCATACGAGCTGGGTTGGGGCTACCAATGCCGATGATCTCCGTCCGAATTAGTCGGTTCTTGCGTCACTCATCTGCACTCACTCTGTATGTTACCTCTTTACCGATTCGGGTCTGAAAGATGTGAAGATGGTACCATTATGGCGAGCAAAAGAAAGCGAATCTATGAAAGCGATCGAAGCCGGTGCAGCAGATTCTTCGATTCAACCGTCCGCACCACTCAACACCCGATACGCAGTTATTAGGGCCAAACTGGGTGCGACATTGGCCATCGTAGCCGCGGGGTTTGTTAGAACTCTCTCTGCCAGTGAAACCCCCAATGCTGGCCCCTGGAACGTCATGGTAGTGCCCTCTTGCCAAACTGTGTTTTCTGAGGACGCCACGGAGCGGTTCAACAGGCATTGCGCAGGCTGCCATAGCAAGGATGGAAGAGCCCAAACCCCGGTCGCTCGGCAGCGCCACGTCAGGGATTTGAGTGAGTGCAAATTAAACGATGACGACATCGTAAAGCAGATTCTCGGCGGCACACGCGACAAAACCAACACCTTCAAAATGCCACCCTTCGCGGAAAAGCTTAGCCGAGCGGAAGCCGAAATACTCGTTCCGTTGGTAAGATCGTTTAGACCAGCATTGCCAACGAATACGCAGCGGCCAAACACCCAACCCGCTGATCCCGGGCCGCGCCTCGCTGGCATCGTCAGCTTCCCCGGTTGCCGGTATGCCGTGCTGGAAAAAGCTCCCTACAGCCAATGTTACTTTGTTCTGACCAGGTGGGAAACTCATGAGGGAATCACACTGGACGCGCTCGATTCAGCTCACAGCACCGTACAGATTCGCCTCGCCGGACAGAATTCAGCACGCACCTTGAAAATCAATACACCTCCCCCGCCCCCTTATTCTCGCCCATTTTTCAGCTCGCTCTTCGGCTCGGCCGATGACACTCGTCATGAACTCATGCTCGAGAACGTCAGCACCGATCTCTTTTTCTTCTTCTATGCCAAACTCACCGGACGCACTTTGCTCCGCTCCCCACGTTTACCCGAGACCTCCTTTACTCTCTCTGCGGCCGCCAAAGATCCATCCGGGCTCATCCGCATTCTGGACAATGCGCTGACCTCAAAAGGGATCGCCACCATCCTCGACGGAGAGAAATTCCTGCAAGTCGTGCCGGCAGCGCAGACCCAGGGGCACAAAAGCGATGTCGAATCCACGCCCGCAGCCAATAGCTACAGAACGGAGGAGATCGCCGGCCAACGCACTTTCATCAACTTGCCCTACACGCATCTGCTCGAAGCTTTAAAACTCTATGCCGGCTTCAGTGGACGAACGCTCGACATCGCAGGAGAGCCGAGAGCGTTGGACACCATAGTACGCCTCACCACTCAAAGTGCGCTCAGCACCAGCGAATGCGAGCATGCCTTCGAGGTCCTGTTAGGCTGGTCAGGACACAAGCTCGTTCCCGCAAGTCAGGACTCATTGAAGATCGTCGCAACGGCACAGCTTTCGCCTTAAGCCCATTGAGGTCCAGTCGTGCCAACAGGAGATCCTCATGCTGGTGGCAACTCCGTTCAAGGCCTCCTCGGATGATTTGGCCTTTGGCATCGAGGACGATGAAGGCGTCCATGGCGCCTTGCAGTAGGGCTGCCGGCTGCTCCTCACGCGCCCGAACCTGATGGGACAACCTCGTTCCGACGGCCAACGAATGTTTCGCTTCAACGAACTGGGCGGTTCAGCGGCGCAAATGGGCTTGGTCAAGCGGTTTGGGCGACTCGGTTTCTCTCGCTGACGCAGGTACTATGATCGAATATGATCATATTCATAAGACCGCTTATGGCTCCTGAGCCAAGACGCGCCGAGGGCAAGAAAACGTGGGGATGATTTTAAACCCGCCAAGAGCGAATGAGAGCTTTCTGGCGCTGTGAAGATGGGAAAGGTGCCGAATATCGCGAGAGATGATAACGGCGTTCCGCAAGTCGCCGCGCCGGATGAAGCCTCACTCTACTTCGGTCAGGGTATGGCCCACGCGACCGACCGCGGGCTTCAAATGCTGCTGATGCGGATTGTCGGGCAGGGCCGGCTGGCGGAAACCCTCGATCCTGGCGATGAATCCGTACGCCTCGACACCTTCTTCCGCCGTGCCAACTGGTCGGCTGATACGTTGGCGCCTCTCGAACAACTTGATCGACTTCACCGTGTGTTGCTGGAGTCCTATTGCCAAGGAGTAAACCATGTGCTCTCACGTCGAAGCCCCTGGGAGCTGAAGCTACGCGGTTACCGACCGGAGCCGTGGGTGCCGCAGGACACCATCCTTTTGCTGCGAATGATGGGATATCTGACCCTGGCAGCCTCGCAGGGGGAAATGGAACGGTTGCTGGTGGAGATGGTGCAAGCAGGTGTTTCGGAAGAGAAACTCCGCGAACTTTTCCCAGGACTTCTGGGAGGATTGGACCTGGGACTCATCAAACAAGTGAAGCTCGCCGACCAGCGGCTGATTAGCAGTGAGCTATGGCAATGCGCTGTCCCCCGCTTGATGGCCTCGAACAATTGGGTGGTCGCCGGGCGCAAAACCCGGTCCGGCAAGCCGCTCCTGGCGAATGATGTCCACCTTGAAGGCAATCGCTTGCCGGCGGTCTGGTGTGAAATGTGCCTTCAGTGTGGCGCTCGTTATCTTCTTGGCGGCACCATCCCCGGAATCCCAGGGGTGCTTTCCGGTCGCAATAACGACTTGGCCTGGGGGGTGACCTATGCCTTTATCGACGCTGAAGATTCCTGGATCGAGAGATGCCGCAACGGGAAATTTTATCGCGAGGACGGAAATCGCTGGGTTGACTTCGGCTGCCGCCGGGAGCTCATCAAAAGAAAAAAGCTCCCACCGGTATCAATCCAGTTTTTCGAAAATGACCACGGCGTGCTTAATGGAGACCCTACTGTGGAGGGTTATTACCTGGCCAACCGTTGGGCACCCGCGACGGCTGGGGCAGGCGCGCTGGCGGCCGCTTTCGGTCTGCTGAATGCAACTTCCGTTGACCGCGGCATGGAGCTTCTTGGGCGTGTGGAAAGCGCGTGGAGCTTCGTCCTTGCCGACCGGCATGGGGAGATTGGCTTTCAAATGTCCGCTTTGGCGCCGAGGCGCAGGGAGGGCATCAGCGGTTTCGTCCCATTGCCGGGCTGGAAACCGGAAAACGACTGGCAAGGGTTTGTGCAAGTGGAGGCGTTGCCGCGTGCAAAAAATCCACCCGAGGGTTTCCTGGTAACTGCCAACAATGATTTGAACCGCTACGGCGACAGCGCGCCTATCAATATGCCCATGGGCCCTTACCGCGCCGACCGCATCCGGGAATTGCTGGCCGGCCGTGACAATTTCGAGACGCAGGATATGTGCGGAATGCAGTTCGACGTTTATTCACGGCAGGCGCAGGCCTTCATGAGCATTCTCAAACCGCTGCTTCCGCCAGGACCCGCAGCGGACTTGCTGGCAAGCTGGGACCTCAAATACACCTCTGATTCCATCGGGGCCTCGCTATTTGAAGAGTTCTACTCCGAACTTTTCCGCGAGGTATTCGGAAAAGGTGGTCTGGGTCTGGAAGTCGTAGAGGCGCTTCGATGCCAAACCGGAGCGTTCATTGACTTTTATCACAACTTTGACCGCATCCTCCTCGCCGAAAAATCCTTCTGGTTCGGCGGCAGGACCCGTGAGGAGATCCACCGCCGGGCGGCCGAGGTCGCCCTCAAGAAGCCGGCTAGACCGTGGGGCCAGGTCCAGCGTTTCATGATGACGAATATTTTCTTCAACGGGCGAATCCCCACGTGGGTCGGTTTTGATCGCGGTCCCTTTTCCGCGATCGGAAACCGCGCCACTATTCACCAGGGCCAGCTTTATTCCAGTGGAGGCCGCCGGACTTCGTTTCTGCCCTCTTTTCGAATCGTGTCCGACCTCTCAGAAAACAAGGCCAGAACAAATCTGGCTGGGGGCCCCTCCGACCGGCGCTTCTCAAGATGGTACGCCTCGGATATTAAGAACTGGTTGGAGGGTCGTTACAAAATCCTGCAGCCTCCAAGTCATTGATCTGGTCTGTACCGTAATCGGGATCGAGCGCACGTTCGTTAGGTGGAAGCGAAAAGGATCGAAGGTTATCTCTTCCGACAGTGAGCTTATTTGGTGAGCCATGCGGTGGTGACATTGATATTATTGCTGGGGCTGAATAGCCGCTGACTATCAATCAACACGAGCGAACCTAGCCTCAACGGCACCTTGTGGCGCACGGAGAAATCGAACCACCGCGCCCGCCAAGTGTAGGGCGCAAAGGACATGGCAAACCTCCAGCGGCCGTTCTCAGAGTCGTACAGCGGCTCACCAATGGCCATTCTCATGGCCCCACCGGCTTCCAAAACCGCCTTGCGAGTGAACCCTGGAAGGCCAGGATTGAGGGTTTCCGCCCTGTGTTCTGCAGAGCCTTCCACCTCGACCCAACTGCCGCGCCAGCTAATCGCGTAGGGAGCTTGGTTGGAAACCGAGAACAGCGCAAACCGCAGATCATTGCCAGGCAAATTTGTATATCCGATGAAAGTCATCGCCACGGCGCTCGCTGTGGCCCGCCGACCGCTACGGAGGCTCAGAAACGCGATAAGCAGGACCGCAGCCAGCACAACGAGCAGCGTCCAACATTTACGAGAAGTCCGCATCCCACAACTGTCCAATGATGGGTTCACTCCACGGCGCTGACGTCCGATATGAAAACAGACCGTCATCGCACCCTCGAGTGCAGCGCGATTGCGGTGATTCGGTCATACTGGTAACGCTCACCAAACTCTTATCCCCGTCTGCCCGTTCTCCTAAACGTCTTCTCTTGCCAGGCAATGGCTTTCCTTTCCCATTGGCCCAAATCAAACACTTCGACCTTTCCACAGGCAGGGCAAGGGAAATCGTGCGGAGCGCGGCTGGCGACGATGGCCTCGAATACCTTGCCGCATTCGTAGCAACGAATCGTCAGATTCATTGGGAACTGAAAAGGCAGATTCTCCATAGCGCGGCTACTCGCCTAACAGTGAATAATTTTTATGAAACAACGATTTATAATCCAGAGAACAACTTTGCGGCCTTGGCGTGCTCTCGTCGTTCGTCATTCTTTATTTATTCCTCGCCGCGGCGCATTTCCAACGTAAGCGTGAAGCGCTCGCTAACATAACGCACTTCGGCAAATTCGAAAGGCCGGCGACCCGGATCAAAGACCGTGTGCCGGCGAAGCAGGAGTGGCGTTCCGACCGTTACCATCAGAAGCCGCGCCGTCTTGGCATCTGCTTTGACCGCCAGGAACTCCTCCTGCGCGCGGTATGGTCGCACGCCAGTTGTCTCCTCGATGACTTCGTAGAGAGGGCGCTCAAATCGTTCACTCCCTTTGAGGCCGGCACGGGGGTGAAACCAGGAAGTGCTGTGGAGCACAGGTTTGCCGTCCCAACCCCGCACCCGGTCCAGCCGCCACAAGGGAGTGCCGGATGATACTTCAAGCGCTGCGGCCGCCCTTGGGGTCGCCGCAGCCTGCTGGTAATCGAGGCGGAAATTCTTCACCGCAATCCCTTTGGCGGCCATCTCCCGTGTGAAACTGCGCCAGGCCCGAATACCCGATTCAAGCTGCCGCGCCACGCGGGTGCCGACGCCGGCTTTGCGCTCGAGGATGCCCTCGAAGACGAGTTTGCTGATGCCGGAGCGGACAGTGCCGCGGCTGACCCCCAACTGGGCCGCCAGAGAAAGTTCGTCGGGCAAGAGGGCGCCGGCCTGGTACTCAGGCCGGCGGGCGAGGCTGCGGAGGAGTTGCTCGACCTGGGCGTTGAGCGGCACCGGGCTCTTATGATCAATGGCCAGCATTTGATTGATTGTGTAGACAAATATGGCGACGTCAAACGGATTTTGACATAGGTATTGACACAAGCTGGGCGCCATAATTATAAATGTATATACATTATATGTTCTGCCCCTCGGTACGTCGGGTTGACCCAGCTCAGGCGCTGCGGCTGACCTGCTGCCTGCTCTTCATCGGCTCTTTCCAAACGTTCGCCGCCGTCGCTACCAATTCTGTTTATTACCGGGCCGCTCAGCGCACTCACAACTTCGTTGCAGAAAACCTTTTAGTGTCGCCCGCTTACCGAATCAATCCCGGTTCCAACACGGTGTACGAATGGTACTCCGTAAGCCAGATCTACGCTGATGCCGCCATGGTGCAGTGCGGAGACGCGCGTTACCTCGCCTTCATGAATGATGCCTATGCCTGGATGACTAATCTGTGGGACGGGACCAATCCGCTCGGAGGTTACTTCTCGGCGGGCAACATTGACGGCACCGGCAAAGGTGGCGGCAAATACGTCGATGATAACGCGCTCACCGGCAACGTTTATCTGGATTGTTACGACGCAAGCAGCCGCGCTGCCCGCAGCAATTACCTGCATTCGGCTATCGCGATTGCCGATTGGTTGATGTCCAGCGGTCAATGGGACAATACCTACGGCGGAGGCTTCTGGTGGAGTGACAGCAAAACCGTCAAACCCACACAATCCAACGGGCTCGCTCTGCAACTATTCCTGAGGTTGTACGCGCTGACCGGGCGAACGGCTTATCGCGACTGGGCAAATTCGGTGAAGCGTTGGCTGGAAACTCAGATGTACGATCCCTCCGATGGACTGTATTTGTGGCAGATCGAGACCAATGGATTCAAGAACCCGATCAAGTTCACTTACGATAATGCGATCATGATGGAAGTCGGCCTCCTGTACAGCCAGGTCATGAGCAATAGTTCATATCTTGGCAAAGTTCAGACACTGGCGAGTAATTTGAATGCCAAGCTGTGGGACAAAACCTATAAAGCGTACCACTTCAATAGCGCCGACGCGCGAGTGAATCCCTGCTGGTGCGGCTGGGCTTCGCAAAGTTTAACCAGACTCTATGAGGCGGACAGGAACCCGGTTTGGTTGGATTACGCCCAGCAGAACATCGACTACTTGAACGACCACCTGCGCAACCGAACCAATGGAGGTTATTTCGCGTTTTGCAATATGGATGGATCAAATGTGGATAGCCGCCTCGAAGGAGTCGACCAAGCCTGGATGCAACGGATCCAGGCATTGATCGCGAACTATCGTTAGCACGGCCTGATCGGCATATGAAAATGGCGAACAAAAAACGGAAGGCGCGGAGAGCAGAGCAGGCCAAAACCGGAATTCGAAGCGCAACGAGGCGCCGGACTCCCTTCGATGCGGTGCGTTCGGCGTTCACTTTGATCGAACTGCTCGTCGTGATTGCGATCATCGCTATTTTGGCGGCCATGTTGTTGCCGGCGCTCTCGCGGTCCAAGGCGCAAGCCAAACGCATTCAATGCGTCAACAACCAGCGCCAAATCGGATACGCCTTCAAGATGTATACTGATGATGCCAATGATAAATTTCCGGTACACGACGGCTGGGCAGCCGTCGGTGGTCAATGCCCGACCAATGCCTTCGTAGGCGGCGACGCCTACAGCTACGGCGGCAACGTCCCACAAACCAATCGCCCGCTGAACCAATACACGGTAAACGTCAACCTGTATCATTGTCCCGCCGATAAGGGTGACGCTCTCAATCCGGCGGCCAGAAGCTGTTGGGACGGATGGGGCAACAGCTATCTCATTGAATGGACCGTGGACCTCTTCAGAGTGAAGTACATCACGGGCAGCCGGGGCAAATACACCACAGCGAATAATTCGATTAAGGGTGCGGAAATCGCGCTAAAACCGACCACCAAACTGATCCAGGCTGATTGGCCCTGGCAGGCGAATCGCCTCATCAGCGATCCCCGCAGCGAATGGCACAATGTCCGCGGCCGCCGCGCCGAAGCAGCGCTCTTTGGAGATAACCACGTCGAATTCTATAAATTCCCGGACGACCTCGGGTCGCACATGGCCGACCTGCCCGACAGAAATTACATTTTCTGGTGAATGAGAACAGCGCGTTCACGACGCTTCGGAACCGGCATTGTCGGAGTATTTGTTTGCATCCTGGCGGTTGCGAGTTCCGTTGCCGAAAAAGCCCCTTTGCAGTGCGTCGATCCGCGCATCGGCAGCGCCCATTGCCGGTGGTTCTTCTTCGCTCCCGGAGCGATGCCGTTCGGCCTGGCTAAACCAGGCCCTTCCACGGATGGGCATTACGGCAATAAGTCCGGCTGGGAAGCCATCGGCTATGATGGCCGACATGATTCAATAGAAGGTTTTCCAAATTTCCACGAGTTCCAGATTGGCGGGGTCGTCTTAATGCCCACGACCGGCAAACTAGTCACTGTCCCTGGCCCTCGTGATAAGGCCGGTCCGGGCTATCGCTCGCATTTTGATAAGGCAGAAGAGGTCGCGCAACCGGGTTACTACGCGGTCCGGCTAAAGGATTACTCGATCCGCGCCGAACTCACTGCGACGCCGCGAGTTTCTTTTCATCGCTACACCTTTCCGGCTTCGACCAACGCGCATCTGCTCTTTGACATCGGCAATCAACAAGGCGAGAGCGGCCCGGTGCTGGACGCGGCAGTTCGCTGGAACGGGACTTTGGAAGTCGAAGGTTTTGTCTCTACTCACCCGGAATACGCGCGGCTCTATCAGCCGGGCGCCTGCGTGAGAATGTATTTTGTCGGTCGGCTTTCCAAAACTCCGCGAGCAGTCGGTACATTTCGTGGACCTGTAATTCATCCAGGCGAGCGAGCGATCCTGGGGCCCGGGGCGGGTTTGTACTTGGATTTTGAAACGACGGAGCAGGAGGCGATCGAAGTGAAACTTGGCCAATCTTACACCAGCATCGCCAATGCGAGGATTAACCTCGAACGTGAAGCGGGCGAGTTATCATTCGATCAGGCCAAAGAGCAGGCACAGGCGCGTTGGTCCGAAATGCTCGGGCGAGTCGAGGTTGAGGGTGGCAAAATAGAGGATCGAATAAAATTCTACACCGGGCTCTATCACGCGCTTCAAGGCCGGGGTTTGGCGAGCGATGTGAATGGAGCTTATCCGAGAAACGACGGGGGCATCGGCCAAATCCCCACGAAGTCCGACGGTTCCGCACAGTTCAACATCTACAATACCGATGCCGTCTGGGGCGCCTTCTGGAACCTGACGCAACTTTGGGCGCTGGCTTACCCAGACTATTTAAGCGAGTTCGTGCGTTGCCAGCTGGCGATGTACCGCGATTGCGGGTGGCTGCCCGACTCAATTGCCGCCGGCAAGTTCGTCTCCGGCGTGGGGACGGATTTCATGGGTCTGGTTCTGAGCAGCGCTTACGAGTGGGGCATTCGTGATTACGACGTTAATGAAGCTTGGACCGCAGTGGCGAAGAACGAGACCGGCTGGGAAAACCGCCCGCTCGGCGTCGGCAAAATGGACACAAAGATCTTTTTGGACCTCGGTTACGTGCCTCAAATCTCCAGCGAGAACTTGATGCTGGCAGCCACACCGGAAGGTTCGCAGTACTCGGCCTCGCATACCCTGGAGTATAGTTTTTCGGCTTACGCCGCCGCACAGTTCGCGCAGGCTTTGGGAAAAGCCGCTGAGCACGAACGCTTCATGCGCTTGTCGCATGGCTGGGAAAAACTGCTCGATCCCAAAACGGGTTTTATTCGCCCTCGCGATCGTGAAGGGAAATTCCTCGCGAACTTCGACCCCAAGCAGGCATGGCGCGGCTTTCAGGAAGGCAATGCGTACCAGTACACCTTTTACGTGCCACACGACCCGGCGAGTCTCATCAGCGAGCTTGGACCGGAAAAATTCAATCAACGCCTCGAGGACATCTTTGCGCGCGCAGAGAAGGCCAGGTTCGGCGGGGGTGAAACCGTCGACGCCTTTGCGGGCCTGGAAGCTGTCTATAATCACGGCAACCAACCCAGCCTGCATATCGCCTGGCTCTTCAACTACGGTGGCAAACCGTGGCTGACGCAACGCTGGGTACGCCGTATCTGCGATGTCTTTTACGGCATAGGACTCGTTCATGGTTACGGCTACGGCCAGGACGAAGACCAGGGCCAGCTGGGGGCCTGGTTTGTTCTCGCTTCGCTCGGGCTCTTTGATGT
>DATJGF010000007.1:0-5934 GCA_035495315.1 Candidatus Limnocylindrales bacterium
AGAACCCCATTTAACTGCCAGGGAGAACCCCAGCGCCAAACCAAGCTTGGGCTGACAATGCTCCGAACTCATTAACGGCACTCTGCGGTAGCTATCGGCAGGAATGAGTGGTGTTGAAAACTGCTTTCTACAAATTGACTCGGATTAAGATTATTACTACTGGTTGTAGCGCTCTTTGTAAGATTTTTTCAACGCCTCGGCTTCCTGCGACGAGAGGCCCTTGATCCAGCGGTTCTCATCTTGCGCCAAAAGGCCATCGACCCTCGCCTGATATTTCTTTTTCAATTCGGGGCTTTTGTCCGCCGCGGCATCAATCACAGCCGGAAGGAATTTCGTATAGAGGCGTCTGGCGCGACGGGAAGGAGCTGGCCAGCGGCTAATAGTGAGAGGAAAATTGAAATGGAAGGAGTTCTCATTGTGTTTCGTGGTGGGAATCAAAAGCTCAGTTGGGCCTGTACATAAACCCAATCTGCATCGTGAGCACCGCCCAGATTCTGGAAGGTCTGATTGACATAGTCGCCGGTGAAATAATGGCCAAAGCCTGTTTGGAGCTGAACAAATGCCACTGGTTGGTAGGTGACAATCAGATCAATTTCCTGCCCTGCGAAACTATCATTTGCCGCGTGAATCCCGTAACCACCGGTGGTCCGTGGTAATTGGTTAACCTGGTAAAAGAAGTCGCTCGTAGTAGCCAGCCAGAAGGCGTTATAAATCAGGACAACCGACAGGTGCTTGACCGGGACGATACTCGCCTTGAGGTAAGGATCCAGGAGGTTTTGCCACGAAAGAAAATCCATTGCCCCGTAGAACTTGTGATTGGTGGGATAAAGGTTCACGAACGTGTTGTGTTCGTTATCATTGGGATTGCCATCGCCGGAGCCATAATCAAATCCGATCGCAAATCGTGGCTTGAAATCCATTTTCTTGAAAGTGTAGCCGCCTTCGATATGTGTAGCGTAAGCCAGATGATTGAGCCGCTGACCGTTGACTACGCCAGGGGTGCCTGTCCCGTATTGGAAGTCGCCGAATTGGCCGGCAAATTCGCCGTTCAAGTCCCAGCCGTTGAGTTGTCCCGGCAGAGTCTGAAAACGCGAGCCGATCGTGTAGATATCCCGCGGCGAATTGCCCCTGCCATAGGTCGTAACATGCCTAGGCGAATCCGCAGTCGCATTATCCGCCAGGAAATAGAGTTGCAGCTCAGTCTTGGGCACCAGTGAGCGCGTGGACCCGTACACCCCTGAGAACCAATCGTCCCAATTCGATTGATCGAATTCGTTATCGTTAGGAATCACCACCCGTCCCACAAAGGCATCCACCCAGAAGGTTTTTTTCTCGTAGCGCAGTTTTGCGGCGTCGAAACGGCGTCCGATATTGTCCCAGTCGAAAGCACCGATCAATCGCTCATCGCCGTAACTCAGTTCTTGACGGCCGACTTTCAATGAGAGGGGGAGGCTTTCGGTGCCGCCCAAACGGACATAGCCCTGGTACAGATCGGCGGGCCCATTGGATTGCGGATTTGGGTTTCGCTTATCACCAGTTGAGGAGCTGTTCTGGCCTTCACCGAAAATCGTCAGCCAATCGACGGGTGAGTAGCCGGCATGAATGCGCGTCCGCAGCAAAAGGAAATCATTTTCCCTTTCGGGAGTGTTGGCTCTGAAGTCTGCCGCGGTCGCGGCGGCCCCGGGAACGGCAAAGTAAGTCTGGTAAACATAACGTGCGCGAAACTGAGCTCCCAAGTCAAAATCGTTGAAGAAGGTACTTTGCGTTCGGAGCCAGTCGTTAAAAACACCGGCGCTGGGAGGCGGGGTAGTCGCTGCGGCAGCAGCAGTTGGCGGATTGGGCCCGGGAGTTTGGGCAATCGACGACACTGCAAGGCTCAATGCCATGAAAGAAGTAAAGATCCTGATGAACAAGTGGAGAATTGGGCGATTGGGTTGCATCCGAGGGTGATGGTTGTGGTAGGTTTGGTTTGACTTCTATTCTGAGCAAGCCAAGTCTGAAAGGCAGTTCCACGGCACTCGCGTTCATTCGCTGCGTTGAAGAACGCCATCAGTAAGAATTCGCGCGCGCAAGCCGCCACGGCCTTTTAACCACGTCTCCGCACCCGGGCCGAGGGCGGAGTCCATCCAATAACAAGGCTTACATTGCTCGACGCCGGCAAAGCGAACTCCTTGGATTTCAAATTCAACGCCGATCAAGGAATTCAAATCTGCGCCCGAAACAAGGGCATTGCGTCTCGTCGCGGATGGCTCGGTCTGAAGCAGATTGAGTTCGCGTCGCAAGGCGTCAAAGACTTCCAGCGAAAAAAACGTGATTTGCCCTTTGTAGTTTTCTTCAAAATCAAAGAATCGGTCTCCTCGAATGCCACGGCCGGCGACGCACTCGATTTGATTCACTTCGACGACGGGATTCTGCCCGGCCGGTCCGCCGTGATGACCGAAAAAATTATGTCCTGCCGAAATGAACAACTGATGGATTTGGATCATATTACCGCTAGAGCTTGGGGACGGTTAATGCGATAAATTTCGCAGCAGCGCGCGCAGGCTCCTTGCTCCGGTTTCCAGTCTGGAAATTCCGAGCGGATTGTGCTCACCGTGCGGTCCGTAAGACTGGCCGCCGTAGCCCAGGTAAAGGTGGGGAAGCCGCACAACGGGCAGGCGGCGCCCGGGCGAACGCCAAAGTTGGCCTGCATCTCGCGCGGATCACACGCTAAATCTGCCAGCAGTTGGTGGGTGGGAGAAGGGTTCGTCCAAAGCGCCTCGAACACCTCTTGTTGCCTAACCTCTGGCCAAAAAGCGAAAGCGGTGGCGAATTCCCTCTGGCGTTGTTCTTTGGTCGCGACGGTGTCACGCCTTTCACGAGTCAGGCGGCCGTCAATGGTGACGTCCCACAGCAGGCGATAACGCTCGCGGGCAACGCGCCGTTGGCTCATGAACGTTCCCGACAGTGGAAGCTCCGGCGCGTAATCGAACGCTGGATCCACCATGTCCTGAAGGTGCATAAGTTCGTGGCGAAGAAAGGCGCCCAATTCCTGTTCCCGTGTCAGGCGTTCCGCGCAAATGGCCACGACGCCGTTACGATCGCCAGCTTCATTTACATAGAGTTCAGTGCCATCATCGCTTCTAGTTCGAGATTTCCGGAAAGCCAGGACGTTTAATGCGGCGGGCAGCAGAGGGAATTCTTCCAGTGGCTTAGTCAGTAACCGTTCCAATCCCCACTCGCGGAACCATTCAAGGTGAAGCCGAAAGAAGGCACTATTCCGTTCGTCCGGATCCACGATGTCATAGAGCCTCTCGCGTTCGCGGTTGAAACGCGCGATTTGGAACAATGCGACCCCTTTTCGGCGGCCAGTAGCACAAAGCCGAACGGCCTCTTCCACAAAATCTTCATCGTAGCGCAGGTGCATGTTTACGATGTCCGAAGACCGAAATTTGAAAACCGAAGGCCGGAGGTCTGACATGCAAGGGCATCCGCAATTCGACCTCGATCTAAAATTCGCTTGGATTTTGGCATTGCGGTTTGAGATTTAAGTCGTGGTTTGAGTCAGCGCACCGGGTGGTAATTGTGTAATGCCGCAAGAATGGCACATGCTCTCGGCTTCCTCGACGGGACGAAGCAACAGATCCTCGCTGCCGGGGCTAATCCCGTGCTGCGAGCATTCGAATTCAATAAAAGCCCTGGTGAAGACGGCCAGAGCATGCAGAGGACTGCCGGCGGTCATACGCGCAAGCCGTCTGGCGAAGGCCGGTGTCCAGCGGCCCAAATGTTCGCGAAGGAAGCGTTTTTGCGCTTCGCGACACAAGGCCATTACGTCCAGATCAAGCTGGTGTTCGAAGGCATAAGCCTCCTTGGCGGCGAGAACGCACATGAACTCCAATTCCAGACAGATGTGGTCGTGACGTTCATCGGCATCTTCGGCGACCTGTAAACCAAAGGCGCGATAAAAACCGGCGATATCAGCCAACCGGTGTGGCTGAAACAGCGGATCGGCCTTGATGTCGCCATATTCGATTTCGTTCAGCGGACATCGACCGCGGGCAGCGTGACCGAAAGCCGCGAGGAAGGCGGTGAAAAATGGTTCGAACAGCTCCGGTTTGAGTTGAGAATCAAGTAGGGCAACCGATTCAGCAAGCAATGGCGTTGTCGCTGATAATGCTCCAACCGCTGATGCGAGGTCATGCCGGGAACTCGCGCTGGTGAGCTGCATCCATCCTTCTTGGGAGGCATCCTGGTAGGCTTGCGCCAGAAACCCATAAAGGAAGGTGCGCGCTACTGCGGTATCGATGGCAGTTTGAAGTGGCTGCGCCGCCTGGCCTCGGTAGGCCTCGGATTCATTCTTCGCTTCATCCCCTGCGCCGAGAGGAGCTGCCCCGGCTGGCTTCCGCGGTGAGTAGTTGCCGAACACTGAGCGGGGTGGGCTGACAGAACGCGCGGCCCATCCCTCGTTCCCCAAGGGACAGTTGGGAGTTTTTTCAGATCGAGTTGGCATGTTTGTCGGGGCGAATATGAAGTGGTTCCTCTACCGTGGTTTCGATGATCTTTGTGCCGTCTTTCGCGTAACCAATAATTGTGTCGTTATAAAGCTCGAATTTTTTGCCGCGCACCTCAGTTTCAAAGACCTTGGGACCCTCTTTGATTTCGTAGCGGAAGCAGATTCGGTGGTCCTTGCCAAAAAGCTGCAGCACCGCCAGCAGTTCACGATCGGGTGCGGCATATTTCTCGACGGCGGCATCGACGCCGGGGCCGAACATCTGCTGGAGATAAGGTCGCGGCACCCAACGCGGGGGAATGTAATAACCATTCGGTTCGGTGCCGAACTGAGGGTAGAGCGGCAAAGCGACTTTGGCGACGTGCACCAGGTAGTAAAGCGGGCTGTGACGGTCCTCTTTCCAGGTTCCATCCTGGTTCATTTCAACCAGGCCCTGCAAACGAATATGGCCGATGCAGGCAGCCATGCAGCGGGTCTGCATGGGCAAGCCCCCACCATGCTGGTCGCGGCCCTCAACGCGGGGGAAACAGGCGATGCATTTCTCGCTGGTCCGCGTGGTGCCTCGATACAGGCTCTTCTTGTAAGGACAAGCTTCAAGGCACTTGCGGTAACCGCGACAGCGTTCCTGATCGATCAGCACAATCCCATCCTCGGGCCGCTTATAGATAGCATTGCGGGGACAGGCAGCAAGGCAGGCCGGGTAAGAACAATGATTACAGATTCGAGCCAGGTAAAAGAACCAGGTTTTATGCTGGGGAAGAGTCTCTCCACCTTTAAACCCCTGCCCTTTGACACCTTTCTCGGAACCGACCGGATGATCCTCGTAACGGTTCGGCGCGGACCATTCTTCATCCTCGGGAAGATAGCCGAGTGCCTTCTGGGCACCTTCTGAGCTGACATTCAGTTTCGCCGCCTCGAAAATGGTTTTGCCATTGAATTTGCCGTAAGGCCCCTTGGGACTTTGCACTTTTGTGTCCCAGGTCTGGCCGCCCGAGTTGGCGCGCTCCAGCAGATCCAAGATCTTAACATCCCAATGGTGGGGATAACCTCCGTAAGGCTTCGTCTCGACGTTATTCCACCACATGTTTTCCTGGCCGCGCGAGAAGGTCCAGGTGGACTTGCATGCCATAGTGCAACTCTGGCAGCCGATGCAACGGTTCAGGTTGAAAACAAAAGCAAACTGCTGTTGGGGAAAAGCCGCATCATAGGGGTAATCCATGTCACGGCCGAGTTGCCAGTTAAAGACGTTGCTCATAAAGAGAGGTATTTTTTGATTGACAATTCGGAGATCTGTGAGTCTCAGTCGACCCATAGGACCCGTGTGACCCATGAATTGCTCCCAACAACCTGGATTCCTCCCACCCCACGGAAATTATCGAGCGTTGCTGTCGTTTCAAAAGGCCGAGGTGGTTTATGACATCACGTTTCGCTTTTGCCATAAATTC
>DATJGF010000008.1:0-8646 GCA_035495315.1 Candidatus Limnocylindrales bacterium
ATGAGATTTTCACCTTCCAGCTAACGGGCGTGTCCTCCGGTGCAAGGCTTGGCACAAACACGGCTGCGGTTCTCCTGATTGTTGATGACGACCATGCCGGCATGCCCGATCCGGGGTTCGGCGCGGGGGCCGATCTTTGCGAAGGGGAATTCTCCGGGTGGGCGGATCTTTATTGCGTGGCGCTGCAAAGCGATGGCCGTGTCCTGGTCGGGGGGAAAATCCCGTACTTCAATGGCCAGTACTGCTCAGGTGTTCTTCGGCTGCTCCCAGACGGGTCACTCGATCCCGCATTTGTGTTAACGCCAAGCGTCGGCATCGAAGCTCCGGTCGTGCGGCAGATCAGGCTTCAAGCCGATGGCCGTGTCGTTTTGGCCGTGCGGCAAAGTCTTGTTCCGGATACTTGCTTGCGGCTGCTCACCAACGGCCTGCCTGACCCGTCATTTGCCCCGGTGGAGTTGAACCCATCGTACGGTATGTCAGGAACGGCTGGGAGCTTGGAAACGCTGCTGGTTCAGGATGATGACAAGGTTCTTATCGCCGGCTCTTTCACCAGTGTCAATAATGTGCCCCGCTATAATCTGGCCAGACTAAACTCTGACGGGACACTGGATCTCTCCTTCGTTCCTCCTCCGTCGAGGTCCCCCTATGTTGCCACTGAATCCATCTCCTGCCTCGCTCTTGAACCAAACGGCAGAGTGCTTGTCGGCGGCAATTTCATCGTCACAAATTCGGTGCAATGCTATGGCCTCGCCCGCCTCAATTCGGACGGTTCGACTGACTTGAGCTTCGATCCCGGCATCGGAATTGCCGACCGCAATGGGATTGCCAGGCCTTGGTCCGGCCTCGTGGTTCAAGCCCTCACGGTGCAGGCCGACGGCCGCATTCTTGTGAGTGGCAACTTCATGCAAGTAAATGGCAATGCCAGAACAAACCTCGCCCGGCTCAACTCGGACGGCTCGGTCGACTTAAGCTTCAATCCTCTGATTAGTTGCGGAGACATGCCTGGACTGGCTCGGGTCTGGACCATTGTCCTGCAACCCAATAACAAGATCCTCGTCGGCGGTTTCTTCTTCGATGTGAATGGCCAACCCCGTTATGGTATTGCGCGGCTGAATCCGGACGGTGTGCTGGACGCGAGTTTTTCAGCAGGCGCTGTGCAGTTCAGTGTGCCGACCATTCGCGCTCTGGCGCTCGAACCTGAGGGTGACATTCTGGCGGTGGGAAGCTTTTATGACCTGGGGGGTCTGCGTCGCTGCGATATCGCCAGGCTTTACGGCGAACCTTCCTTAATACCCTACAATGGCCAACCGTGGTTTATGTCCCTCGACCGGCAGAAAGCAGGAGCCGTCCAGCTTTACTTTTTTGCGCCACCGGCCCGGCCCTATACCATCGAGGCCACGTCTGACTTCATTCATTGGCTCGGTCTGGGGCCCGCTGCGGAAGTGACGGAGGGCTATTTCCAATTCGAGGATACCGGACCGGCAGAAGCGAGCCGCTTCTATCGCGTCCTCTGCCGATAATGAAAGCGGTCTGAATCTGCACATATGGTTATCTTTATCTCTCAGGATTCCAGTTCAATCAATGAGGGTCTGGTCGGCCAAGATGGATATTCGACCTAAGCAAACTAAAACACTATGAAAAATCCCGTGAAGTCTACTGCTTTCGTTCTGCTAATGCTCGTGTCGGTGACGAGTCAGGGACAACACGCGTTCACGAACCTGGCGGGGTGGCCCGGAGGGTCTGGCAACGCGGATGGAGCCGGAACGAACGCGCGATTTGGCAGCCCTTCAGGGATCGGCAAGGACAGCGTGGGCAATGTGTATATAGCCGACTCTTTAACAGTGCGA
Organism: Candidatus Limnocylindrales bacterium; assembly: GCA_035495315.1. Taxonomy (GTDB): domain Bacteria; phylum Verrucomicrobiota; class Verrucomicrobiia; order Limisphaerales; family UBA8199; genus DATJGF01. The sequence goes on from DATJGF010000008.1 coordinate 1,848, forward strand.
CGGCTGAGTGCTGCGGGAACGGTGACGACGTGGGTGGGCGACCCGATGCAGGTTGGGAGCCTTGACGGCACAGGAAGCAAAGCCCAGTTCAACGGGGCGACTGGCATAGCGGTGGATAGCAACAACACGGTCTACGTGGCAGACCTATATAACCACACGGTCCGAAAAGTCACGGCAAGCGGGCTGGTGACCACCCTGGCGGGTAGTGCGGGGCAAGCGGGGAGCGCCAACGGCACGGGCAATGCCGCACGGTTTAATCTTCCGTCGGGGGTTGCAGTGGATGGGTTAGGGAACGTGTATGTTGCGGATTATGGCAATCATACTGTCCGGAAAGTGACGCCAGCCGGCGTGGTGACGACCTTGGCGGGCCGGGCTGGACAAAGTGGCAGTACCGACGGCACGGGGGATACGGCGCGGTTCAGCTATCCGTCTGGTGTGGCGGTGGACAAAGCGGGTAATGTGTATGTGGCAGATTCGGGAAACCACACCATTCGGAAGCTGACTCCGGCGAGGGTAGTGACCACGATAGCGGGGAGCCCCGGGCAGATGGGCAGTGCGGATGGGAAGGGCAACGCGGCCCGCTTCATGTCTCCCACCGCCGTTTCGGTCGACGGTGCCGGGAGCATCTACGTCGCTGATTTGGGCAACCAAACGGTTCGCAAGGTGTCCTCCTCTGGGGTGGTGACAACGCTGGCTGGCAGTCCTGGGCAGGGTGGGAGTGCCGACGGCAGCGGGAGCGCGGCACGTTTTTCTGAGCCCAGGGATGTGAGTGTAGATACTGCGGGCAACATTTATGTGGCGGATCGTGGCAACAGCACGGTTAGGCAAGTGTCCGCGACGGGTATGGTGACGACCATGGCGGGGTGTGCGGCACAGGCTGGGGCAACGGACGGGATGGGGAGCGCGGCACGGTTCATGGAGCCAAGAGGCGTCGGGGTGGACACAGCCGGGAATGCCTATGTGGCGGATTCGGGGAACCACACGATTCGCAAAGTGGCGCCGAATGGGCTGGTGACGACGTTGGCCGGAAGCGCGGGGCAATACGGGAGTGCCGACGGGACGGGCACCTCGGCACGCTTTTTCAATCCTTCAGGGGTAGCGGTGGACGACACCGGGAACGTGTACGTGGCCGACAGCAATAATCAGACGATTCGAAAGATCTCACCAGCTGGAGTGGTGACGACGCTGGCCGGCAGCCCGGGCCAGTGGGGGACAGCGGATGGGCCAGGTGCGGACGCGAGATTTGGCCAACCGGACGATCTCACGGTGGATGGGGCGGGCAATGTTTACGTGGCGGATTCGGGTAATGACACCATCCGGAAAATAACGCCGGCGGGAATAGTGACGACCCTGGCGGGCAGCCCTGGTCAAGCAGGCAGCACTGATGGTCAGGGGAATGAGGCGCGATTCCGCGAGCCTTCAGGTGTCGCGGCCGACCGCGAGGGCAACGTATACGTTGCGGATACAGGGAATTTCACCATCCGAAAAGTAACGCCTGGAGGATTGGTAACAACGTTGGCGGGCAGCCCGGGCGCGCGCGGCAGTCAGGATGGGACGGGCAACGCAGCCCGTTTCGATATTTGTTTCGGGCTCGGCGTGGATGGCGAAGGCAACGTTTACGTGGCTGAAAGCATGAATCATACGATTCGGAAGGTAACGCCCGACGCAGTAGTGACGACGATCGGCGGCTCAGCCGGGGTCATCGGTGGGGCCGACGGCGTTGGTTCTGCGGCGCAGTTCACCAGCCCTCAAAGTGTAGCGGCAGACAGTGCCGGCACCTTGTATGTAGTAGATAAAAACCGGATTGCGCGGGGCACAAGGTCTTTAATCATGCCTCCCCATCTCGCCGTTTCGCAGTTGGCGGGAGGGACATGTGAAATGGTTCTTTCGGGAGTGCGTTCGGGCGCTGTGGTTGTTTGGGAGTCCTCCACTAACCTGAGCGACTGGCAGCCGATCCAGACCAACGTTTCCAGTGGCTCGTCATTGGGCTTGAGCCGTTCCATTCACTTCGAGAGCGGCCGCGAGTTTATGCGGGCGCTGGTAAAATGAGTTAGAAGTAGATTTCTGAACCGGGCAATCCAACTACCGAAATGAGATCACCCGAACGATTTCAGATAGCCAGATCGGTAACCTTATTGCCGCTGATGCCTCGGTTGATGAAGGTCCGATTGCGCTCCGGGAGATGATGCCGCCTTGCGGCGTGCCCGCCTGCGTTAGAAACCAGTTGTCACTCTCAACATAACCGGCCTGCGCTCGCGGGGAGGAGCAAAAAACGCCAAGAAGCAAGAAAATGGAAAAGACCGAGAAGTCTTGTTCATAATTCAGTTCATTTCTGATTTTCCCTCCGTGTCCTTCTTCATCACGGTAACCTAAATTCGAGCATAAGCCCACTCAATCCAAAGTCAATTCTCAAATAAGTCTTCGTAGTCACTTTTTGCTCATGATGTTGCCAATGGAAGTGTAGCAATTAAGACCAAAGATCTGCTAGAATGGTCTGTAGCTGCTCTTACCTGTCTCGCCCGATCGCCTTTCGAATTGCTCAAAGAGAAACTGCAGCGATTTGTTGCCCTCAAGGCAAAGTGAAAATGAAAATTGCGCGGGAGTTAAGGAGACCATTCCACGCACAGTTGGATCGTCATAGCCCAGGGCTATCACTCTCGCACGACCGCCTCGTGCCAGAACATCGATATCCATTCCCGTGCCGCGATTCGATCGTCTTTGGAGCCTCCGCGAAGCTCCAACTTGCCATCGAGAAACCTGATTAGTTTCGCATCGCCAAACCAGGCCACGACGTCGCCTTCATCTTTGAACTCAGGGAAGAATCTCATGGGAATTTCCTAGGTTGGGGCTTGTGGTGGATGGGAACCGAGATGCCGGCGTTTTGCCGGCCGTAATCATCATTTCTGGCAGGTTGGCTTTCTTCCTCCTCCATGCCATCCGCCAGGCTGGAGCAGGAGGCGCAGACGTTGGGATCACGAGATAAGGCGTTGGCTCGTTCGACCATAGGCTCACCGCAGCAAATGCAGATGCGGGATTTTATCGCCGCGCCCCATGTTGGCGGTCGCGGGGTCTTCACAGGAATTCGAAAAGGTGAAGTATGGCGGGATCGCTCAATGGTTCGATTCGAAGCACATTTAAGGAGTCTTCTTTTATATTCATGAGGCAATCCTCCCATAGGCACTTGGACAAAGGCTGTCCAAGTGAGAAGTTTGGCCTGGCCGCAAAATATCACTCGATCAACCTACGTCTGGTAACGATCCGAAGGCCCACAGCGAGCGATCGGATGTAAAACCGACTCCACCAATTGCACGTGTATTGGGCGCGTGACGGCTTATTCCAGAGTGTTGCCAGCCTTGTCGTCCGGCTCCGTTCCCGGAATCAACCGCCTAATCTCCGTCAGGAGTTGAGCGGGGCTAAAGGGCTTGGTCAAGAAAACGGCTGCGCCTGAGGATTCAGATTCCAGCCGGGTCTCGCGATCCGCGTGGACACTTAGCACGATCACAGGAATCGCTTTGGTGCTTTCTATCTCCTTGAGTTGCCTGAGGGCCGTCAAACCGCCCATCTCCGGCATCCTCACATCCAGGATGATTAACTGAGGCAGTTCGCGGGTCGCCGCCGCGATCGCTTCGCGCCCATTGTTAGCGTTGATCATTTGATACCCCTTACGTCCCAGATAGTGATGCAGCACCTGATGCACTACCGGGTCGTCATCGACCACTAAAACCGTGCGCGGCATAAATCTGATCTGCGTTGCTCGGGAAGGGTCACAAAAGTCAGCTGTTGATTCAAGACCGCGTGCGCCGTGCACAACCGATCCGAAACTGGGGCGACCACGCCGCGAACGGGGTAGGTTTTTCGGTGTTGATGAAAGGCGATGAACTCCGAGCGGTGGCAGCCATTTGCGAACAAGCCCTAAGCTGGAGACCGGAAGTAACGTTTCACAAAGAGGAGAAATCCGAGCATGGGGACTACCCCCGCCACTGACCAATAGGCCATGCGATTTCCCTGCATAAAACTGAACTGTTTCATCGTGTCGATTTGACGATCGGAATAGCCCATAACCCGATACAGTTCCGGCAGGTCAATATGGCTGAAGGTGATCCACGCGGAAACCGAAACTATGCAGAGGCTGATTAGCACAATCCACCAACCGGCAGACCGCAACCGATATACCGCCCAAGCACAATAGCCCCAAAGTAAAGCCAGGGCCACGCAGCAGAGTGAGCCGCCAAGACCCGACAACACTTTGCCGAAGGCTGGGAGAACTCCATGGGTGGACAGTGGCATGGCGAGCGTGCAGACCGCGCCCAATCCGAGCCACAGGCTCATACCCAGCACCGGTAGCGGACAAGCGTCAGTCCAACTCGGCGACGGGTTGCGAGCCTTGCAGGTGGCTTTCACGTGAGGGCTACGATAAAAAAGGACCAACACACCCGGCACCACAATGAACAAAATGCCCATAAAGACCATACCAACAATCAGGCCGATAAGCAGTGCCGCTTCAGGCACCTGTTGGCCTGGCGGTTGCGAGTTCTTCAGGATGCTCGGCATGAAAAACGCCATCATCACCATGCTGATGACGCCGATCGCTAACCAACTCCAGGCAAGCACGAGCGAAAGCGCCCGTGCCCAACGCCGGGTTTTGCACGAACCTATTCCCACGGTGATGAGCGCTGCCGAAATGACGAGGTAAGAAACCAGGGCGGGGGTTAACTGACGGACGGCCATCGGTTCCTGATTGTTCTGCGCGGCCATGACTTGGCCCAGGATCATGAGAGGAATCATGAGCGCAGCGAGAGCGCCCAACACCATTTCCAAAATACCAAATACAATCAGGCCCGTGCGGCGGTCTTTGAAATCCGGGGCAAGTGAAACAGGGGGAGGAGTGGGACTTCCGTTCATGCCAAGAGAACAAATACAGTCCTGCGCCCAAAGCGTCGAGAGAGAATCAGGAAAAGCTGTTCGTTCTTGCGCAAACCCATCTGCGATCCATCATCAATGGGCCTAGCCATGAAACGCACCCACAGCGCCCCACTCACCGACGACGAACTTCGATCGATGCTTGAAGCCCGGGATGTGGTTTCATTTGTTGGCCAGCCGGTCAGGTTTGAGGATATAGAGCGGCAGGTCGAACGCCTTGGGTTCGGAGACTTGTATATGGTCTCGGCGACGCAAGGGACACACACCAGCGTGGCCAAAATCAATCTGAGACCTGAAGCCCTTGCAACGTCCGCCACCGAGGGCGTTTAAGCCTCGGGCTACCACCAGACGGTTTGGCTTGGGGAGCAGTCGCGCAAGTAAAATTGCTACCCTCTCCAAACGCTTATCCTCGATACAGGGCCAGGACAAAGCCTTGATCCCAGGAATCCTGAGCAGCGGGAATTCACGCAGGTTTGGTGGAAACCTACCACGGCCTCATGCCACAAGTAGAGATTATGACATAAGCAGCTTATTTCATCCATAAGACTATGAGCATACATGGAATCTTATTGACCGCTCAGGGGTAACTCGGTAGGCACTTGGCATGAAGGCTGCTCTTGGCGACCTCCGCTTCGCATTCCGCGTATTGGCTAAAAATCCCGCCTTTTCCGCAGCCATCGTGATCACGCTCGGCGTGGCCCTCGGAGCCAACAGCGCCATTTTCAGCATTGCAAACGCGGTTCTGCTCCGCCCTTTGCCTTACCCCTCCCCAGAGCGACTGGTCGTCATTCGAAAAGATTGGAAGCCGTTTTGGGCGCCACACGGGGAGGTATCGCCATTCATGGAGGTTCCCGAAATCTCGGCCTGGCAGGAACAGAACCAAATGTTCTCAGAGATGGCGATTTACGGATTGCACGAAGAGACTCTGACCGGCGATGCCGAGGCACAACTGATCAGCAGTGCGCACGTTTCTCCTTCCTTCTTTACCACCTTTGGGGCGACACCAGCACTGGGCCGAGGCTTTCTCAAAGAGAAGGACAGCCCTGATATGGAGCCGGTGGCGGTCATCAGCAATGGTTTGTGGAGGCGGCGTTTCGGCGGCGATACCAATCTGCTGGGCCGCACGATCAAACTCGACAACAAGCCTTACACGATTGTGGGAGTGCTTCCACCCACCTTCAAATTCATTCAAGAAGTGGACGTGTTAGTTCCCCTGGATATGAAAAAGCGTCTGCCCGTCATCTTATATCATGTGATCGGACGGCTCAGGCCCAGTGTGAGTCTCGCCCAAGCCACTGCCGATTTGGACAGGATTTATCAAACTGCAAAGGATCCCAAGGTAACTGGCCGGATAATGCTCACTAGCTTACGTGATTCCGTGATGCGAAATGCGAAGTCAAATGTAATGCTTTACCTGGGTGGAACTGGATTTGTTCTTCTCATTGCGTGTGCCAACATCGCTAACCTGCTCCTGGCCAGGGGAGCAAACCGGCGCAAGGAAATCAGCATTCGTGTGGCACTCGGGGCTAGTAGGCTTCGAATCGTTGGGCAGCTTTTGACCGAGAGTTTATTGCTGGCGTTACTGGGAGGCACACTAGGGCTGCTATTGGGATGGTGGGCCAAGGGTGTGCTCGCACCGTTGCTGGAGCCGTTGCCCAAGTTGCAGTCGGTGACGACAGACGCCCGGGTGGTGGGTTTTACGTTACTATTAACAGTTCTGACCGGAGTGGTCTTTGGCATATGGCCGGCCTTGGCAACTTCCCAGTTGTCCGTAGGCGACTCGTTGAAGGAAGGAACGCGCAGTGGGGGAGCGGGCGGCTTGCATCAACACCGCATGAGCCGCTTGCTTGTCGTTTCAGAGGTGATGCTGGCGCTCGTG
>DATJGF010000009.1:0-43135 GCA_035495315.1 Candidatus Limnocylindrales bacterium
CACACTTGCCAGCGCGTACGCGCACACAACACGCTTGCGACCGTAGTATGCCGGGGCGCATCTCAATTTTTGAGAACCTGACCGAGCCCTACATGATTGAATGCGGTGCTCTCATTAACACCCCGCTTTCAGCGGGGTGAAGACAGCAAACACCGACCGGAACCGCTTTAGCGGTTTTCCATGCGTCGTAGAAACCGCTGAATGAAGCGGTTGGAACTAACTATACCCAGTCTACACCCCGCTGAAGCTGAAGCGGGTGTTATGAGAGCCGAGGAACAGGTGAACAAAAATTGAGATGCCTCCGTATGCATTTTTCGAGGCAGTCGGAGCTTATATGGGTTCTGACACGACATCTTTATGGCGGGTCCGCGAGTGAGCGAGGCGCGCGGGATACAACTGGTTGGACCTTTCTTTATCGGGACGTTGTTTCAGCCCGAGCGCCCGGCGTTGGTGGGCGCGCTGCACCCGCTCATCCGCGCCTTCTTGAATGCGTCCGCCACGCACGCATCGTCAACCGGCCGGCAATCAGCAGACCGCCAAAGATCGCCAGCGCGCTCGTCGATGCCTCAGGCACTGGGTCCACGCCATACGTATTATAATTGGTAAACCAAACGCTCGAATACCCCCGTGTGCCGCCGAGTGACTCGAAACTCTCCAACTCCCGATACGCGCCGCCTCCGATACCAACATAGGTCGACTGGAATCGGAAATAATTGCCCGACCCCGCCGGCAAACCGATGTCTGCCAGGCTGAAATTGAAAGAATACGAGGACGCGTTCAGCGTGTTGTTGGGCGTCAGGTTCACAGACTTAATAAACTCCAGGCTGCCCTCCGCACCCGGCATCAGGTGATACAAATTTCCTTTATTCGGTCCGTTCACCCCAAGCGCAATCGCGTAATCCGCCTGAAATCCGCTCGCGAAATAGGCGGTCGAGCGGAGCGGTCCTGTCCCGCCGATATAATAACCTGACACCGCCGTCCGTAACGCGTCGCTATTATCCGCAAACTGTGTCGTATCGGCAAAACCGCCCGACACCGAATCGATGTATAACACCAGGTTCAGCGAAAAACTGCCGTTACCGCGATAGAACGTGCCGGATACCGTGCTGCCGTTGTCGGACAGAGACAAACGGCCGTTGCCGACCGCGCCACCGCCCGTCGTCGCCCCGTTGCCATAATACACCGCCCCAAAGGAGTTCACTGGTGGTAGGACGCTCGCAATTAAAAAAAGGAGCCCAAAGGCGAGGTGGTTTTTCATAAGCTCAATGTCAAGTGTCCTTTCCGCGGGCAATTCTTACCGATAGCTGTGGAATAGTGCAACTATTAAATTTAGGTGACATTAATCGCGCGTACACCACCTTCTACCGCTTCTGGACGTCCACTCGAATAATATTCCTCGTTTCCGCAAGCAATGCCTTCTTGGCCTCCTCATCATCTTGAATTCCCCACACCGCCAATTCGAGCGAACGCAGACCACTGTTGCGGCGGCCGGCCAAAACCGGGGCCAACCGCTCTTCCCAAAGGGAGGACGGTTTTAAATCGAACTCCCCCGCACCACGTTCTTCTTGCAGGCAAAACAGAATGTGGACTTTGCCCTGAATCGGATCGCTCGCAGAGTAGATCAGCGCATGAAGTTGGAGTCCTGGCAGCCACACCAACTCTTCTTGAACCGGCGCGAGAAGGTCGCGGCCAACGGCGCTAAGGCAAATTGCCGGTGTGTGGTCTTTCGCGAGGCGTCCCGCGACCCGGCCCGGTTTCCAACGTAGGAAGATCGCTTGCCAGGTGCGTCCGCCGGACTCTTCCCAACTGGCGTTCAGCGTCTCATCGAATCGGAGCAATTGTTTCGCTCTAGGTGCAAGTGGCTTTTCCACAATCGCGGCATCCTCGCGCGGGGGTGCAATGGACCAGGTTATTGGCGGGGGCAATGTAGCCTCGTGCGCGCGGTACCAAAGTTCGGTGGCAGCTTCCGCCGCCATCAAGCACAGCGTTAGTGAGAGGGCTGGCGTCAATGAACCGAGGTTAGACCCCAGAGGGCAAAGGTCGGAGGTCGGTGGTCGGAGATCACACAATGTGCTGACATCTGACTTCTGCACGCGGTCCATAGTTCTCTGACCTTTGCCGTCGTTCTCCTGTTCTCGGTGCTCGGACCGCGCGTCGGCAAAACATCGGGCAACCAACGCCACAAGTAGAAAACACGCGATCGGGATCAACAAGCCTGCTATGTCATGCCAGGCGGCGACCGCATTCATGCCTTTCGTTGCGGCGACGATCGCGAGAAGTGTTATCCTGGCCGCATTTAGTACGATGGCCAAAATGAACCCGGTTCCGACCAGTTTCATGCCTACCCGGCCGTTAAATTGATAAAAACCGCAGAAGAAGAGCGACACCATCAACGCCGCCTGGAACGAACGAATCCCCGAGCAGGCTTCTTCGATGCCGATTGTGCCGAGCCCGAGCTCGACAAGGTTGCCCTGTTGCACGGCCGGCAGGCCGACGAGATTCAACGTTTCGCTTGCGATTTGGGCGGTAAGATAGCTGAGTCGTTGAATCACCGGTTGTTCGATCACACTCGGCCAGGGCACTGCCACCAGCATGAACAACAGCGGGAACAAAATGCGGCGGCTCCATTTGCGAAGTATAAAAAGACTGAGCGCGACGACTTGTAGAGCAAGCGCCCAGCTCACCAGCCGCCATTCCGGATTGGCCTCCTGCAGCAGCCGTGTCGGCAGCCAGAGGAGACAGAGGACAGCGAACAGAGGGCGGACGACAGGGAACAGTGGGCAGAGCCCGGAAGAGGTCGGCGTCGTACGCAACCGCCTCCACGCAAGGTACAGACCTAACCACGGCACTGCCCACCCGTAGCCGTATTGTGGGTTGATCGACCATTCGATGCGCAGATGGTTGATCAGCGTCCACCAGAGGATCGCCAGGGGAACAGCGGTCAGCAGCGGACGTAGCGCAAGGCTGCGACTTGCCTGCGGCATTTCTGCGGTGGTGCGCGAAACGACGCGACCCTCGATATTATGTTCAGAGAGTAAGAACATACTCCGGCTTGTCACGGTGACTCAGCATCCATTGGTAGACTTCCAGCATCGATCTGCCGATCGGTTCCCAGCGATATTTGGCGTCGACCAGCTTCCGCCCACGCCCACCCATTTCGCGGAGCGCGGCGCCGGGAATGGCGAAGGCGTGTTGCAAGGCCTGAGCGAGTGGCTCGACACCGAGCTCGATCCACCAACCGCAGGAATGGTCGCGCAACTCACGCCATGGCGTCGCCTGAGTTGTAATGACCGGCACGCTATGAGCCAGCGCTTCGGCAATGACCAGGCCGAAATTCTCACTGAATGACGGCAGGACAAAGAAGTCGCTTTCGAGAAACGCGCGGGTTTTGGCCTCACCCCATAGCTCCCCCAGAAATCGAACGTGGTGCTGGAGACCATGAGCGTGAACCAGGCGAGAGACGGCGCTGAGGTGGTTGGCTTGATCAGGTCCGGCGATGCAAAGTTCCCAGTTGCTCGGGCGCACGCGAGCCCAAGCGTCGATGAGATTCAACAACCCCTTTTTGGGATGAATGCGCGAGAGGAACAGGGCGCGAGCCGGGCGGAGAGTTTGGCTGGCCTCACTCTGCGCCACGGTTGCCGGCAAGTTCACCCCGTTCGGAACCAGGGCGATAGGATTTTTGAACCCGGCGCGGCGAATGCTGGCCACCTCCGCCGGGGAAGTGGCTCGAAGACAAGTGGCATCGCGGAGACAGGGACCAACAAAAAGCCGCAAGGCGCACCTTTTTTTCCAACGCGATTGCGTCAGTGCCCATGGCTCGAGCATGCCATGCGGCGACACGATGTAAGGTCGTTTCGCCGAGTGCGCCCATCGCCAAACCGCCAAACAACTGTAGCGCCATAATCCGTGCAAATGGACCAGGCTCGGCGAACTGTTGGTGAGCATCGGCCGAAGACCAGGAGAATATGCCAGGGCACCAGGCCCAAACGCGGTATGAGTCTGAACCTGCAACGGAGCCCAATGCGGGAGGTCGGTGGCGGTGAACCGATCTCGCGGCGCAAGAATACTCAGCCGCCCATCGCCGGCCGCTTGCACACTCTTGGACAAGTGCCGCACGCTTTCGAACAAGCCACCGCCCAGGCGCGACACCGAGGGCGTCACATGCACGAAAGAGAGCTGGTGTTTCATCCGCTTTGCGCCGGGGCCTGGCCAGCAATTTGTTCGTAAACCGCCGCATATTCCGGCGCAATGATTTCCGGCGCGAAGCGGTTGACGTTCTGGAATCCGGCCGCAACGAGCATGCGCCGATATTCCGCATCGGTCAGCAGCCGCTTTATTCCAGATCGGATCGAAGAAATCTCAAAGGGATCAACAAAGCAAGCAGCCGGTCCAGCAACCTCGGGCATGGAAAAAATCGTGCTGGTAATGACCGGTCGGCCCGTAGCCTGGCCTTCCAGGATTGGCAAACCAAACCCCTCGTAGGTGGACACGAAAACGACGACGTCCGCCTCCCGGTAGGCTTGCAACAATTCTGCTGGAGTCGCGTGAGGCAGATTGGAATGTTCGATACAGTAATCGGCCAGGCACCGCCGGTGTTCCTGATTTAGCGGGCCGATTATCTTCAGGTGACATCGAAGCCCGTGCAGCGCGGCAATCACACGCGACAGGTTTTTGTTCGGTCGCGTGCCTACCTGCAGAAAAGTCGGGTTGTACTTGTTGAAAGGTTTCGCGAACGGCGTGAATTCGCTGCCGACGCAATTCCGAATGACTCGGACCTTGCGAGGATCACACCACACATGCCGTAGCAATTCCTTTCTGGCGGATTCCGAAACTACGGAAACCATTGCCGCGCGGCGGACCGGCAGGATGAACCAAAACCAGCTGAAAAGCTTTCTCTTGAGCCCGCGGAGCCGTTCGAGCGAAATGCAATCGTGGATGGTCAGGAGGGTTCTGGCCCCTGGCACTGCGAGCGCAAGGTAGTGAACGTCTCCAACGATATGATTGACGGTGGCGGTCGATCGCGCCGCGTCTAACAGGTTTGCCAGCCTTCCAGCAATTCCGCGACTGAGGCAAGGGCTCTGGTGAACCCTGCATTGGATCCGGTCTGGCATCGCGCTGCGGATCTCCGCAAATACACGTTCAATGCTCACTTGCCCGGGAGCTGGCCGCCGTTGAAAATGAGTTACCCTCAGCGCTCGCCCGCAATAATCGGTGCAATCCATTTCAAGAACTCGGTTGCAAACTTGTTTGCGTTCCAGGCGCGCGCTCGAGCCTGTCCCTGTTGGCCCATCTCCAGCAATTGCTGCGGACAGCTCAGCGCCCATTCGAGGGCCTCGGCCAGTGCGGCATCGTTGCCAAAATCAAATAACCAGCCTTGCTCCCGGTCGCCTATCAACTCGGGGGCTCCGGAGTTCCGGCTGGCCAGCACGGCGGTGCCGCAGGCCATCGCTTCGGCCATGACATGTCCGAAACCATCGGCCATCGCGTTGAAGACAAACGCCTGCGCCCGGGCGTACTCATGCGCGAGTGCGCTGCGCTTTATCCGTGGAACATGCTCGAAGTACCGGCGATATTCTGCGACGAAACTGCTGGGCAGTCGCAAATCACCAACCAGCCGCAGTGTATGCGTGCGATAGGCGCCGAGTTGCTTCCAGACGCGGATCAGCCGGTGCACCCCCTTTCGTGGGCTGATCGCTCCGGCGTAGAGAACAATCGGCTCGCGCGGGCTGGGGCATTGAGGTGCGAAGTCCAATTCTGTTGCGCACGGGATCACTTTTATGTTGCGGGATGGGACACCGGCTGTTTCCAGGGAACGCTTCACAAATGAGGACGCGCACAGGATATGAGTTGCCGTGGCCAGTTCAGCGGTTTTGCGGTGCGTGCGTTCGGGAGCGAAATCTGCTTCGAGGTCGGCGGCATCGAAGGCCTCGGGAAACAAGTTCAATTCTTGACGCAACAAACGTTCCACGGTGGCAAAGTGCGCGGTCGGGAGCTGATAAATGCAAGGCAGGCCGAGTTCCTGCGCGCGACGAAACGAAATCAGACACGCGTCTTCGCGTCCCAAGACTGCGCTGCTATTTCGGCGCAGCAATCGAGACGCAGCAGTATCGACGAGGGCAAAACTTTTATCGAACGACTGAAAGCCGTTTTGATCAATCAAACGGCCCAGTAATTGCCGCGCGTCAGCCACAACCGATCGGTGAATCCGTGACGAGGACACCGACGTTACCGGACGCCGCAGCCAGGTTTGCGGCACGGCTAGCTTTTGAACCCATCGGAACTCCCGGTTGTTGAGGCACCAGCGGGTGACCAGGTGCTGCAGTTGGCCGCTCCTTTCGAGGGCTCCTGCTATCGCGGTGACGTCCGGCGGCAACACCGGCGCACAGAGCACGACGCCGCTACGGGCGGGGCCTTGCATGCCTGTAAACGCTGTCACTTCGGATTTCTCGCTGATTCTCGGTTGGCGTTTCGGATTCCGCGCAATTTGCCATCATTGCGGCAAAGATGATCCACACCACTGCCGAGGCTATATGGTTAAACAGGACATTGCCGTAAAACAGTGGTATTAACAGCAGTTGCGTCGCAAATAACGCCGCATTTAAGCCTTCAGTTGGGGCAGTTCGGCGAGCCGTCTGCAAACTAGCGATCACGCCAATGCAAATCACCAGGAACCCGGCCAGGCCTAACACTCCGGCTTCGGCGATGATCCGTGGGAATTGCGTTTCGTAATTCGTGAAGCTCATCGTGCCGGTGGCGGCATAGTTGCCTCCGATCTGCTCGGTCCCCGGTCCGGCACCAAACGGCGTCAAAACTGCCGCTTCCCACGCCTCCTCAAGCTGGCCGAACGCCCGTTGCCCGAAAGTTTCATTGCTCTCTTCATGCCGCTGAATTACCGACCTGCTCATTCGCGAAAACTGCGGCAGGAATCCAGCGCCACAAATCACGAGCACGGCAAAGGCCCATGCCATTTTGCTCGCCATAAAAGCCCGGAATCCTGCACACGACGCAAAGATCCATACGAACAGCATCAGGAATCCAACCACAACCGGACCTCTCGAAACCGACGTCAGGCCGCAGCCGAATCCGGCAATGATTCCTGTTACGGCGATTAGTTGAACCATGCGGGTGCGACCCGATGCCAGCAGGACCATCCCGGCCCAAATCCCAACGGACGACATGATACCCATTCCTGTGATGTACGAATACGTTCCGGTTGCCCGCACCGCGCTCTCTATCGCTGTCACCGCTGAATCATTGACGACATACCGGTTGAGGACGTGCTCGGGTGGCAATCGCGTTTGCACACAACCCAGGAGGCAGTTCAGGAGGGTTAGCGCGGCAAGCAGAAAGGCGGCGTGCTTGAACCGAATTCCGATTAGCCGTCGCGCAGCTAACAAACTCACCACCGGCAGCAATAACCCTGCTCGAAACGTCAGCAGCGCTCCAACAGGGTTCAACCCGCGCAAACTGCTTAGTATCGCTCCGGTTACGAACAATCCGCCACCCAACACCATGAATTTTGAAAAAGTGGATAGGGCCGACGATCTGGTCGGTTGCCCAGGCCAAAGCAGAATCCCAACGAACGCAAGGTCTTTCGAGAAATACGCCAGGTAACTCCAGAACCCCGACTCCGATCCGATTAACCACTTGCGAACCGCTCCCTCGAGCACCACCAGGATAAGCGCAACAAGAAGCAGTACGCCGGGGCAACGACTGACATATACCGGCTCGAAACCGAATCTTTGTCGCTCCATTATTGCGGAAGGGCTGGCTTCGGCGAAATTGCGAATCCTCACTGCACCCTAAGCTAACAACGCCTCACGGGAACCTGCTCTGCGTCAGATCTTAGTTGAGCCTCGCGAAGCTCGGCCTTCTGTGACCGCAGGACTTGCTTCAACAATTGCAGGTACTCTGAGGCGATTCGCCACGGCTGGTGGCGTTCCAAATGTGCGGCGATCGCGCTGGAAGGGTTTTCTGGCGGCGCGTTAAGCACCTTCATTAACTTGTCGCAAAGATCAGTCAGGTCACCACGACGGAACGTCATTCCGGCGGGACCAATCGCTTCCGGCAATCCACCGCCGTCCGACCCGAGCACCCAACAACCACAGGCAGCTCCTTCCAGCGCTACCACTCCGAACGGTTCGGTATAAACTGAAGGAACCACGAGCACTTTGTGGCGCTGAAGCTCTTTTGCGACCTGATCCTGGTCTAGCGGCCCTGCAAAACGGACGCGGTTCAGTAATTTCAAATTCGCAGCCTGGTTTTCGAGCGCTCCGCGTTCGGGACCATCTCCGATGATCGTGAGTCTGATACCAGGGGAGGCACACTTTAGGATTGCCATCACGTTCAGCAGCAAATCGGCCCCTTTCTCCGAGACCAGCCGGCCGACGAAAACCAGGTCGCGATCTCTGGGAATCGATTTAGGCTGGGTGAATAATGTGCTGTCGTAGGGGTTTGGGATAACTTTGTGTGGGACCGGCAGCGAATTCCCAATTGCGGCACTGGCGGCAATGTTTGCGGCAGCACAGGGCAGCATCCGCAGTTTGAGGTGGTCGCTCCATGCGCGGTGGTTATAGGACCTATGGGACCTATAAGTCCTATAAAATGTTTGATGACTGATCACCAGCGGCCGGTTGAGCGCCAGGTGCGGCCAAAGTGCTTTCAGGCTGACGTTCATCTGCAGTACCACCTCGCTCCAGCGCACCAGGCGAAACCACTCCAGCGCCGACGGTTGATAGACGACGCGAAACGGAAACGCCGATGGTCGGTTCGGGGCCGAGCCAAGGTTCGAGACAATCACCGGTTCCGCGCCGACGCGGGCCCACTCGTGCACCAGCAGGCTCACGACGGTTTCAATCCCGCCGATGCTGGGATAGAACGGCCCGTGGACAAGTATTCTCATCAATCTGAGTCCGTTGTGGGGTTGGTACCGTAGTAGAGCTACACCTAACAGATGCGGCACGCGCCTGAACAAGCTCAGCTAGGAATCTTCGGTTCTAAAAGGGCGAAAAAGACCTTTCTTATTATTCTTTTCAAACGCAACGCCATACCGCTTTAAAAAATTCTGGTACTCCTGCTCGAATGTTCGTCGATTCATCTTCTGCCGGAGCATATATTCTACGGCCGCTCCCAAACGCGATTTCCGCATCACTACCGCCGCGTATCCTCCTTGCCATTGGAAGCTCCAATAATTTGGGCTCCTGCTTTCCAGCCATTTCAATGAACACTTCTTCAGCACTTGGGCAATCCGGCCAATGCTGTGCTTCTTTGAATGCGAGTAGAGAATGTGAACGTGATTCTCAACGGAATTGACGAAAACAGGAGACGCATGCAATGCCCGGAGTATTTCCACGATGAACCCGTGGAGTTCATCGCGGACGGGATCATCAATGAGTGGTTCGCGATTTTTGGTTAAACAGATCAGGTGAACGAAGATTTTGACGCGGGTTCTAGGCATGGCTATGTGTGGCAACTATTGGGTTAAGGATTCAATTTTGGATTTGGGTGAAGATTAATTTCGGTCCTTGCCATCGCTTCACGATTGCCGGCGGCAGGGCCGCGATCCAATACATTACCGCGAATGGAAATCTCCAGGGCCGATCGAGCGTCTGTCGATTGAAGACAAAATGGCGGAGGCTGGCCGCCAGGAGCGGAAACACGGTTCGGGGGGTGCAAAACTTCAGGTTGAAATACCAATCCCCCACACAATGGTGGAAATAGTGGAAATCTTTGCCTGCGCTGCCGTCGCGCGCTCCACCCTCCGGCACGCCCTTCGGACCCAAGTGACATATCGCGCAGCGCGGACTGTACCAAAACCGATACCCCGCCCTGCGAAACCGCATCGCGAAATCGCTCTCCTCCCGATGCGCTCCCCGGTCGTAATTCTCATCCATCCCGCCGAGGTTCAGGAACACCTCGCGTCGCACGGCGACGTTCCCCGACATCATGAACGAAGTCTCGCATTCGTGCGCATAGTTCTTGCGGAAACGGAGCAACCAGCCGAGCTCGCTCGTGAATGCCCTCCGATCCAAGGCCTCGACCATTTTGCCCTCACCTTCCAGCACCGGTCCGCAGATTCCATCCGCTCCGGTGCGAACAAATGCCTGGGCATACGCGGCGAGAAAAGTCGCATCAATCCGAATGTCATCGTCGAGAAACAGCAGCAGGTCTCCGGTAGCGACTTGGGCACCGGCGTTGCGCGCCCTCGACGCATTGGGTTTAGCCTGCCGCAACCAAACTACCAGCGATTGCTGCGTCCACGCGGCGAGTGCGCGCATGACGGCGATCGGGTGCGCTGGCGTTTGGTCGACGACGATGATCTGGTGCGCGGGATGCGTTTGCGCCAGGAGCAGGCTCAAGGTGTCGCATAGGACGGCACCGCGTCCCAGCGTCGGGATGATGCAACTAATATAGACTTCTCGGCGGTGCAATTAGTTCCCGGTCCGGCTCCAGAGCCTTGCAAAACGTTGTCCAGGCGTTGGCCGGCGTGAAAAACTCCTGGTGAATCTGCAGCGCGCGGGTCGCCAACCGAAGGCGATGCTCAGGCGATGCCGCGAGGCGATTGAGGGCCGCGCTGATGGAGGCGGTGTCCGGCTCCGTAACGATTTCAGCGAAGCCCCCCTCGCTCACGGCCCAGCGAGCCACTCCAGACTCTGCGGGAGCGATGATAAGCAGTGGCAGACCAGCTGCGGTGTAATCGGCGAGTTTGCTCGGAAACGAAAGCAGATTTTGCCGGCGATCGCGTTGGTCGAACGAGAGTGGAACAACCAAGACATTCACCGTTTCGCGAAAAGCGCCGATCATCGCTTCCGAGGTGATCAACCCTTTGAGTTCGATGCTCGGGCGATCGAGACTCAAGGCCGCCCAGTGTTGACGATTGTTCGGACCATAAATGACGAGTTTGCCACGGACCTGGGCAAGGGCTTCCGCGACCGCGAGCAACGCGCGGAGCTGGCCTCGACTGTTAAGCGTGCCCCCATAGCCAACCACCAGACCGGGACGATTGATGGACAGCCTTTGCGGTGCGCTTTCATAGGCGCTTGCATCGGGCTCGGCACACGGAAAGAGAACGGTCGCTGGTGAAGAAAATTCGCGTTGGTAGATTTCAGCCATCAAAGGAGAAATGCACAGACGCGAGTTGGCGTGCTGGTAGAACTCCTGCAAGAGGCGATGCGCGATGTTTCGCAAACCCGGCAGGACCAAGCCATGTGCAGGCCAATCGTCGTGCAGGATCAGGTGTAATGGCAAATGCTTTCGGAGCGCATATTCGGCGGCGACAAGCCAGGAATAGCCGTGAGTCACGGTGAGAACGGCGTCGGGGACAAATGGCCGGATAACGCGCTCAATTTCCGACCATCGCGAGCGGATTCTCGACAGGACCCAGGAGCCATACAGCGTATGAAATCGACTCGTTAATATACGGGTTTTGCCAAGTGGAAAAGTTCCGTAACGCACCACTGGCAGGCGGCGCTGTGGCTTCGAACGCGATGAATTGGCTTCGACGATCAGCAGGTCGCCAGGCGGATAGAGAGAAAGCAGCCGATAGAGCTGAGCCGCGCCATAAAGCGTCCTCTCAACCGGCACGTCGCCTACGTAGAGGAGTTTTGGATAATCTGATTGCAATTTACTCGGGCCGGCGCATTTCCGAGCTGGTTAAGCCACGGATCGCCATATAGGCAACTGAACAGAGTGTAGGCAAAGCACTCAGCAGACCGAATAACAAGACGCCTCTGACCTTACTCAAGTCGAACGTGCGCAATAACACCACTTGGAGTCCGAGTGTCGCCAGAGGTGAGGCCCAGGCCCGCCAAATCCAGCCGCGCGCGGAGGCCAGGGCATAGAAAATGCCGGTGAGGCCCCACAGAATGGAGATGCCAAACATTAACGGAAGCTCGGCGGCCAGGCCGGTATACCGCGCGCCGAGCAGCGAGAGGATTTCGTGAGGGAATCCAAACGCGGCGGCAAGCAGTGCAATTGCAAACAGCAAGTAGCCCAGCAACATAGTACTGAACAGGCGCCTCAGTCGGTCGGTCGAATCGCAGCGGGCGAACGTCGGGGTGGCGATTCCGTTGATGAGGCTGCTGATGAAAGCAAAAATCACAGATAGTCGCCCGAGCGCGCCGATCTCAGCGATTCGGTCACGGGTGCCAAAAAGCGCTATCAACCAAATAGTGAGTTGACCCTGAAACGCAAAGAACGCGGTCGAGAACCACAATCCCTTAATGAATCGGCCCAGTTCGCCGCGGTAGCCGGCATCGAGCGGCGCATTGGGATAGAGAACCAGGAGCGCTTTCTGTCGGAGACACGCCGCTTGCAACGAGATCGTCAGGACAGCCGTCAGGACTGCCAGGGTTGCATTTATACATACCAGGAATAAGCAGGAGAGCAGAGCGAGTCGTAACAGGCTCGCCAGCAATTCCAGTCTTTGCACCTCCAAATATCTTCCACTAAGCCTCAAGCTGATCGCGTACGTACTGGTGTGGATCATGCCCCAAAGACCCGAAAGCACTGCGAGCATCAGCATCATTGATCGGGTCCAAGAGATCTCATTTTGTCGAAAAAGAACCAGGGAGAACCCAAAGCCCAATGGCACCGCAAGCAGCAGAAGCCGCACGCGGAAGGCCAGCGCAGTCCTCACAAGGCGGCTCATTGCGCCGGAATCTCGCCAAATGCGGCCTCCAACTGCGTTTAGTCCGGTGCCGATGCCAGAATCGGTGAGCACATTCAATGTCGTGAACAGACTGGTGGCGATTGCGTAGGCGGCAAATTCTGACTTGTCGAGAATGCGGACCAGGAACAGACCAGACAAGGCAGCAATGAATTGAGCGGCTGCCTGAAGCGCGCCAAATTGGGCCAGCAACTTTAGCTGTCGCCAAAACCTCGGAACATTCAAACGAAACATCCGCACGTCCAATCTGGTTCCGAATGGAATACGAAGAATCACGGTCAACGATGCCTAGTGATAAAAAATCCGCTGAGCACCAGGACATCCATTTTCGTGCGCAGGAAACAATCGAGGGCTTCCTGTGGACGGCAAACGATGGGTTCCTGTTCGTTGAATGAGGTATTCAGAATCAACGGGACCGAAGTGAGAGCATAAAACTCGGAGATCAGTCGGTGAAAAAGCGGATTGGTATTTTCGTCCACAGTCTGTAGCCGGCCCGAACCATCCGCATGCGTTACCGCTGGAATGAGCGGCCGTTTCTCGCGACGTACACGAAATACGGCGGACATGAACGGCACTTCAGCGTCTTCTTCGAACCATTCTGCGACCTGTGCGCGCAGGATCGACGGCGCAAAAGGGCGGAACGACTCGCGTCGCTTGATTTTCGCATTGAGCGTATGTTTCATGTCGGCTCGCCGTGGGTCGCAAAGGATCGAGCGATTGCCTAATGCTCGCGGACCCCATTCCATCCGGCCTTGGAACCAGCCGACCACTTTTCCGGCGGCAATCGCCTCCGCAGTCCGGGCGCATAAGGAGTCAAGGTCATCGTGAGTCGTCGTGACTGCGAGGGTGTGCGATTTATGATCAATGAGCCCACGCTCTCTGAGCAACGATTCCAGGGTTGCGTTATCGAAATGTGGACCGGCATAGGCATGGTCCTGATCGGGGATGCGGGGATCGGGTTGCGCAATGCGTGAGCCGAATGGTGCGCGTCGGTGCCCTTTGTCATGTATGCTCGGTGCCACGTCGTGTGTTCTCTGTCCCCGGGCGGAGGTCCTCTGGCCTGGTTCTGGGCTCCGGCTCGTGTGCCACACTACCAGTGCCGCGCCGATCGCACCGCCGGCATCCCCGGCGGCCGGGGGGATATACATGGTTTTGAAAGGGGTGCGGGCGTAAATCTTTCCGTTGGCAACCGAGTTCAAAGCACAACCACCTACCAACGCCAGATTGAAGCAACTAAATCGGCTGTGCGCTTCGTTCAGGATCGAAAAGAGCGCATCTTCGTAAGTCGCCTGGGCCGAGGCGGCGATATCCTTGTGCTTCTGCGTCAAAGGCTCTCCGGGTTGTGGCGGCGGGCCGAGCAGGCACTCCAGCTCGGGTGTGTACAACGTGCCGAGCTGCGGTGCGCCATCCTCCCACCCGTCGCTGACGTTCTCGACATGGTGCCTGAAGAATTTCAGATTGAGTTTGAAACTCCCATGTGGCTGCAGCTTCAGTACCTCAGCGAATTGTCTGCGGTAATGAGGTTGACCGTAAGCCGCCAGACCCATCACTTTGTATTCGTCCCCAAAGCCACGGAATCCGAGCAGTTGAGTGATCGCCGAATAAAAAATGCCCAGCGAATGTGGAAAATAAACACGCTGTTGGATTCTGATCTGGCCATTTGCCAAGCCCCAGGCGGTACTTGCGAAGTCGCCACAACCATCAACCGAAACACATACTGCCTCATCGAAACCAGAAGCAAAATATGCCGAACCGAGATGTGCCCGGTGATGTTCAATGTGGTGAATCTTGCCTCGCACTTCTCCGCCAACTGCACGAGCCAGTGCAACTCGAATCGACTGTGCGGCCAAAACGTTCTTAAGCCTGGTTCGGACCAGATCCAATTTGGGCCAATGTCGTAACAGAAAAGCGGCACGGCGAAAGAGGTTCGCGCGCGGGTCGCGGTTGATCGCGATATGATCAATGTCGGCCAGAGTGACTTGCCCCTCCTTGAGGCAGAAGGCAATGGACTCGGTAGGCAGGCCTGCCCAATGCTTAATCCGTCGAAACCTCTCCTCCTCGGCTGCGGCCACCAGCTTTCCATCATCCAGCAAGCACGCCGCAGAATCAGGGTGGAAAGCGTTAATGCCCAGGATTAGCATTCCGACACAAGCTCCCGCACCTGGTCATTTGCGTTGACCGCAAATCCAGTGCTCCCGGCTAACCCTGGCGCTGCGGCGATCTTCAAACCGCAGCCCTATTATGCTAATCCTAGCATTCCGCCCGCTCCCACTCTCCACGCCACCACTCAGATGCCGTAACGCGAAGCAGCATAGGTTACGCTTGGGTGTTGGCGCGGGATTGGAACGCCATACCAACTTTTTGCGAGGCAATTTTGCGCGGCGAACTTGCCATTGTCAAGACACAAAATGCGCTCCACGATCAACATAGAAAACGCACTGGGCGAGCAAGACGCGGCTACTTTTCCCGTTGCAGCCTCTCCGCAAACGGTCCTATATTCCGCCCGAGGTTAGCCTCGTCATGAATGGCTTGCGACTCATGCAACCCGGGCATCGGCGGCAACGCCAGCGAAGGAGCCGTCGCACCTCAACCATCCCCAATTCATCGTTACTTGTCATACTCCTTATCGCCATTGCCGCTCTTTCATCTCCAGCACCAGCCGGTCCCGTCGTTGCTCCCATCGGCTCCTGGCGCGGCGAAAACGACGACACGCTCACCATTGGCGCCGACCACACCTTTATTCTCCAGAGCCCCGATTCCCAGATTCGCGCCGCCTACACCATGCTCGATTCCGCCCATATCAAAATCGAGTTCGTCACTCGCGGCGCCACCAATTCCACCACTTACTCCTTTTCCGTTTCAGGCGGCGCGCTCGTCCTGACCAACGTCGCCACCCAGAAGGTCACCCGCTTTCACAAAACCGATATCCCAGCCCCAAAAAGCGTCAAACCAGGTGGAAAATGATGCGCCAAAATTGCCGGCCAGGTCGCGGTTACCCCAACCCCATTCCACGGCCCCGTCGTATTGCAGTGCGCAGCGATCTTCCTGAACATCGAACATCGAACATCGAACTGAACCATTAATGATAGAGCCCGTACGCCAGGCCTATTAGACGCGTCGCTTCAAAGGAAATGCACTCCCTCAATCCCATTGAAAAAAGCGCCCTCCTCCACGCCGCCGTGCTGGTCCTCGGCGTCATCGCGCTCTTTTACGCAGGTAAGCTAAGAAAAATGATGGCTAAGTGTGATTGCGCAGTGTTGCGGAGGCTTCAGAAGCAGGCTGAAAGTCTGCGATACAGCAGAGTGAAACTCTGCGCTACGTTAAGGCCGAGTCCCACCCGGGCGTCGCCCCCCTCTCCCTCACTCTCTCCGCGCTTCCCCGCTCTGCTGCGTCCCATGATCCGTCAGGTCAAAGTATACATCGTAGTCCGGATTGGGTTCTTCCCCCAGTTGAAGCACTACCTGCGCCCCGTCCAGGTGATGGCCGACCGCCGCGTGGATCGCCGCGGCAAGTGTTTCGAAATACTGCGCCCGTTCCGCCTCGCTATGCCACTCCCCTTCAGCGAAATACCGTCCGCTCGCCTTATGCCGGATGTAGCGCTTCACACGATAAATGTGCGGCTCTTGACATTAAAAGAAAGCAAAATTGGCGCGGGGTCAACACCTCCTTTGTTCGTTCCCCTGACTTCTTGTTCCCTTCTGCGACCACAAACACAATCCCGTCCAACCATCCCTGCCCGCACACCAGCGCTTCAACGCACCGCCCGCTCGCTATCTTCGTTGTCTTTTGGCTCCGCGCTTTCGCTTTCCGGCGTCGGCAGCTCCACCCAAAATTTGCTCCCCTTCCCAACCTCCGATTCCACACCCAGCTCGCCCCCCATCCGTTGCACCGCCTTTTTGACAATGGCCAGCCCCATTCCAGTCCCGGGATATGTCTTGGCGCTGTGCAATCGCTGGAACATCCCGAACAGCTTCTCCATATCCTGCGGTTCAATCCCAATCCCGTTGTCCTCCACCCACAACCGCACCCGGCCCTCGCGCGCCTCGCTCCACACCTTGATCGACGGCTGCGACCCTGCCGCAACGAACTTCAACGCGTTGGTCAGCAGATTCAACACAACCAGTTGCAGCGATGACGCATGGGCCCTCACTTGCTCGGCCCCCAGCCCGGTTTGATCCACCAAACCCTTCTTTTCAACAATCTCCATCGCAATGTCCGTCAGGGCCAACTTCACGATGTCCGGCAAAAACACGTTGCTCAGCGGCATCTCCTCGCGGCTCACCCGCGCATGCGCCAACAGGTCCGAAATCAGCAGCCCCTGCCGTTCCGCCGCGTTTGCGATATGCTCCGCCATCATTTTGCCCTCTTCCCCCAGTTTGTCCCCAAAATCCTCGATCAACACCTTGGAAAAACCCAACTGCGTCCGCAGCGGCGACCGCAAATCATGCGCGATGGTGTAACAGAAGGCGTTCAGTTCCTCCGTCGTCTCCTGCAGCGATCGCGTCCTCTCGATCACGCGTTGCTCCAGCGTCGTATTGGCCTCCACCAGCGCGTCCCTGGCCTCACGCAGCGCTTCCTCGCTGCGTTTGCGCTCCGTAATATCGATGTTCGATTCCAGGATCTCCGCCCCTTCCTCGCCTCGCCCCGCCATCTGCTGCCACCGGCTCTCCACATACACCCGGCTCCCGCTCTTCGTCAGGTGCGTCAATTCACCCGCCCACTTCCCCGTTTGCCGCAACGACTCCAGCACCTCCGTTTCCGGAACCGCCAAGCGCGTCTGCAACAATTCGTTCGCGTTCGCTCCCACCGCCTCCTTCGCCGTCCACCCATACAGACTCTCCGCCCCCCGGCTCCAATACGTGATCGTCCCCCCCTTCAGCCGTTTCACAAAAATCGCGTCCGGGCTCAGGTCCAGCAGCGCCGCCTGCCGCCGCAACGACGCCTCATGCCGCTTTCGCTCCGTGATATCTCGCAACACCGACACCCTGAAATGCTGCCCCTCCGAACTGCGCACCGGACGCCCATTCGCCTCAACCGTTCGCCGCTCCCCGTTCTTGCAGATCAGCTCCACTTCATACGTTGCCTCACGGTTCTCCCGCACGTTCCGCAACACCTCCTCCCGATGCGTCGGCGACAGGAACTGCCCCACCGGCTTGCCGATCAACTCATCTCGCGTGTATCCCACAATCGCCGTCACCTGGTCGTTGCAATCCTGGATCACACCGTTCTGACTGAACACCACCCCTTCAAATGTCGCTTCCGCCAACGTTTGAAACCGCTGCTCGCTCACCTGCAATTCGGTCGCCTGCCGCCTCAATTCGCGTGTGTTGCCTCGCTCGCGCTTGAGTCCCCGCTGCGCGCGGTGTTGAAAAAAGAGCACCACCACGCACGACACCGAGTACGTCAACGCGTCGACCCACTCAGTCGAAAATGCCGCCATCAGCGAATGCCGCGGCGGCACAAAAAACCACGTCCCCAGCAGCAGCCCGCAAATGATGGCAAACAAACCGGCGCTGCTTCCCGCGACGCATATCGTGATGATCGCCGCCAGGTAAAACGTGAAATACGCCCGATGATCTCCCCACATCGGATCCAGCGCCAGTCGCAACACCAGCGCCAGCCCAATTGTGCCTACGGCTACAGCGTAATCCAGGCAGACAGCCCACCCGATCGCTGGCACCCCGGCGCGATCGGTTCGCTCGCTTCCTTGCCCTTTTGTTAATGATGAAACTTGAGACACGTGACTCAAAAATTATGACGCGGTTCAACCCGCTTCCTCAAGTAAGATTGCCGTCTGCCCGGCGCAGGCTAGTTAGGTGCCTAATATGTATTACCTCTACCCCCACCCGTCAAAGAGAAATCCCGGCCGCCGGCGGCATCACCGCGGCGGAAAGAAGACTGCGACCCAAGTGCCTCGCCCTTTCCTGACGCGCACTGAGAACCATGAACCTGCCGATATTTAGCTCGTCCTCGGCCTCCTCCTCGTCCTTCCTGGATTTTTCGGGGACAATGACGAGGACGAGGATGAGAACCACGCAGGCGAGGCGTAGCCGATACGACCTGCGATTCCCATTAGAACGGCGTCTTGCCGCCCGTCGCCGCATAAACCTCCCCCGTCACATACGAGGCCTCTTGCGACGCCAGGAACACAAACAGTGGCGCCAATTCCACCGGTTGCGCGGGCCGTTCAAAGACGGTGTTCGACCCGAAGCTCTTGACGTGCTCCTTACTCATCGTCGAAGGAATCAGCGGCGTCCAGACTGGGCCGGGCGCGACCGCGTTGACCCGAATCCCTTTTTCCAGGACGCGTTTGGCCAGCCCCTTGGTGAAGTTCGCGATCGCCGCTTTCGTCGCCGCGTACGGCAGCAACGACGGGTTGGGCTGATACGCTTGAATCGACGATGTATTGATAATAGCGCTGCCCGGCTTCATCTGCGGGATTGCCGCTTTGCACAAGTAAAACATCGAATAAATATTCGTCCGAAAAGTGCGATCCAGTTCCTCTTCGGTGATCTCCTCCAGCTCGTCGAACGTCATCTGGTAAGCCGCATTATTGACCAGGATATCCAGCCGGCCATGTTCGGCGACGACTCGCTCAACCAGCTCCCGGCAGTAACCCTCGCTTTGGATATCCCCAGCGAACGTCAGGCCCTTTTGCCCCGTTTCCTCCACCCATCGCTTCGTTTCCAGCGCGTCCCCTTCCTCCTCTTGCAAGTGCGTGATCACTACGTCCGCCCCTTCGCGCGCAAACGCGATCGCCACCGCGCGCCCAATCCCGCTGTCCCCACCCGTAATCAGCGCCACCTTGCCCAGCAGCCTCGCCCGGCCCTGGTAGGTCTGCTCGCCATGGTCCGGCCCCAATGCCATCTTTTTTTCGCGCCCCGGAAAATCCTGGGAGGGTTCTTCGAACGGCGGCTTGGAATACAGTTCCTTGGGGTTCTGTCCCTTTTTCCAATCGGTGCGAGCCATAAAATATCCTCCTTGTTGACTATAAGGTGTTAACGCCTCCTCCAAACATGCGCTCGCCAATCCCCCGATTCTATGGGCAAAACTCCGCCTTTACACAGGCCTCAGCCATCCTGATCCATCCTCCCAAGGCTGCAAGATGAATGGCGACGATATTTTACTTCGGCAACTTGTAGCGCGATTCGTACAGTCCATCTGCCAGTTTGATGGTTTCGCGCAGCAACTGTTCGATCTGTCCAACCGCCGCGACCAATGCCGAACCGGACGTCCCCAGCTTCGACAGCGTTTCCTGCACGCGAGCACTGAACTCTTTCGGGGCGCGCTCAAACTCCGCCACCTCGGCGAGGACCGTCTTGTCGTTGATCGGGTACTTGCGATTCAACGCGAACAGAGCCAGCACCAGCTCGTTCACCGCGCGAGCCAGGCAAGCAGCGGTCCCGTAAGTGTCGCAACGCGCCGCAACTTTCGGTGCGAATGCCGTGAGCGTGAATTCAGCCATGAAAAGATAGTCCTGGATAACCGTGCGTCGGAGCGCCTCGGGGTAGCCTGCCACTCGCCGTTTCAGTTTCTCAAGGTGCGCCTCCGGATCGAACAGCGGCATACAAACCTGGATCTCGCCAAGATATATCCCGCTGAAAAATCCGAACGGCGGTTGCTGCAAGTAGTGGACCTCGTATCGGCCGGCCTCCGCGTCGGAAATCACCCGCTCGACCTGTTCGAGGTTGCGATAGATAAAATCAACCCGTTGACCACCGATCGTCAGCCACGCCCCACCGTTCACCCACGGTCCCCATTCGTAGAAACCAGCCACGACTGGCCTAGCCGTATCGTTGACTTCCTTGGCGAGCTCGCGAAGCGACTCCATCGAAAACGGCGCGCTTTCCGAGTAGAAAATGCCGACATCGATGTCCGATCCCGCCTGGGCCCGCCCGCGCGCATACGAGCCCCCGAGCACAACCGCCTTCACACCCGGCAGCCCGCTGAGCCGCTTCGCAAGCGACTCCACCAGCTCCTTCTGTTCACTCGAAAGTTGTTTCACTGGGATTCTTATGCCTCCGCATTGTAATCTGTCTTGCTGCCTTGAGCCCAACATAAATAGAGCCGAAATCACGTGCGATTCGTTGACCGTAGCCCGACGTTCTCGCCTGCCTTTCATTGTAGGAGACGACGTAAGGAGACTCTGATTATGTGCCCGAATCCGTCATTCCTTCTCGGCGTCTGCTTACGTCGTCTCCTACAGGCCGATCGAAATCACGCTACCGGTTCAATGACGGGTGCGATTAAAAGTGGGCGGGGGCGACAAAACCCTTTGAAAGGGTTCGATCCACCGAGGACCTGGTACACCTCCATAAATGGAGGTGTTAATGAGATGAAGCAACGGGGAGCAAAGCGCATTCGCATCCACTTTTAATCGTGCCCTTCAATGACACCCGCCGAATCCTGTGGCTTGCTGTGGCCGACGCTCTGCGCCATAGTTGGCCCCACGCGGGCTCCCAATACAAGCTCGCATCGAATGGCTGATACCGAACAAACTTCACCTGGACTTTTGAAGTCGCTTCGCAATGTCGCGGTGCACCTGGTGGCGAGCTGCCGGACGCGCGCGGAGTTGTTTGCCGTCGAATTCCAGGAAGAGCGTTATCGGCTGATCGAGCTCTTGCTGATGGCTGGCGCGGCGTTGATGCTGGGAAGCCTGGCTTTGTTGCTGCTCTCCTTTACCCTGATTCTTCTATTCCCCGTCGGACAGCGGATCTATGTTGCACTGGCCTTGGTATTGTTTTATGGTGCCGCCGCAATTCTGCTGGTGATGCGGGTTAAGCGCCGCCTCCAAGACGAAGCCTTTTCCGAAACCGTCAATCAGTTAAAGAAAGACTGGGAGTGCCTGACCCCACCAGAGTAACAGATTTAGCGACACGGAAACGCCTGCTGGTCGCCGAATGTGAGGCGCATCGGGCGGAACTGAAGCAGGAGTTCGCCGAATTGGAATCCGCCGCTGCGGCGAGCCTCGCGCCCTTGCGCTCGGTGTTTTCTGTTTCGAGTCTGGCGCTCACGGTGGCGCCCGTTGCCGGGTTCTTTTTAGGCCGAGGCAAGCGCGGAATCGGCGGTTGGTTTAAAGCCGCCTTGATTGGCTGGCAAGCATTCAAACGGCTTCAGCCATTCTGGGCCCGTTTTCGCCGGCGCCGCACCGACAACCCTGAATGAGACAACCTCTTTCCGAATCCTGATTTATTTGCCTAACCGCCGCAGCTTCGCCAACGCCGTGCGCGGCACATCAAATCCGTTGCCATCCGATCCACCCATTTCGACGATATACCACTTAGTACCGCAGCTGGTTTCGCACAGATCAAACACCTCCTTGTAATAGTCGCTGTCGAAGGTCTTGGCCTCATGTTCCTTGATATGAATGGAACGCGTGCGACCCGGGAATTCCTTGAGCATCGCGATCGGATCGCCGTTGCCCGCCAGGCAATTGCCGACATCCATTTGCATATTGATTTGCGGACCGAGCCGGCTGAACAACAACTCCCACGCGAACATTCCGTGCACCTTCGCAAAGTCGAACGGGTGCGCATGATAACCGACCTGCATTTGATGCGGCTGGCATTTTTCTGAAACCTCCGTCAGAAACGCCGCGAGCTGGATAATGCCCTCATGAGAATGCATTTTTTCTTCGGCCGCCGCGACATTCAGGTATTGGCTGCCGAGTACGCGGTTGGTCTCGATGGTGCGCTCCAGATTTTGCGCCTCCAGCGCTTTGAGTTGAAGATGCATGCCGCAACAACGCAGCCCGCTTTGATCCAGCAGCTTTCGCAGCTCCACCGCCGTGAATTTCTGGTAAACATTAGGCGTGCCGCCGTAACCCCAGAACTCAACGCCGT
Organism: Candidatus Limnocylindrales bacterium; assembly: GCA_035495315.1. Taxonomy (GTDB): domain Bacteria; phylum Verrucomicrobiota; class Verrucomicrobiia; order Limisphaerales; family UBA8199; genus DATJGF01. Next base: position 22,510 of record DATJGF010000009.1, read on the forward strand.
CGTAGCCCAGCTGGCCCAGCGTCTTGAGGGTGTTCGGCACGTCCCGGGAGAATTCACCACGGACAGTGTAAAGTTGAAAGCCAATCGGGAGGGTATTGACCCGGCCAGCCGCCGAGGGAGCGGTTTGGTTTAAGCTCATAGCAGTGATCGCAAAGCCCAAACTCGAGCGGATGAAGTCGCGGCGCGTAAGTTGCATAGGGTTTCCGAGTAAAGCGGGCTTCGGCACATAGCGTCGACTGAGGCCAGAGACTAAGCACGACTCGTCGATGGCGCAATGCGGAATCCTTTAACGCGCTTGAGCAATTTGATTCTGAATTTGTGAACTTGTTCGCTGGCTTCAATTTCCAAGTCGCCTCCCATTTCCTTCTCTTTCTACGCTGCCATATGCATTTGCTTCGCAAGCGATGTTTTGGCTAGGATCACGTATTGCCATGAAACAATCGCATCCCGCATTTCTTTTGGCTTTCTTGGTTTCCTGGATCAGCCCCGCAGCAAACCTGGCTGCGATCGAGCACCGACTCCTCTACGTCGCCGAACCGGGGATCCGCGATTATCTCGAGTATGGCGGCCACGGACTGCTGCTTTTCGATATCGATCAGGGTCACAAATTTGTGCGGCGCATCGCGACCCCCGGCGTTGATGACCACGGCAAGCCGCTCAATGTCAAAGGCGTTTGTGCCAACGCGAAGTCCGGACGAATTTATCTCAGCACGACTCGAAGCTTGAGTTGCCTGGATCTCCTCACCGATAAGCTGCTCTGGGAAAGATCTTACGAAGGCGGTTGCGACCGCATGTCCATGTCGCCCGATGGCAAGACGATTTATCTACCGTCGTTGGAGGGGGATCATTGGCACGTGATCAATGCGACGACGGGCGAGGTGCTGGATAAGATTGTGCCCAAATCCGGCGCGCACAACACGATCTATGGATTGGACGGCCAACGCGTCTACCTCGCCGGGCTGAAATCGCCGATCCTCACAGTAATGAACACCCAAACCCGTACTGTGACCCAAACTGTCGGCCCCTTCGGCAACGTCATTCGGCCATTCACAGTGAATGGCGCCCAAACTCTTTGCTTCGTTAATGTGAACGGGTTACTGGGCTTTGAAATTGGTGATTTGAAAACCGGCAAAGTGTTGCACCGGGTTGAAATACCCGGCAGCAAGCCGGGCAGTGAAAAACGCCATGGCTGTCCCAGTCACGGCATTGGTTTGACGCCAGATGAAAAAGAGTTATGGCTAACCGACGCGGCGAATAGTCAGCTTCACATCTTTGATGCGGGCGCGATGCCTCCCAAGGAAATTGGCGCGATTCGCCTTCGGGATCAGCCCGGCTGGATCACTTTCAGCATCGATGGCAAGTATGCGTACCCCTCGACCGGTGATGTAATCGATGTGTCGAATCGGAAGATCATAGCCGGTCTGAAGGACGAAGAAGGCCGCGAGGTTCAAAGCGAGAAGCTGCTGGAGGTCGACTTTAATGGCTCGACTCCGATTCGCACGGGCGATCAGTTCGGTCTGGGGCGTAAGCTGCATTGATCCGAGACGATGAGGTTTCAATTCAAGGGGCTGTGGCTTCATGCGGACTTCGTGCGCCTGTGGTCCGGGCAGACCATTTCGGTGTTTGGGTCGATGGTGGGGATCACAGCGGTGACGTTCACCGCGGTTCTGGTCTTGCACGCCACTTCGTTCCAGATGGGCTTGCTCAACTGCATGCGGATTGCGCCCGGTTTTCTCACCAGCCTGTTTGCCGGTGTTTGGGTCGATCGGCTACGCCGGCGGCCTTTGCTGATTGGGGCTGACCTGGGTCGCGCATTGGTCCTGAGCCTGATTCCGTTGGCGGCATTCGCAGGGGTTCTTCGCTTGTGGCAAGTCTATCTGGTTACGGTCGTAGTGAGCATCTTCACGATTGTTTTTGATGTCGCTTACCAGTCTTACTTGCCCGGATTGATCGCGAAGCAGGATCTGCTGGAGGGCAATAGCAAGCTCTCGGCCAGCGCTGCGGTGGCCGAGTTCGGCGGTTTTAGTATTGCCGGTTGGCTTGTCCAGGCTCTCACGGCACCCGTCGCGGTGCTGGTTGATGCTGCGTCGTTCGCTGTGTCGGCTTTTTCGATCGCCTTAATTCGGGCGCCGGAAACCCCGGTTGAAGCCACAGCAAAGGCAGATATGCGCCGCGAAATGGCAGACGGAGTTAGAGAGATTTGGCGGCAACCATTATTACGCGCCAGCGCACTGGTGCTTCTTATTCACGGTGTGGCGTGCGGTATTTTCGGCGCGCTAATGGTCCTGTATATGAGCCGCGACCTGGGGTTCAGGCCCGGGATCCTGGCGACGATTTGGGCCGTAGGTGGCGTCAGTTCCTTTTTGGGAGCAGCCTTTCTCCCGGGGGTCGCGAAACGATTGGGTGCTGGACCAGCGATGTCCTTGGGTTTGGGCGTTTTTTCGCTATTGACGTTTTGTGTCCCTTTGGCCAGCGGGGCCACGTTGCTTTCCGGGCTGCTACTCACCGCTCAACAACTGGGGGATGGCTTTTGCGTTATGCATAATGTCCTCCAGGTGAATTTACGCCAGGGTATCGCCTCTGAGCACGCGCTTGGCCGTGTCAATGCCGCGGCACAATTCGTTTTCCTGGGGGCGACGCTCGTCGGCTCTTTGTTGGGAGGTGAACTCGGCGAGTTGTTCGGCGTGCGTTTGGCGCTATTTACAGGTGCCGGTATTTCCGTGGCAGCGGCCCTCGTATTAGCAACGTCGTCATTGAGAATGTATAAAGGCGACCCGCAACTGCTGTCACCGGCAGGTGCACTCGCTGACCAGGTTGCGAGCAAACAATGAACGAGATTTGGGATGCCAAGACGTACGATGCTGAACGGCGGCGGCTGGTGCCTTGTTTTGATCTGTTCTACGGCACCGCGGTAGAACTTGTCGCCCGTACTGTTCCTGGTAATCCGAGAATTCTCGATCTCGGGGCCGGCACCGGCCTCCTCAGCTTCATCCTGGCGGAACGTGTCGAGCCGCGTGGCCTTCATCTGCTGGACGCCTCCCGCGAAATGCTGACCCACGCGCAATCGCGACTCGCTGCCTGGCGTCCGGTGATAACTGTCCAGTCCCTCACCGATCCGTTACCGGCGGGCCCTTTTGACGCTGTGGTTTCCGCATTGGCGATTCACCATCTGCCCGATGAGCAAAAGCGGGGGCTTTTTTCAAGAATTCGCACCGTTCTGGGCGCTGGCGGTATCTTCGTTAATGCCGAGCAAATCGTCGGGCCGACACCATGGCATCAGCGGCTCTACGAGAACATGCACCTTGGGGCGGCACGGGCGCTGGGCAGTTCGCCAGAGGAAGTCGCGAGCGCCAACCAGCGTATGCAGTATGATCGCTGCAGCACACTGGCAAAACAGATCGAATGGTTGAACGAACTTGGGTATGAGCGAGCCGGGTGCTTTTTTCATTGGTTTCGTTTTGCAGTCTATGCCGGCTGGAAAATCGGAGGCTGACTCGATGCGTTCAAGCCACGCCGTTATGGAGAAGTTAACAACTCGATGCGATCGAAGCGCGACTCAAGACGCTGCAGATCGAGGGCCTCATCTGTGTTGGGGGCGATGGAACCCTCAACGGCCTCCAACCGCTCGCCGAAAGGCTCCCAACGGTGCTCGCTCCGAAGACCATCGATAATGACCTCGGCTTGAACTATCCCAGCGAGGCCGACGAATGGATCAGGGTGAAGGGATCCCGGTGCGAAACATGGCTTTAAGTACAAACGCGCCGATTCCAACGTGGTTTTCGATCTGAGCCAACTCGTCAACTACGCAACGCCGGGTTACGCCACCGCGGTCTTCGTCTCTGCCAGCGGTGTCGAGCGCATTCGGACTACCGCCGAAAGCCACCGCCGGATCGCTATCATCGAAGTAATGGGCCGCCACTCCGGGTATCTCGCGCTGGGCTCGGCTTACGGCCGGCCGGACATTATCCTGGTGCCCGAGCACGCGCCCGATCTCGAACAACTTGCCGAGCGCGTAAACCACCTTTATGATCTGGAGAAAAATGTGGTTATTGTTTGCGGCGAGGGCATTGTCGATAAGCAGGGGTGGGAACTCGGGGCGGAAACCAAATCCACCGATCCTGCGGGGAATGTTGTTTTAAGTGGGGCGGCCGAGGCCTTGCGGACAAAGCTGATTCAAATGATTGGAGACCGCCACTTCAAGTTGTGCCGCCGGGGTGATTCCGCGCGCGAAGCCATTTTCACCCGCAAGGTCGGCCACACGCAGCGTGGTGGTCGTCCGATTTTATTCGATCGTTTTTACGCGGCGCAACTCGGCGCCAAGACCGTCGAACTGCTCGCCGAGGGTCGCAACAATGCGGTTGCCGTCCTGCAATACAACCCGTCTCGCGGTTTTTATGTCGAAGGTTATGATGCGAACCGGTTTCGGGACCGCTGGGGCCATATTCACGGTCGGCAGATGCATTCGGCGTTTTACGACTCCAAATTGATGCAACCTTCCCGCCTTGGAATTGATTACCTCTTGCCCATTTTCCGCGACGCCATCGGCGACGATGATATGGAGCACACGCGCCAGGCCTTGTTCGCTGCCGGCAACCTTTCCCAACCCTATCACTCGATTAACACGGACGTGCACAAACCCATCCGCTATTTGGAAACGGAGGCTGCTTGAATTCGACGAACGTCATGGCGCCAGAGCGGTTGATCGAGTACATCAATGTTAAGCTCGCCCTGCTTGGCCTCGCGCCCGTGTCCCCACAAAACGGTGCTGGCGTCAACGATATTGTCTCCTCGTTGATCGCTCAATTCCGTCAAAAGGAACGTTTGCTCGCCAATCACCTTTGCCCCGCCGACCAGCGCATTCAGACTTTTCTCTACGATTACTTGCAGGAACTGCCGGTTGCCCGACTGCCGTTGCGCACCTTTATCCTCGATTATCAAGGTATGGCGCGCGTGCTCTCGCTGCCCGTCGACGGAGACGAATTTGCCTCGAGCATTCTTAACTCCTATCGCGTGCGCCAGGGTGTGCTGCACAACCCGCGCAGCGATCGGCGCACTACGTATGGCATCTTTCACATCGCGGAAGGCGGATTGCCCATCCCGGCTGACAAGCTAGCCGTCCCCAAGGCGGTCTTCGCCAAAATGCTCGAACAAGCCTTCCTTCCTCCGCGCGAGCTACTGCGCCTGCCTTTTACCGCCAATCAACCACAACCGGCCGAGTGCCTGGTTTCTCTTCTGTTGCGGCCAATTGTGTGTCCGGAGGTGTCTGGGTTTTGCACAGAAAAAACCATGGAGGTTCGTTTCTTCGCTCCTGGCAGCCTCGTCAGCAATCTTGATTTTGTGGAGAGTATTTTCGGGAATGGCGGTGACCCGGGATTGCCGGAAAACGACGCCGGGCTCGATACGAAGCATTGGACGGGTCATTCCGGCTGTGTTGTCCTCGCGCCACATTTGACGAAGCTGACCAAGAAAGGGGTAGGCCTGCCCGCCTGGGAACAGGCCAGCGAGCGTCAGCGTCGGGATGGCATGTGTTGGCGAGACGAGTGGGAGCTGTACAACAATGGGCAGCCCTTTAAGCTTGCCTGCCGCGACGAAAGTGGGGTGATGGTGACGATCATCGCCGACAATTATTTCGGTTACTGCAAGAAGGAGGTGAAGACCCAGATCAGTTTTGCCGCCAACCTCTTCGGCTTGTGCGAAGAGGAGCACGCCGGCGGCGCTTTGGTGTTCCCGAGCTATGACTTGGGTGAAGATTACAGTGGCGAACTCCACGTCAAAGGCAGGGGACATTCCCTTGGCGAGCTGCTTACCCTTAATCCCGATTCCGTTGTGCCACACCCTGACGGGTATGCCACGGACAAGAATTTCCCTGACATCATTTATGTCCCCGAAGACGCGCGTTTCGATCTGCATAAGCAGCGGGTTTCCTGGCCCGGCGGCGCATCGGAGCGCAGCATCAAACTTTTGCCCAGCAAAACCTACGTGCGGCCCTCCGGGTATAAGGTGCGCATGCTCGAGCCGGCCGAAACGCGTGCCTGGCGGCTAGTGGGAACCGTTCCCGAGGGCACTTTGTGTCACAAGCCCTGCACGGTATCAGGGGGTGGCAAATCGGAAATCTCGAAGCCAATCAGTGACGCCATCCTGACCGGACCGGTGTTCGTTGCGGATTTTCAGAAAGATTTTGATGCCGTTGCGGAGTTGCTTGGACGGGATTACAGCAACCGGTTCCAAAACCCTGCGCGCATTGATAAGCGCCCCATACTCAGTGCGGATCGCTCGCTGGGTTCCGTCATTAAGTTGCTGACGCCCGATGAGCGCGATTACACGACCGAATACAATCGCTGGTTGAGCCAGGTGCCGCAGCACATCAAAGAGCTCGTCTTTGTCGTCAAACGTTATTACAAACCCGAATGGGGCGGTGACTGGCGCGACCATTTCAGCGTCGATATCCTCAACGGCAGCCCCGCTAATGAGCTTAAATGCCACAATCGGAAACTCGTCACGACCTACTTGCGGGTGGGTTTCGAGACCGATGGTTCCTGGCGCACCTTTGGCCTCCGCCAGGATTTTTTTCCCGCAACTAAAATCCAGGTCGAGGATGATATCACTGCCTCGGTGGTCGTGCCACCGTCGGTCCCCGCGAAAGGGCCGGAACCGAGGGGAATTTCTTCGTTAAAGTTCGTTAAGAATGTCGAACGAAAGCTTTTTCAGCGTCCGGATGACGCCATCCATCCTGGCTATGACCGTCAAACAGAGAGCGACTTTGCGCGTTCAGACAATTTCTTCTCAAACTATGAACCACTGAGTCGAATCCAAGCCCGCGAGATGGTCGAAAATGCGATCACATTTCATCAGTTCACGCAACCGATTCAGTCTCTGGTTCGTGACGCCGCGCTCAATGGCAAGGGATACTTTGTTTCCTGTTCCTCCCCGCGCGTAGTGGAAGGCCAGCCCAGCAAGAACCCGCGGTACTTGCAGATGCGGCCTGACCTCAAAGACCAGCGCTCAGCGTACTTGGCGCAGATGGGCGCACGCCTGTACCGGCGTTTGCCGGCCAAGGGCCCTGTGTTCAATCCGGTCGCCGCGGTCTTGCCTGGCCGTCGCAATAATCCTCCCGAAGGACCCATCCGTTCGTTGGCCGTTTTCAATCCGATTCATTATTTCGAGCTGCCCGAACTCTTCATGGAGTTTATCTGTAGTATGACGGGCAAGTCGCCGTCCACCACCGGCGCCGGTTCCGAAGGGGCGCTTACGAAAGGCCCTTTCAACGCGCTGCCCCCAATCATTGACCTCAATAACGCGTTGGTAAGCTGGATTCTGACCGGACATCATGGGTTCATCACCGCCGCCGGGTATGTCGGACCTCGCTGTCGAGTCGATCACGATATCAGCCTGTTGGTACCTGAGATTTGGTGCCGGATGCTTCCCGAGGAACGTGATCCCCAATTCCTGATCGCGAATCATTACCTCGAGAAATGCGAAGATTTCGATCACGCAGGCAGGACCGTCCTCGCTTCCCGGCTTGGTTACCGTATCAATGCCCGCTTTGTTCATGCCTTCTTCGGGCGCATGTTTAACCATCCGCACGCCGTCTTTACGGAGGAGATGCTCCGGCCCGAGCTCCAGGATTTGCCGATATTTGTCGATGGCATGGACAACATCATCACTACTCAAAAGCGAGTCGCCCAAATGTATTTCGAAGATGGCAGCATCGCTCAGGCCTGTCCGCCCTTAAAAGCCCTCTTGCATGTCATGGCCGAGGACCAATGGGAAGGCAAGGATCTCGGCCATCCTGAATTGCGGCAATTATTTACACGGGAAGCGTTAATGGGCAGCGGTTGGTATGCCGCCCGCCTGAAGGCCAAACAGCACATTGATCGCCGCCTTTGGCACCGCCATCTTAATTACCTCGAACGATTCCTTAAAAAATCGAGCTACGCTGACGAAGCCGCACGTTTGGGCATCGCCGGCAGATTGGCGCATGCGCGACACATCGCAAATGAAGTCGAATCTCCAACTTACCTGAAAGAGCTGCGAGGGACCATCGGCGCAGAGCCGGTGCAAGCCTATGTTCGACCACCGGCGGGTTAAACATTGCCTGCAACAAGAGAAACCCTCTACGAAATCCCTATCTGTAAAACCTAAAATCCCACGTTTTTCGGATTTTGGCTTTCGGGATTCAGTGTTCGGCCCAGGGCCCGTTGATTTCCTAATCCTTTAAGGGAAGAGCTGTCCAATGTTCTGCGAACAGGGGATTATTTTGCCGCCTTCGAAAAACCTGACCGCCTGGCCGCCGCTCCACTTGCGCAACCGGTACAACGCCGCAAATGGAAATTCCGGGGCCGCTCCGCCCTGCCCGCCTGCCACTTCGCTGCCACGGCGCACGTTATCCATCATCCAGGCTGGGAGCAGCAGGTGATAGGGATTACGGGCTACCTCGCCGACGTGAAAGGTCGTTCCCACCATCATGTCCGCCAGATCGGCCGAGCTAATCTCGACCATTAGGTTAGGGTCGGACATTGCCCCCCAAAACTCACTTTCCACCAGATAACACTCAAAGGATTCAGGCATCCGCTCAAGCGCATCCCGCACCAAAAAATGCGTGCCGATGTGGGTGCTGTTCCAATCATTATCATGCGGACAGACGATAATCTTTGGCCGATGCTCTTCGACAATGCGATGGAGCACCTCGACACAGGCCGACCAATGCGCCGGGTCCTCTTTCCGCGCTCGGAGATTGACGCGCTCCAGGCCATTCAGCGCCGTCGAAATCAACCCAAATCCGATGTACTTGCATGCATTTTCCAGTTCTCGCCATCGTTCCGACTGCCGCTCCTTTTTACTGCCCAGCGTGACCGCGACGTTACTCACTCGGACCCCGGCTTCTCGCAGCAATCTCACCGCAATGCCACCGGAGATACATTCGTCATCCGGGTGCGGCGAGAAGAAGAGCGATACTGGCGCTCGGGGCGTGAGTTTCGGCCGGGGAGCGGGAGGGAAGGTGCCCAGGGGATATGCTCTCCCTTGTTTCAGTAAACGGACATATTCTGAAACGAGTTGGTGGTAGGGTGTCATACGATTTTTTAAAGTGACTCTGAAATACTCACGCCTCCGCCGGAATTCAAATGGAATTCGTGGAAAAGTACCCGGGAAACGCTATTGAAGGCATCTTGACAGCAAGTTAATTTGGCATCATGATGCTGGAATGAGAACTACCGTGACACTGGAAAAAGATGTCGAGCGGATGCTGCGCGACGCCATGCACCGGTCTCGCAAGTCATTTAAACAGACCCTAAACGCCGCGTTGCGCGCAGGATTGAGTAGCAAGCCTCAGCCGTCAAAGCGCTCCGCTTTTGTCGTCCGGGCACGACCGATGGGTCTGCGCGCTGGAGTTGACCCGGCCGGTTTTAACAAGCTCGTCGACGACCTCGATGTAGGGGCTTTTCTGGCGGAAAATCGGCCGGGCAAGCGCCAATGATTGTACCGGATATCAATCTGCTGCTCTACGCTTATGATGCCGATTCACCCGCGCACTCGCAGGCTGCAGCCTGGTGGCAGCAGTGTTTGTCCGGCGATAACCCGATTGGTTTAACACCGATTGTCACGTTCGGGTTTCTTCGTATCGCGACCAATTTGCGCGTGTTCGAGAATCCCATGACACCCTCCGAAGCTGCCGGTCATATTCGTTCCTGGTTAGCCCAACCCATCGTACAGATTCTTCAACCAGGCCCCGAGCACCTTGAGCAGGTCCTCGCTTCGCTGGAGCGACTGGGCACGGCTGGTAATCTTGTTACCGACGCACAAATTGCTGTCCTCGTCATCGAGCACGAGGCCGTCCTCCACACGACTGACACTGACTTTATGCGCTTTTCCGGACTTCGTTGGCTAAACCCCTTGACGGGCGCGGGCAGCCGGCGCTTTCGGTAATCCAACCTGCTGATAACCCGAAGAAATTTTACTTATTGACGCCTTCCGACTTCTAACGCATAGTTTCCAGGTTCATTTATGAAAAAAGCGAAGATCAAGAAGCAGTGGAAGAAGCCTGTTCTGAAGGTAATACAGCTTTGCTGCGAAGCAACGGCTTACGTTGTTGACGCGGACTGACGTCCGTATCCAAGCCCGCGGAGGCCCGGTATTCACGTTCGCTTGCTAGGAACGGCCGCGGGCGGAGGGGTGCCACAGTGGAATTGCACCTGTCCAAATTGCCGGGACGCAAGGAGTGGCCGAGCCAAACCTCGAACCCAATCTTGCGTCGCCATTTCAGATTCCGCCCGTCGCTGGTTTCTCGTTAACGCTTCTCCAGACTTGCCTGCACAATTGGAGAGCCACCCGGACCTCCAACCATCGCCCGACTCCCCACGAAACTCGCCCGTCTCAGGAGTTCTGCTGACCAACGCAGACCTCGACCATGTGCTCGGCTTGTTGTTGCTCCGTGAAGGGCAGCCATTGGAGGTCTACGCAACGGCGGCGGTGCGCCGCACGCTCGAGCAATCGCTAGGGTTGACCCAAGTCCTTTCAGCCTTTTGCGGCATTGTGTGGCATGAGCCTCCGGCAGACAACTTTGCACCGTTGGTTACGCGAGCGGATACAACTTCGAATCTGCTTTACCGATCAATCCCTTTGCCGGGGAAGCCACCACCTTTCAATCAGATTGCCGCGGGCAAGGAGACGCACAGCGTGGCTTACCAATTTTATGATGCGCGAACCAATCGCCGCTTGCTCATTGCTCCTGATGTGGCTGGAATCACCGACTCGCTTCTAAATGCCCTGAAGGAATCGGACGGCGTGTTGCTGGATGGAACGTTTTGGTCTGCCGACGAGTTGACTACGGTGAGGCCAAGTGCTCGCAGTGCCGCCGATATGGGGCACGTGACTATCCGCGACGGCACTCTGGATCTGCTCGCCGGTCTTGCGGCCCGCCACAAGGTCTATATACATATCAACAACACCAATCCGGTGCTCGCGCCAGGTTCGCCCGAGCGCGCAGCAGTGGAAGCGGCGGGAATCGTCGTCGGTTATGACGGATTTGAGTTCGAGTTATGAGACAAGCGCCTTGGGATGATCGCGCCTTCACTGCCAAATTGCGGCAAATCGGTTCGACCTCGTACCACAACAAGCATCCGTTCCATGTGCTGATGAATTCAGGCCGGCTTGAGCGCCGCGCGCTTCAAACCTGGGTTGCCAACCGCTTCTATTATCAAACCAGCATTCCGATCAAAGACGCCGCGATCCTGTCCAACTGTCCCGTGCGTGAGATCCGCCGGGTGTGGTTGCATCGCATTGTCGATCACGATGGCACGCAAGGGGATCAAGGCGGGATCGGCGCATGGCTGCGGCTTGGGGAAGCGTGCGGGCTTTCGCGAGTTGAACTTCTGGCGCATGAACGTGTCCTTCCGGGGGTGCGCTTTGCCGTCGATGCATATGTCACCTTCGCGCGGTCCCAACCCTGGCCCATCGCCGTCGCTTCCTCTCTTACCGAGCTTTTCGCACCGGATCTCATGGCGCGGCGCTTGGCGGCCTTCGAACGTTTCTATCCATGGGTAAAAGCCCGGGGGCTGGAATATTTCAAAAACCGGCTGACTCAGGCCCCGCGTGATTCCGGGGAGGGCTTAAAAATCACGTTGCAGTATTGCAATACTGCGGAATTGCAAGAGGCGGCTCTGCGTGCATTGCAGTTTAAATGTGACCTTCTCTGGGCAATGCTGGATACAATTCATTGGGCGTGCTTTGGCGGCTCGTCGCAACGCAGTAAGACCCCGAGCAAACGCTGACCATGCCGATTGTGCACATTATTACTGAGCAGAGTCGTCCGGCATTGGCCTCTGGAACGCGCCTGTCGATCGACAGACGAACCGGAGAACCAGTCTTATTGTACCCGGAAGGTGTCGTCGAGCTGAGCCCGACTGCCCATGCGATTTTGAGCCACTGCAACGGCGAGGTGACCATCGGAGAAATTATTGCTGCGCTGGCAGCCGAATTTGAGAGCGACTGCCAGCCAATCCGAGAGGACGTTATAGACTGTCTCTCGCGGCTGCGTCAGCGCAACCTGATTGTCGTAACGTGAGTTATCGTCCTTACCTGCTCCTGGCTGAATTGACGCATCGTTGTCCGTTGCATTGTCCCTACTGTTCAAATCCCGCAAGCTACCCCACTGGCAACGAACTCGAGACCGCTGACTGGCAACGAGCGATCCGGGAAGCTGCCGAGATGGGCGTTCTGCACGTTGGCTTTTCTGGCGGCGAGCCTTTACAACGACACGATTTGCCTGATTTGGTAGCCGCCGCGCGAGCGGCTGGCTTGTACTCAAATCTCATCACGAGCGCGATTGGCTTGAGCCGCGCTCGGGCGGACGAACTCAAACGCGTAGGTCTGGATAGCGTCCAAATCAGTTTTCAATCCGACGAAGCGTCCGTGGGTGATCGCATTGCAGGCGCTACCGCACATGCCAAAAAGCTTGAAGCTGCGCGCATGGTTAAGGAGCTCGGGTTCCCCTTGACGGTAAATGTCGTATTGCATCGAGAGAACATCGAGCGCTTGGAGCAGCTAATCAGCTTGGCCGAAGCACTCGGCGCCCAACGGCTGGAGTTAGCCAATACCCAATACTACGGCTGGGCTTTTCGCAACCGCTCGGTCCTGCTCCCCACCCGCGAACAAATCACAGCCGCTGCTCAGGCCGCTGAAAAAGCAAAAATCCGCCTCTCAGGTAAATTGGAGATTCTGTTCGTCACACCCGATTATTATACAGATCGTCCCAAACCCTGCATGAACGGGTGGGGTCGACGATTCCTTACCGTCAACCCTGTCGGCGATGTTTTGCCGTGTCCTACGGCGTCGGAGATTCCTGGGCTGCGCTTCGACAACATTCTAGCCCATGGCCTCGCTTGGATTTGGGAAGAATCCGAAGCTTTTAACCGATTTCGCGGCACTGATTGGTTGCCGGCTCCCTGCCGCAATTGCGAGTTTCGCGAACAAGACTTTGGAGGCTGCCGGTGCCAGGCAGCGTTGATTGCGGGCGACGCGGCGGTGACCGATCCGGCGTGTTCGCTTTCACCCTATCGAGAAAAGCTAACCCGTTTTGTTGAGTCATGTCAGAGTCCTGGCGCGAAAGAAGATCGGTCGAGTTCGACTACGGGCGGGTTTTCATTTCGCCAAAATCCCTCCGGCTGAAGCTCTTATACTCCAGGGGTTTCCCTTGGACAATATTTCGGGGTGCGACCCAATTGCACCCCTGGGCCCGCTGTGTGAAGATGCCACCAGACGCGATTATGAAAGCAAAGCTCTACGCACAATTGAACCCGACGAAAACGATGAGACAGCTCATTAACGATCGCAACCTGTATCGCTTGGTAATGGTCTTATGCTTGTTCTGTGCGTGGTGCGGCTGAATTTAACGTCGCTCTGACATGAAGTTGTTGTTCTCGTCACAATCTGTCGAATTGATCGAGGAAATGGGGCAGAAACTGTCTCAATCCGGCATCAATTGCGAGATTCGTTATCGGCCCGCAGGGCCGGACACGGAGCAGCAGGGAGCATATAGGGAGCTGTGGGTCAAAACCGATCGGGAGTTACAGTGGGCCGCGACATTGCTGGCGATGCACTGTGAATCCGGCCGCAACTGAGCTCTTTACCAGGGCAGGCTGAAAGTTTTCACGTAGCTATAGGCTTTTATCGCCTCAACCACGCCTTCTTTGATCCCGAGACCGCTGTCTTTGATTCCGCCAAACGGGCTGCTCTCGATGCGGAACCCAGGCACTTCATTGATGTTTACCGTCCCACAGCGTAACGCGCGAATCGCTTTTAAGGCACTCGACAGGCTGTTCGTCACGACGCCCGAACTGAGCCCATAAGGTGTCGAATTAGCCACCGATAGCGCATCTTCCAGGTCGCGCACCGTGAGAATAGGGGCTAGCGGTCCGAAGCTCTCACAGGTAACCAGGCGGGAATCGCGGGATACATTGGCAATGACGGTCGGTTCAAGCAGAGCGCCCCGGCGTTTGCCGCCACACAGCACTTTTGCTCCGGCCGCCACCGCTTCCTTCACAACCGTTTCCAGGTGGATCGCCGATGCCTCATCAATCACTGTGCCCACTCGGGTCTGCTCATCCAGCGGATCGCCGCAAATATATTCCCCCGTCTTTTCCACCAGGCGCGAAGTGAACTCGGGGGCAATGCGATCCTGGACAAGGATGCGCTTGACTGCCGTACAACGCTGACCGGAGTTGCGATAGCTGCCCTCGGCCGCCAGGCTAACCGCCAGTTCAAGGTCCGCGTCGTTGAGAACGATCAGCGGGTCGTTCCCTCCCAATTCGAGCACCAATTTTTTGTAACCAGCGGTTGTGGCAATGTGTTTGCCTACCGGGACACTGCCAGTAAATGCCACCACCTCGACGTCTCGGTGTTGCACGAGGAATTCTGCCACATCCGGTGTAGGACCCAACAATACACTCAGCATCGGTCCGGGCAGACCTGCAGTGTAAAGCAGTTCAGCGAATTTGAATGCCGTCAGCGGTGTTTTTTCCGATGGCTTAAGGATTAACGGTGTGCCTGCCGCGATCGCCGGCGCGACCTTGTGGGCTACCTGGTTCAACGGATGATTGAAGGGGGTGATTGCGACGGCACAGGACAAAGGTTCGCGCGTCGTGAAAATCTTGCGAGCCTTGCCTTGAGGCGAAACATCCGCGGAGAAGATCTGACCATCGTCCCGCAAAGCCTCCATCGCGGCAAATCGAAGGACATCCAACGTGCGACCCACTTCATATCGTCCTTCCCGGAAGGCCAGCCCTGCTTCACTGGCAATGGTGCGCGCAAACTCCTCCCGCCTCGCTTCCAGTGCTGCCCGCGTCTGCTCCAAGATTTGCGAGCGCTGGTACCGGCTGGGTGTGTCGGCAAAGGCGCGGGCCGCAGTCACCGCCGCTTCGCTATCTTGCCTGGAAGCCAGCATCACAACCCCGATTTCCGCGCCATTGAATGGGCTCCGGATCGTCAACGACCCGGTGCCCTTGACCGGTTGACCTGCGACTAAACTCGAAAAATTCATACGCTCGTGCCGTTGCAGGTAAAATCAAAAATATCGAAATTCCGCGGGTCAGCTTTGGCTTTGGCAGCGTACGCTGGCGTAAGGGGCTGACTGAGGAGTAATGGCACCATCTCCTCATATCGTCCGCCGTGCGAGCGCAGTCCTCCTTCCAATGCCTTTAAGTCGTGCCACTCCGGCGTTCGTCCCAAAACCAAGTCGCGACCAGCACAGACGACCAGGTCTCCCATGCGATCCGCCGGAAGTTCCAGGAGCCGGCTGGCGGTGCGCCGTTCCAGCACTTCGGTTACGCCAGGTATTTCGCGAATAAATTCCTGGATCACCGCGGCTTTCGCGCTATCAGGCAAATGGATCTGAGCAAAGGACCCGAGAGCACCGTGATGCGCTACGTATGGGTCTGTAATCGGCAAAATAACCCGAAAGCCTTTGCCGAATTTCTGCACCAACCGCGTTTCCAGATAAACAACGTTGGGTGAGCCGTCGGCTTTCTGTTTGGCGTTCATCCCGTGATCGGCGGTCAGCCCAATTACCGCCCCACTCTTAAGCAATCTGCCCAGCTGCTCATCCACACCGCCATAGAAATCAAGTGCGGGCCCCTCCTCCGGCGCGAACTTGTGCTGGATATAATCCGTCGTGCTCAGGTAAAGAAAATCCCCCAGGCCGCGTTCCAAGAGCTTTACCCCAGCCCGCAGCACGTACAGCGAAGCTTCGCCGCTGTAAATCGGAGGGGTCAGTCCAACCAACGCTTCCACTGCCCCAACGCCGTGAGTTTTGGGGTTTGCGGCAGAGGCCTTCTCCGATGAGAAGGCGATCCCGCCCAGCTCGATGAGTCCGTGCGCGAAAATATCCCGCAGCTTTTCCTTCGCGGTGACCACCGCAACCTTGCGGCCGGCCCGTTGCGCCGCCGGGAATAACGTCTCGGCGCGAAGGAACCTGGCCGAGTTCATCATCACTTCCTGGTCGGCCGCGCTGTCGTAGAAGAAATTGCCTCCAATGCCGTGAACCGAAGGGGGCACCCCTGTCACGATCGAGGTGTTATTGACGTTGGTAAAGCTCGGCATCGCTCCTCGAGCCAGGCCCCGAAAGCCGGCGACCGACATCGCCTGCAGATGCGGCATCCGGCCTCGGACCAGTGCCGCGTCCAGGTACTCATCCGCCGACCCATCGAGACAAATCACAACCACCGGGGGTGCCGGGAGACGATAAGTGCGTTGGTTAACCGTAAACTGTGCCATAGGGCGTTTAATCGGGAGCAACTTCTAGCCGGATCTCGAGTAATTGCAAACTGCAAATGCTTGCCCGCCTCTCTCGCGCCCAGGAACGCCGCATTTATGCGGCAGGAGCTTGATAGAAAACGATGAACGGACCTTGTCGGCCGGCTAAAGCTAGCGTTCCTTTTCCTACCCGCTTGCTACTCGCCGCAGTCCGTCCGGATCCAACCGCAGCAACACCCACTCGTCCATCGTCTGTGCGCCGAGACGGCCATAAAAATCCAATGCCGGCTTGTTCCAATTCAGCGCCGTCCACTCAAATCTCCCGCAATTCTGCTCTACGCCGATCCTTGCCACTGCGCGGATCAGATCGATACCCAGCCCTTGTTTGCGGAACGCCGGACGCACATAGAGATCTTCCAGCCAGATTCCGCGTCGTCCCACAAAGCTCGAAAACGTGAAGAAATAGATCGCATACCCCGCCGGCTCGCCATTGCTCCGGGCCAGCAATGCGCCGGCGGCAGGCTCCGGACCTAATAACGCAGTGTGCAGGGATTCCACCGTTGACTCCACCTCATGTTCGAGGCGTTCAAACCGAGCCAATTCAACAATCAACTCGAGCAGCAGCGGAAGCTCTGCCGCCGTCACGGGCGCAATCGCGGATTTCATGCGCTGAAGTATCTTCGATGGAACGTTTTCAACAAGAGTCCTTCAGCATGCGCGCATCTTAGATTTTTCTCAAGTTCGCTCCTCTCATTAACACCCTGCTTCAGCGGGGTGTTACGAGTCAACTGGATGACTGTCAACCGTTTTAACGGTTTCCTCACCACTCATAACTGGTCGGTAAAGGTTGCGCTGTGCCCCTTTCTCCTTTTGGCCCAAAGCACCCCCCAAAAACATGAAACCGTTAAAACGGTTGAAACATAGCCACCGCGGGATCGACACCCGGCTGAAGCTGAAGCTGAAGCTGGGGATTAATGAGAGGGCTCACCGGAAAGATCTGATGCGCGCCTTCTGCTCTACCCAAGCTCACTTTGCCTCGAGCCACTTCTGAATCATCGCCGCTGCGACTTCGTCGCACCCATTGAACGCGTTGCTCGCGCCGGTATTCGTTCCGACAATCACCGCGAAATCCTTTTTCGGCGCAAGCCACATCACCACGTACCACATTGTGTTCGAACCATTGTGCATCAATGCCTGTCCGCTGGCCCAGCCGCGTTCGACACAGACCCAACCACAGGCGTAATCTCCGCCCGCAACCGGAGTGTGGAGCGTGCGAAAAGTCTCAGCCTTCAAAAGGCGCCCTTTGCGCTCACCCTCCAGGTGACAAATGGCATAAGCAGCCAGATCGTTGAGTGAGCAATGTACCCGCCCGGCCGGGGCAATGGCGGGAGGATTGTCTTCCTGCAGCGGCACGGTGCGCAGGAGTTTCCGGGTATGTCCCCAGGGTTGATCGAGTTTGCCCGGTGTGCCGGGCGGGCCGAAACCTGCCGTCGTCATGCCCAGGGGCTTGAATAGGCGGTTGGTCATTAGCGTCTCCCAGGGCTTACCAGTGATCCGTTCGAGCATCGCGCCCACGATTGCATATCCCTGATTCGAGTAGAGATACTTGCTGCCGGGAGTTGCCGCAGGGGGATTTGTCAGAACCGAAGCTATAAACTCATACCTTTGCTCCGTCGGAGTGCCTTTCTGTTCCCAGGCACGCGCCCATGCAGGCCCAGGAGGCTCTGTAGGAACGCCGCCGCGATGCGTTAACAACTGGGCAACTGTTACCGCCCGATACCGTTCGTGCATCTTCTCACGTAATTCGGGGAAAACTTCCAGAATGCTGGTGTCCCAACGCAATACCCCTTCCTCGATGAAGCTTGCTGTCACGGTCGCGGTCATCGACTTCGTGCACGAGCCGATATGGAAGAGATCGTTCGTCGTCACCGCGGCCTTCTCCCCTTCTTTGCGCACCCCTACGGCTGCACGCTCACAAATAGTGCGGTTCGTCACCACGACAACCGCCAGCGCCGGAAAGCTATACTTCTTGCGGATGTTATCCAATATTTGTGCCGTGTCCTCTGAGGCAGGGGCCGCCTCGGCAAAAGCACACGCGGCCAACCCCAATCCAATGGCCATCCCGTTTATGCGCCAAATATTCAATTGTCTCAAATTAACAATTATGCGCAAAGAACCAGCCTTTTGAAAAGAGCTGAGACCCAGAGACCAGCCGGTTCCATTTGCGCCAGTGCGTAAGGGTTCAAATCAGCAGCGGCTCGAAGGTGGCACAGACGTCTGAACTGAGAGTTCTGGCCGTGTCCCGCTGCCTCGATAAAATATAGAAGCCCCAGGAGCCAAATCTTGGCTCAACAACTTGCGGAGTGAGTGCTCCAACTTTACTGTGGCGGTGCACATGCTGAAGTCGTTCCGGCGGCCGGCGATCCGTCTTCGCGGCGTCCGCCACAACAATCTCAAAAATTTCGACCTGGACCTGCCGCTCAAGCAGCTCGTGGTGATCACCGGCTTGAGCGGATCGGGGAAGAGTTCGCTTGCCTTTGATACTCTGTTCGCCGAAGGACAACGCCGGTACATCGAGACCTTCTCCCCTTACGCCCGGCAGTTCTTTGATCGCATGGATAAACCGCAGGTCGACAGCATCGAGGGGATCCCCCCGGCCATCGCCATCGAACAACGAAACGCAGTCAAAACCACTCGCTCCACTGTCGGCACGATGACAGAGATTTGCGAGTACATGAAACTGCTTTGGCCGCAAATCGCCCAGCTCCATTGCCGCCAATGCGGTCGTCTGGTGCGTAAAGATAATCCGCAGCAGATCTGGCAAGCCCTCCTGAATTTCGGCCAGGAGAAAGGCGCCGCCAGCTCCGCCCCTAACGGCGCTTACACCGTATCGAACGAACTGCTGATTACGTTCGAGTTGCCGCTGACTGAAAAGCTGCCTGTTGCCGACTGCCTCGGCCTGGTCGCCAAGCAGGGTTATCAGCGCGTTCTCATCGACGGGCGCCCCGCCCGGATCGACGAGGCCCTCGCACAGCTCACTGAAAAGCGCGGCAA
Organism: Candidatus Limnocylindrales bacterium; assembly: GCA_035495315.1. GTDB lineage: Bacteria > Verrucomicrobiota > Verrucomicrobiia > Limisphaerales > UBA8199 > DATJGF01. The sequence goes on from DATJGF010000009.1 coordinate 41,809, forward strand.
TAAAACGGCTCCGCCCCTCAATTCCCTTACCGTCATCCAGGATCGGGTGAAGCCAACTCCTTCAAATCGGCCGCGCTTTATCGAAGCCTGCGAGCAGGCTTATCACTTCGGCAAAGGCAAATTGAAACTGTGGCAGCTCGGTACCGGTGGTTCGCTTGGGACGGTTCGCCCATTTTCGAACCGGCTGCATTGTGCGCCTTGCGACATTGAATATCATGAGCCTTCCTCCGCACTGTTTAGTTTCAATCACCCGGTTGGGGCTTGTCCCACCTGCCGCGGCTTTGGGCGGGTAATCAGCATCGATTACAATCTGGCGCTGCCAGACCGATCCAAAACCCTGGCGGAGGGCGTTGTGAAGCCTTGGCAAACCGGACACGGCCTCGAGAGTCAGCGCGATTTGCTGCGCGCGTGCCGTCACTTCGAGATTCCCACAGATGTTCCTTTCGAAAAACTTCCGGCGAAATGGCAGACCTTCGTCGTCGACGGTGACCCCGATTACGGCAAAGACGAGGAACATCAATGGCCGGCGGCATGGTATGGAGTCAAAGGGTACTTTCGCTGGCTTGAGTCCAAGGCTTACAAAATGCATGTGCGGGTGTTACTCTCTCGCTATCGTGCTTACACTCCTTGTCCAACGTGTCAGGGTCAGAGATTCCAGCCGGAGACATTGCTATACCGAGTGGCGGTGCTCGCGAAAAAGCACATGCTAGAGATCGCAAGCCAGCCTGGGTCTAAGCCGATTAATACCTCCTCTCCCCGCCGCTCTCCTCCGCGGGAGGAGAGGGAGAACATTCCGCCAGTGCCTTCAGTTTCGTGCCCTTCAGCCGACATATCCTTATCTCCTCACGTCGGCTCCGACAAAGGGCTTACCTTGGCTGCTTTCTATCAACTGCCCATTCGCGATGCCTTACGGCTGATTCAGACCCTTGCTGGGCAACGGCAACGAGCGGCGAACGACCCAATCGATTTGTTGCTCACCGAAGTCTGCGCGCGTCTAGGGTATTTGAACGACGTCGGGTTGGGCTATCTCACTTTGGATCGCCCAACACGCTCGCTTTCCGGCGGCGAGACGGAGCGTGTGAACCTCACGACCTGTCTCGGCACTCGGTTGGTGAACACGTTGTTTGTGTTGGATGAACCGAGCGTGGGGTTGCATCCCCGGGATACCGAGCGCCTGGTGCGGATCCTGCAGCAGTTGCGGGACGCGGGCAACACAGTCCTGGTCGTTGAGCATGAAGCCAGTGTTATGCGCGCCGCAGACCAGATCATCGATTTGGGTCCGGGCCACGGTGCGACCGGCGGGGAAGTCGTTTTCCAGGGCAGTTAC
>DATJGF010000010.1:0-24898 GCA_035495315.1 Candidatus Limnocylindrales bacterium
TTTTTTTTCGGACGCGGGAACACTTGGTGGCTATAGGTACCAAATAGCGCATCGAAGAAAGGACTTTGAGTATCGGGTTCCGGATCAAGCGAGCCTCCCAATGCAAGATAAGTCTGCCATAGCTTCTCGCTCTCCAACCAACGTTGGACCGAGGTCAGCCGATACCATTCCGCCCATTCCTCGCCAACCAATTCCTCTGGCCGGATTTTCGAGCGGGCGTGTGCGGATCTGCGCTTCATGGTAATCGCGGTGCATTACGGCCTACCGCGCCGGCAGTGTTGGGCTGCCGGGTGCCGGCGGGAGCAGGCCGAGAACCTCCTGCTGCTTCTGATACCATTCCCGCATCGAACGAGAAAGCAGCGACACCTTGAAATCTTTGAAATGGGACAGGTTCAGCGCAGACTCGACGTCATTCTTCAATTGTGTGTTGAGATCAGACTTCGCATCCTCCGCCCAACCCTTGAATGAACCGGTCTTGTCATCCAAGGCTTTTGCCGCTGCCAGCCGAGTTTCCTGGTCGTATTTGTATTCGACTACCTCCACGTAGCCCTTGTCCACTTTGCCCTCGACGCGTTTGCTGTCTTCCTTTGAGGTGATCACAAGCTTGGCGAGCTCGATGACCCGTTGCTCGACCTTCGCAATCGCGTCTTCCTCTCCGGCGGCCCCGCTGGCCTCAATCCCCAGCGTGCGCGGGGCGTTGGTCAGCCGTTGGCAGACCTCTTTGACCAATTCCTTTTCCAACTCCTCAAAGAATTTACGGGCCCGTTTGAGGATCAGCTCGCGTTCTTCCTTCGTAAAACTGTATTTCTTTTCATCCAATCCAACGAAGTTTTTGTACGTAGGCGAATCGAGCAGCTTTTCGAGCTTGCTGGTGAGGTTGGTTGCGCTGAGGCGCTGGATTACGGGCAGTCCTGCCGGTTCCTGCTTGAGATCGAGTTTTAGATCCACCGGCAGATAAGAGAAGAAGGCGCGATCGACACCACCGAGCTGATCTACCTGTGAGTTCAGGAATTTGAGGTGCGCCTCATAGCGATCTTTTCGGTTCAGGTCGCCGATAAAATCGAACTGATTCTCCACCCGCAAGGAGCGGGTTTCGGCGCGGAACCATGACATCATGTCGGCGAACTGATTGGCGATCTGCCGCGCGTAGCTGTCAAAGTTCAAATTAACTTGCTCCAACGGGATGCGATCGTGTTCGTTTCGCGGTGCACGGGCACTGATAAACGTTTCGATCACGTTATTGGGAAGCAGATCCAGCAGTTGCGCAATCTCGCAATACGCACTGACCACCGGATTGGTCCCGTAATCAAATTGGCGCACGTCGCCGTAGCGGCCAATATCGTCGTCGGTCGCAAACAGCATCTTCTTCTCGCGCGCTTCGGAATTATCGAAGTAACCCCAGGTGATGGCGGCGCGGTCATGCGGCAGCACTTCTTTGGTCGCGCGCATCAGCCAACCGGTGAAAACACCGCCTTTGAACACCGTGTATTCCATCATCGAACTCGAAGCCAATTTGTTGGTATAGGCATCGAGGGGCTTGCCGACGACATAACTCTTAAACCAGTCGTCGAGCTCTTTGCGGCTTAACGTCGCTGACAAGCTGCCGGCGAAATTATGGCGCAAACCCAACACATGCCCGACCTCATGAGCTACTACCTCCCGGACGTAATCCTGGGAAACCCGCAACGTGGCCGCATCGGTCAGTTCATCGCTGGCCAGCACCTCTTCCAGACCCTGAGCCATCTGCTGCGCAAACGTACGCGGGTCAATCTGGCAGGCCGGCGCCGCCGCAAGAAACGGCACTCCAAAACGGGCCGCGCTCGAGCCTTTCTTATCGTCTTTTTTCGGCTCAGCCAAATCGAGCATCGCGCGGAGCAATGCGCGCGCCCGAGCCTTGCCCGCAAACGCAAAGACGCTTGTGATGAACGCCTGGCCATGACCGGACTCGCCCGTGAGGGGGTCCAGCAAAACGTCCGCATAGGCAAAACCGGCGTTATCCCACGGCACCCATTGAATGATGTTCAACTCGGCATCGGGAGCCGTCACACCATCTGGCGCCTTTTTCGCCTGCACGATCTCTTTGCCAAAGGCGCGGTTCCAGTAGAGGATCCCGTCCTTAACCGCCTCGACGTAATCCGCGGGGGTATTGGCGGAATAATGAAAGACGATCGGGTGGCGAATATCAAAACGAGCAATACGCGACGAAACCCGTCCGGTAATGGGCTCTATTTTGCCTTCGGTTTCAAAAAAACGGGTATACCGCGCGTCCGTGTAATTGGGTTCTTTAGCATCACACGCGCCTTGCTGATAAGGCGAGACGAAATAACGCACTTCATACCGTTGCTCGAGGTTGGGGTCGTCCTGGCGGCTGCGCGCCTGCACGCTTTGACGCACGATTAGGCGCCCGCCCTCCTGCTTCATCTCGAACACCCGGCCCTCCGGCACCTCCAGAACGCGGTCGCGATCGGAGTTCAATGCCGCTTCGGTCCAGGATTGTGTAAAGACTCGCCGCATGCCGCGATTGAAATCAATCACCACTTCCTTGGTATTCTGTCGGAGGATGGGGAAGGTCGCCAGAAGACGCCGGGCAGGAAGATCCTCGGTCACCACCAACCCCTGAGTTGATTCATATAAATCGACCCCATCGGGAAACAGCTCGAAGCGGACGATCTTTGCAGCCAGCCCGGTGCTGGTGGCGGCTTGCGCCTGGGGGATTAAAGAGGCAGTAAAAAGATAATCCTTCCCGAACCCATTTCGCGGGATCGCGAGCAGAAAACGGTCAGCCACCTGAAGATCGGGCGCGCGCTCCGCAGTCGGCGGTTGGTTGGTGGATGTGTTGGCAGGCGTCTTGCCGGGTTCATTCGTTTCTGCCGCCCGGCTGACGGTTGGGGTTATCAAAAGAACTGAAGATACAATAATATACTGAGCAAAAAGGGTAACGAGTGGTTTCATTTCGACTCGATATAAACTGGCGAAGTTGCTGTAGGATGCCAAGCTTAATCCAGGTGCTCCGCCGGCCGGCGGCAGTAAAAAACGCCTCCTGGATCCGCCGGTTTGTGATAGCTTTTTATAGCCAAATCTGATTACACTTCGCTATGGCAGAAAAGAGTACGAATGAACTCCCCCGCGATTTGCGCGGGCTTTTCACCAAAGGCCATGAAGCCTTGCAGCGGGACAACCTCGATTATGCCATTGACCTCTTTAACCAGGTCCTCGTCCGCGAGCCTGGCCTCTTCGAGTGCCGAAAAGAACTCCGCACCGCGCAATTGTACAAGGCAGCCAAAGGCAGCGGGATTTTCAAAAAAGTCTGGCACAGCGCCAGCGCGACGCCGCTGATTGGCAAAGGCCAGGTGGCCTTGCGCAAGCATCCTGCCGAAGCCTTACCGATCGCCGAGCAGATCCTGAACTCGGATCCGATGAACTCCGCAGCGCACCGCATTATCGTCGAGGCCGCCGAAGCCCTCGACATGCCGCACACGGTCGTGCTCTCGCTTGAGATACTGTTCAAGAATTCTCCCAAGGATAAGGATGTCGCCATCAAATTGGCTAACGCGCTGGCCGCAATCGGTGAAGTCCAGCGCGGGGAAAAGATCCTGACTGACCTATCCCGCAATTTACCCGGCGATAATGATGTCGCCCAGGCCTTGAAAGATCTGTCGGCGCGAAAAACGCTCAACGAAGGCGGGTACGAAGCCCTCGCCGACGGCACTGGTTCTTATCGCGACATCCTAAAGAACAAGGAAGAGGCTATTTCGCTTGAGCAAGAGAATCGTGTCGAAAAAGCCGAGGAAGTAACGGATCGCTTGATCCGCGAGTACGAGACCAGGCTGCAAGCCGAACCGACCAACCTCAAGTTAGTCCGCAACCTCGCCGGACTGCACTCGCAAAAAAAGCAGTTCGACCGCGCGCTGGAATATTATCAACGCCTTAAGTCTTCCGATTTAGGCAATGATGCCACTTTAGATGGCGCGATCTCCGAAACGGTGAAGAAAAAAATGGAATACCAAATTACTCGACTCGACCCCGAGGCGCCTGATTACGCCGAGCGGGTAGCCGAAATTGACGCTGAAAAGCAGACCTACTTGCTTGCAGATTGCCAAAAACGCGTTGAAAGGTTTCCCATGGATTTGCAGCTCCGGTTCGAATTGGGTCAGCTCTATTTTCAGGCCGGCAAAATCGGCGAAGCGATTCCGGAATTTCAAAAGGCGCAAACCAACCCGCACCGCAAAATCGCGTCGATGAATTTTTTGGCGCAGTGTTTCGCCAAGAGGAAGATGTATGATTTAGCGGCGCGCCGGCTGCAGGAAGCGATCAAAGAAAAACAGGTCTTTGATGAGGAAAAAAAGGAACTGCTCTATAACCTGGGTACGGTGCTGGAGAGCATGAACAAACGGGAAGAGGCGATCGAGCAGTTCAAGCTGATTTACGAAGTCGATAGCTCTTACAAGGATGTCACGGCCAAAATAGAAGGCTACTACAGCGAACAAGGCTGAGACGCCGTAGCGCAGAGTTTACTCTGCTATGCCGCCGACTTTCAGTCGGCAGGGTCTGGCACGAACGCAGCCTTAAGGGGAACCACTCTGCTGGTTGGAAACTCGGCGGTTAGGCAAAGTGAAACTTTGCGGTACAGCAGAGTGAAACTCTGCGCTACAAAACAATCGCGATTCAGCGGTCGCGTGTGAGCAGGTAATTAGCCAAGGCTTCCAGCGCCCCCGCATTCCCACGAAACGGCTTTAAGGCAGCAAAGGCTCTGGCCGTCAGTTGCTCGGCGATCGTGCGGGATTTCTCCAGGCCGACGATTGACGGATAAGTCGCCTTTTGGGCTTTGGTGTCTTTGCCCGCAGTTTTGCCGAGCTTGTCACTGGTCTGCGTCACGTCGAGAATATCGTCGATCACCTGGAAAGCGAGGCCCACGTAATAACCAAAATCGGTGAGGGCCTGAAGTTGGGCCGCGGTGCAGTTGGCGCTCATGCCGCCCAAACGGACCGAGCAACAGAGTAAGGCCGATGTTTTCCGTTCATGAATGTAGCGCAGGTTCGAAACAGAAATCTTTTTGCCCTCGGCTTCCAAGTCAGCAACCTGCCCGGCGATCAGCTGGAGGGAGCCGGCCGCCTCTGCCAATTCAAGGATTACCTTCTGGTGCGAATACCTTGGCCAGCCTTTGCACTGCGGAGCAATTTCGAAAGCTTGAGTCAAAAGCGCATCGCCTGCTAAAACTGCAATACCCTCGCCGAATACCTTGTGGTTAGTGAGTTTGCCGCGCCGATAATCGTCGTTATCCATCGCGGGCAGGTCATCGTGGACCAGCGAGTAAGTGTGAATACACTCGACGGCACAGGCCAGCGGCAAGGCGTCAGCCGCCGTTCCGCCACAGGCATCCGCGGCGGCCAGACAGAGGGCCGGGCGCATGCGTTTGCCGCCGGCGAATAAGGAGTAACGCATTGCCTTGTGGATGGTTGCGGGTCGGGTGGTGGCGATGGGCAAGAAGCGGTCCAAGGCCTGATTAACGGTGCTGGTTGTTTTAGCCAGGAAATCGTTCAGATCAAACGTGGCTGGTGAAGATCCAGCTTGAGTCCTAAGAGCCATGCGCCGCTTTTTTAAGCAATGTGCATTCTGTGTGCAAGGAAGATTTACTAACTTTGATATTGCGTTTGGGATTCAAACAATTAATTTATCCCGCTCGACTCTGTACCATGGAAAAAGCATTGAACGCCGAACTTACAAGAAAAGCACTGGAGAAAGTTGGCAATCCCAACGTTCTGGTCAATCTGATTTCACGCCGTGTGCGCCAGCTCAATTCCGGTTCGGGAGCCTTGAGCCGTCCCTTGGTGGCAGATACCGGAAATCTCGGCGCGGCGGATATTGCTTTGCTCGAGATTATCGAGGACAAGGTCGGTTTTGAAATGCCCGAGCTGGTCGAGTTAACGCGGCCGGTCGGCAAAAAGCGCAAGAAGCACTAGGCTGGGTTCGCGGCCGGGGCGGTCTTAACAGAGTATTTCCTCCGGCAAGGTGAGGTAATTGCGTTGCCGCGATCTGAGTTCGCATGGCCGACATTCTGACCAACCCTAAAGCCCGCCGGGACTATCACATTCTGGAAACCTTTGAGGCCGGCATTGTGCTGCACGGGACCGAAGTTAAGGCGTTACGCGCCGGCAAAGGCCAAATCGCGGACGCCTTCGCGCGAGTGGAAAACAATGAGGTGTATTTGTATAACGCACACATCGACGAATATTCCCATGGCAACCTGCTCAACCATCAGCCCAAGGCCATCCGCAAACTGCTTCTGCACAAATCAGAGATCCGCAAACTGTTCGGGCTGGCGGCTGTCAAAGGCAATGCGCTGGTCCCGTTGGCCTTTTACTGGAAAAACGGAAAAGTGAAGGTCGCTCTCGCGGTTGGCAAAGGCAAGGCACAGTTTGACAAGCGGCAGGCTCTCAAGGAACGCGAAGCCGACCGTGAACTTAAGCGGGCTACGATGAAACGCTTGCGGGGGTGAACCAAATCCCGGAACGTTAGGACCGCAGAGACCTTGGTTATGAATTGGTTCAGGGGACGAACAGGACGCAAACCGGCGAACCCACCTCGATTTTGTTGCCGCTCGGGCTCAAGCGACCAGAATTAGGATCGACGGCAAACACGATCACGTTATCTGAGTCCTGGTTTTCTGACAGCAGCCATTTCCCGCTCGGGTCCACAGCAAAATGGCGGGGCGCCTTGCCGCCGCTGGCGACGCACTCGAGACGGTTAATGCGGCCGTCTTTCGGATTCACCTCAAAGACTGCGATGCTGTTATGGCCGCGGTTTGAGCCATACACGAACCGACCGGATGGGTGAACCTGCACTTCCGCACATGTGTTTTGGCCTTTGAATTCGGGCGGCAGTGTTGAACGAGTTTCTAATTCCTTCAAAACGCCACTGTGTCCGTCGTACGAAAACGCAGTGAGACTCGAGCTCAACTCATTGATCACGTAGACGTACCGACCATTGGGATGGAAAGCCAGGTGACGCGGTCCGGAACCCGGTTTCAACGAAACTCCCGGGGGAACGGTCGGCGTCAATAAGGTCGTCGGCGGGTCGAAATGGTAAATCAGGACCTTATCGAGCCCGAGATCGCACGTCAGGACGAACTTATTTGCAGGGTCTGTGGTAATGAAATGTGCGTGGGGGCCTTCCTGCCGTTGTGGGTTGAGGCCGGAACCGTGGTGCTGAACCGTCTGGCTGGCAGGCCCTAATCGGCCGTCGGGCTCAAGTGGTAACGCGGCGATGCTGCCGCTGCCATAATTCGCTACCAGCACGTATTTCCCGGTCTTGTCAACTGCGACGTGGCACGGTCCGGACCCGCCCGAACCCTGTTCATTGATCAAAGCCAGCTGGCCCGATTGCTCATCCAGTTTGAATGCGCTGACCTTTCCTTCGGGCTTGCCGCCACCTCCACCTATCTCGCCAGCTGCGTACAACCAGCGACCATTCGGGTGAATCGCAAGGAAACTAGGGTTTTTCGTTTCGGCGGCCAATTGTGGCGGCTCCAATTTGCCCGAGCTCAGGTCGAACCTGGAGAGGTAGATCCCCTTGCTTTTTTCGCCGGTATAGGTCCCGAAATAGACCAAGTGAGAATTCTGTGCTGCTGAGGAGGACATAAACGCGAGGGTCAGGGAGCTAGCAGTCAGGATGAGAGTAGCCACCCGAAATAATTGCAGGCGTTGCATGTCCCCAGAGAACACGATTTGGCGTCATTTTCAAACCAGATCTGTCACAAATTGCCAGCTTGCTAACGTGGGTCTTCGCCTCCCTTTTGCATTTTTGCATTGCACGAAATTCTTTGACATCTTACAATGCAAAAAAAGCCAGACACGAAAGGACAGCCTATGCATTTCGGAGTCGATTACCATCCGGAGCAGTGGGTCTACCCACATGGAGGCACTTCTGATGACCCAGAAGCCAGTTGGCAACAGGATGCGGAGTTGATGCAGGCAGCCGGCATCAATGTCGTGCGGATCGGAGAATTTGTCTGGGGTCTTTGCGAAAAAGAAGACGGGAAATATGATTTTTCGTGGCTCAAACGGGTGATGGATACTCTTGGCCGTGCCGGTATAAAAACGGTACTCGCGACACCTACGGCGGCCCCGCCGCTTTGGCTGACGCAAAAGCATCCGGAAATTTTGCCGGTCGACGACCGCGGCCTGGTCAAGCATGAAGGCACGCGCCGAGCCGTTTGCCTCAACAGCGATGTTTTCTGGGATTATTCCAAACGAATCGTCGAGCAAATGGCCAAAACTCTCGGTCAACATCCCGATTTGATTGCCTGGCAGATTGATAATGGCCTGGGTGGAAATTTCACCGAGGCTTCGTTCAATGACGACACTCGCCGGGACTGGCACAGTTGGCTGGCGGCAAAATACGAGACAATTGAAAGGCTGAATGACCTGATGGGTCTGCGCCATTGGGGCCAGATCGTTTCGAACTGGGACCAGGTACCAATGCCGATGAGTGCCCCAACAGTGCATAACCCGGCCCTGGTATTGGATTGGTGCCGCTTCTGCAGCGACACCATCGTGCAGTTCGTCCGGATGCAGGCCGATTTGCTGCGCGAATTGACACCCAATTGCCCCGTCACCACCAATCTGCGCCCCCTGCTACATCGCTTTGATCACTTTGACCTCGCCGAGGTCATCGATTTTGTCTCCATTGAAAGCACCGCCGCGATCAAAGCCAAATCGGCCGAATTAGCGTGTGAAATCGACATGCTGCGCTCCCTAAAGAAGACAGGCATCCGCAGCCCCGACGGTGATACCGGTTTCTGGGTCATTGAACAGAAAGCCGGTAACGTCACCTGGCAGGATGTCAACTCGCTCGTTCGGCCCGGCGTGCTGCGCATGTTCACCTACCAACTGATTTCGCGCGGCGCCACCGCGATCCTTTTTTTCCGCTGGCGCCAGCCCCGGTTCGGCACCGAGAAATTCCACGGCGCCGTCCTTCCGCACCATGCGCGGCGCGATGCGCGAATATTCAAGGAAGTGTCACAACTGGGTGACGAGGTGAAACTACTGGCGCCATCATTGCAGGGGACGCACGTGCGCGCCGAAACCTGTATTCTGTACAGTCACGACAACGAATGGGCGCTCCAGCAACCGAACCAGCCCAACAAGTTTTTTAGTCTCCGCGATCATATTCAGCTGTTCTACACGGCTCTGCATGACCGCAATATTGCTGTCGATTTCGCTCGTCCCACGGAGGATCTGACGCAGTATAAAATTGCCTTTGCCCCCTCGCTGCATCTATTGGCGGGCGGCGAAGCTGACCGACTGAAGTTATACGTTCAAAACGGCGGTACCCTGGTCGCGACGTTCAATACAGGCCTGGTCGATGAGCACAATATGGCTCCGGACTCGGGCTATCCGCATGACCTCACCGATTTATTTGGGCTGGAGGTGCTCGAGTTTGATCAACTGCCCGTCGGTGAAGAAAATCACATGACTTTTAAAGGGACCTTTCCCACCAGTCATTTGCACCCGGCCAGATTGTGGTGCGACCTCATCGAACCGAAGGATTGCCAAATTCTGGCAACTTACGCGAAAGATTTTTACGCCGGCCGCGCCGCCATGACCATGCACACATACGGGCTTGGGAAGGCCATCTACATCGGCACGCAAAGCCATCAGCACTTCTACAACGATTTAATCGTCTGGCTCCGGCAGATTTGCAATCTCCATCCACTGCTCAAAGTCCCTGATACCGTTGAGGTCAGTATGCGTCAGCGCGACAACAACCGCGTCTTTTTCCTCCTCAACCATCAGAGTTCGCCACTGCGGCTCCAATTCTACAAGCCGATGCATGATTTCCTCACTGGCAACACCTTTTCCGGAAATTACGACCTCCAACCGCATGGTGTCCTCGTTCTGGACGAGCACAGCGCACAGCGCACTGAGTCTCAAACCAGTTAAGTTCCAAACTTGTAGGAGACGGTGATTCTACTTGTCGAGGGGACTCCTTCTCATTAAACCCTAGCCACCATGTCGCGTCTGCCACCCAGATTCTTCAAACCGATCGGTCCCGGAAAAATCAGCTCCCGCAACCAGGTGCTTGCTCAGTGGCGCGGCGTCGACCTTGCGCCTGTTGAAAAGGCGCGAGGCCTCAATTCCAAATCTGTGAGTGCCTTAATCCCAGGGGTTCTGAAAGACATTCGCATGGACCGGCGCCAGAGCGAGGCCGAAGTGGCCAGAGCCTGGAATCATATGCTCGATCCGAACATTGTCGCCCATGCTCAGCCCACCGGATTGCACAAAGGCACTCTTTTTGTCGCAGTCGATAGCAGCGTTTGGCTCAGCGAGATCGTGCGCTATCGCCGCAAGGAAATCCTTGATCGTCTGCAGCACTGTTTTGGGCGGGATTTGATTACGAAGATCTCTTTCCGTGTCGGATGAGCAGCAGACCGGGCGAGATACCCGGGCACTCGGAGCGAGATCGTCATGGCCTGCTATAAGAGACGACGTAAGGAGACTCACATGCCTTTGCGGATTCCGTTTGATCAAAAGTCTCCTTACGTCGTCTCCTACAATGAGAGTATCGTTCCCAAGAATGCATCAGGGAAGGCGCGACGTGTCTTTAGCTCGCCAAGCGACGACGAACAGCGCTACCTTGAGAGCCGCGCAATTTCCTGAGCAAATCCGTCGCGGAAGGTTGGGTATTTGAATTCATAGCCCAGTTCCTGTTTCAGTTTCCGATTCGAAACGCGCTTGTTGGTGATGCCTCGGTTACGATTGGTTGCCCACTCGGTTTCGACTGGGGATGGGAGCGGACGCCCTAAGGTTGCCGCAAGCCATTCGAGTAAGACCAATTGCCGCACTGGTTCGTCATCCGCCACATTGTAAATCTCGCCTGCTTTTCCCCGCTGCAAGGCAGCGGTAATGGCTCCGATTACGTCATCACGATGAACCATGTTCAGCCAGCGCTTGCCGCCAGTCTCGAGCCGCGCCTGCCCCTCCAGGAACTGCTTCAACCAATAGCCGCGCCCCGGACCATAAATTCCCGCAAGGCGCATAATAATCGCGTTGAAGTTCTTTTGGCGCGCTGCTCCGAGAAGCAGTTCCTCCGTTCGGAGGAGGATTTTCCCGGTCTCTGTCACAGGTTCCACCACGGAAGTTTCAACCACGATCGATCCATCGGTCTGTCCATAAACACTGGTGCTGCTGGTGTAGACGAAGGTTTTGGGCGGCGCGGCAGCCAACCATTCAACAACGTTGCGCATCCCGGCCAGATAAACCTGCCGGTATTCATCTGCCCCGCCGCCCGCAGCTGATACGCAGTTAACCACCCAATCATAATCAGGTTTTAGCCGGGCCAATGTTGCGGGTTCTGTTACATCCCCGCGCACCGGGATAAGCCCAGCAGCCTCGAGCTCAGGGTACCTGCTTTCGGTTCGCTGCATCGCGTAAACTTCGTGCCCCCCACGCGCCAGTTCATGAGCCAGCGCCGTGCCGATGTAACCGCAACCGATGATTAACACGCGCATCAGATTGCTTTCCCCGTGTCGGGAGCGAAGAAAAGCGCATTGCCCATATCCACTCGAGCCCGAATCGCCTGGTTAATTTTAAAATCGAGCTGAGGCGGGCCACGAAGAATCACCACGCCCCCTGCTCGCCGAGCATGCAGGTAAAGCTCCTCTCCAACCGGCTCCACCATTTCGATATTCCCTTCGATAACACCCTCTACCGATTTTGCGTCTGAATCCGCCAGGTAATGTATGTCCCCTGGCCGGATTCCAACGATTACCTTCTTCCCGACGTAATTCTTCATTGTTAGGCAAACCTCTGGAGGGCAACTCATCTTCAAAGGCTCTGCTCGGTTGAGCTCCCCGGTCTCCTCAAACTTCAACTGTTCAGCCTGTAGGGACAATGTGCACTCGAAAAAATTCAATGGGGGCCAATTGACGAACCTCGCGATGAACAGGTTGGAAGGTAACTGGTGAAGCTCGCGCCGCGTCGCCAATTGCTGGATCGTGCCGCGGTTCATCACAGCAATGCGATTACCCAGAGCCATCGCCTCCGCTTGATCGTGAGTTACATAGAGAACTGTCGCCTCCAGCCTTTTCTGCAAACGCACGATCTCGGCTCGAAGCTGTATTCGTATTTGCGGATCCAAATTAGCCAGCGGTTCGTCAAACAGGAAAACCTTCGGTCGCCGCACCATCGCCCGTCCGAGAGCGACGCGCTGACACTGGCCGCCGGACAAATCCGAGGGTCGCCGGTCGAGGCAATCCCTTAACTCGAGCATTTCCGCGGCCTCACCCACTCTCCGTTCCAGTTCCGCGCGGGGGCAGTTCCGCAGCGTTAACCCAAAAGCGATGTTTTCACGAGCTGTCAGGTGTGGAAAAAGGGCCGGCTTTTGGTATACCATCGCAATGTCCCGATCCTTGGCCGGGACGCCGTTCATGAGCATCCCAGCGATCTTGACCGTACCCGAAGAAGGCTCCTCTAAACCGCTGATCAGGCGCAACGTCGTGGTCTTTCCGCACCCCGAAGGACCAACCAACGTCACTAACTCGCCTGCCTCCACCGTTAAATTCAGATCGTCAACTGCCCTGATTTGTTCCCCAGCCAGGCCCGGAAACAATTTCGAAAGATGTTCGATAACAATTTGCCCCACGCGTAGGCTCCCTCACCAACTCACCGCTACGCTCAATTTCTTGCCAAACCGGTTCACATAGTGGACCTGGCGGTATTGCAAGCCATATTCGTGCACCAGTTTGGTGATCTTCACGTCATAACAGCAGTACTCGGCAATATGGATCAGCTTACCCTGTTTGAACCATTCGATCGCCTGCAAGCCCTCCGAGGTCTTTTCTACACCAAACGTCGCGGTGGCAATTGCGTCCAGTGAGAGCCGATGCTCGAGCCGGTTCTGCAAGTCGACCAACAAGTCAAGGGTTGGCAATTGGCGCAGGTCCAGCGGTGTGTAGCCGTGGAGCACTTCGTAGTCGAAGCGAAGATTATTGAACCCGACGACCAAGTCGGCACGCTGCAACTCTTTTACGAGTTCGTGCACGTGTTGCTCGCCATAAATCGTGTATCCCTGGCGTGCTGTGCTGTACGTCACCCCCACGCTCATCCCCATCCGGCTGATTTGATCCCAACCACCCACTTCATCCGCGGATTTCTGCGTTTCCAGATCGAAATACACAATGTTCTTCATCACAGCAAAGACAGCGTCCAGCCGCGCCGATGCTAGCGGGCTGGCAGACGGCGCGCAATCGGACACTACCGATGCAGCCAGAACCAAGAAAATTGACTTCCCTCTGCCGAGTTTCGCGTTAAAGTTGTCGCTTGTTTTTTTGACTAAGACGCAGAGGCGAACCAATGAAAGAACTCGTCCCTTCACCGCCGCCAATCGTGCGCAACGACGTGGCGGCCGTGCAGCAATTATTTCAGCAGCACGTCGTGCCGAGCTATGGACGTTTTGATATCGTCCTTAGCCACGGAGCGGGCAGTTATGTCTATGATGTCACCGGCAAACGCTACCTCGACTTGGGCGGCGGAATCGCTGTCAGCGCTCTGGGCCATGCCCACCCGGCTATTACGCAGGTCCTCATCGAGCAGTCACGACGCCTCATTCATACTTCCAATTTTTACTACCACGAGCCGCAAGGCCGGCTGGCGCAAGCTCTCGTCAACCTGATCGCCCCAGGCAAGTGCTTCTTCTCGAACAGCGGCGGCGAGGCGAATGAAGGCTTGTTTAAGCTCGCGCGTAAATTTGGCCATGACGAAGGCCGCTTCGAAATCATCACCGCCCAGAATTCCTTTCACGGACGGACTCTGGCCGGCATTGCTGCGACCGGACAGGAGAAGGTAAAGAAAGGATTCGAGCCGATAGTGCTCGGTTTCCGGCACGTGCCTTATAACGACCTGGAGGCGATCCGCAATGCCATCTCGCCGGCGACCGCCGCCGTCCTCATCGAAGGCATTCAGGGCGAAGGCGGGGTGACTCCCGCCACGCCGGATTTTCTCCTCGGGTTGCGCGCCCTCTGTGATGAAAAGCGCTTGCTCCTCTTGATGGACGGCGTGCAGGACGGCCATTTTCGTACCGGCCGTTTCCAAAGTTTTCAACGAATCCTGGAGAACAATTCTGCTGCCGGAAGCAACGGGCAACACTCAGTCGCTCCCGCCAACGGGTCGGCCGCCTTCGCCGGGTTCTTGCCCGACGGATTGTCCATGGCCAAGTCGCTCGGCGGCGGGTTTCCTATGGGGGCTTTTTGGGTGCGCGCCCCTTATGCGGATCTGTTGGGAGCGGGGAGCCACGGCTCCACGTTCGGCGGCTCGCCATTGGCTTGCGCGGTCGCGCTCAAGGTGCTGGAGGTAATTCGTTCCGAAAAACTGGAAGAGAACGCACGGCGGGTAGGGGATCATCTCAAAGTGGGTCTTCAGCAAATTGCGCATAAATACCCCGAGGTCATTCGGAATGTCCGTGGATTGGGACTGATGCTCGGAATCGAGCTGACCCCGAATATTGCCAACCTTCCGGGAGAGACTCACCGAACCCAGGCGGTCAAGATGGCAAGTCTCTTCCACTCCGAGGGTCTTCTCACGATACCCGCCGGGGCACAGATCCTACGCTTGCTACCGCCCCTGAACCTGCGCCAAAACGAGGCCGACGAAGGGCTGCGGATCATCGAACAGGCGGCCCACAAGCTGATGAATGGAAGTTATTGAAGTCGCTTAATTCCTCGCATTGAAAACTGAAGCGGTTACGCAATGAAACATCTTTTGAGCATCGAAAAGCTTGCTCGAGCCGATATGGAGTGGCTGTTGAAAGAAACCGTCACGCTGAAAAAAAAGCGCGGCAAGCGCCGCGACGGGTGTTTGTTGGGCCAGGTTTGGGCCATGTTGTTTGCGAAAGCCTCTACTCGCACCCGGATATCATTCGAGGTCGGCATTCGCGAGCTCGGCGGCGAGGTGATCTTCCTGCCGGCGAGCGAAATTCAACTTGGGCGAGGGGAACCCATCAAAGATACTGCTCGCGTCCTGGGCCGAATGGTACATGGCGCTGTTTTCCGCACTTTCGCTCAAAGTGATGTCGAAGAATTCGCGCGATACTCGGGAATTCCGACGGTCAACGCCCTCACCGACGAAGAGCATCCCTGCCAAATCCTGGGAGATATTTTCACCTTTCAGGAGAAGCGCGGGCCGATCGAGAAGAAGGTGATCACCTTCATCGGCGATGGTGCTTGCAACGTCGCCCACTCCTGGGTGTTTGCCGCTGCGAAATTGGGCTTTGAACTGCGCATCGCCGCACCAAAAGCGTTTCAGCCCGCACCTGCCTTACTGAAACGCGCGGGTGGAAATGTCATCTGCACCGAAGACCCCAGGGCGGCGGCAGTGGGCGCCGATGCTCTTTATACTGATGTGTGGGTATCGATGGGCAAAGAGGCTGAATCCGAGCAGCGCTTAAGCCAAATGGCCGGGTACCAAGTCAATGGCGCGCTGCTGCAATTGGCCAAACCTGACGCCCTGGTCATGCATTGTTTGCCCGCTTACCGTGGCAAAGAGATCGACGAAACGACCTTTGAGGCTCACGCAGATACGATTTTCGCACAGGCGGAAAACCGATTGCACATCCAGAAGGCCGTCCTGCAATGGCTGGTAACGTAGCGTCAGGCATTTTGCCTGACGTAGAGCCGGCCGTCTCGCCTGGCGGTTGAGGCATGACAGGCGAGACGCCGCGAGACGCCTGCCGCTACAATGCGTACCGTCGCAGGTAATTCAGCGCGACTACCAAATCCTTTGGCCAGGGAGCCGTGATCCGGAGCGGCTCACCGGTGGTTGGATGCGGCAAGGCGAGCTCTTCTGCATGAAGCGCAACCCGGGCCATCAAAGGCCGCTCGATTTGTTTCGGTTTTAGCCGATAGGCTCGTTTCAATTGAGACAACAGCAGTGGTTTTCCCCCGTAGAGCGTGTCACCAACCAACGGGTGTCCGGCATGCCGCAGGTGAACGCGAATCTGGTGCGTTCGATTAGTGCGCGGTTCACACTGAACCAGAACCCAACCCTTAAATCGCTCGCACACGGTAAAGGATGTGCGAGAATGTTTGCCTCGCTTAGGGTCAACTCGAATGAGCCCGACTTTTACAGGATGCAGAGCGAGCTTAGCGTCGATATCGAATCTTTCCTCTTTAGGCGCACCCTGCGCAAGGCCCACATACCGTTTATATGGCTTCTCAGCGCCAAACAAATTCGCCAGTATCACCAGCACCGGTTTGCTCTTCGCCAGCAGCATGACGCCGCTGGTCTCCATGTCCAATCGATGGGCATTCATTAAGTAATTCAATCCCCTATGCTGGGCCCATGGTTTATTCTCCGCAATGCCGGCGTGCAACAGTTTCATAAGGTTCGGCCGCTGCGGATCGTAGCGATCCGGCGAACTCAACAGCCGCGACGGTTTGTCCAGGGCAAGCAAATGCTCGTCCTCATACAAAACCGCCACTTCCCAGAACTCATGGGTTTCCGGCGAAGAGAGTTTGATGACGGTTCCGGAGGACACTTGACCCAAGATTCAGTTGTGAAATCACACTTTGTTTTCGTCGATCAGGTTCGAAAGCAAGCGGCAGGAGCTTTCGACAAAGTGGACGGACAAAGTGATCGAGAAAGTGGTCACCATTCCCCAGGTCTAAAGCGCGACCTTATGTCTTGGCGGGGGTCCCCATTGCCGGAGGCGGCTGCTGCGGTCGGCCTAATGGAGTATCGCGCAAGCCTTTGTCGGCTTCTTTCCGCAGCCAGTCGTTAAAGGCTTCCTGCTGGCGTGTTGCGCGCAGATTGAGGACGTATCCGGCGAGGTCGGCTTCCATTTTAGTGGTGTCAATCGGGAGCTTGGCTTTTACGTAAAGGATCATCCCACCCTCGCTGGTCGGCTGAAATGTACTCGGTTTACCTGGTGTCGTGCTGAAGGCGGCTTGCTTCAATTGGTTCAGGCTTACGAGATTTTCAACATTGGTCGGAAGTTCGCGCGTGCTGATCGAGAAGGGAGGCAAACTCACGGGCATCAGCTTGGCTGCTTCGCAGAGGTTTGTAAAACTGGTGCCTTGGGCCAGACCGTTGGTCAGCGTTTGGTAAAAGCCGGTGCCAGCTTGCCTGGCCATTGCCATTGCCTGCGTGTGCTTATAATCTGCAATCACTTTGTCCCTGATCTGATCGAGGGGCGGAGTTTCATGTGGGATCTGATTGTTGAAAGCGATGACGTAAACCGCATCGCGACCCACGAGCGGTCCGGCGACAGGTTCCTGCTGAGTTAAGGCGAAGGCGGTTTTGACAAAGTCAGGCCCGACTTCGAGGTCTTTAGGCCCCTCCTCCCGGTCGAAGGGCGCGCTCACCCGAACGGTGAGCCCATTTGTTTTGGCCATTTCCGCGAAGGCTCCCGCACCTGCTGTGGGGTTGTCAATCACTGCGTGGGCAAACTCGTTGGCCTGGCTCCTCGCATCAGCCAGCGCGCGGTCGCGAATGACCCGTTCGCGAATCCTGTCTTTATACTCCTCAGGGGTTTTTGCTTCTGGGAAAAGAGCCGACAGATTCGTTCCGAGGCGATCATAATTAGCCTGGACGAGCTCGTTCACATTGGTGCCCAAATCGGTTTCAGCCTTGGCCAACAAATTCGTCACCGGAAACTCCACATAGCTAACTTGCACCCGATCTGGAATCATGTACGTCGCAATGCGGTTCGAATAAAACTGCGTCACTGCCTCAGGAGTAACCGAAACCTCCGCGAGATAATTCGATGCGGAAAAGAACACCGCTTCGGCAGCAATTTCCTGGTGATCGCGTTCATAGAGCGACCTGGCCTCCTGGGGTGTTACCAACCCGCCGCTCAGGCCGAAGGTATTGATCAGTTCCTGAAGCCCCATGAAATGCTGCACATACCGCTCGAAGTCCGCCACCTGCAGACCATGCGGTTCGAGGACTTTCTGGATAAAGATGGTCGGCGAGGTCACACCCATCCGTTCGAATGGCCGCATCAACCGGCGCGCCATCTCAGCTGCGGCTTCGTCGCTGGCGTGAACCCCCAACTGTTCCTGTTTTTGGACCAACAGCAGCCAGTTATAAATGTCGCGGTCCAGGTCCTGTTCCGTGCGCCGCTTGTCTTCGCCAAGCCAGTGCCCCGGATTGGCGACTAGAAAATAGTGGAGGTCCACCTCGCGGTAAGCGTTGACATACTGTTGCCGCGATATTTTCTGGCCATTAATGGAGCCGAAGTTTTCTTTCGCCGGCCTGCCACTGTTCATTTTGGAGTACGGCGAAAAATAAATGACGAAGCTAATAACAGTCAGCGTAATGATGACCGCCCAAAGCCAGGTCTGATGCTTTCGGATTGTCCCAAACATAACTTCAATTCACGTTAAGAACGGGCAACCTAACCCCGTTTGCGGAGCCCGGTCAAACGCAAAATCGGAATGACCTTTACAAGCTTTTGCCCCTTTGCCACGCTCAGGCGGTATGTCGAAGAAACTTCTGCCACTGCTATTCGCACCGCTCCTGGTCGCAGGGTGCACCGCGACATTTACTAATTTGACCCCTCTGCAGCAAGGCCGGAACGCCAACAATCTTTATCCTGTCGAGGTGGCCATGACAACGCGGCAGCAGTCGCTCAAATGGGAGACGATTCGCCCGCAAATTGTCGTCGGTAATGAGACCTACCCGATGCGACGCACACCATTGATGACCAATCGTTGGGAAGGATTGGTCCCGGTGCCCGCTACCGAGAAAGTGGTCCATTATCGCTATAAGTTCGATTTTGATTACAATACCTTTGGCACTCCCAAAGGGGACAGCGCTCTCTCGCCGGAGTATACACTCCACGTGCGAGAGCAGTGACAGGGACGAACGCCGGGCAACCCCCCAGGAGCGATGGCGACCGGCTCCGATTCCCCATTTGATTCCCTTTGGAAGGAATACAGCCTCTGTTTTCGGGATTTTGATGACCTGACCCTCGCACGGTGGATGGCCCAAACCCTGGGCCAATTCGAAGGTAAAGCCTGGCGTTTTTCTCACCCTCTTTTGCGCGCCTACCTGTTGGCCGCACAACTTGCCCAGGAGCGCCAAATCTGGCTCAAACGCCTGGCCACCTCGCCTGCAGGTTATGGCGAATCGCCATGTTGCCGGGCGCCGATGCTGCCGCTGCTCACCCGAGACATCCATGAAGCAGGGCTAGTTTGTCAGCATTGCAGCGAAACGCTGGTTCCATTCGAGGAAATCCCCGCCGCCATTCAGGCCGATCTCCGCGCCTGGGGCGAGCAATACGCGCCAGTGCATGCAGTGGCTCACTGGGACGACACGCAGCGCAAGAGCAGCGATTACGATCGGGCTTACGAAAAGGCCGCCGAGGAAGCGGAACGTCTACTGATCAAAGCCGGCAGCCGGTTGGCACCAAAACTCCTTGATTATTACCCTGCGATCGTTTGGGAGGATCAGGATGAATGCCTCGAGGTCAGACCGGAGGACGTGACCCTGTAAGATCCCCGAGTAGCGTCAAGCGTCTGGCTTGACATAGAGGGCGTGTCCCGCCGCCCGTGCCGAGTGAGTTGACCGTAGGGTAATTCGTATTCAAGGTTGTGACCCGCCAGGGAGGATGCCCGGCTCTACGGCGGGCGAGACACCCACCACTACGCCCTTGTTGCTGGCATGAGCGAGTTTTCGGTCGACCTCGGGGATCAGATCTTAACCTTGAACTCTTCTCCTTTTTTCAGCGAGGCGGCGAATCCGGCGAGGAGTTCGGGGATCATCTCGAGGTCTTTGAGACTAATCACTTCCACGGGCGAGTGCATGTAACGATTGGGCAGACTGATTAGCCCACTGGCAATGCCGCCGCGCGTCCAGAAAATCGCATCTGTATCGGTGCCGCTCGTCGACGACATTGCTTCATGCTGCAACGGAATTTTTTTGGCCTTCGCGACCTGCTCGATCCGTGCCATGACTTCCGGGTGATTGCACCCGCCGTGGGTAATTGCGGGCCCCTCACCCACCTTGATATCTCCGTGCTGGGCCTTATTCACGGTCGGATAATCTGTCGCATGGGTCACATCCACCACGAGCGCCACGTCGGGTTTTAAAGAATACGCGATTTGGCGGGCGCCCAATAGCCCTACTTCTTCCTGTACATTCGAAACGGCACAAACCTCGGCCTGCAGTTTGATTTTCCGCTCCTTCAACAGGCGCAACGTCTCTGCGACTGCAAAAGTGCCAATCCGGTTATCAAACGCCCGGCCTACGACCAGGTCATCCCGCAACACGTCAAATTCATCAACCAACGTGATAGGGTCGCCGATCCGCACGACCTTTTCGGCCGCTTTCCGGCTATCCACCCCAATATCGATGAAAAGGTCCGAGATCTTGGGCGGTTTGGGATCCTTCTCCTCCTTCATGAGATGAGGTGCGACGTTGCCGACCACGCCTTTGACTGGCCCATTGCGCGTGTGAATCACAACCCGTTGCGCCTTGGTAATCGCCGGATTCACGCCCCCCATCTTGCGAACATAAATGTAGCCTTCCTCATTGATATAGCAGACCGCCAGTCCTATCTCATCGGCGTGGCCGGCTACCATCAACCGGGGACCCCCGCCTTTATTCAGCACCGCGACACAATTTCCGTATGTATCGGAAAAGGTCTCGTCAGCAAACTGGCGGGCGTACTCGAGCCAGACACGCTGGCCGCGGACTTCGTGGCCTACCGGACTGGGGGTATTGACGAGCGTTCGTAGAAAATTCAATGATTGTTCACGCATGGGAAATTCCAAGTTGACATTAGCTCTCGTTACCCGTGAGCCGGGACATTGGCACGTTATGACGCCATCGTAAATGGTAAATTGTCGCCCTCGACACCGAGAGCAACGTTTGGTACGAAACTGGGAGTGCGTTCGAAGCTCCTCAAGAAAATCGCCCGTATTGTCGTCAAGCTGGGGACGGGTGTGCTGACCGACAGCCGCAAGCAGCCCGATCTACCGCAGATCGAGCAACTCGTCGCACAAATGGCGGAGCATTGCAAGGCAGGCAAGGAAATCGTCGTGGTTTCCTCGGGGGCCGTCGGTGCGGGCATGGGGGTATTGGGGTACCAGAAGCGCCCCACTGAATTAGCCGAGTTGCAGGCGTGCGCCGCCGTCGGCCAGTCGCGACTGATGAGTTTTTACGAAAAGATGTTCGGCGCATTCGGGCTGTCCGTCGCCCAGGTTCTGCTCACACATGACGACCTTGAACACCACGAACGCCATCTCAACGCCCGCAATACCCTCGTCACACTGTTGCGCCACGGTGTCATCCCGATCATTAACGAAAATGACGCCGTCTCCTTCACCGAACTCAAGTTCGGCGACAACGACAAGCTCTCAGCCCTGGTCGCTTCCCTGTTGCCCGCCGACTTGTTGGTGCTGCTAACGACCGTCGACGGCGTTATCGAGAACTTCGGCAAAGCAAATGCAAAGGCCATCTCGACTGTTGCCGCCATTGACAGTCGTATCGAGAAAATCGCGGGGGGGACCGACAACGAGTTGGCCACCGGCGGTATGGCCTCGAAAATTCAGGCCGCCAAAATCGTTGTCCGCTCGGGTATTCCAATGGTGATCGCCTCGGGTAAAAAGAAGCAAAGCTTGTCCCGCGTCCTGGCGGGACAGGAAGAGGGCACGCTGTTTGTCCCACAAGCCACTCGCCTGCAGGGACGCAAACGTTGGATCGCCTTCTTTCATCACCCCAAAGGCGCCTTGTTCGTCGATAACGGGGCGCGCCGCGCACTGCGGGAAAATGGGAAGAGCTTGTTGCCGCCCGGAATCGTGCGCTGCGAGGGCGACTTCGAACCGGGCGAAGTCGTGCGCATCTGCGACTTGGATGGCACCGAATTCGCCCGCGGGATCGCGGGATTCGGCTCGAGCCAAATCCAGGCGCGCGAACTGAGTCGAGTCGAGGTTGTGCACCGGGATAACCTGGTCATCCTCTGAGCCGGTGCCCATGAAGAAAGGAACTTCTGCCATTAACGATCTGATCCGAGTCATGGCGCGGCTTCGGTCGCCAAAAGGTTGCCCCTGGGATCGCGAGCAGGACCACATGACCCTGCGCTGGCACGCAGTGGAAGAAGTCTACGAGCTGATGGATGCCATTGAGTCACGTGACGATCATGAACTCGAGGAGGAGTTGGGCGACCTCCTTCTGCAAGTCGTTTTTCATTGCCAGCTCGCGCGCGAGCGCCGGGCTTTCGATTTTGATAAGGTCGCGCGTCACATTACGGATAAGTTGATTCGCCGCCACCCACACGTCTTTGGACAATTGAAAGTAAAGGATGTCGACCAGGTCTGGGCCAACTGGGAGAAGATCAAGCGCGCGGAGAAACATGGCACCCGCCACTCGCGACCGTCGGCACTCGACGGAATACCCAAACACCTGCCGGCGTTGCTTCGAGCCGAAAAGCTCGTCAAAAAAGCCCGCCGAGCGAAGCTGGTCAGCGCGACGCCGGCGCGACGTCTCAGCCGCCAGGCGATAGCGCGACAACTCTTCCGCCTCGCCCAACAGGCTCAGGCACGCGGCTGGTCGGCTGAGGATTTGTTGCGACAGGAAACGCAAAAACACGAACATGCATGGCGAAGGCAGGAGGGGGCCCAGCAATAGCTCGTATTCCTTCGGCTGCAATCATCTTCCGCTTATCGCACTCGACCAAGCTGGGCTAATTGCCTAGGCTTTGGCATAATTATGACCGACCCACGGTGCACTAAATTAGCTAAACTCCTCATTGAATACTCGACCGCACTCAAAAAAGGCGATCGTGTTCTGATCGACCTTATCGATGTGCCGGATGAATTCGGGATCGAACTCGTCCGCGCGGCGCGGGCCGTCGACGCCGTGCCGGTAATCGCGGTCCGCCATACACGCCTTACCCGGGAATTGTTGCGCGAGACCAACGAAGCTCATGCGCTGCTGGACCGGGACCTCGAACTGTTCAGGATGAAGAAGGTGCAGGCTTATATCGCAATTCGGGGCAGCGCCAACGCCAACGAAAACGCCGATGTGCCGAGCGATCGTTTGGCGACCTATTCGCGCATAACGCGTCCTGTCCTGAACTATCGAGTGAATAAAACGCGTTGGTGCGTCCTGCGCTGGCCCAGCCCAAGTATGGCCCAGGCAGCCAGCATGAGCACCGAAGCCTTTGAGAACCTCTATTTCAACGTCTGCACCATGGATTACCGCAAGATGGCCCGCGCGATGATGCCGCTCCAGCAGCGAATGCGCCGGACCAACCGCGTACAAATCAAAGGTCCAGCCACGGACCTCTCTTTCAGCATCAAAGGCATCGGCGCAAAAATGTGCAAAGGCGACCGAAACATCCCCGACGGCGAAGTTTTTTCCTGCCCCGTAAAGAACTCCATCAATGGCCAGATCCAGTTCAACACCCCAACCATTTACGCCGGCACCAAATTCGAGAACGTCTATCTCGAGTTCAAGGATGGCAAAGTGGTCAAAGCCAGCTCCAACAATACCAGGCGCCTCAATGAGATTTTGGATACCGATCCCGGCGCTCGCTACACGGGCGAATTCTCTTTGGGATTTAATCCCTATATTCTAAACCCGATGTGCGACATCCTCTTTGATGAAAAGATTGCCGGGTCGCTGCACCTTACCCCGGGCCAAGCTTACGAAGAATGCGACAACGGAAATCGCTCAGCTGTGCATTGGGACATGGTCCTGATTCAACGGCCGGAATGGGGCGGAGGTGAAATTTGGTTCGATGGCGAACTGATTCGGAAAAACGGTTTGTTCGTTGCTAAAGAGCTTAAAGGTTTGAACCCGGCGAACCTGAAGTAGATCAAAACTCAGAATCGGAGACGGACAGTAAGGTAAACGGCAGAAATATCACCGGCTCGCGTGCGCTATTAATCGCTTTGCGCCTCCGATTTCGACCTTCGTCCTTGTCTTTATTTCTCATCCTTTAGCACAGCCAGGAACTGCTTCATGGCCGGCGACAGGACCTTGTTCTTCTTGTAGATGGCTGCCAGGGGCCGATAAAAATCGCCGTCCTCAAAAGGGACCGCTGCCAGGGTTTGTTTGGCAACTTCCTGCACGACGGTGCCTTGTGGAACGATAGCAATACCCGCATCGATCTCGACGGCTCGCTTCACCGTTTCAATGTTGTCGAACTCCATCACATGCTGCACCTGCACGGAATGGTCTTTGAGGATTTTATCCAACGCTTTGCGGGTCGGAATATCGGGCTCGAATCCAATGAACTTCTGACCGGTCAACGATTTGAGGCGAACACCTTTGTTTTTGCCCAATGGATGTTGCGGGTGGCAAATCAACACCAGCGGATCTTTTCTAAGGGCATAAATTTCAAGTTTGTTATCGCGAACTGGATAGGCTACCAGGCCAAGGTCCACTACGTTCCCGATCACATCCTCATAGACTTGATTGGCTCGTCGATATTCGACGTGAACATTGACGGTCGGATAGCTCTTCAGAAACTTCTTCAGATAAGGCGGCAGGTCGTGCAACCCGACGCTATAGATAGTGGCGACCCGAATTGTGCCGGAGATAATATCCTTAATCTCCTGCAGCTTGCTGTGAAGTGCATCAAAAGTTTGAATCACCTGCTTGCTGTAATCGTAAAGCACCTGGCCCTCGCGAGTAAGACGAAAGTGCTTCTTGCTCCGCTCGATTAGCAGCGATTTGAACAAGCGTTCGAGCGAGCTAATCTGCTGACTGACGGCCGATTGCGTCACATTGTTAATCTGGGCCGCCTTCGTAAAACTTTCCGTCTCGGCCAGATCGCAGAACACTTTCAGACTCTCGATTTGCATAAGAACAGGGAATACCTGATTCAGCTTAGGCAGTCAACTTATGTTTTCTTAAAGTACACATGATAAGAGGAACTGTGGTAACGGCGGGAT
>DATJGF010000011.1:0-38784 GCA_035495315.1 Candidatus Limnocylindrales bacterium
ATCCCGAAGCATGCAATTGTCCAGCGAAGAACTTTGTTCTCGTCGTCGTCCTCGATTTGTGATCCTGTCCGCGCAAATACATTTGCTGTAACTCACAAAGACTCTGCGCTTCCTCTGCTCATTCGATTTGCCTCCATGCTCTTAACCAGCTAACAATCGGATCGTAATGTTCTATGAAACCCATCAGTCGCAGAGATTTCCTTAAACGCTCCATCACTACCAGCGCTGCGCTTAGCCTGCACCCATTGGTCTTCAGCACTGCGCCCTCTGCTCAAGCAGGCTCCGGCGACACCGTCCGCCTGGCGGTTATTGGCCTCGGATCGACCACTGCTGTCGGCGGCGTAGGTGGCCGCGGCCATCAGCTCATTCCACGCCTCCGAGAAGTGCCCGGCGCAAAAATTGTCGCGCTGTGTGATGTTGACCAAACCTTTATCGATCGCGAGGCGCGTCCTTTCAAGGAGCGCGGAGATGAAATTGCCACGTACACTGACCTGCGCCGGGTGTTCGATGATAAGACCATCGACGCGGTGGTGATTGCATTGCCGAATCATTGGCATGCGTTGGCGGCGGTCTGGGCTTGCCAGGCCGGCAAAGACGTTTATGTCGAGAAACCCTTTTCCTACAACCTTTGGGAGGGACAGCAAATGGTCGCGGCCGCGCGGAAATACGGCCGTATGGTCCAGGTCGGGACGCAGAACCGTTCCAGCCAACAATTGCGTCGCACGTTTGAGCAACTACGCGGGGGTGAGCTCGGGCCGATTCGTTTCGCCCACGCGCTGGTTTACCGCCCGCGCGACGGCATCGGCAAAGTCGAGCGGCCAACACCGGTCCCGCCAGCCGTCAATTACGACCTCTGGTGTGGCCCGGCCGCCAACCGACCGCTCATGCGCAAACAATTGCACTACGAATGGCACTGGTTCTGGGACACCGGCAACGGCGAGATGGGCAACAACGGAGTCCATGTGATCGATCTTTGCCGCCTGGCGTTGGGGCAGGACCAACCGGCTCCCCGCGCGATCAGCATTGGCGGCCGATTAGGTTTTGATGATTGCGGCGAGACGGCCAATACGCAAATCGCCCTCTTTAACTATCAACCCGCTCCGTTGATTTGTGAGATTCGCAACGTCAGCATCGCCAGCCCCAATGCCATCGGCAAATTCCGCAATCAAACGCAGGGGATCATAATCGACTGTGAAGGTGGTTATTTTGCAGGGGATTCTTCCGGAGGCGGGCTCTTCGATAAAACCGGCAAAAAGATCAAAGACATCGACGACAACGGAGAATCAAAACGCCTGGAAACTGCCCACCTCACGAACTTCATCGCCGCAGTCCGTAGCCGCAAAGTTAATGAGTTGGCGGCCGAAGCATTGGAAGGATACCGCTCGACCGCCTGTTGCCATATCGCCAATGTCTCGCATCGGCTTGGGAAACAAACGCCGCCCGACGCAATCCGCGAGGCCGCTCGAGCCAATCATGAACTCGAAGACGCCTTCGATCGCTGTAACGAGTACCTCCGCCAAAACAGCGTCGATTTGCGCAGCATCCAGGCGACCCTCGGACCTTGGGTAACATTCGATGCCACGCAACAAAAGTTTGTGCACGACTTCGCCGACAAAGCCAACCAGCTATCCCAACGCGAATACCGCGCGCCGTTCGTCGTACCAAAAATCGCCTGACCCGCGGATCTGCAGAAACCAATAAAATAGCGCCGCGACACACCATCCATCTCACAAATGGTAGGGCCGGCTCGCCGAGCGGGCCGATCCCGTTTTGTGCAGGAAAGCGGACGGCTCGGCGAGCCGTCCCTACCAAAGTTAGCCTGTGTCGGGGTTTAAAGATGAGTCTAGTAAAAAAGCACCGAGTATGAGCGAACGTAAAGCCGACTGTCAGCGGCTGTATCGCCGATTGGTAATCGGCTGAACACGCGTCGTCTAGCCACTGTCCTCGCCAGTTTTATGAAAATAAAATCGTTGGCCCTGATCGCTGCTTCTCTCGCTAATGGTCTGCTGAGCGCCGCCAGCGAAAACCCGCACTGGCAAGTCGGTCTGCCGATTGTCACTTACTGGGCCGGTCCAGCCCTCACCGATGCGACGGCCCAGCAAATGACTGCCGGCGGATGGAACCTCGTTTGGTGCACCGAAAGCGAACTCGATGTCGCGGCGCGTCATGGTGTTCGAGCGCAACTGCATGAGGGCTTGCTCACGCCGACGTCGCTCGAGAACTCGACTCAGCGCAGCCAACTGGATGTGCTGATCGAACGAGTCCGTCATCACCCTGCGCTCTATTCCTATTTCATCACCGACGAGCCGAACGCAACGAATTTCCCGGGTCTGGGCAAGCTTGTAGCCTACCTGCGCGAAAAAGACCCCGCTCACCTGGCGTATATCAATCTGTTCCCGACCTATGCCAACAACGCGCAACTGGGTAACTCAGGCGAAAAAATCCCGGCCTACCAAGCACATCTCAGCGATTTCGTCAGCATCGTGAGACCCTGCTTGATCAGCTATGACCATTACCAATTCACGGCCAAAGGAGATTCGCCCGATTACTTTCTTAACCTCGCGCTCATCCGGCAGGCGGCCTTGGACTCGCATGTGCCCTTTCTCAACATTGTCCAAGCTGCCAGTTGGACCCCATCGATGAGGGTGCCCAGCGCCGACGAGATGCGATTCCTCGTCTACACAACGCTCGCCTACGGCGCCCAAGGAATTTCCTATTACGTCTATTGCTGCGAAGGGCACACCGGCGGCATCGCGTATAAAGATGGCAGCCCAACGCCGCTTTACGATCCGCTTAGGGTATCGAACCATGACTTCGTCGAGATCGCGCGCGAACTTCAACCCTTGCAATCGTTCGGCGTCTACCACGCCGGGATGATGCCGCCCGGAGCCCAGGCCCTGCCCCCTCAATCGGTCTTCGCATTTGATCCTCCCGTGCCCGCGATGGAGTATAAACCTCCTCAGGCGTTGGAGGGCGCTTTGATCGGTATATTTGGCAAACCTTCAAAACGGTTGAGTCCAACACATGCCCTGATAGTCAATCTCGATTACCGCTCCGCCAGGAAAGTTGGAATTCGCGGGCCCAAAAAGCTGGAGATGTTCAACCCCTCAACTCGAGAATGGTCGCGTGCAAACCAACGCCACATCGAGCTGGACCTGGCTCCAGGCGCTGGCAGCCTCGTCCGAATTCAACATTAAGGCTTCTGGTAGGAACGCAGGTATTGCGTCCACAGCTCACCAGAACAAATCGATCGATCCTAAAATATATTCCCATGTGGCCAGTTTCGCGAGATTGCCCACCGAAGTCGTTTAGGTTGTCATCCTCCTTTGCGACCTTCGCGACCTTTGCCTGCGGACTTTGCGTACTTCTCGCGAGCCATTCCGTATCCTTAATTCTGTTTGCTGAATAACCCCGTCATTCTAAAATCCCCGCGTGTCCCCCTCACTCCAACAAACAATTGACCAGGCCACACAAGCCTTGCGAGAACAACTTCAAGGTAACCTCTACTCCTGTTGCCTCTACGGAAGTGCCGTGCGAGGCAATTTCATCGAAGGGCAGTCCGACATCAATTTGCTAATCATCCTGGGCGTATCGGATCCCGCCGCTCACGATGCCATTGCCCGTGCCATCGGCAAGAACACACTCATTGATCCCTTTGTAATTGGCCGCCAGGCACTGGCCGGCAGCGTTCGCGCGTTCGGCACCAAATTCGCCAGCATCAAGAGAAATTACCGCATCCTGGTAGGCGCCGACCCGCTCGCCGACCTCGTCACCGACCTCGCGCAGGAACGGTTTTTGTGTGAACAAGCGCTCCGGAACCTGCAGTTGCGAATGACCTACGCCTTCGTCACCCGCCAGCGGGGCAAACCTTATCGCCGATTCCTCATTCATTCCGTCACCCCCCTGTTCATTCAATTCTCTGAGGTGCTCCGGCTGGAAAACGTCGCCCTGCCAAAGGATTTCGCCGCGCGTATCGCCGTCTTCGAACCCCATTTCCAGGTCAAAGGCGACATCCTGCGCGAGTTGCTGGCATTGAAGACCGGAGACGCGCGCCCGCAGGACCTTTCCGATGAGGAGTGGCATCAACAACTCTTTCCGGTCGTCGACGCCGTTATCGCGTGGATTGGAAATAAATGGCACACCCGATGAACTTCCTGGAAACCATGCGAGGTCCGGAATTCCTGGCGCTGTATTTCGTATGGTTCATCCTGACCTGGGGATGCATGCTGCTGGTACGCCACAAAGTAGTCGATTGCATCTGGACCTCCCTCGGTGGCCTGGCGCTCTTCGAAGGCCTCGGCGTTACCCGCTACATTGTCGGTGAAGCTCACGGCATGCATAAATGGGATTTCCTTTTCGCCATGATGTTCATAGGCGCACTGTTTTTCCTCGCTCGCACCGATTCTTTCACTAGCGGTTCTGGCAGTGGTTGGGGAAGCTGCGGCGGTGGGGGTTGCGGCGGCGGCGGCTGCGGCGGCGGTGGGTGCGGAGGTTGCGGAGGGTAATCATGAAAATCGGGGTCGGATATCGGCACGAACTCACGCCATGGTTGATGCGGCGTCCGGGCGCCAT
The DNA here is from genome assembly GCA_035495315.1 of Candidatus Limnocylindrales bacterium. Taxonomy (GTDB): domain Bacteria; phylum Verrucomicrobiota; class Verrucomicrobiia; order Limisphaerales; family UBA8199; genus DATJGF01. Next base: position 4,573 of record DATJGF010000011.1, read on the forward strand.
CGGCTGCCTGGAGCTGACCGCTGAACATTTTTATGGCGGCCGGCAACGTCTGCAGGCTTTTATCGATTGGCGTCAACAACAAGCTAATGCGCCGAGCTGTTTCGTTCACGGCCTCGGTCTCAGCCTGGGTACACCCGGTCCCCTGGACAATGAGCGGCTGAGTCAATTCGCCGAAGTAGCCGCCGCCTGTGGTGCCGTATGGGTCAGCGAGCACGTCGCCTTCACACGCACCTCCGAAGCCGACCTCGGCCATTTGAACCCGGTCCGCCCCACCCGTGAAGCCGTGCAAATCCTCGCCGATCACGCTCTGGAGTTGGCGGAGAGGTGCCGTAGGCCGCTGCTATTGGAAAACATCACCAGTCACGTCCAACTCCAGGGCGAGGTCAGCGAAACCGAATTCTTGAACGAACTCTGCCGGCGCGGTAATTGTGGGCTTCTCCTCGATGTGACCAACCTTTTTGTCAATAGTCGCAACCACCGGTTTGACCCAATCCACTGGCTGCACCAACTCGATCCACGCAATATCCAGCAACTGCACATCGTCGGCTATTCCCGTCGCAACGATCGCTTCATCGATGATCATTCAAAAGCGGTCCAGCCCGAACTCCTGCAGCTGGCCAGCGCCATCCTCGATTACGCCTCCGTGAAAGCGATCATCCTCGAGCGCGATGCTGACTTCCCGCCCGACGCTTTAATGGATGCCGAAATCGCCAAACTCAATACCCTTTGTGGGCAAAACTGATTTCCTTACAGCTTTTAGCCGGCTGCTGCGCGACGGTCCATTGCGGGACACTTACGCGCGGGAACCGCAACGTGCGCTCGAGATACTCGACATCAAGAACTCCGAGCACGCTGCGTTTCTCGCCATTAATCCTGTGGACCTCGAGTTCCAGGCAGAAGTGTTGCTGCACAAACGCTTCGACCTAGTCTCGCGCATGATCCCGCAAACCGTCAAAAATGCCGGTGACCAAGCCTGGCCATGGTTCGCCGAGTACGCCCGCGCTTGCTGGCCGGCGAACGAAAATCCTGCGCTGGCCGACACCCGCGGCTTTTGCTCCTACCTCGCCCGCAAACACCCTTCCGTTGTTTCGACTCCCGAACAAAACCGAGTACGGTTCGCCGCCGGCAAGGCTCGAGTCGCCATCCACATTGTTCCCGACCTCGTCTTCCGGCGTGAGCGCCGCCACGGGCTACAGGTCTTTCTGCGCACAACCGACGGCGGCTGGCGCGAATTCCGCCTTTACTTCGGTCTGTAGCTCTTAAGCTTTTACGCCTTACGTTTCACGCCTCACGGAACACGGAACACGGAACACGAAACGCCCCCCCGCCTCTCTCCACAAGCCGCGTTTAACCCGTGATTCACCCCCGCCTCCCCTGTCTAATCTTGCACCTGGGCCATGTTGGCACCTTTTGGCGATCTGATTTTGCAAGACGTCCGCTTCGGTTTGCGCACGTTGCGAAAAAATCCCGCATTCACGGTCGTTGCTGTGTTGTCCCTCGCGCTCGGCATCGGCGCCAATACGACCGTGTTCTGCTGGATTCAAAACATCCTGCTCCGCCCGTTCGCCGGTGCTGCCAAACAGGAGGAGTTGAGGATCGTGATGGCCTCCCGCGGCTCCGCGACCTGGGGAGGACTAGTATCCGTTCCCGATTTAATTGATCAGGGGCAGCTCACGAACATTTTCACCGGCGTTATCGGTTCGACCGTCACCCGTGCAGACCTGACGACCGACGGTCGCTCCGAGTGGATCTACGGTCAGATCACCACGGCGAATTACTTCGGCGTCCTCGGTGTCCAACCGCTCCTCGGCCGCACCTGGCTCCCTGAAGAAGACCAGCCAGCGGGAGGCCATCCTGTTATCGTTCTCAGCGAAAGGTTTTGGAAACGGCGCTTTGCCGGCGACCCCCATATTATCGGCCGCACGCTCATGGTGAATCGGACCGGCTTTACGGTCGTCGGCATCGTGCCGAAAGCTTTTCGTGGCACCCTCACCGGGTTCAATTGCGATTTCTGGGCGCCTCTATCCATGTGTGAAGAGGTGATGCACATGCCCAAAGGATATCTGGTCACGCGTTCCGAACGCTGGGTTCAGGCCCAGGCGCGGCTGCAACCAGGAGTCAAACCCGCCCGCGCACAGGCCGCGCTCGACACCCTCGCCGCCCAATTGGACAACGCCTATCCCGACTCCAATCGCGACGTCCGCCTGCGCCTGCTGCCCCTTTGGAAGGCACCCTACGGCGCTCAACCGCTGATGCTCCCTGTCCTGGGCCTGTTACAGGCCGTTAGCCTGATTGTCCTCTTGATCGTCGCGGTGAATATGGCCAACCTGTTGTTGGCGCGCGCCACGCGGCGCGAGAAAGAGGTCGCTATACGCCTTGCCATCGGCGCGGGCCGCGGTCGGTTAATCCGGCAATTGCTGACCGAAAGCGTTTTACTGTCGATCATCGGCGGCCTCGGCGGTGTGCTGCTCGCCTGTTGGCTGGTTGAAGTAATCCAGTTCTTCATACCTAAATACCCCGCGCCGATCGGTTTCTCGACCTCCCTGACGGCGCGAACTTTGGGGTCGTCCCTGCTACTCGCGCTTGCCACCGGCATCCTGTTTGGCCTGGCACCCGCCCTCCAGGCTTCGCGGCCGCACGTGAATGAATCTTTGAAGGAAGGCGGTCGAGGCGCGGCTGCGGGAACGCCTCGACACCGTCTGCTGAACGTGTTTGTCGTCTCGCAGATTGCGCTCGCTATGGTGCTCCTCATCTGCGCCGGCCTCTGCCTCAAAGGACTCCGCCACGCCCGCCAAATCGACCTCGGATTTGATCCGACTCATTTGCTGTACATGGGATTCAACATGGAAATGAACGGTGACCCCGCGCGCCGAATCGTCTTCTGCGACCAACTGCGACAACGGCTTGTCTCGCTATCGGGCGTACAAAGTGTCGGTTTCGCCAATTGGTATCCGCTCGGTTTCGATCCGTCGGTCGCAGGTTCGACAGTCGAGGCCGAAGGCTACCCGCGCCGGCCAAACGAGGATCTTAACGTCAGTTTTACCTATATCTCGCCAGGCTATTTGGCGACGATGCGAATTCCGCTGTACGAAGGACGCGACTTCACCGACCGGGACGACGGAAATTCTTTGCCAGTTGCCATTATTAATCAGGCGATGGCCAACCGCTTCTGGCCGGGGCAGAATGCAATCGGCCGGAAATTCGTCGCCGGCGGTACAAGGAGAACGGTCGTGGGCGTTGCCAAAACGGGTAAGTATCGTTCTCTGGCCGAACCCAGCAGCTATTTCTTCTATATCCCGATCCGCCAATGGCCCTATTCGATTCTTGGAGGCATTTGCGTTCGCACGACTGGAAACCCACTCTCGCTGGCGAACAGCGTGCGCAACGAAATGCAAAAACTAGATCCCGAGGTCTCGATTTGGGCAACGTTGCCGATGATCGACTACATTCAGCCTGTTTTCATGACGCAGCAAGTCGCCTCGAGTTTGTTGACTCTGCTCGGGGTAATTGCCTTGGCGCTAGCCGCAATTGGAGTTTATGGCGTGATGGCATATGTCGTCGGCCAGCGGAGACACGAATTTGGCATCCGAATGGCACTGGGAGCACAACGAGAGGATGTCTTGCGATTGGTATTGAGACGAGGACTGATGCTCGGTGTACTGGGCGCGACAGTTGGACTCGCCTTGGCATTGGCCGCCACGCGTCACCTTGCCAACTTCCTTTATGGTGTCAGCCCCTTTGATGCACTCACGCTTGCCGGTGTGCCGCTGCTGCTTGGTATTTTAACTTTGTTCGCTTCCTGGCTTCCCGCCCTCCGCGCCGCCCAGGCGGAACCTATGGAAGCGCTTCGACACGAATAATCGTTCCGCTTGGCTGATTCTTCCTGCCCGATCCACCAAAAGCTGTCGACAGTGGTCCTGCGAAAAGCTAGTAATTCGAAAGCGACCTCTGCAGTAGGCGTTTGGAGCGACCTCGATAAAGGCTCCTTTATGACTGAAAGCGCGATAGCTGTTCCCATAGAATGTTCTACGCGGGCAACTCGGCCCCCAGGATTGGCTCTCGGTATGATTAGTGCGTTTGGGGTCGGCAAGCTGATGCTGCATTTTCTCACGACCGCCTTCACGCCTTATGGCATCCATCGGGACGAATTCCTGTATCTCGCGATGGGCCGACACCTCCATTTCTGGCGCATGGATTTTCCACCTGCCATCGCCCTCTTCGCCAACACCGCGCGCTTTCTTTTCGGTGATACGCTGTTTGCGATTCGATTTTTCCCCGCGTTGGCGGGAGGGGCGATTGTGGTTTTGGCCGGCCTCCTCGCGCGTGAGTTCGGCGGCAAACGGTTTGCCCAGGGAATCGCGATGTGCGCCGTCCTCTGCTGTGGGCTATTTCTCAGACCCGCCAGTCTTTTTCAGCCCGTCATCTTTGATCAGCTCTGGTGGACATTGGGCTTTTTCGCCTTGGCAAAAATCTGTCAATCGCCTGACCGCCGCTCGTGGTGGATGCTGGGTCTGGCGGGGGGATTGGGTCTGTTGACGAAGTTCAGCATAGGCTTTTTTGCGGTGGGTGTCGGAGTTGGGATTTTGTTAACTCCGCTGCGCAAATGTCTGACCAGTGGTGCTGCCTGGTTTGCGGTTCTGGTTGCGCTCGTGGTAGGCAGCCCGAGCCTTGTCGGCCAACTACGTCTCGACTTGCCGGTGCTTGTCCACATGGGGGATCTGCGCTCGCAACAACTCAGCCGAGTTACCTATGGCGACTTCCTGGCAGGACAGCTGAGCATGCTGGGGCCGATTCTGGTGCTCGCGTTAGTTGGCCTCGGCGCTTTGCTCTGTGGCCGTTTAGGCAAACCGTTCCGGTCATTGGGCTGGGCCTCTGTGGTGGCATTCCTGCTGTTGCTTTTATTTCACGGCAAGCCTTACTACCTTGGGCCCATTTACCCGATGCTTTTCGCCGCCGGCGCGGCGACCTTGGAAGCCTCCAACAAAAACGGTGTCCGTGTAGCGACGAGGACTTTGCTCGTTCTGATCGTCGTTGGCGGAATCATCGCCTTGCCGATGGGCCTCCCCATTTTGCCCCCTACGCAAATGGCCAAATACGCCGCGGCGCTGGGACAGAAGTCATTGGTAACCACGAATCGCAAAGTCGTGCTTCCATTACCCCAGGACTACGCCGACATGCTCGGATGGGAAGACCAGGTAGCCGCGGTAGCGCAGGCGTACGAGGCGCTCTCCCCTGCCAAGCGCGCCCAGGCTGTTTTCCTCACGCGTAATTACGGTCAAGCGGGCGCCCTCGAATTCTTCGGGCCACAGCATGACTTGACTCCAACGATTCTCCTACCGAACAACTTTTTGCTTTGGCCGCTCCCAACCGGCCGGGTGTGCCAGGTCGTCGTCAGTGTCGGGATCTCGCCCGAAGACCTGTCGCGTTTTTTCAGTTCTGTTCAGCTTGTCACGCACTTTGATGATCCCTGGATGGTGCCTGAAGAGAGACAGCTCCCAATCTGCGTTGCCGAACAGCCGATTCGCGACCTGCACGAAGCCTGGCCTCAAAAAAAAGGCCATTAAAGTTTAACAACTTGGCCGACCGGGCACAGGTTGGGACCCTTTGTTAATCGAATGCCGATTCCTCGAGATGAATCCTGTATATCGTCCCTTCGTAACCAACGACATAGAGTTCACCCTTTGTATCCCGGCCGAAGGACACCACCCGCTGCGGGGCAACAGCGAGCTGCCGAATCTGGCGCAATTTTCTTTGTTCCTGCGTCAAACCCCAAACGCGCTGTGATTGAAAATCTCCGAACACATACACCCCATAAAATGATGACTTCGGATCGGCGCGATACACAAAACCACCCGTCACCGACACACCGAACTTTCGGCCGTACGAAAAAACCGGTGGAATGTACGTAACACCAATCTTGCGATACCGGTTCGAAAATGGCTCGAACCCTTCATAAACGTTCCAGCCGTAATTCTCTCCGCGTCGCACAATGTCGACTTCTTCATATCGGTCCTGCCCCACGTCACCGACCCAGAGCTCACCGGTGAGCGGGTCGAAACTGAAACGCCAGGGTTCGCGCAGGCCGAAGGCCCAGATTTCCGGACGCACATCGCCCCGTCCCACAAACGGATTATCACTCGGGATTGAGTAAGGTCTTTCTGCGACAGCGCCCAGATCAATGCGCAGCATTTTCCCCAACAGCAGTGTGGTATCCTGGCCGTGCCCTTGCGGGTCCTCCTGTGGTCCGGAATCGCCCATACCGATATAAAAGAAACCGTCAGGCCCAAATTGTAGACCGCCGCCGTAGTGCACACCGGTCGTTTCGTCAATCTTCAAAATGAGCCGCGGCGGGTGCCCAGAGTCCGTTCTGTAATCTGGAGCGGCCTCGCGCTCAAAAATGTAAGTGGCGAATTTACCATCCTTAACCAGGTGCTTTGCGTAGTAATATTTGCGGTTCTCGAGAAACTTCGGGTGCAATGCCATGCCCAGCAATCCGCGGGTGCCCTTCAGATACTGCTCGAGATTCACAAAAAGACTTCGGGTGTTTCCTGCGGGTCCGCAATCCAGCCTCCAAATGTTCCCCGTCTCATGTTCGACAACCAGGAACGCCGAGTTTTCCCCTGGAATCGGCCCGAACCACACCGGGTGCTCGAACTTCAGTGTGTCATCCGGGAACGGCTCGAACCGGACAGGCTTGGGAATCGACACGATGTCTGCGGGCATTCCATTTTCAATCAGGCTCACGCTCTGGGGTTGTTTCAAGCTGACGAGATACTCGATGAGATCAGTAAATTCCTGCAAGGCTAGTCCAGAGACCAGGCCGTCAGGCATCAGTGAGATCTCGGAGTTATATCGAGCAGCAATGTCCTGGGTGGGGATGCGAATCAGTCGGGCATCGCCCAGCATCAGTTCGATCGAATCCGCCGTTGCCCGCTTGATAACTCCGGTATAAACCTCCTCGCCCTTGGTTTCGATTGTCGTCGCCGCGTATCCTTCGGCGATCGTTTGCGATGGATGCAAGATGGAATCGACGATGTCACCGCGCCCGAACTTGTCACCAACCGCGAACAAATCCGGACCGGCCCGTCCGGCGCTGCCATCCACCGTATGACATTTCGCGCAGGCAATCTTGTTTTCATCCTCAAACAGCTGCTTTCCGCGCGAGGGCTCTCCTTGATGCAACAATGCAAACTGACGGTACGCCTGAAGCGGGAGGGCGCTTAATGTATTAGACCTCGTCGCCGAGGTGGACGGCTCGGCACAATTCGCACACGGGATTCCACCCGGCACGCCATGGGAAACCAACAGCAACAGGAGCGCCAGGCGGAGTGCTCTCACTTGACCTGATACTTTCCTGCGATGGCAGCAATGAAGTCGGTCAGGTCCAATGTCAGGCTGCGAATATCTTCGATTTGGACGTCTTCATCCTTCATGTAACCGCCGCCCGTTCTGGCGCCGGCCGAGGTGCCGCTTCGTTGACCTTCGAAAGTGAACACCAGCTTGTCGCCGTCGGTCATCTTGCCCTGGACCTTTAAAATCGGCTGGCCGGCGCCATAAAGTCCTGCAAAGAAACGCGCCGCCCCGCCGCCTTTGGAATATTCGACGATTGTCGTCTCCAGTTTGAGTGTCTTGCCGCCAGACTTAATTTCGCTTTCCCTGGTAACAACCTTTTCAAAAATTCCTTTGCGTCCAATTGAAGCGGCCAGTTCCGTAGGAAACGTCTGTTTCGCCCAATCCAGCAGCCGCTGTTCATCATCGTGCACCTTCGCAGTCGAAGTCGACGGCGGAATGTGCAGTGTGTCGTACCCCTTGAAATTAAATCCATCTGCTATCCAGCACTTGTTCAGGTGCGGATCTTTGAAGCTCAGTCCGCCGTCTGCCGAGGAATTTTTACCTATTTCAATCGTGCGCCGGTCATCGGCGACATACTTTGAGGGCACCTGTCCGGTCGTCGTGCTGGATTTGCCAGCCTCTCCGGACGTCGTTCCTGTGGAACTGCATCCCACGATCGCCGCTGTGGAGGCGCACAAAAGGCTTACAAGCAAAAACGGAAACAGGCCTTGGGCGGTTTGTGTTTTCATAAGGGCAATTGTTAGGAATTTTTGGGCTCCAGCCCTACCGTTCCGCCTGCCTGAAGTCAAGGAGACATCCGTTGGCGAGAACGTTCTCCCAGGCAAGGAATTTCAGCGCGCCATCCACGTCGAGCATGGGAGCGAGGTTTTTCTCCAACTGCTGTGTCGGAGTTTGCTGCAAGCTTTTGGAGAGTTGGATCAGCGCCGCCCAGGACTTGTGGTTGTCCTTGGACTTCAAGTCGTAAATGCGTTTATAGGACTCCGTATCCTCCCCAAGGTACTCCAGACCGCCGTGTCCGCGGGGGTTGCCCGGGACCTTCCAGCCGGGTGCGCCTTTAGTGGTGCCAAACTGTTCTTTGGTGAAATCCTTGTTGAAATGCTGCTGGTTGACGTAGAGGTCCCAGGATTCGCCATTAATGACGACACGGGCGAAATTGGCTTTGGGTGCGGGGTATGATATCGCGCGCGATCTGCATCGCCAATACAGTGCGCAGAAAGGAGGGGTCTAATGCGAATTGAGAAGGCTGACTTTGTGATAACCCTCGAGCTGCTGGTCGTGATGTACCAGGTCGAGTGTGAGGACTAGCGAACGTTTGTGCCCCTCGCTGACCATCATGAACGAAGACATGCCGTGGAAATGGACTCCAACGTCGGCATAGGTCCTGCCATCGACGGTAAGCCTGGCTGGAACTTCGATGTCGGTACGCTTGAACTCAGCCATTTCTTTTTCCCAATCGGTCTCCTCAAAATCCAGGAAGAAGGTGCGGATGATGTTGGAGCCATACAGCGGCTGACCTGTGACAGATTCTCCACTTCTGTCTGGGAAATTCTCAGGCCTGGTTTTGGGGGTGCTTCATCGTCCGCGTGGGCCCACGGCGGACGTCCCCAGCGTGGACCGCGCCCCATGCCGGAGGCGTTGGTAGCCTTCCCGGTACAGGTACTCGCGGGCGGCTTTGCGCTCAGCCGTGTTGAAGCAGCCCTTGCCGTCCTTATCAAATCGCGCGACCAACTTGGTCTCGCGCATAAGTGCAAAGCCGCCCCGTCCACCTGGGCCAAAGGGCGGTCGGCCATCGAAACTGGGAGGCGGGAAATCTGAGTCGCTGGACGGCCTACCCACTCGCCCAGGCGGGTCGATAGAGTTTTGGCCAGGGGCCGGCGACGTGAAGGCCAGTGCCAGCCCGAGAACAGCCTTGCGCGTGAGCGGTGACAGCGCGCTCATCCCAATGAGCGCCAGCGTGATGACGGCATTTCGCCGCGCGACGAGTTTCATTTGCATAACCAGGACCCGCAACTTGCGAAAGCACCCAGTAAATCAAACCAGGTTTGACTTAAACGTTTTTGAATCCAAGAGATTCTCTGCATATTTAGAAGATACTCCTGGGAGGTTAAGAGGACATTAAGAGCACCCGGAATATGTGCGCGGATGGAGCTATCGCTTCTGGATCAGCATGAAAGTAGGGATCTTGTTCGACTCACAGAATGGCGACCTGGAAGGCCAGAGGCTCTGCGTGGCACTATCGCCGAGCTCCACCGAGTTATCGATTGTGTAAGCGGAAGAAGCTGGTCTCGACGGGGACTGGAAGCTGAAGGATCAGCTCGGTGCCGCTGGTTTGCGACGGCTGGGGCACAACCGTCCAGTTGGCGTCAGGTGATAATTTGGTACTGGTCTGAACTTCAAAACCGGCAGCCCATAAGGGCCAGCCGATGGTCAGAGCCGTCGCGGAAACGCTAATCCTCAGAGATGGGAGCGGATTAACGATGACCTGGCCGTCCAGATAATTCGCCGCCAAACCATTCGCCGCCGGATCAGAGACGGCGCGCAGCACCGGTCCGTCGCTAAAATTCAACGAAGCGCTGCCGGTGGCCGAGGATTTCGGAATAAAATAAAGCTTCGCCACTTCGCGCGTGCCTGACGCAAACGACTGCCCCGCCGGCAAGGCTACAGCCATTCCCAAGGTCCCGGAAGCTGCCTGCAATGCATTGACGTTAAGGGCTGCTCCCACGGCGTCGCCGCCAAGCACCGCCTGGGTGTATTGCAGGCGCGCGGGATCAAATCTGAGGGTAAAACCCAACGCATTTTCATCGCCCTGAGCAGTTAAGTGCACGGGCACGGCGATTTCCAGATCCTGGATCGCGGCAACGCTCACTGCGCGCACCTGGCGTGTGGGAGATGGACTTTCCGGGCTTGGAGTGACGGAGTTGGTCGGACCGCCGATTGCAGTGGGAGGATCCAGTTTGGCGAAATAACGCCCAGCCTGCACCCAATCCATGACATTCAAAACGCCGTCACCACTCGTCGAGCGGGGAGCACAATCGGCGCGTTGGAATTCGCTTCCCGAACTTGGAACATCCAATCCTGCGGCGAATCTTCCGGCTTGCACCCAGTCGTTCAAGGTCAACGTCCGATTGCCATTTGTCCGCGGCGAAGTGTCACCTTCGAGATCAGTCGGCATCAAGGTGACGGTTCCGGCGATGAAAGCCGCGGGGAGCGATCGGGCCAAGGGATCCGAGACCTGGCGCGCCAGCGGCTGATCGACAAAGGCGATCCGCGCATAGAGCGGCGTGATGTTAGTGACGATCGAGGTGTTAAAAGTTAGGCGGGCCACTTCCTGGGTGCCGGCGGGAAATTTAGTTCCCGCGGGCAGAGCGAGCCCCAGGCCCAAACGTCCCTGGGCTAACAGATTAGTGTTAAGGATCAGAATACCACCCAAGCTTTCCAGTGCGGAACTGGCATCGACAAAGGTCAGCGGCGAAAGCTTTACCTGGTCAGCACCGAACGCAACGCTGAAGCTGAGCGCATTTTCTTCTCCACTCGCCGCAAGAATAATAGGAATCCCAACCGGCGAGCCGGAGATGACGTTTGTGCCAACGATGCTGACCACCGAGGGCGGGATGATGACGGTCAATTGGGCGTCTCGACTCTCTATCGAGCCAAGCTCATTAGTGATGACAACCGAGTACGTGCCTGCCTGGTCGGTCCGGAGATCGGTCAAATTCAGAACCGAAGTCGTGGCACCAACGACGTTGCTGCCATCGAAGCGCCATTGGTAACTGAGTGGACGTGTCCCACCAGCCGTGACTGTGAACGAAACTGAGCCGTGCAGCGGCGCGTTTTGGTCCGGCGGTTGGACAGTAATGTAAGGCGCCCGATTGGAGAAAGAGAGGGACGCGACGATGCTGGTAACTGAACCATGAATATTGGTAACAACGACGAAGTACTCGCCGGCATCGCCGGGCTGAGTTTCGGCGAAACTCAGTGTCGCCGCTCCAGCTCCGGGAATGGCATTTTGGTTGTGCCACCATTGATAACTCAGTTGCATCGTGCCTTCCGCCACGACGCTGAACTCGGCGCTGTCACCTAATGCGACGCTCTGGCTGGCGGGTTGGGAGACGATGTAAGGTGGTCCGGCATAGGAGCTGCGATTGCGGTAAACCGTAAACGTGTTGTCCCAATAGTTACAAAACGCGACGTCAGGTCGCCCGTCGCCGTCGAGGTCCCCTAACGCCAAACCCCACGCGTTCCAGCCCGACGCGTAATCGACTCGTCCCCCAAGTGAGCCTGACGTAAATGATCCCGACGTGCTGAGGTTCTGGAAAATCGAGAGATAACTGTCCAACTCGCCAACCGCAGCGATGTCCGGCTTGCCGTCGCCGTCAAAGTCGGCCAGGGCCACGTTATGCGTCCAGTGGCCGGTGGAGAATTCGACCCGATCCGCGAGTGAGTTCGTGGTGAAGGACGAACCGCCGAGATTACGGTAGACCCCCATGTTCACGGGATGAATCGCACCGACCACGACGTCGAGACGGCCGTCACCGTCGATATCACCTAGCTCAATGGTGTCTGTTTCGGGGGCAGCGGGAAAGTCAGTCCGCACAAAGGAATTGGTCTGGAGCTCGCCACCCGCGACGCGATTGCAATAAATCGCGAGTGTCTGGCTATAAGAAGCCAGCGCGATGTCCGGTTGTGAATCGCCATCGAGATCGCCCAGGGCAACGTCGTAGGGTTGTGTGGGCGCAGGCAGGTCAACGTGCGGCGCAAACGAATTGGTGCTGAGGTCTCCAGGGCTGCTTAGGTTTTTGAGAATTGAAACCGTGTTGTCTCCGTAATTCGCCGTGACGATATCCAGGCGGCCATCACCATCGAGATCCGCCGCCCTGGCAGAGCGGCAATCAGCACCCACCGTCAGGTCAATTCTCGGTCCAAGCGAAAGGACCGCGCCGAGTCCTGAAGCGGTGGTGTTGCGGAATACCGACACCAGGCTGGTCCCGAACGTCGAAACAATCAGATCGAGCTTGCCGTCACCATCCAGGTCAGCGACTGCGATTTTGTAAGGATCACCCGGGGGAAAAGGGATTGTGACAGGCGGCTCGAAGGATGCGGCTGCCAACGTGCCATTGGTGCTGATATTGCGAAACAACCAAAGTGAGCGAGCGAGGCCGTTCCCCAGCACGAGGTCGGGTTTGCCGTCATTATCGAGATCCGCCAAAGCAACCGTCGTTGGGCCCTGTGGCGCCGGAATGGTGAAGCCAGGCTCGAGCGCTTGGGTTCCGATGGGTGAACCCTCTCCCGGGAAAGTCGGCAGAAACGGTTGTGGCGATCGCGCAATCAATCCATCCACCGTAACGCTAATAGGGGAATAAGTTGAACCGGCGGGAACACGCACGGTTAAGTTCGTGCTGCTGGCCGCAGTGACGAGGCCTTGGACCGCGCCGAAATAGACGATGTTTCCCTTCGTGTTGGTATTAAAATTCTCGCCCGAGATTCTCAGTTCGGTTGCTGCTGCAGCCGAACGGGGTTCGAAGCCCGTGATCACCGGTACCGCCGCCCGCGCGTTGTTGCTCGCTACCAATATCGGCACGAGTAGCGCTATCGTTACACTAGGACAAGGATTTCGAGCCGGCCCGCGTTTCATAAAATTGAACCTTTAGATTAGCCTTTCACACGACCTGACAATGTTCACAAGATCCACACGCTAAAAAGCTTGCATTGATTTTCCACCACTCATTAGACACCGAACGGAAACGCGAGGCAATTCCGGTAAACTACGGACGTGGACTTGGTAACGGGCGTCCTCGCCTGCGGACCGCCCTACGGTCAACCCCACCACTTCAATCGTACTGACAACGCGGCCACTGTGTACAACGTGTTATCAATATCCGATAACTCGGATTTGAATGTAGCGCGGAATCATTGTTTCATTCCCCCATGATCAATTCGATTTCAGAAACGGCGAGCTCCGTCGCGGATTTGAAAAAGCCGCGGCGCCAAAAGCCCGCTGCCGATTCGGCACGTGTCGACCGCTTGCCGCCACACTCGCCGGAGGCCGAAAAAGGCATGCTCGGATGCGTGCTCCTTGCGCCGAATGAGTCGATGCCTGAGTGCATTGAAAAACTCAAAGGCAACCCGGAGGTGCTCTACGACCTCCGCCACCGGACAATTTTCGAGATCGTGTTGCAGATGTACGATCAGCGGGAAGCGATCGACATCATCACACTTCACCAACGGCTGAAGGACAAGCAGATGCTCGAACAAGTCGGCGGCCTGGCCTACGTCTCCGCTTTGCCGGACGCCGTTCCCTCAGCCGCCAATCTGAGTTATTACCTCGATATCGTCCTGGAAAAGTTTCTCCTGCGGAGAATGATTCACGTCTGCACCGACATCGTCGGCCGAGTGTATGATTACCAGGGCGAAGTCGATGCGCTGATGGACGAGGTGGAGCGGGACATCCTCCGGATCAGTGAATCTCGCGTCACCGAGGCTACCAACAGCATGAAGCAGTTGGTCAATCACGCGATCGCGACGATCGAGGAGTTTCATGCCCGCCAGGGACAACTCAGCGGAATCGCGACCGGTTTCACTGACTTGGACAAAATGACCAGCGGCTTGCATGCAGGTGAAATGATCGTCATCGCAGCCCGTCCGAGCTTGGGCAAGACCTCGCTGGCAATGAATATCGCTGAGCATGCAGCGCTGGAGCAAAAGCTGCCCGTCGGCGTCTTCAGCCTGGAAATGACGGCGGATGCCCTGGTGCTGCGCATGTTGTGTTCGCGTGCCCGAGTGAACCTGCGGAATATCCGCGACGGCTTCCTGGCAGAACAAGACTTTCCCAAGTTGACCACCGCTGCTGGTTTGCTGGCGCGCTCGCCGCTATTCATCGACGACACGTCCGGACTATCGATACTGCAATTGCGGGCCAAAGCCCGCCGCCTCCAGCAACAGCATGGCATCAAGCTCTTCGTCATCGATTACCTCCAGTTGCTGCATTCCAGCTCGCGCCGTGTTGAAAATCGGCAGCAGGAAATCGCCGACATCTCAAGCGGCATCAAGGCGCTCGCCAAGGAACTGAAAGTCCCGATCATTGTGTTGAGTCAGCTCAACCGCGATTTTGAGAAGGACAAAAGCCGTAAACCGAACATGGCCGACCTGCGTGAATCTGGAAGCATCGAGCAGGATGCCGACCTCGTCGGGTTACTCTATCGCTCCGATCCTGAGGACCCAACCAAACGTCGCGACAGTGATGACGACGCCGTCAACGAAGACGTCTTACCAATTAACCTCCTGGTCGCTAAACAACGAAATGGCCCTACGGGGGACGTCCATTTAGTCTTCCAACGGTCCTATACGCGCTTTGAAAATGCCGCAAAGATTAGCGATGCGGATGTGGGGTAGCGTGATGCGTGTTGCGGGTTGCGTGATGCGTGAAAACGTAAAAGCTAAGACGTTCAGATTCTGGACCTTGGAGTTTGGACCTTGGACTTTAGACTTTGGACTTTGGACGCATCGAGTGGCATCCTATTTGCTATCAAGGCTTTGGATGATACTGAATGCAGAAGCTTTAGACATAATTGCTTACCTCAAAACCGCTCCCAGCAAATTTGTCTCATTACCGGAAATCACTCGACGAGCCGGCGGCCGCCGACGGTTTGAAGAATCGCCTGATTGGGCCAAAAACCTTATGACATCCCTGGTCGAGGCCGGTTTACTTGAGGTTAACGCGCGTGGCCACTATCGTCACCGGGATGCCTCGGCGCCCGAGAAAAAGCCGCAAACAGCAGCAATGCCGCCCCTCCAGGTCTCCCGGAAACTGAAAGCAAAGGTCGTTGGCGACGATTATTTTCCATCCACCTATGGCCCTAAAATCGTTGGCGGAGATTACTTTCCAGAGAGCTAAATTGCTTAAAAACCACTGTGCTCAGAACGCCTGAACAAACCGTCAATGTTCAAAAGTTCAATATGTTCGAAGTTCAATATTCGGTGCAGTCAGCGATCGCTTTCATTCCTCCAGCATGACTACGCCAGGTTGATTATGCACCAGCCAGAAGTCCTTGACTGACCTGGCGATCACGCAGAGTTTTTCGAAACCGGAAGGCTTAACCATGTAGGCATTGGCCCGCAGGTGATACGCCGCATCAACGTCCACCGGATTGGCCGACGACGTCAAAACAATCGCCACCACGGAGTCGAATTCGGGCCGTTGCCGGACCCACTTCAATAGATCCAAACCCATCAGGTGCGGTAATTTCAAATCCAGGAACATCAAGTATGGCACCGGAGGCTGCGCTCGGCCAGAATCACATCCGGTTTGATAAACTCCACTCTTCACGTCTTCCCGTCCTTGCTGTTGAAACAGCGAAGTCGCTAAGGCGCGAAGAAGGCTTAACTGTGGATTACCACCCGCGAAATACGGCCAGCGAGGTTTCTGATTCCGCGGTGTTTCATCCGGGTCACGACATTGTCAATTCATCGATGCGTTACGTCCTTCCAGCACGAGCACCCAATCATTCGCACCCGCCCCATTGTCACCAGGCGTCCGCAATTGGTGCTGTCCTGATGCTAATCGTGCGTCTGCCTCTCCAGGCAACTTGAAGGCCCCGCCGACTGGATTGAACCAGCGCATCGCCACCGGCCCGGCAAACTGTCTGATATCGATCTTGAACTCCCGCGGTTGTGTGCCCGTCGAGGGAAAATATGTCATTGAGAGCCGCCGGTCCTCGGTTCGAGCCGTCAATGCCGTCGAGATATCCTTTCCGTAGCCCTCGACCACGATTTCGTGATTCTCCTCCGGGATTAATTTGTCCCACGGGATTTGCCGAAATAAGGTCCCCAGGTGAGCCATGTCACGTGAACCCTCCTGTCCCAGCGCTTGTTCCCAGGTAACTGGCGCGGGAAAGAGACCCGGTCCATCAAAGTGCCAGATCGGATTGTTTCCCAGGAACTGTCCACAACCACCGCCCAGCATCGTCCAATAGGCCTGGCGCCGGATCTGGTCCGGTTTTGACCCGTGTTCGCCTTCGTAGGTGGATTCAATCAGAACAAATGGGCGGATCGGCTCGCGCGCGTATTCGGCCAAAACCGGCTGAAACAAATTGGATTGGTAACTATAAACGGTGTTGAGTCTCAGCCATCGCTCGTGGCCGAAAAGTGAGGCGGCGGAGTTTTCGGGCGAGGCATGCACAGTCATCAGGTGATTGGTATCTTCCTGCTCCAGCGCGTTGGCCAGTTCGGTCACCGTCCACCGGTCCGCAGGGTCCGGCGTGTAATCCCCGCCCAGCAACCAGACAATGTTCGGCAAGTCCCGAAACCGCCGACCGACAAACTGTCCGTAGGCGCGCAGCTTTTCCTTGCCTCCTGCCTTCATCTCGCGGAAAAAACCCTCGTCTCCGCCGCCATACCCCAAGTAAGCCGGAGCGACCCAGACCACAATCCCGTGGTCGTTGGCCTTCTGAATCACCTGATGTGCGTAATCGAAGTAATCGGGGTTGGGCTTGGAAAAATCGCCTGGCGGATCAAACGGGGCAAGCCCGGCGCGCGTTTTCGGAGGATGCGTACAAAATTTGTGCTCGATAAGGTTAACAATAATTGCATTGAACCCGCGACGCTGCCGATCCTGCAGGTACCGATCTACGCCCGCCGGCTCGGGCTGCACAATCAGCGACCAAGGTGTATCCCCGACGACGATGAAAGGCCGATTCTGTTGATCGACCAGGAAACGGTGATTTGCACTTGTTTGCAGGGGGAACTCTGCGGAAGAGGCGACTTGCGTCAGAAAGCCGGCGGCCAGTGCGGAAACCAAAAGGAGGGTGGAGGGCAACCGCCAGGCGGCTGACAATTGGGCGATGAGGCGCATGAACGGCAGCGTGTTTTGGCAATCGAAAAGATACTGTAAAATCGCGATCTGAATCAGGCCCAGTGGCAGGGGAAAGAGGAATCCCAATGCCAAGAAAGAGATCACTGTTATTAATGTGTGGAGCATGAGTTATCGTTGTCCTCAACCAGCAAAAAGATCGACCATAATATGGGGTGAATAACCCAGGTATTCGACCCGTCGCCTTCCGTATTTCATCGTGTTGCTAATCCCCCCACAACTACCGTAAGCTCTCATCATTAACCCGGACCTGACAATTGGGGTTACTGTGGGGGTGGGAAATGGCTCTTAAGATCCTTTTTGCGGACGACGACCCGCTAATGCTCCAGCTTTACCGGCCTCACATCCAATCCGCAGGCTACGAGTGGTTTGGCGCCTCCAACGGTCGCGAAGCAATCGCAGCGACTGAACGTGAAAAACCAAACCTCGCAATCATCGATATACTGATGCCTGAACTGGATGGCTTGGAGGTCCTTCTTGAATTGAAGAAATCACCAGCTGCCAAAATCATCCCGGTGATTCTGATTACTGCTGAATCAGGCTATTACCTCTATCGCTCTAACTTCGCGAACGCAGGCGCGGCGCATTTCCTTCTTAAACCCTTTGGTCCAAAGCAATTGCTCGACGCCATTCGCTTTCACCTTAACGTGGCTCAGATCTAAACTTTTCGACCACGTGCGCCCAGAGTGTTCCGGCTCCCTGCCATCATTTCGCCCTTTGCCCTCTGCCCTGTGCCATTTGCCATCTGCCATCCCGCCTACCCATTCGTCATTGGCTCCTCACAGGTGTTGAACGGTGTAGTAGTGAAGAACGGTTAGGGCATGTCCCCTTTAGCTGCGTTTCTGCAGCTTGTGTCCATACTTTCGGGAGAAACGGAAACAGGCGTCAAATTCGGTCCTGCCTTCGTCGTTTTCCCACACCTCATGAAAACGGGCTTCGCGCGGCAGGCTGCGCAACGGCCGCCGCTTGTGAATGTTGCCTTCGGCGTCACAGTCCAGTTCCAGCAATCGAGGTTTTTGGTTGCGATCCCAACGATTGGAAAGGATGACGAGTATCTTCCGGTTTTTCTGTTTCAAAACTCAAACAGGATTTTGAAACGACACTGCTCAGTCAATAATTTTGTAGAACTCATCTCCTAAATACCACCTAAATACCCGAGATATCAGGTAGGGACGGCTCGCCGAGCCATCCGTTTAGCGCGCCCTCTGCCTCGTAGCGCAGAGTAGAACTCTGCTGTACCGCAGAGTTCTACTCTGCTTTTGCTCGCAAAAACTAAATGCTATTTGATTGAAAGCTGTTCGATGCCGTCTCTGCGCTACGCCTAACAAGTCGACGAGCGGTTTTCCAGTGAAAAGGCGGCTACGGCTCGCTCGGCGAGCGAGCCCCACCTTATGGCTGTAGTCTTTCAAGCGCGCCCGCGTCGCCCGGGGCTTAGGATGCTGGTCAGCAGCACGGCGACGACGCCCGTTAGGAAGATGCCGTCAAATTTGCCAGCTCCGCCGATTGAGGCGACGGGTGCCCCGAGATCTTGAACCTTGCTGAGATTCAGCAGGTCGGCGCCAATCAATGTTCCCATGCTGCCGGCGATGTAGGCCAAAGGCGCAGGATTCCAGCGCCGCAGACCCAGCGCCACAATAGCGGTGACTACCGGCGGGATAAATATCGGAACCGCGATACCAACCCCAGGAACAGGCCGTGCCATCGAATGAACTACCACCGCAACCAGGGCCACGGCAAGGAGGCTGTGCCCAAGGAGCCGGTGCTTGAATGTCAGATAAACCGAAAGGATAAACGGAATCACCGCGCCACCCACGTTGACCGCTAAAACGGTCCCGGGAGAACCGCCCACCGGAACGACATACTGCATGCCGTAAAAATCCACCACCTGGCCCATGCGGACAGGTTCGCCCGGCAAATGAGCGATGGGGATGTTGACGTAGCTGCCAAGCAGGGAAAACAAGAGCAAAGCCAGCATGTATCGGCGGCTCACTCCCATGCTCTCGAAAACATATTGTAAAATCCCGATCTGGATTAAGCCCAGCAGCAGAGCGAAGAGGAACCACAACGCCACGAAAAAGATCAGCGCTATTGGAGTGAAGAACATGTGTCAACGCCTATTGGAGCGACCCGGTGATTGTCTTGTCGAGGAGAAACTTATTGGTCAATTCAGGGTTCTCAAGTTACAAGGAGCGGCCGGGCTTAGAGGGAGCTTTAATGGGCAGCGTTGTTATGGGGTGCAGCGTTGTTAGGGGTGATTTGGGTTGGATATATATTGATTGACATTGCAAATAGCAATGGAAGAGAGAAACGGCAAAACAAATTATAGCAAAATACAAACGTTTCGAGGAGCTACCTGTCTGGCAGGAAGCGGCGAATTTGTACAATGCAGTACTGGACCTTTTCGAACAAACTAATGTGCCGCTTTCGGCAGGTTTTCGAAACCAACTAGACAGAGCAGCGCTTTCAGTGTCGAACAACATCGCTGAAGGGTTTGAGCGCACAACAACCAATGAGCTGCTTTCATTCATTGGCATTGGACGGGGATCTGCTGGAGAAGTGCGCTCGATGATCGCAGTCGTTCGAAAACGCGCCAAATTGAAACAATTTCAAAATTCACTCGATAGTATTCGATCTTTGGCTGAATCATGTGCCAGGCAGTTAAATGGATGGTCCACGTCTGTGCAACGGCTGATGTTTGATGGACGCCGTCAAATGCCGGAGGATATGCGGGCGGCAAATGAGGCAGCCGAGAAAGGCCGCGAATTTCGCCTGGCATTTCTGCGTGGGCTGAAGCCAGGACACCCACTTTACAATTCATTGGAGGCACGCCAGGCGCGAGGTGAGAAGCTCGATTGATCTCGTCTTACGCGGCTTGGCTATGTCCATTTGCCATTTGCCATCTGTGATCGCGGCGACCGGTGAGTCCAATACAACCCCGTGCGTCTTGATGCTGCTGACACCCTCAATTCAAAACCTATTGTCTTCACCGAAAGCTGGTCTAATTTTGTCGGTCATGACAGACCCGGTAACTGAACAGGTCCGCCAGTCCGTCGAGGCGGTGTATCGCGCCGATTCACGCCGCATCCTGGCGACCCTGATCCGGTTGCTCGGTGATTTCGATTTGGCCGAGGACGCCCTGCACGATGCGTTTACGGCAGCGCTGGAACGTTGGCCAACCGATGGTATGCCCGCCAATCCCGCTGCGTGGCTGATCTCAACCGGGCGGTTCAAAGCAATTGACATTATCCGACGCCGCGCGCGCTTTGACGCGTCGCAATCGGCAATCGCCGAACAGCTCGAGTCGACCAGCAGCGAACCGGTTATCAACGACGAGTCGGGCGTGCCGGACGACCGATTGCGGCTGATTTTCACGTGTTGTCATCCGGCGCTGGCACCGGAGGCGCGCGTCGCGCTGACCTTGCGCGAGGTGTGCGGGCTGACTACTGAGGAGATCGCGCGAGCCTTTCTGACCGCGCCGCCGACGCTGGCGCAGCGCATTGTCCGCGCCAAAGCGAAGATCCGTGATGCGAAGATCCCGTACCAGGTGCCGGAACCGGCGGATCTGCCGGAGCGATTGGACGCGGTGCTGCAGGTAATTTACCTGGCATTCAACGAGGGGTACTCGGCATCGGCTGGGGCGTCGGTAACGCGGGCCGATCTTTCGGGTGAGGCCATCCGGCTGGGGCGCCTCCTGGCCGAGTTACTGCCGGAACCCGAAGTGCTGGGACTTCTCGCGCTGATGTTGCTGCAGGAATCCCGCCGCCTTGCCCGAAGTTCCCCCACCGGGGATCTGATTCTCCTCGAAGATCAGGACCGCACACTCTGGAACCAGGCGCATATCGAGGAAGGCCTTCTGTTGATTGAGCGGGCTTTCGCTTCGCCCGGTTTCGGTTCGTACGCAATTCAGGCGGCGATCGCGTCGGTGCACGCCCAGGCACCGCACGCTTCAGCAACAGATTGGGGACGAATTGCGGCGCTTTACGATTTGCTGCGCCAGGTTCAGCCCTCGCCAGTAGTCGAACTGAACCGTGCCGTGGCCGTCGCGATGCGGGACGGCCCGCAAGCCGGTTTGGCTTTGATCGATGACATTTTGGCACGGGGCGACTTGACCGATTATTACCTCGCCCACTCGGCCCGGGCCGACCTCTGCCGCCGGCTCGGTCGCAATGCCGATGCCCGCGCGGCCTACCAACGCGCCCTGACGCTTACTCAGCAGGAGCCTGAAAGGCGTTTTCTCGAGCGCCGGCTGCAGGAACTTCCACAGTAGGGCGGCCCCGAATCGTCCTCGTCCTTCGTCCTCGAAAATTCAGAAAGATCGAGGACGAGGACGAAAATGATAAAACCGCCATCCCAACAAACCCGCAGCAACGTCGAAAATGATTTTTAAATCTTTTTCGGGCGGTTGTCGAATTGGGGAATCGCCGAACGACTACAGGATGAAAACAGTTAAATCACTGTTAAGAATTAGAAAATTAGAACTGGATTGATGGACTTTTGGCCGCGGTTGGTCTTTATTGGCGTAAATCACACAGACGCTGAAAAGCAGCCGGACCAGCGAAAAAACAACAAACTGCAACACGAAAGGAAAGAGAGTCATGAGCACGCAGAACGCAAAAGCAGGGTATATGCTGTTATTCCGAGGCAATGATTGGGCGAAAGATTTGTCGCCTGAGCAACGCGACCAGGTATCAAAGGAATGGATGGGCTGGTTCGAAAGACTGGGGCGGCAGGGCAAAGTGACTGCCGGGAACCCATTGGAACCGACCGGTAAAATTGTGACCGGCAAGGGCGGTCGGGTCGTAGCGGACGGCCCGTTTGCGGAATCCAAAGAGGCTATCGGGGGCTACTTCCTGTTGCGGGTGGACACGCTGGATGAAGCGGTGGCCATCGCCAAAGAATGTCCCGGGCTGACGTATGGTGCCGAGGTTGAGGTCCGTCCGGTCGCGGACGAATGCCCGATGCGCAAAGAGGCGATGGCGGAAGCGCAGCTGGCAGCAGCCGGCTCCTGAACAGATGGAATACGCGGCGTTTGGGGGCGGACCCTCGCGGAGGAGAAGTGGGAGTCCAAAGTGGCCTCGTGGAGCTCGGCCTTACGGGCGAGCCAGGCTCGCGTCCAATTAATTCAACAAACAAATTCTTTGTCTATGAGCACTAAGAGTATTAACGGTCTGCAACCGTATTTGAATTTTAACGGCCGCTGTGAGGAGGCGCTCGACTTTTACCGAAGCGCACTCGGGGCCGAAGTCGGCGTGTTGATGCGCTACAAAGACAGTCCTGAGCCACCTCAACCGGGAATGTGCCCGGTGGGTTCGGAAAACAAAGTGATGCACTCCAGTTTTCGCGTGGGAAACACCGAGCTGATGGCCTCCGATTGCCGGTGCGAAGGGCAGCCAATCTTCCAGGGCATTTCGCTGGCGTTGACAGTTGCCGACGCGGGCGAAGCGGACCGCCTGTACAATGCATTGGCTAAAGACGGCCAAGTGCATATGCCCTTGAGCAAAACTTTCTTTTCGCCGCGGTTTGGTGTGGCGGCGGATCGATTTGGACTGACGTGGATGATCTACGTCGCCCCGCGATCAGTCATGTAACCAAGCACCTATGAAAACAAAACGCAAAAAAACAAGCGCACCGCCGGCAAGTATTGTCTGGTTCGAAATTGCAGCGGACAATCCCGAACGAGCAAAGAAGTTTTATTCGAAACTTTTTGGCTGGAAAATTAAAAAGATGCCGGGGTCCATGTCGATGCCTTACTGGCTGATTGACACCGGCGGTGCCGATGCGAGTCCCGACGGCGGAATGATGCCACGCCAATCTCCACAACAGAGCGTCACGAATTATGTGATAGTGGCTTCAGTCGAAAAGGCGGCGGCGAAGGTCGAACAGCTCGGCGGTAAAATCATCAGGCCAAAAGCGCCCGTTCCACAGATGGGCTACTTCGTCGTGTGCCAGGACACTGAAAACAACGTGTTCGCGTTGTGGGAACGAGACGTAAAAGCAAAGTAAGGGAAAAACATGAGCAGAGTTCGATTATTGGTCGGCACGCGAAAAGGGGCGTTCGTCATTACGTCGGATGGGAAGCGTCAAAATTGGGAAATTAATGGCCCACACTTTGCCGGTTGGGAGATGTATCATCTAAAGGGTTCGCCGGTGGACCCCAACCGAATCTACGCGTCGCAAACCAGCGGCTGGTTTGGCCAGATCATCCAACGCTCCGATGACGGTGGCAAAACCTGGAACCCGCCGGGAGGCGGACCCACTACCACTCCTGAGGGAATGCCGCAGGGCGAGAGCAACAAATTCGTCTACGAAGGCGAGGTTGGCACGCACAAATGGTACGATGGAACGCAGCATCCGTGGGAATTCAAGCGCGTCTGGCATTTGGAACCCTCGCTGACCGAGCCTGACACAGTTTATGCCGGCGTGGAAGACGCAGCCTTGTTCCAATCAACCGATGGCGGCAAAACCTGGAAGGAATTTCCCGCGTTACGCCACGCCAAAGGCCACCTCTGGCAACCGGGGGCCGGCGGGATGGGATTGCACACGATTCTGCTGGACCCGACTAATCCGAAGCGGATTTATATTGCGATCTCAGCGGCGGGCGCGTTTCGCACCGATGATGGCGGCGAAACCTGGCGGCCGGTCAATTCCGGCCTCAAATCACAGTACCAACTCCCCGATCCGGACGCCGAGGTTGGCCATTGTGTTCATCGCATTGCATTGCATCCCTCAAGACCTGGAGTGCTGTTCATGCAAAAACACTGGGACGTGATGCGCAGCGACAATGCCGGTGACTCCTGGCATGAGGTCAGCGGGAACCTGCCTTCTGATTTCGGTTTCCCGATCGACGTTCATGCACATGAGCCTGAGACGGTTTTCGTCGTACCAATCAAAAGCGACGGAGAGCATTTCCCGCCGGAAGGCAAGCTGCGGGTTTATCGCAGCCGGACCGGCGGCAATGACTGGGAGCCACTCACCAAAGGTCTGCCGCAAAAGGATTGCTATGTGAACGTGCTGCGCGACTCGATGTCGGTTGACCGCCTCGAACCGTGTGGCGTGTACTTCGGCACGACCGGCGGCCAGGTCTATGGCTCGGCCGACGGGGGCGAAACCTGGAACGCCATTGTTCGGGATCTGCCGGCGGTTCTGTCAGTGGAAGCGCAGACGTTGCCATGATCCGAGTCGTGCTTCCTGTTCATCTGCGGACCTTGGCGCAAGTCGGCGGGGAAGTGCAACTTCAGCCGCAACACCCGACTTTGGGCTCGACGCTGGACGCCCTGGAAGCGGCCTATCCCGTTCTTCGCGGCACTATCCGCGATCACGTCACGCTGCGGCGCCGGCCATTCGTGCGGTTTTTCGCGTGTGAGCAAGATCTGTCACTCGAACCCGCCGAAACGCGGTTACCCGAGCTGGTAGTTAAAGGTGCTGAACCGTTCTTGATAATCGGAGCCCTGGCGGGAGGGTGAGGGAAAATCCCAAGTCCGAAATCCGAATCTGAAATCTGAAATCTGAAATCAAAGTTGGAGACGGTCAGTTGCTATTCGTCGACTCCTTTAGAGGGATGTAAGTTGACGGTAGCCCGTTTTGTGCGGTCCGGTCATTTCCCCCTCTCCTCCTCTGGAGGAGAGGGTTGGGAGAGGAGGCCACACTTTTATTGAAACTGCTCCTAGCCTTTTGACTTGTTTCGAATTTCGAGTTTCGGATTCCGGATTTCTTCTACGGACGATTTGTGCTACGGCACGGGCGCGGGCACAGGCTTGTAACCGCTCTTGAGCAGCGCGTCGTGCATCGTAGGGACGTCAACCAGCGATCCATCAAAGGTTACTCGGGCGAGCGCCTCTGCTCGATCAACTTTGAGGTCCTTTATTCCCTGCAAACCGCGCAGGGCGCGTTCGACCTTGCGCACACAATTGTCACAGGTCATGCCGGCAATACCAATGGTGACGGTCTGAGTTACTCGTTCGTCTCGCGGCAAATTAGCAATATTGGTCTTGTCCATATTTTTCACCTTCGCATCGATCATTCAAATAGGCAACGAACTCGGAAGCCCGCCGGTCGCGCCCTACCTTTTGGGAGCGGTCAAATCAAACAATTCTTTGCCCATGCGGGCGGTTTCCTTGCGTTGTTCGGGCGCCAATCCCCTGGAGAACGGCCAGCGCGATTGTTTGGCCAACGTCGTAGTAACACCGCTGACGGCGCGGACGACGCGCGCAAGCTCATCGACCGAAATATTGCTGAGGTCGTCCTGGGCGCTGTGATGTTGCCAGCGCATTCCGCTATCCATATTCGGCCGCATCAACGTCACCGACGGGATGCCAAAGATCGAAAATGGGAAATGATCCGCGAACGGCATCGGCGCGGACTTTTCCACGACATCGAGCCCGCCTTCTGCGAGTTGCGTCACCAGCCATGAGCCAAATCCTTTGACTCCAGCCCGCAGCAACCAATGGTGGCCGAGGGGCGAAGAAACACTGTCCAGATTTAACACAGCGCCTATCGAGCGCATCTCCTCGCGGTGATCGGCGGCGTATCTGGCAGCTCCAACCGAGAGTTGCTCCTCGGCGCCAAAGGAGATGAAACGGACTGTTCGCAAGGGCTTGCTGTCCGCCAATAAAGCACCGATCTCCAGCAGCCCGACCACACCCGATGCGTTGTCGTCGGCTCCGGTGTTATTGCATTGCGTATCGTGATGAGCGCCCAACAGCACTAAAGGTAAATCAGGCCGGCGGCCGGGAATTTCACCTACGAGATTTTGGGCGTGACTTTGCTCAAGTTTAACGAAAATCGACGCACGGGCCCGCGTTGCGCCGGCTTTCCTTAGCGTCCACGCCATTCGGAACGGGATGGTGACTGTGGGCGGCATGCCGTAACGCCGGACCCAGACAGGGTAAACCCCGTCATCTTTTACCCACTCGAAGGGGAGACGATCATCGACATGAATGACGACGGCGGGCCGGCTTTTGACCAGGCGCTCGTGGAGATCCGCCCGGGTTGGCATCGGGCCGAACAAGACGACCACCTTGCCGCGAAGCCCCGCCCCGATTAGCCGCTCAGCCTGCTCCGGCATCTCCACCCAAACCAGCTCGCCTTCAATTGGACCGCCGCCTGGAAGGCCAGGTGAACCGGCAAGGACTCGCGCCGGCACTGATTCGAGGTGTGCCTGTCCGATGGCAATCTCGGCGCGAGCCTTAGCGACCGACGTACAGGGGAAGGTTTCTCCATGCACGTTTTGCAGGCCGAGCAGTCGAAATTGCTCGAGAATATAAGCTGCTGCAGCGTGATCTCCGGCGCTCCCTGCCCGCCGCTCGCCGATGTATTGGCACAGCTGAGACCAATAGCCTGTCATGCGCGCCACCGATACTCCCCTGCCGTTTTGTTCAGATTTCATAGTTCTTATAATGGTTGTAAAAGATGCCTAATATTTTTTCTTATAATTTTCGACACCCATTGCACATTTGGATTTTGTCGAGAATATTGCTTGAGATAAGAGGCGAGTTACACGCGGCTCGAGCCTCCGGGAACTGGGGTTTTGGCTGTGTTTGTTGTCTGCTTATGAAAGTTAGCAAAAGCGGGTCGCGTGTGCTTTGGTATGAGTGCTTCGGTTTCGGCTTGATCCTTCTTCTCTCCTGGCTGAATCGGCTGGTTGATTTACCCCACCTGTTTACCGACGGAGAAACACATTTAGGCAAGTGGCGCGACAGTTTCATCGAAACATTCCTGATACTGCTGATTTGGGCCTTCGTTCACTCGCTGACAAAGCGCCTTGTCGAACGATTGCATTACCTGGAAGGGATGCTAAGGATTTGTGCCTGGTGCCGCAAGGTCGGGCATGATGACCGCTGGATGCGCCTGGAAGATTACCTAGCCGAGGACTTCAAGATCGATACCACTCACGGTGTCTGCCCGGAATGCCTGAAAAAGCTGGAGCACGACACCAAAAAGTTCTATCGGTCCGAGGTCAAGCATCCACCGACTGAGCAACACACGCCTAGCGCAGCCCAGTGATTCAGGGCGGCATTGGGAACGCCGGGCTCCTGCGAGGCCCCAAAATCCCCCAAATATTTCGGCCGCGCGGAGCTCGAGCTTCGAAGGAAAGCGTTTGGGGAACGACCCGCTTAACGTTTCGACGCGGTTGGGACCTTCTCCCAGCGCCCAGTCTTAGCCGATTTCAGCACCGCGTCGCACACATACTGAGTTTCGAGTGCGTCGCGAAATGTTGGGCTCACGGATTTGCCTTTTGCCGCGCCTTCGAGGAAATCGGCAAAATGGTGAACAAAGCTGTGCTCGTAGCCAATCTGCAAGCCGGGTACCCACCACTTCCCCATATATGGGTGATCGCCGTCGGTGACGTGAATCGAACGCCAGCCACGCACTCGTCCTTCGTCGCGGTGCTCGAAATATTGCAGCCGGTGCAAATCGTGAAGGTCCCAGAAGATCGATGCGTGCTCGCCATTAATCTCAAAAGTATATAGCGCTTTATGTCCTCGGGCATAGCGCGTGGACTCAAACGTCGCCAGTGAACCATTAGCGAAGCGCGCCAGAAACGCACACGCATCATCGATCCCAACTTTCTCGACTTTCCCAGTGAGCGTGTGTTTTCGCTCCTTGATAAACGTCTCTGTCATAGCGTTTACTTTTTCCACGCCGCCATTGAGCCACAACGCAGTATCGATGCAATGCGCCAGCAGATCGCCGGTCACCCCGCTTCCGGCTACCTTGACATCCAGTCGCCACAACCCAGCGCCCCCCTGCGGCAAATCCTTTGAAATCGTCCAGTCCTGCAGGAATTTCGCCCGGTAATGGAAGATTTTTCCTAGCCGCCCTTCGTCGATCAGTTGTTTGGCCAAAGTGACAGCCGGCACCCGCCGATAGTTGTACCAAACCATGTTTGGCACACCGGCCTTTTCGACCGCTTGCACCATCTTCAAACCTTCGGGCCCGTTCATCGCCAATGGCTTTTCGCAGAGGATCATCTTGCCGGCCTTTGCGGCAGCGAGCGCGATTTCACGGTGCATATCATTTGGGCAGGCAATGTCGACCAGGTCGATGTCAGCGCGATCGATTAGCGCCCGCCAATCCGTTTCGCGCGATTCATATCCCCACCTGTCGGCGAACGCCTTCACTTTGGCTGCATCCCGGCCACATATCGCTTTCAGCACAGGTTGATAAGGCAAATCAAAAAAATTGCCCGCCTTGCGAAATGCATTGGAGTGAGCCCGTCCCATGAAACCGTAACCGATGAGTCCGATATTGAGTTGCTTCATAAAGGTGCCTTGCGCGAAAAATCAAACCGGTTTGGTGGACGGCTAGCAAGCGGAAACTCATGGTTAAATGCCACTTGCGAACCCACGCCGAGTCGACCTACCCTTCCACACCATGTTGCTTACCGGCATCGGCGATGAAGCCGCAAATAGCCTCGAAGGCCAGATTCGGGCCTGCCGCGAACTCGGCTGGCGCGCTATTGAAATGCGTGGCGTAGAAGTTTCGGGTTACCCCAAAGCTAACCTCCATGACATCCCGGACCCGGCTTTCGATCTCGCGGTTAGAGAACTCGAGAAAGCCGGCCTGGGCGTCTACTGCTTCGGGTCGACCATCATGAATTGGGCCAAAAAGCTCGAAGACCCGTTCGAGGGCACTCAGGCCGAGGTGAAGCGCGCCATCCCGCGCATGACGCGACTTGGCACAAAATACGTGCGGATCATGAGTTTCAAGCCGGGCGAGGATGAGTATAAAATTCCCACTGAGGTATTCCGCCGTGTGAAAGAGGTTACCAACCGTTTTCTGGATGCAGGCCTCCAACCGGTGCACGAAAACTGTATGAACTATGGCGGGATGAGTTGGCAGCACGCGCTCGAACTGCTCGACAAATGCCCCGGACTAAAGTGGGTCTTTGATACTGCGAACCCTATCCTTAATCCCGATCGGTCAAAGCCTAAGCCTTGGCCGAGACAGGACGCTTTGGAGTTTTGGGAGCATATCCGCGAGCACGTCATCCACATACATATTAAAGATGCCACCTGGAATGAGACTAAAATGGATGCCGACTACAATTGGCCCGGCGAAGGTCAGGGAAAGGTCAGGGAGATCCTGCAGGACGCGGTAGCCAGAGGGTACGAAGCCGCGTTGTCGATTGAACCCCATATGGTTGTCGTTTTCCACGATCCCACTGCCCAAGCCGCTAACGAAAATGCGATGCGAGGTAATTTCGTCGACTACGGCAAGCGTCTAACCGATTTGGTTTCAGAGCTTAAGCACCCAGGCCAAGGCCCTGCGCCGGCTCGATAAATTTCAGCCCGGGTTAGCTGTAGCTTTAACGATTTGCTTTGAGGCCTTGGCACGCCCTGAAAAGTGGATTGACAAGGATGTTTTCTGCCTTATCGTGCGCGTCCATGGCTTCCACCCCAGCTTGCTGGGGTTATCCCGCGAAGCCTGAGAGGGGGCCGGGAGGCCCCCTTCCTGTTTGGATCATCTCTCCTGTATAAACCTGGCTTATTTGCTCCGGCTGAAAAAAAAGAGGGACGTGGACAGTCTTTGTCCAAGTGCCTTGCTTAGGATTGTGCGCAAAAAGAAAGGCTAAGATATGTATGACGCACAATTGGAAATGAGTTTCGGAAAACAGACCGCTTTTAGTCCTCGGCGGCAACGGCGCATTTCTCGGGCACAGTGGTGGTTCCAACGCATGCGGCAAATTGTCGATCGAGCAATTGAACCCGTGCCGCTGGCGCCGCCAGAACAAATCTGGTTTCCCAGCGCTCAGCGGGAACCGACAACTCCTACCGCTCGGAACTAGGCCCCGTAACGGCCTGCACTGTAGGAGACGACGTAAAGGAGACTCTGTTTATTCTCTGTTTTTTGCGTTCGGTTTAATCAGAATCTCCTTACGTCGTCTCCTACAATGACCCACTTCGCTAAACGTGTACCTCGCTCGGTCGGGGAGTTTGGCGCTTGGACAAGTCGGCGCCTTTGCTAGATTAAAGCCCGCATGGCATTCAAAGACGCCCCAGCTCACCCTCAGGCCATAGAATTGCTCCAGCGGTCGCTTAAGCGAGGCCGACTGGCTCATGCTTACCTGTTCGCCGGTCAGGACCTCGACTCGCTCGAGATGATCGCCCAGACGCTCGCCAAAACCCTGAATTGCGCGCAGCCCATTATCGCTGATGGTGCGCCCGTTGATAGCTGTGATCGCTGCCTCACTTGCCGCAAGATCGAGCATGGTAATCACCCTGATGTTCATTGGCTGCGGCCCGAATCCAAGTCTCGAATTATCACTACCGACCAAATACGCGACTTATCGAGGGAAATTCATCTCAAGCCGAATGAAGCTGCCTACAAGGTCGCCGTGATCGTCGCCGCGGACAGACTCCGAGTCGAAGCCGCCAACGCCTTTTTGAAAACCCTCGAGGAACCTCCGGCAAAATCTATTTTGATTCTCCTGACCGTCGAACCGCAGCGGATCCTCGAAACCATCCTTTCCCGTTGTCTACGTTTGAGTTTTGCCGGGGACCGTCCGCCACCGTTGCCGGCGGAGCTAAAGCAATGGCTTTCAGCCTTCACTGATAGCGCGCGAACACATGAAAAAAGCCTGCTCGGCCGGTACCGACTGCTTGATGTTCTGATGCAGAAACTGACCGAAATGAAGAAAAACATCGACCAGAGTCTCACTGCTCGCTCGCCCCTCCAACAGTACCAAGACGCCGAAAAATCCTATATCGACAAGTGGGAAGATGAATTGGCGGCGGCAATCGAGGCCGAGTATCGCCGTCAAAGGAGCGATCTGCTCAGCATTGTTCACTGGTGGCTTCGCGACATCTGGGTTTGGAGCGTCACTTTGGGAAGCATAGCCAACTCTGGAAGCACGAAAGCTAAAAACGAAGGTACTCGCGACCTCTTGCGATTTCCCGAGCTATCCGGGACAGAAGTCGTCGCTAAAAGGATTTCACCACAAGACGCGGTGGCAAACCTCGAGATTATGGAGCAACTCCGCGAGTGGCTCGACACTAACGTCCAAGAGGCGTTGGCGCTCGAGGTGGGCCTCCTTAAGCTGCGGCTCTGATCAACTGTCTATGCTGTCGCCAATTCCTTTTCCTGATTGAACTCCCGGCTGGCCAGCGTCTTCGGCGTTCTTTTTGGCGTATTCCTGGGCCTCACATTGCTCAAATTCGGCAATCCGCCGATCATGGAACGGTACGTCACGCCGCCCACCAATATTTACGAGTTTCTGCTGGACTCACCCTGGCCGATCTCCTGGGCATATCGGCTACTTGGAGCACTTGCAATATTAGGCCTGGTCCTGGTCATACGTGAAGATCGACGGCTGATAACCATTCCAAAGTGGCTTCTGCTCCTTCCACTTATTTGGCTGGCCTGCCAAATCGTTGCCGCCGCCGCAACGGTTGATGAGGCCCTTTCCTGGGCCACTCTGAAACACTTAGCCGCCTGCATCTCCTGCTATTATCTCGGTTTGTTCGCTCTAAGCCGCCTTAAGAAGCTTGCACTTTTCTGGATCGGGCTGCTGTGCGCCTTTGTTCTGGTTATTGCCATCGGCTGGCAGCAGCATTTCGGCGGTCTCCAAGCAACCCGGGAGTTCTTTTTCCGAGAGATTTATCCCCAATTGAAGGAAGTTCCCCCGGAATACCTCAAAAAATTGTCGAGCAACAGAATCTTCTCGACACTGTTCTACCCAAATTCACTTGCTGGCGCGCTCCTCCTGATGCTTCCTATTAGTGTTGCAGTAATCGGCAACGCACGCGAGCTGCTCACCTTGCCAGCTCGTGCCTTTCTCGCAGGGCTGGTCGCACTGAGCTCGTTAGGCTGCCTGTTCTGGTCCGGCTCAAAAGGGGGTTGGCTGTTGATGCTGGTGTTGGGTTCGCTGGCGTTGTTTAGATTGCCTTTCCAAAAATCGACAAAACTAACTCTGATCGCTGGGCTTTCGGTTCTCGGCCTTGCCGGATTTCTTTGGAAATACGCCGGGTTTTTCGAAAAAGGTGCTACCAGTGTCAGCGCTCGCGTTGATTATTGGCACGCGGCTGTGCAAGTCGCTCGTACTCATCCACTCTTAGGCACCGGCCCCGGCACTTTCGCGATTCCGTACAAACAACTCAAACGGCCTGAATCCGAAATGACTCGGTTAGTCCACAATGATTATCTGCAACAAGCATCGGATTCCGGATGGCCAGGTTTTTTGGCTTATCTGACATTTATCTTAGGATCGTTGTGTTTTTGCGGAACAGCTGTTGTCACCGCCTTGAATCTTACGAAAACCGATAAGCAAATCGGGAGGGCTTGGATCAGTTTTTCAATTTGGTTGGGCGTTCTCGGGTGGTCGCTTCAGAGCTTGTTTGATTTCGGGCTCTATATTCCGGCATTAGCCTGGCCGGCATTCACGTTCCTGGGTCTCCTGATAGGTCACAGCTCCCGAATTCAGTCGACAAACCCTATTGCCGAACCTAACGTTTCGGCCCGGCATGAGAATCCTGTTCCTCAACGGCCCAAATCTCAACCTGCTCGGCGAACGTGAGCCGGACGTTTATGGACGCATCAGTTTAGCGGATATCGAAGCCAAGGTCCGCCAGCGGGCCAAGCAATTAAACGCTGAAGTTGAATTCCGGCAGTCGAATCTGGAGGGCGAGCTAGTCACTTGGATTCAACAATCCAGAGCCAAGTTTGAAGCTGTGGTCCTCAATGCGGCAGCCTACACTCATACCAGTGTTGCCCTTCGAGACGCTATCGCCGCAGTCGGAATTCCGACAATCGAGGTGCATCTTTCGAACATCCATGCCCGAGAGGAATTCCGTCATAAATCGTTAATTGCGCCGGTCTGCAGGGGGCAGATCGTGGGATTTGGATGGCATTCCTACGTTTTGGCAGTGGATGCCGCCATTAACGTTATCGAAAAGTAGATTTGCACCAAAAGCACTTGTTTTCACCAAAAAAATGCGGTTTTTATCCCGATCTGTTGTGGATTTTATTCCTTGACGCTCCCTGGCACCTTGGCTAATGTCCCCCATATCTGAACTGAGCAGGCCAAAGCAGAGCCGACTTTCGGCTACTGCTTTTTGCATTTTCTGAATCGGTTGCAAACAGAAACGTCCGCTCTAACGATAAAAACTCGTGGATCTCAAAGATATCAAAGCCATCATAGATCTGATGAGGAAAAACTCTGTCTCGGAGTTCGAACTCGAGAAACAGGACTTCAAGATCAGGCTAAAGCGAGGTGGAAATGGCGGCGGTATGGTGGTGGCACCCGACGATGCTCCTGCTGTTACGTATGTCCAGCCCCCCCCAGCAGCGGTGACGACCTCAGTTGTGCCTCCCCAAGTCGCAGCCCCTCCTAGCAATGAGGTCGAGATCAAATCTCCTATGATAGGCACGTTTTACCGTTCGCCTTCGCCGGAATCAGCGGCTTACGTTGAAGTTGGCTCGGAAGTTAACCCCGAGACGGTCGTCTGCATCATCGAGGCTATGAAGGTGATGAATGAGATAAAGGCCGAAGCTAAAGGGATAATCACTCAAGTCATGGTCGAGAATGCCAAGCCGGTCGAGTTCGGCCAACCGCTTTTCAGAATCCGGCCCAGTTGAACCTCGCTACCGAGGGCGTCCCGGGCAGGCACACGAGTCGAGTCGTCTAAAACCACCATGTTTGAGAAAGTCCTGGTAGCAAATCGCGGCGAAATTGCCGTCCGTATCATCCGCGCGTGCAAAGAGCTGAACATCCGAACCGTCGCGATTTACTCCGAGGCGGATGTCAATTCCATGCACGTCCAATTGGCGGATGAGGCGATTTGCATCGGTAAGGCATCCGCTAACGAAAGCTATTTACGGATTGATCGAATCGTTAGCGCTGCGGAAATCACTGACGTTGATGCGATTCATCCAGGGTACGGGTTCCTTGCGGAGAATGCGCATTTTGCGGACGTTTGCGAGAGTTGTAACATTCGGTTCATCGGACCTAACTCGCGTGCGATGAACGCCTTGGAGGATAAGGCGGTCAGCCGCGC
>DATJGF010000012.1:0-20979 GCA_035495315.1 Candidatus Limnocylindrales bacterium
ACCTGGCCCTCGCGAGTAAGACGAAAGTGCTTCTTGCTCCGCTCGATTAGCAGCGATTTGAACAAGCGTTCGAGCGAGCTAATCTGCTGACTGACGGCCGATTGCGTCACATTGTTAATCTGGGCCGCCTTCGTAAAACTCTCCGTCTCGGCCAGATCGCAGAACACTTTCAGACTCTCGATTTGCATAAGAACAGGGAATACCTGATTCAGCTTAGGCAGTCAACTTATGTTTTCTTAAAGTACACATGATAAGAGGAACTGTGGTAACGGCGGGATTCTGGCCCACCCCCCGCTTGCAATAGGAATGCTCCGAGCAGGTCTGGAGGCGAGACGCCGTCCTCTACGTCAGGCGGGACGCCTAACGCTACCGGGCTATGGCGAAGTAGTGAAAGATTTCGTGGTCCGGAAGCTGGCCGTAAAGAGTTTGGTGGCTGCGCTGCCGACCGGATTAACCACGCATTGCATCTGCCCTTCGAAGGTCGCGCGGACAAGCCCGTTCGCATCCGTTTGAAAGCGCTTCGTCCCGAAGCATGAGCCCATGGAATGGCTGTTTTGGGTTATGTAAATGTAATCCAGCCGGCGCACTTCGGTCCCGATATTGTTGGTCAATGCCGTTCGTCCCAGATCTGAACCGAATTATCCCCAAAGAAGAGCCCGTAAAGGATGGTGCCGAGGGCAATAAATTATGTGCTCGCGGTTAAATCCGATGGAGTCCAGTTCGGATCGCCACGAATTCTTATACTCCAAGAGTAGGTTTTTCCATTTTGCGTCTGTACCACTGAAACCGTTTGCGGTGAGCTTTGGGTTAGTCAGGGCAAAAGTAGCGACTGGGCCAGTAGCGATCAGGGCCAGGCTGTAATTCCACCCGGCAGCGATCGCTTTCACGTTATTGAGACCCGGAGGCAGGTCGATTTGAGTTGAAGCATCGCCTCCCCAGGCATCTCTGACGCCAATCAATGGCACAGGGGGCCAAGTGAAGCTAACCGATCCATCAATCGGAAGCGCCAAATTTTATCGTGTGGTGGAGGAGTAAGCGCCAAAGTAATTGCCTCTGGTTCACTGATGTAAGGAGACTTGCCAGTCGGAGTGCTGGCCAAACACATTCCGAGGTTGCCTTGAAGTTTGTCTTTTTTGAATTACGGTTGAGGACTTCGCAATGTGTACACGATTCCGGCCTGACCGTGTTTTGTACTTGGTACTGTTTTGGGCATTTGAGGCAAATGCGCAGATGACGGACGTCCTTACGTATCACAACGACAACGCGCGCACGGGCCAGGCTTTGAACGAGTATATCCTCACAAGCGCCAACGTGAATACCAACCACTTCGGCAAGTTGCGCGTGCTAAACACAGACGGAAAGGTGGACGCGCAGCCCCTGTATGCCGCGGGAGTGAACATCCCCGGCCGCGGACTCAAAAACGTCCTGTTCGTTGCGACCGAACATGGAAGTGCTTACGCCTTTGATGCTGACGGGACCAACATTTTTTGGAAAGTCTCTTTGCTTGGCGGCGGCGAGACACCTTCGGATTCCCGCAGTTGCAACCAGGTCATACCCGAAATTGGCGTAACGGCCACGCCGGTGATCGACCGCCAACTGGGAACGAGCGGCACGATGTTTGTCGTCTGCATGAGTAAAAACGGCTCCGGCAATTACTTTCAACGCCTACATGCCTTGGACCTGTCGACGGGATCCGAGCGCATCGCTTCGGTCACAGTGGTCGCCACCTACCCCGGCACCGGTGACAATAGCAGTAATGGGCAGGTGGTGTTTGCTCCCGGGCAAACCAAAGAACGGGCGGGGTTACTGTTGCTGAATGGGATTGTTTATACCGCTTGGTCATCGCATTGCGACATCCGTCCATACACGGGCTGGATCATCGGTTACGATGAACAGACGCTCACCCAGGCCCGGGTGTTAAACATCACTCCGAACGGCAACGAAGGCTCGATTTGGATGAGCGGCGCCGGTTTGGCTGCGGACAACGACTCCAATATTTATTTCCTGGCGGCAAATGGGAGTTTTGACACCACACTGAACGCCGGCGGATTCCCCAACCAGGGCGATTATGGCAATGCCTTCATGAAACTAAGCACGACCGGCAACACGCTCGCTGTCGCTGATTATTTTGCCACCTTCCAAACCCCTACCCAGAACAGTCAGGATCTCGATCTCGGATCCGGTGGCGCTTTGGTGTTGCCCGACATGCTCGATTCGCAAAACCAAGTCAGAAAACTCGCCGTCGGCACCGGTAAGGATCAGAACCTTTACCTCGTCGACCGGCTCAATATGGGAAAATTCAATCGCGCCAATGACAACGCGATTTACCAGAAAATGAGCGGAGTTCTGCCGGGCGGGGTTTGGGCAATGCCAGCTTACTTTAACGGCACGCTTTACTACGGATCTGTCAGTAGTCATCTCCAGGCATTTCCGTTTCAAAATGCGCGCCTCCTCGCCAGTTCTTCGCAAAGCGCCGCCACCTTCATTTATCCAGGTGCTACCCCGAGCATATCCGCCAGTGGCAGCAGCAACGGCATCGTTTGGGCCACCGAAAACACCGCACCGGCCGTACTGCATGCTTACGCCTCCACCGATCTGGCCAAGGAAGTCTTCAACAGCAATCAAGCGGCCGGGAGCCGGGATCACTTCGGAACGGGCAATAAGTTCATTACGCCGACGATCGCCAGTGCGCGGGTCTACGTTGGCACGACTTCCGGCGTAGGCGTTTTCGGCCTACTTGATCAATCCACCCTCACACCTCTCCAGGTCTGGCGTGACAATCATTTCGGCAATCCCTCCGACGTCGGTGCGGGCGCTAATAGCGTCGACGTCGTTGGCGACGGCCTTCCAAATCTCGTGAAATACGCGTTGGGGTTGGACCCGTTCACGCCTGCAAGCGAGGGCCAGGCACCTGTCGGAAGCATCCAGCAAGTCGGCGGGCAGCAATATCTGACCTTAACGGTGAATCGGGCCGCGCGATTGACCGACGTCAGTTACATCGTCGAGGTGTCCGGAGATCTTTCGACTTGGGTTTCGGGCGCGCCGAATACAACGGCGATCACGGACACAGCAACGCAATTAATTGTACGCGACAATACGCCGATTGGCGTTGCAATCCGTTTTATACGTCTCGCGATATCGGCTCCAGGGGTTGCAACCGTCGTCGCGAATGTAAAAAGCGCTCCTAAATTTATGACCCCTTTAAACCGCGAAACGCGCGAAACACCCCGAAAAAAGATTTGATTGGCCGGCTTCCCGGGCTTCGCGTGTTCTGCGGTGTTTTCCTCTGCTTTGATCGTCCTAGCCAAGCCGGAATTTCGGCATTTATAATTTTCTCGCGGTTGCCAGGAATCCGCTTCCTCACCATTATAACCCGATGCCCGTTGAAACTCTCAATTGCCCAATGTGTGGTGCACCGGCAGCGAGTGATTCTTCCCGGTGCGAACATTGCGGTGCCCGCCTCGCGACGGTCGCCTGCCCGTCCTGCTTCGGCATGATCTTCGTGGGTGCGAAATTCTGTTCCCATTGCGGCGCACGAGCCGATCGTGCCGAGACCGCGACTGCCACCACTGAACTCTGTCCCCGGTGCCGCACCGACCTGAATGGGGTTGTCATTGGAAATACCAACTTGCGTGAATGCCCGCAATGCGAGGGCATTTGGGCCGACGCCGCTTCGCTGGAACAGATTTGCCAGGATCGCGAAAAGCAAGCCGCCGTGCTGGGTATGGCGGCGCCATTGCCAACCCCGCCGCAGGGACAAATTGAACGGAACATTCGGTATCTCCCTTGTCCCGTCTGCAAAAAGCTGATGAACCGGGTGAACTTTGCCCACTGTTCGCATGTCGTGGTTGACGTCTGTAACCCGCATGGAACTTGGTTCGACAAAGATGAGTTGCGACGGATCGTCGAATTCATCCGCAGCGGGGGTCTTGATGCCGCTCGTGCGCGTGAACTCAAAGACCTGGAAGACAAGCGACGCCAGCTCAAAAACGACCAAATAGCAGGAGCGTGGGATTCACACCCCGACGATTCATCCTCCAATTACCGCGACTGGCAAACCGGCATCTCCTCCGCCGCGGAATTCCTCCGCTACCTCCTTCGGAACAGGTAGGGATTGAGGTGGCAGCGACTGAAACAGGTGGGGACTCAAAGGTGGGGACGCCTCGCCGAGGCGTCCTCGGTGCCTTTC
Organism: Candidatus Limnocylindrales bacterium; assembly: GCA_035495315.1. Classification (GTDB taxonomy): domain Bacteria; phylum Verrucomicrobiota; class Verrucomicrobiia; order Limisphaerales; family UBA8199; genus DATJGF01. The sequence continues at coordinate 4,190 of DATJGF010000012.1, forward strand.
AACCTGATGGGCAGACAAGAATGTCGAGAATCCCTGGGTTACCTATTCACGCGGCCGCAGCCCGGCGCTCCCCACCTTCTAAAAATTTATCGCCCGTTTGCTGACGGCTAGCGCTGCCTCCCGCAATGCTTCGCCCAGCGTCGGATGTGCATGGCACGTCCGTGCAAGGTCTTCACTACTGGCCGCAAACGAAATCGCAGTCGCTGCCTCGTTGATTAAATCGCCCACGTGGGCGCCAAGCATATGAACGCCCAGAATGCGGTCAGTCTCTGCATGTGCCAGAATCTTTACCCAACCTTCCAGCGAACCGAGCGTGCGAGCCCGGGCGTTGGCGCGAAAGGGAAACACGCCTTTCCGGTAAGGTGTCCCCGCCTCCTGTAACTGCTCTTCCGTCCGGCCGACCGAGGCTATTTCCGGATGGGTATAAACGACGCCCGGAATGGTCTGGTAATTGACGTGCCCATGCCCGGTCACCAGGTGCTCGACACAGGCAATGCCTTCTTCCTCAGCCTTGTGCGCCAGCATCGGTCCGGTGATGACATCGCCGATTGCGAAAACACCTTCGGCACTGGTTTCAAAATTATCGTTAACGGGAATAAACCCTTTCTTGTGCAGTTCAACCTCGATGTTTTCCAGGCCCAATCGGTCGGTGTTCGGCAGCCGACCCACGGCGACCAGCACTCGATCACAAGTAATCGGGTCCTGACCTTCCGAGTCCACCCGGCATTGATCGGCTTCCACGCGAACACTTCTCACCTTACAGCCCAAATGAAACTCCAATCCCTGTTTCTCAAAAATCTTTTTGGCCTGGGAGCTGATCTCTCCATCCATGCCTGGGAGAATTCGATCGAGAAACTCCAAAATCGTCACTCGCGCCCCCAAACGCCGCCAGACCGAACCGAGTTCCAGCCCGATATACCCTCCCCCGATAACGACCAGGTGTTTGGGCACTTCGGCAAAGGCCAGCGCCTCGGTGCTGGTAACCACACGGACGCCATCCAAGGTTATTCCCGGCTGGGTCGCCGGCTTGCTGCCGGTCGCGATCAGAATCGATTTGGCTTTGAGTTCCAAGGGCTCCTTGGAATTCTCCACGTTCAGCGTTTGTGGCGCAACGAACCTCCCATGGCCAAGATAACGAGTAACCCGGTTTTTTTTAAACAGGGCGTCGACGCCGCGGGTAAGTGTGTTAACGACCTGTTCCTTGCGCCGTAACATCGCAGCGAGATCCAGTTTTACCCCTTCGAGAAGAATACCATTTTGGGCAAAGCTTTCTTTGGCTTCCGAGAAGCGATGACTCGATTCCAACAGCGCCTTGCTTGGGATACACCCAATTCGCAGGCAAGTGCCTCCCAAGGCAGTCTCCTCCTCAATACAAGCTACGTTCAGGCCCAATTGGGCAGCTCGGATAGCCGCGACGTATCCACCGGGCCCCGCCCCCACCACGACTAGATCATGCTCCTTGGTGCCCGTCAAAGCACTTGGTTATCTGCGCCTGATCGTCGCGACGGTTCGGTGCGCGTAGGAGAGCCACAGCAGGCTTAACAGTCCGATAATGACTACCTGACTGATGACCGGAAAGCTGTAGATCAGGAAAGCACTGATGCCGCAGCCAAATGTCGCCTTTATCAAATCCAACAAGTTCATAACAACTGCGCTATTTTTCGACCGCTCAGCGGGTGCACCTTCTTGCGGTCCGTCTCTCGCCCTGCCCCGCAATTTCTTTTACTCCCAGTTTTATACATTGCCAAGTTAATTCTGCAAATTTGGCAACGTAATCGCGTTGATTGCATATGAAAGTGGGCAGGTGGAGTGAAGGGCCGGGTCGAACCGCCGAACATGGACGCCTCACGCCGCCTGAGCAGCCGGAGCTGCTTAAGCGCGACGATCCATACTGCCTTCTAGTCCCAGTTCGAAAGGTTTACCCCAAACTGTTGGACCACCTACGGCGTGTTTCTTAACGCCGCAACTGGACGTCGCGTTCGGTGTTGGATTTGGGGTCAATTGTACCAGCAAAATTTAACCTGGTCGTTGGCGGATTCCTCGCTGGCGTAGCGGTCCCGCCCACCGTTCGTTTATATGCTCAGTAAGTCAGCCATTGCGGTTGGGGGACCGTTGCTGCTTGTGCTGTTTATGTGGCTGGCGGCGCCGCCACTGGTACCGAGGAGGAAAAGTTCGGAGGTGTCTACCTGTGTGAATAATCTACGACAATTGGATGGCGCCAAGCAGGTGTGGGCACTGGAGCATCACAAGACGACTAACTATTGCCCGAGCCTCAATGACCTTAACGGTTACGTGCGGCGTCCGCTGATTTGCCCGCGAGGTGGCACTTATAGCCTAGGGCGAGTCGACGAGCTGCCGAAGTGCTCAATCGGTGGAGCGCATAGGCTTCCGCAATGACCAATACCACCGCGGCGACAGTTCTGCCGTCCCCCTTCGGAACCGGATCTTGCGCAGATGACAGGCTGGAAGCCTGCCGTTTGGCAGCCAAGCATGTCTGCGCTACGCGGCCCCTCAGGACTTGATGTCCCGTGCCTGGAACGCGGCGGTCCCAATCAGAAAACTGGTTAGATTGTAGGCCAGCAGGATGAGCAGCGAGCCAGTAACTCGTTCCCAGGGGATTGGTTGCGCATAGACCAGCAGCCACGACCGGAAATGATAGGGAAGGAACCATTCGTGGTACTGCTCGAAAAAGGGAATGCCTTCCATCACCAGATTCAGAAAGAGAAACGATAAGGCGAGGATCGTTGCGGCGGCCGGTTTCATGTTGAAACAGGAAAACATGAACGCGAGGCTGAGGATGACGCTGGCATTGATGGCGAGGAAAAAGTGCGAGCACAAATAGAGTCTGAGTCCTTCCGCGGGAGGGAGGACGTTGAAAACCATCCCCGGCGCAAACACAAACATGCCTCGCCACGGAAACCAGAAGCGTGCAAATGTCAGGGCTGTAGCCCCCAGCGCAACCGCCAGGACGGCGGCAAAAATACCTCCCGCCATCCATTTGACCAATAACAGCCGAAAGCGCGAAATTGGCCGCGAAAGGATCATCCGCAACGTGCCATCCTCAGCCTCTTTGGCGACGAGGTCGCCGCCAACCAACGCTGCGTAAAGCGGCATCAGTAACAGGATCTGCGGAATCAGCATAACCACCGCGACCGTCAGCGTTGAGATGTAATCACGGGCCAGGTAGCCGTTGCCCGCCAGCACCTGTTCCATGTTCTTCTGCCAATGCGTAAACCGGAAGGCGAGCAACATGGCGTTCTGCGCGAGGAGAAACGCCCCAAAACCAATATAGGTGCGCTTCTTGCCAAACAGCTTCCAGAGTTCGTTTCGCAGATGATGGTAGAACATTATAGATTAGGTCGTCCTCATTCTCGTCCTCGAATCGTTTCTAATGCGGACAGGTCGAGGAGGAGGACGAAAAGAACTTCGTTCATACATGTGGAGCCGGGTCCTCCGACTGAGCATTCTGGGACTTTTCGTGGTCCATGAGCGAAAGATAAAACTGTTCCAGCGTTTCTTCCTCTGGCGCGATTTCGTAGACGGCGATACCGCGCTGGACGAGCAATTGAACGACCCGATCGGTGCCCACCTCGGGACGCAACGCAATGAATTGGCCATCGCGCGTGTCACCGATGAGATCGGCCCCACGCAGAAGCGCAGTCGCCTGGTCGAAATCCCCGGTTTTGAGTCGTATCCACACGGCGGGTCTGCGTGCAGCCGCCAGATCGCCCTCGAACACCATGTGTCCGTGGCTGAGGACAGCGATGCGAGTGCAAAGCTGTTCGACTTCGTTGAGGAAATGCGACGAAAGCAGGATGGTGAGACCGAGTTCACGGTGTAAGCGCAAAATCGTAAGGCGCATATCATGAATGCCTTCGGGATCCAAACCATCACTCGGTTCGTCTAAAATCAGCAATTGTGGGTTAGGCAAGAGCGCCTGGGCCAATGCCAGTCGTGCGCGCATGCCATGCGAGTAGGTCCTGACCTTGGAATTTTCCCGGCCAGTTAACCCGACCCAGTCAATGACTTCGCTGATTCGTGAACGCGAAGTTGGCGCGCTGTAGGAACTGAGGATTTCAAGGTTACGAAAGCCGCTGAGGTAATCGTAAAAGGCAGGGCTTTCAAAGATCGCGCCGACTGGTTGGAGCGCCTCCTGTCGCTGTTTAGTCACATCGAAGCCGCAGATCGTAATCTCACCGCGGGTGGGCCACACCTGGCCCAGCATCATGCCGATAGCCGTGCTTTTCCCCGCGCCGTTGTGCCCGAGCAATCCAAAAATCTGCCCGGCAGCGACGTGAAGCGTTAGCCCATCAACCGCGAGGTGTTGGCCAAAAGCTTTTTGAACTTCTTTGAGCCGAATCACGGTGGTTTTTGCAGCGTACCTTCCATCGCCAGAATATTTTTAAGATGCCCATCAGCGTAAAGATAATTGACTTCCTTTTTGGGGCCGCGGGCGCCATGAAATTTGTCTTTATCACAGAATAGAGGGATTTGGTGCGGTGAAAAACCAATTCCGAAGGCGCTGAGGTGGTCGGCATCTTGACCGTTGAGCAAATTGTTCCAGAAATAGCTGCTGCCGGTGGTCTCAAATACGCGCTGGTTATCTGAAGGACATCGCAGCACACGGAAATTTCCAAGGTAATTAGAAAGGACCATATCGGGCGAAGGCAATTCGTTGGTGGTCGTCAGCGATTTATCACGCATGAACGGCAGGCGATTGTTGTTATCCTGAACGTAGAGCTGCAACGCCAGGCCAATCTGGTGGAGATTGTTCAAACAGACGGTCGCGCGACCCGATTCTTTGGCTCGACTCAGCGAGGGCAATAGGAGTGCCGCAAGAATGGCAATGACAGCAATGACGACAAGCAGTTCAAGCAAAGTGAAGGCAGGGCAGGGACTTAATGAACGGGCGTGGCAACTGCGTCCAGTGTCAGAGCATGAGACTGATCGACTTGGGCAAGTCCTCTCATTAACACCCTGCTTTAGCAGGGTGTAGATGTGACGCGAGTTTGAGCTGACCGCTTCAGCGGTTTCTGCAGAACGTCGTCGGCTGAAGGACCCGGGAAACCGCTGAAGCGGTTCGGATGCGTTCTGCACGCGGATCCCCCAGCTGAAGCTGGGGGCTAATGAGAGCACTAGCCGGAACCTTTGCCCTAAGCGGAACCTTTGCCCTAAGCGGAACCTTTGTCCTAAGTGGAACCTTTGTCCTAAGTGGAATCTCGGCACTACGCGGAATGTCTGCGCGACGAGAAGTGTCAGCCAACTCGGGAGGCTTAAGGCTACAAGGCGTTTCGCTTTCATCTTCCCCGGAAAGGTCTCCCGCTTTCCATTACGCGCTGCATCTCTTCCAGCACCGGAGCCAGCTCGGCTTTGGTTTGAGCCGAACTTTGGCTGTAAAAAGTTTTCAACCCCAGAGTGCGGATTTTGGCCTGCAGCTCCGGACTGAGTGGAGGTGGAGCGTTAGTCCCCTCCGGCATGCCACCTTCCGAGTTTTGGATTCGGTTTTCTTCCTGCCGAAGTTGACGCAAAGCATCGTCGATGGTTTTACGCCGCTTGTCCTCCGGTAACTGTTCGAACGCTTCCAGCATCTGCCTAAAACCGGTCGGCATAGTCGCGTCGATGAAGGCGGCTTTCTCATCTTCTGACATTTGCTCTAACCAGTTCCAGGTGATGCGCTCCAGACGCGCCTTGCGCCGTTCTTCGAGAGAGAGCGCGTTAAGCATATCCGAGAGTCTTCGAATGGCTTTCCTCCGCTGGTCATCCGAGAGTTTGCTCAGATCGACAGATTCAGCGTAGGCCTTGACCTTTTCCGCTGTCATCCGCGCATTCTTGGCGAAGTGGTATCCCACCATCGCCAGGCCCCATATTGCCACCACTGCCAGGCTACAAAGGACGACGGGACGCCACCGTTGACTCAGCATGCGCGCACTTTAGTCCAAGACCGATACAGCGTCACGTGAAACCAAATCGGCACGAGCGCGGCTCCGACCGAAGGAGACGGTCATTAATTGCTGCGGACTCGATAAAATCGGCTAGGCAAGAGGGACCCGGACGTGTCCTGCAAGCTAATGGTGCCGCCGGTTCCCGGCACCGAAGGTGTAATTGGAGTCCAGACAGCGTCTTGAAGGTTATTCTTGTATTCGAGCGTGTAAGTAAGCCCGGGAACAGAATCGAGCGTCACGGCCACATTCGTCGCCGAGACATTCACCGGATTCAGCGCAATGGTGGGAGGCAGGATTACCGTCAAATGAGCGACAGCGCTGGTAACTGAACCAAACCCATTGGTAATCACGGCCCAATAATTGCCCGAATTCTGTTGCTGAACGTTCGTCACCACAAGGGAGGCGTTGGTTGCTCCCAAAAGATTCGCGCCATTAAAAAACCATTGATAACTCAGCACCGGCGCCCCTTGTGCTGCAGTGTCGAATTGGGCGCTGCCACCGGCCGGAACAAAAATGTCAGCAGGTTGCAGCTTCATCGCTGGAGGCGATATAGCCGAAACAACCGTCACCATCACCGCCGAATTGTTTGCCGAGGTAGGATCCGAGGTAACCGAATCAATCGACGCCGCATTCGTCAGTGTATCGCCGGTGACAGGAGTAACGGTGATGGTCACGTTGGTAACACCACCAACGGCCAGTGTTCCTAACGGACAGAGCACACTCGAATTGGTGTAAACGCATCCCGGAGAGGCTGCTGCAAAGATCGCATTCGCCGGCAGCAGGTCAGTGACATTGACATTGTAGGCGGGCTCAGGTCCGAGATTGGTGATCGAGAGAGTATAAGTGAGGTCGCGGTTGAGCAGTGCGGGGTTGAGCGAAACAGCCTGAGCCACTGCCAAATCCGCGCTGGAATTGCAGCAAGCATACCCGTCGACGAGCGAAATCGTATCGATATACCACCCAAGCCCGCCGTAAAAATTGCCGCTGTCGGTACCAAATCGCCACTTCAGTTGAATGGTTTGCCCAGCCGCACTTTGGGGCAGGTTGACAATGGTTGTGATAAACGCGCCGGAGTTACCACTCCACACCCGGCGCCCATCCAGGGGATTGTCATCCGTCGGCAGAATCGTCTTGTTATATCCGCCGGTAACGAAACTGCCGCCGGCGTCAACGATGTCGGCAAAGGCGTTCGTCCCGATTTGGATCTCCAGGGCACCGCCATCGTAAGCTGTGTCCAGATTCGTATAGGTGGACTCTGTTTCGAGATTATAGTAATGCCTGAAAACGAGCTGGGCGGTTGGCGTGACAATCGGGATAACCGGCGAAATGAGGTCGGCGACACCGGGTGTATCCGGCTCGGTAGCGAAGGCCGAAAGCGTTCCCGCGTCCTTTGCAGCGCTGGAACTGACCCAGTTGGCAGCATTGCTGAAAACTGCAGACGTCCAACCCACAGGCAAAGCCGGAGCCGTTGCCGAATCGAAGTTTTCCGAAAGAGCAGTCACTGGTTTGCCGAGCGGGAAATTGAAAGTAACAGCCCCAAGATTGGTGGTGCCGTCCTGCAGCAGGAGAGTCGTCACAAGTGTCTCGCCACAGGTACCGTTAGCGGTGAAGGTAAAAGGACGGGTAACGGCTGCGCCGCCGCTATTTAATGCGCCGTAGGATTGCGGCGCGCTCGGCGCGATCACGCCGGCGTCCGCCTGCAGTGTTGCTATCAGATTTGCGGTTTTGATCGCACCAATATTCTTCAAGGAAAAGTTCACCGTAACGGTTTCACCGGGGTCGATCGCGCCATTATTAATCAGACAGCCCTCAACGACAAGCGATGCGGACGCATTGGTGATGAAAGGGGCTTTGACTCTTGGCGCGAACGAATTAATCAATGCCTGGCCGATCGGCGTTCCCCACCCGGTACAAAGGTCATATCCCGAAACTGCAAAGAAGAGATTCGAGCTGGTGCTGTTGGTATTGTTGCCGGTGGTAATATCATGAAAGTTTGTGGTGTAACCCGAGGCTTTGCCAATGGCATAAACCGCTGGATTAATGAAACCAATCGTAGGTTGCCCAAGCGACACCGCCTGCTGATTGACCATAGCCATGAAACCAGCCCAAAGTGGCGACGACACGCTGGTACCTCCAAATGATCCACCGCTCCCATTGTCGTAGTAAACCCAGACACCGTCGGCAACCATCGCGACATCGGGCAAGTTCCGCATCGATGTCGATCCTTTGCTGACCGTCATGCTAAGACCTTGTTGCCAACTCGGGATCGTATAGCTCGTGCTGATGCCGCCGCCGGTCGCAGAATTTCCCCTTCCAGATGGCGCCCAATTCCAAGTGGTTTCCGACGCCCAGGCACCTCCCGGGCCGGTCGTGTTCAGGGTCGTCCCACCCACAATCGTGATATTGGGGTCGTCTGCGGGTGTAGAAACTGGTCCCGAATAGGCCCCGGAATCACCCGACGCGTTGAAGAAAGATTGCCCCTGGGCAGCAAACTGAAGGAATATCTGCGTGGTGGTAGCGTCAACCGGATACGTCCACGATGCGCTGAGCTGTTTCGCCAGGTTGTCATCGGCCATTCGGCTCAAAATGTCGTTCGCGAAACCGCTTGGGCCCGCTTCGTAAACAATCACCTGGGCCCCCGGCGCAATCGACATCGCCATCACGATGTCCAACGCGGCTTCCACATTATTCCTTCCCGGGGTACCGTCAAAGCCGTCCATTAAGACAATTTCCGGGGCTACCGTAGGAAGTGCCGCATCTAATTCGTATTTGGTGATGTCAGCCTGGTAAAAACCGTCGAATTCGAGCAATCCCACCGCCTGACCAGTCCCGTCCAAAGTAACACTTCGCGCGTAAGCACCGCGGAAATCCTTTCCGCGATAAGTCCCGCCGGGCCCGGAGCCACCCGCAGGCTTGGGTGTAGAACCATCGTCCGGTGGAGGTTGAGAATGAAGGCTCGCAGGACGGGGAATCGTAAAATTATCCAATCCAGTCACATGCAAAACCGGCACATTAGCCTCGAATTGTGGTTCCACATCCGGCGCATAGAAATCCCTGGCTTCAATCGGGTGGGCGTAGAGGCCGAGATTTAGGTGAAACGCAGCTTCGATATCCGCTACCGAAGCCTCGACATCCACCAGCATCCGATTGGGGTGTGTATGCGTAATCTGGAAGCGACGGGCGCGCGCATAATCCAGAACTCGTTGATAATCAGTTTTCGTCGGGCCAAAACGCGCCGTGAACTGCTCTGGTGTCAAGAATCGACGATAGAGAGGACTCGCGGGGTCGTAAACCTGGGCCAGGAACTGATTGAGCCCTTCGGGATCGCGTAGCGGAAGACCAATCGCCAACTTCAGGTGCGTCGATCCAGCCAGCCGGCCGACTGCCTGCGCATGCGCAACAGCCGGCGGGACGTGAGGAGATCTTGCACGAGTTTCCGCAAAAGTTTCGAGGCAGAACAAACAAACAGTCAGGACGGTCACAGCAACTAGCGGCACATGCCGCAAACTAAACGGGCGCATCACACATTTTTGCTTTTCAAACAGTGACGCGCAAGTAGAAAGGGCATCGCAAAAGAGGTTGGAATTGTTTCCCTGGCAGTCGACCGATAGACCGGGGAACCACTGCCCCGTAGTCCTTGGACCAAAGACCGTTAGGAAGCAACTGCAGGCTTTGACACGGTGACGGTGTTGGACGGCTCAACGACAAAAATCGCCGAAGCGGAAGCGCCGGCGAATTCCACTTGATTTGAGCCCGGCTGTCCTTACTTTCCTTGGATGCTAGCAGCTACGGAAGCGCCGTTAACAAATCACCCAGTGAACTGGTCCCCTGCAGAAGCCTCTGCGCCGGTGAATATTAATCGTGGGGAACTCCTGGCGCAGCCCGCCACTTTCGCACACCGTCACATTGGCCCCAGCGAAACTGATGCGAAGCAAATGCTCAGTTTCCTTGGCTTTTCCAGTCTCGAAGCCCTGGCCGAGCAGGCGGTCCCGCCTCAAATCAGGTTAAACAAAGCCTTACAATTACCGCACGCCCGCAGCGAATATGAAGTGCTAAGGGCCTTGAAGGAGATCGCCGCGCAAAACCAGGTCTTCCGCTCTTTCATCGGGATGGGCTATTACGATTGCATTCTGCCCGGAGTGATTCAGCGCGCGATGCTCGAAAACCCCGGCTGGTACACCCAATACACGCCCTATCAAGCTGAAATCTCGCAAGGCCGGCTCGAAGCGCTGCTCACTTTTCAAACCGTGGTGATGGACCTGACCAGCCTGGAAGTCGCCAATGCTTCGCTGCTCGACGAAGCCACCGCAGCCGCGGAAGCGATGACGATGTGCCATGGATTGAAAGAGGGGCGCCCGGTGTTTTTCGTGTCGGCCACATGCCATCCTCAAACCCTTGAGGTAGTAAAAACGCGCGCGCGGGCACTTGGGGTTGAAGTGGTGGTGGACGACGCTGAAACCTTTTCGTTCAACGATCGCGTCTGCGGCGCGCTCGTGCAGTACCCGGACACCTTTGGCCGGATCAATGATTACAGTGGTTTGGTCGAGCGAGCGCACGCGGCTGGCGCATTGGTTGCCGTTGCAACCGATTTGCTGAGCCTGACCCTGATCCGCCCCCCGGGCGAATTCGGCGCCGACATCGCCCTCGGCAGCAGTCAGAGGTTTGGTGTCCCGCTGGGTTATGGCGGACCGCACGCGGCGTTTTTTGCGACGCGCGACGCATTAAAGCGGCATATGCCCGGCCGCATCGTCGGCGTATCGAAAGACACCCAGGGTCGTCCGGCGTTGCGATTGTCGCTCCAGACTCGCGAGCAGCACATCCGGCGCGAAAAGGCTACGAGCAACATTTGCACGGCTCAGGCACTCCTCGCCAATATGGCTGCGATGTACGCGTGCTATCACGGACCGAACGGGTTGCGAAAAATCGCAGAACGCGTTCATTTGCTGACAACCGTCCTGGCTCGAGCGCTCGAAATGGTTGGATGCAAAATCGAGCCCGGCCCTTTTTTCGACACATTGCGCGTACGGCCTGGCAAACGGAGTGCCAGTGATGTTCTGCGGCGAGCAGAAGCCCGGGGCATGAACTTTCGACAGATCGACGAGCAGTCAATCGGGATTTCTCTGGATGAAACGACGACTGGCGAAGATCTGGCCCGCATCGTCGAGGCTTTCAACGGTGACGTCCCTTCTAACCTCAAGCCGGAGGAGCTAGCTGCGGAAACTACGGCGGAATATGACACTCCGCTGGCGCGTAACAGCGCTTACCTGCGGCATGCTGTTTTTAGTCAGTATCATTCAGAAACAGAAATGCTGCGCTACCTCAAACGGCTGGAAGCGCGCGATCTCTCTTTAACGACGTCGATGATCCCGCTGGGTTCCTGCACCATGAAATTGAACTCAGCCACGGAGATGTTCCCCGTCACCTGGCCGGAGTTCAACCGCATCCATCCTTTTGCGCCGTTGCGCCAGGCACGGGGCTACCAGGTCTTGTTCCAGCAGCTGGAGGATTGGTTGGCGGAGATCACCGGTTTTGCAGGGATTTCTTTGCAACCCAACGCCGGCTCGCAAGGCGAATACGCAGGCTTGCTGGTCATCCGCAGTTATCACGCCAGCCGCGGTGAAGCGAACCGGAATGTCTGTTTGATTCCGACCTCGGCGCATGGAACCAATCCCGCCAGCGCAGTCATGGCCGGCATGAAAGTCGTCGCCGTCGCGTGCGACAAAGAAGGCAATATCGACTTGCGCGATTTGCAGGAGAAAGCCTCAGCATACAAAAACGATTTGGCCGCGCTGATGGTGACTTATCCTTCCACCCATGGTGTATTCGAGGAAAGCATTAAACAGATTTGTGACATCATTCACGCCCATGGCGGGCAGGTTTACATGGATGGAGCCAACCTCAACGCCCAAGTCGGCTTGTGCCGGCCGGGCGATATCGGCGCTGACGTCTGCCATCTCAATTTACACAAGACATTTTGTATCCCCCACGGCGGCGGCGGACCGGGCATGGGCCCGATTGGCGTCGCGGAGCACCTGGTGGAGTTTTTACCCGGCCACGGAGTGGTCAATCTTGGCGGCGAGAACCCGGTCGGCGCGGTATCTGCAGCGCCTTGGGGCAGCGCGAGCATTTTGCCGATTTCATGGGTTTACATCGCCACGATGGGACCTGATGGACTTCGTGAAGCCACTCAATTCGCCATACTCAACGCCAATTACATTGCGAAGCGATTGGCGAATTATTTCCCCGTCTTATATCGGGGGCACGGCGACCTGGTAGCGCATGAATGTATTCTCGATCTGCGTCAGTTCAAAAATGTCACCGTCGAAGACGTCGCGAAACGGTTAATGGATTATGGCTTCCACGCGCCGACGATTTCGTGGCCGGTGCCTGGCACAATGATGGTCGAGCCCACCGAAAGCGAATCGAAAGCGGAGTTAGATCGATTTTGCGATGCGTTGATCAGCATCCACTCCGAGATCGTCGCGATCGAAACAGGACAAGTCGATCGCCAAGATAACTTGTTGAAAAATGCCCCGCACACCGCGGGCATAATTGCCGCCGAAACCTGGTCTCACCCGTATTCACGTGAGCAAGCGGCCTTCCCGGCCCCGTGGCTGCGCGATTACAAATTCTGGCCGGCGGTCGGCCGCATCGATAACGTATTTGGTGACCGTCACCTGGTCTGCTCCTGCGTTGGTATGGAAGCCTTTGCCGATCCGAGCGGGAAATGAGAGTAGATCCGAAATTCGAGGTCCGAAATTCGAGCTCGGTATGGCCAGAACGAAACTAAGCAGACGCAAAACCGCGTAAGACGCGAGAAAAGCGGAAGCTGCCAGAAAGCGCCCTTCAACAGGCGTATCTTCATCTTTTTGCCCCCATTTTTGCCTAGGCTTCGATCTGCCGTTTAGCACGGATTTCGACCTTCGGATCTCGGATTTTGGGGTAGTGCCGCGGCCCGATTTATGCTAAAGCAAACCCGTCGTGAAACCTAATTTCTAATCGCCATGAAAATCACCGAAGCGCTGTTGGCAGAACATCTGGTCTTCCACAGCATGTTCGATCACATCGAAGCGGCAGCGCCGTCCTTGAAAACTCTAGGGGAAATCAAAGCCATTGCGGCGATATTGGAACCGATGTTAAAATTCCACGCCGACGCCGAAGACGCGCTGTTCTTTGGGCCCTTGGAGCACTGCTTTGAGCAAATCGGACAGCGGGATTCCTTAGTCGAAGAACACCTCGAGATGGACACTAATCTTCAAATGGTGCAGAAGGCAACTCGGGCCAAAGAAGCCCTGGATCTGCTGCTGGGGGCAGTAGCGCATTCGAGGCGACATTTCGATCGCGAGGAACGCATTGTGTTTCCGCTCGCCGAACGCGTTCTTAACGAGCGGACTTTAACCGAACTGGGAAAAGCCTGGTTGGACCAACGAATGGCAACCCCAGTGATGACATCGAGCTAATCGAATCCGAAGGCCTGGGAACGAAGACGAAAGTCCGGAAAAACCTTCATTGAACCAGATCCTTTATTACCGGACGGTGACGAGGGATTTCGGCCTTGAAATCTCCGAGACTCACCCATTGCGTGCGACGGTTTAGATCAACTTCGGCTACAGCTACTGTTCCCCATTCTTTTGCTTGCGCGATGACCTCTCCGGTCTGATCGAAAACGCCGGAAATCATCCAATTGTGTGAAACGTCCTCATAGGTGCTGCTCACCAGGTACACATGATTTTCACACGCGCGAGCGCGAGCCAGGAGCGGATTACAGCCCCATACAGGCCAGGCGATTACTTCCGCGCCGCGATTGGCCAATTCCCGAGCAACCTCGGGAAAGAAGCCGTCGTAGCAGATCATAAGTCCGACCTTGCCAAGACTCGTTTCGAATACAGGATATTCGTCTCCGGGGCAGACGCCCGCCTTCACTTCATCGCGAGGCAAAGAGGTCTTGCGATATTTACCTACCAACGCCCCGTCCGGCCCCAGCAACACCGCCGTGTTGTAAACCAGGTGGCCGTCACGCTCAACTAAACCGGCCACCAAATACAAATGATGTTTCCGAGCCAAAGCGCTGAAGTACTCTGTCGACGGTCCGGGGATCGATTCGGCGACCTCAGAGAATGGCTTGCCAAGGGCAACAACAGTTAGTGTTTCCCCCAGCACAACCAGATCGGCTTTTTGGCGAGCCGCCTCGGCGACGAGCCGCTCGTATTGGCGGCAGTTGTCGGCAGGTGATTTGCCCCCGGAAGGCCGAAAATGCACCGCAGCCAGGCGAACTGTGCGCGTCGAAGGCAGCTCTGATTCGACGAGGGAAATATCGCTCCAGCGGACTTCGGCATGCGTCGCCCATTGCAGATGCAGCGAAACGACCGCCTCGGTCGCACGGGTCGGGGCCCGAAGGACATCGGAGACCTGCGTCCAACCTTGTGCATTCGCCCCGCGAGTCGCGATATATTCAGTTTCGGCTGCGCCGATTGAACCCCGCAAATAGCCGGCAACCGTAGGTTCATCGAGCGGGACGCTTTTCCCGTCAGCATCGCGCCAATCCAGCTTGGCCAGCACACTCCGACGGGGGAGGACAACCGACGCGGCTTTGTAAAAAGCTGAAACACAATAAGCCTTCCCGCCAACGACGGCAAAACTCTTCCGCCAACAACCATCCAGCCCTTCCCGCCCGTCTGTGCGGATGATAAAGCAGCCCTTCCCAGCAATGCCTGAGTCCGGCTCAAACGCGAACTCCGGCCGGATTTCGTCCCGCGGCGATGCTGTCGACCACCCAGCGGGCGCTCCGTTAACACCCGCTGGAGAATTCTCACCCGGCATTGCCGTCGTAGTTAGGGGCAAGAACGTAGCGAGCAAACATGGGAGGCGCGCCATAAGCCTGAGGTCAGTCCGTCGTCGTCGTCCTCGATCTAAGTCTGCCCCTTTCGAGGACGAGGACGATTCAGACACTTTAGCGTCTTCACAATACGTTGAGTCTTTCATGAAAGATCCTTTCTAAAATCTCCTTACAATTTTACCCACTAAATCCCTCCCGATACTTATAGCCGAGCATTTTATTAGCCTCCGCATGATGAGCAAATCGCTCCGCTTTGGGATCCCAATCCAGCACAGCGTGCGTTTTTAGCGCAATATTAGCCAGCAGCGTTGTGCTCGTGCTGCGGTGCCCAATTTCGATGTCGCAATTGCAGCGCGCCCGGCTTTTTACACAATCCAGGAAATTGCGCGCGTGCGGCGCCGTGTCAGCGGTTGAGGTGCCGCGATTTTTTACGGGAGCGATCCGAGCCTTGGCATTCCTTCGGTATTGGGAATCACCCTCGCGTGTCAGGGGCGTCCGCGCAGGAAATTCGTCTTCCGAGATCGGGTCAGGAACAACTTCGTAACCATTGCCGAACAAATAAAGCGTACCGAGCGTGCCACGTAGTTCCAACTCGCATCCCGGCAAACTCCACTGACCCCCATTGGCATTGATTTGTGAAAACGTCACCAGCGCGCCGCCCGGGTATCTCCAGACGGCTTCGAGCGTATCAGGAATTTCACGATTGTCTTTCATGCCCGAAACCTTGGCTCCCATCGCCATGACGGAGGCGGGCGCATCCTCGCCTAATGCCCATTGGATAAAATCAACGTAGTGCACACCAAAATTCGTGACCTGGCCGCCACTGTAATCGTAAAACCAGCGGAAACGGTAAAACGTGCGGTTCTTGTTATAGGGCCGCTGCGGAGCTGGTCCGAGCCAGGTGTTCCAGTCAAAATTGGCCGGCGCGTTACCGTCGGGCGGATTGCCGATCCCTGCGGGCCATTCGTTTTGGATGTGAAAAGCGCGGGCCGCAGTGATTTTGCCCAGCCCGCCCTGGCGCACCAAATCCGTTGCCTCCTTGCAAACCGCAACCGAGCGCCGGTGAATTCCAACCTGGCTGACCCGCCCGTGCTTTCTCACAGCGTCGACCATTCGCCGCCCCTCAGACACACACAAAGAGAGTGGTTTTTCCACATACACATCCCTGCCTGCCTCGCAGGCATGAATGGTTTGGATGGCGTGCCAATGATCGGGTGTCGCAATGACGACCGCATCAACATCCTTGGCCTCCAGCAGTCGACGGTAATCCTTGTACTGCTTAGGCGATCCGCCCGCCTTCTCGGCGGCAAAATCCATATACGCCTGGGACAAATCGCAAACCGCCGTGACCTCGGCATCGGAATGTTTTAAAAAGGCATCGAGCACCTGGTCGCCACGATTGCCGAGTCCGATGAAACCTAAGCGGACACGTTCGTTCGCATTCGCTGCCCGTGCGGCTCCCAGAGCCGTAGTCGCGCCGGCCAGCACGAGGGTTTTGGTGAATTCACGTCGAGTCCAGGAGTTCATACGAGGGTTCTGTCTTTCGTTGTGATCGAATATTACAGCATCCGGGCAGTCCAGGAAAAGAGCCATTAAGCCGAAAATCGTGTTCGCAGGGACAATTCGCTTTGCCTGCGCGGTAGGGACGGCTCGCCGAGCCGTCCGCTTTCCTGCGAAAACGGGCTCGGCCCGCTCGGCGAGCGGGCCCCACCATTTATGAGATGGTTTCTAAATTGTTTTCTGTTATCGTCGGTCGCCGGTGGCGTCTTTTGCCTTTATGAAGCCGGGCGCGGCTGGTGCCTCATGCGCGCATGCGGCATCAAAACGAGACTTTAGCGAGCAGGCGAAGCATCCACTCTTATAGGCGCGCTGAGTTGCAGTGCACAGACGGAGGCAGTCGCCAAATACAAGGAACGCTAAGGCGATTTAAGTTGAACTGTAACCGAGCTCTCGAATGACTCAACGCGTGCGATTGCCTCTCCCGCTCCCTCCGGGAGAGGGCTAGGGTGAGG
>DATJGF010000013.1:0-13885 GCA_035495315.1 Candidatus Limnocylindrales bacterium
TCTAGCCCATTTTTTTGAGCGCTACATATTGCCATCGGCGGTATCCGGCTTGGTTATGGATGCGGCTTCCATAGAGAACCTGCTCCCAGCCTACAGCCGCGTGGTTTTAACCCGCGGGAATTGTGAGTTCACTGTGCAAGACATCCTGGCTCACGCGTGGTTCTTAGGAGAACTGCAGCCCGCCTGGACTGAATTGATGCAAGGCATCGCTTGCGAAGAATGCGCCAACGAGTCGGATTTGGAGCCAGACGATGAACTGTTAAATGCCATGTCGGAGGAGTTCCGCTACGAAAGGGACCTCCTGACAGTTGAGGAGACCGAAACCTGGTTGCAAGCGAGAGATCTGACCGAAGAGGACTTCAGTGGATATCTGGTGCGCCGCTATTGGCGGGATAACCCGCCGGAAACCGCCCCGGAGCAGCCTGCTGAGTCTGAATACCTTACGACTTCGGCCGAGCTGCGGGAGTTGCTACGGGTTGACCTGTTGTTCTCGGGCAAATTCGACGAACTGGCACGCGCGGTAGGCTGGCGTTTGGCCGCCGCGGCTGAGCTCAAGCAGACAGAGACCGATCCCGACCTGGTTCAGCAGGAGCGCGCTCGCTTCCTCGAACGAATCGGACTGGACGAAAGCTCTCTACCCGAGGCGCTGAAGCAACTAAACCGAACGGCGACCTGGCTGGAAGACAGTCTGCGCCTTGAGGTTTGTTACCGCCAAGCCTCTGGCTCCGTGATCTCCGACCAGGCGCGAGCCGGGGCTTTACCATCGATGCGGTTGCCCTTGACACGTATTAATATTCAAACACTAACACTGCGCTCGGAAGAGGCTGCCCAGGAAGCGTTCCTGTGCCTGACTAAAGATGGGCTTTCACTGGAGCAACTGGCACAGGAATGCGACGTTTCCTGGCAAGAACGAGATTTATTCCTTGGCGACTTACCGCCTGAGATTCAACAAGAATTCCTGTCCGCCGCCCCCGGTGAAGTGTTAGCCCCGAAACCCGCCGAGGAAGGGTTCGTGGTTGCGCGGCTCGTTAACAAAACAGAACCGGTTTTGACGGATGATCAAGTCCGCGATCGGATCGACCAGAAGTTAATGGAATCTCACTTTTCTGAAATCGCCAGCAAGCACATTCGTTGGGTGCTCGGTGGACCTGTGCACGAATGACTCCTAATCTGACCGAGAGACTGGACGGAGGATCGAGCGCCAACGGCGCTGATAACGAGATTTTGGCACGCACGTCCCTCTTCCGCTTTATTCCCCAGGAACAGCAATCACGGCTTCAAGGGCTGTTCAAAAAGGCCCACTACGAATTTGGTGAGTGGATTACCAAACAAAACGATGCAGCGGATGCTTTCTTCGTTATCCTCTCCGGCCGCGCCCGCGTGATACGAACCGACGAGAACGGGCAAGAGCTTTCGCTGAATTCCCTTGGTGCCGGCGCTGAGTTTGGTGAGTCTGCGCTGCTCAGCGGAGGCACCCGCAACGCCAGCGTTCGGTGCAGTTCATCGGTCGATGTGCTGAGGCTGGGGCGCGACGATTTCCTGCGGCTGGCCGAAGAGTTTCCGGAGTTCAAGCATTCACTCGAATTGACAGCGCGCTGGCGAGCGATGCACGGGTTCCTGTACCAATTCAGCAACTTCGGCCGCTTGCCGGGCTCGGCATTGCTGTCGTTGGTGGACAAACTGGCCCCCAAGGAGTTTGCCAAAGGCGAGATCGTGTTGCGCGAAGGTGAGCCCGCCGGGCCGATGTATATCATTGAAAAAGGCCGCGTGCGTGTTTACTCCGCAAAAGATGGCCAGGTCCGCCAGCTGGCCTTTCTGCGCGAAGGCAATTTTTTCGGTGAACTCTCCATCCTGACCGGCGCTCCTCGGGCAGGCACGGTCCAGGCCCTGACGGACTGCCGTCTGTTGGCCTTGGCGCCTGACGTAGTCCACGAGATGAACCGGCAATTCCCCGAGTTTGCCCGGCTGATGGAAGAGCGCCGGGCCCAATACAGCCTCGCCACCGAGGCCCATGTGCCGTTGGATTTTGCTCAGGAACAACTCCCCGCCGAGTCCAGCACCGCCAACAAGGTGGAGCTCGACGAGCCCCAAGAGGACCAGGCCGAAAGGCCCGAGATAGTGGACAGCCAGGATCCCTTTGCCGATGAGACCGGGCTCTTTCGCAAGCGTAAGAGGCGCATCCGCTCGATCCCCCTGATCCAGCAGATTGATGAAGCCGATTGCGGTGCCGCCAGCCTGGCGATGATTTGCCGGCACTTTGGTCGCAAAGTCAGCCTGGCCCGCATCCGCCAATTGTGCCACACGGCGTGGGACGGGACCAGTCTCAAAGGGATCACCCACGCGGCCACTGAGCTTGGTTTAGCCGCGCGCGCACTGAAGGTCTCGCTACGGAACTTACCGCGGATGCCGCTGCCCGCGATCATTCATTGGCAAGGCAATCACTGGATGGTGTTGCTCGACGTATCCCCCGGCGCGGTCCGCGTCGCTGATCCAGCCAGCGGCTCTCTGCGCCGCATCGCCAGAGCGGAATTTGAACAGAACTGGTCCGGTTATGCCGCCTTGTTCGACTATACGATAGCGTTTGAGAAAGCCCCGGAAGGAGGCTCCAGCGCGGCCTGGATGATGCCATTCTTAAAGGCCCATCGGCGCAGCCTTCTTCAAGCGATGTTCCTGGCGGGCATCGCCAGCATGCTCTTGTTACTTTTGCCGATATTCACCCAGGTCGTCGTCGACAAGGTTATTGTCGAACAGGATTTGGATTTATTGAAACTCTGCGTCGGCGGCATGTTAATCACGGGAGTCTTCACGTTGTGTTCGAGTGTGATCCAGCAATACTTGCTAAGTTTTGTCGCCGTCCACTTGGACACCGGCATGCTGGATTTTCTGATGCGCAACATGCTCGCGCTGCCGATGTCTTATTTTCAAAGCCGCCGCACCGGAGACATCCAACGGCGCCTCGACGGGGCGCGGCAACTGCGCTTGTTTTTCGTCCAGCATGGGATCGGCGGGATGCTCGCGGGAGTGCAAATCATTGGTTGCGTCGTGCTGATGGGCGTCTACAGCTTGATGTTGCTCGGCATTTTTGCGCTGACGATGCCGCTTTACGTCGGCTTGATGATATTCTCGGTTAAGGTCCTCCGTCCCCTCTTCGCTGAACTGGAAGAAGGCCAGGCCAAATACTCCTCCTACGAAATTGACGCCATTAAGGGAATCGAAGCCGTCAAAGCAGCCGCCGCCGAAAGCTCATTCCGCGAGCTGATGCTCAACGAGTTTCTGCGCCTCTCCAAAAAGAGATTCCGCTGGAACTTCATCGTGATGTCTTACGACAGCGTCATCCAAACCATAAGCCTGCTGTCGACGGCGCTTTTCCTCTGGGTAGGGGCCAGGATGGTTATTCACGCCCAAATCTCGGTCGGCGGTTTTGTCGCATTCAATGCACTGGTAGCGATGGTCTGCGCCTCGGCGGTGCGCATGCTCAATGTGTGGGAGGAATTTCAGATGATGCTGGTGTTGATGAATCGCTTGAATGACGTTTTTGAGAATGAACCGGAACAAGGCCGGGATCGTTCCCATCTCAAACCGGTTCCGACTCTCGAGGGGCACGTGCAGTTGCGGCATGTCGGTTTCCGCTTTGGCGGGCCGGAAGCGCCGTTGATCCTGGATGATATCAATCTGGAAATCGCACCGGGCAAAATCGTCGCCATTGTCGGCCGCAGTGGCTCGGGCAAGACAACTCTCATCAAATTAATCGCCGGGTTGCTCGAACCTACCGAGGGGACTATTCTGTTCGACCACGTTGATCTCAAAGGGCTCAACTATCGCGATTTGCGCTCGAAGATTGGCCTGGTTCTGCAGGAAAACCACATCTTCAGCGACACCATCTTGCGCAACATCGCTTTCGGCGATCCAGAGCCTGATTTCGATCGGGTCCTGTGGGCCGCGCAACTGGCTAATGCGCACGAACTCATTTCACGGCTGCCATTCGGTTATGAGACCCGCATCGGGGAGACGGGACTGGCATTGTCGGGCGGCCAGAAGCAGCGCGTCTGCATCGCCCGGGCCCTGTACCACGATCCGCAGGTGCTTATCTTCGACGAGGCAACCAGCGCGCTGGATTCTGAATCCGAACGGGCGATCCAGGAGAACTTGAACCGCTTGATCAAGGGACGAACCTGCCTGGTAATCGCCCACCGCCTTAGCACTATTCGCGAGGCGGACAGCATTCTGGTCCTGGAACGAGGAAAGGTCGCCGAGCTAGGCACACACGACGAGTTAATGGCTCGACGAGGACTCTATTTTTATCTTTCGAGCCAACAATTGGCACAGTGAAACTTTCATGAGCTCTTCACAGAAGTCACCTGAGTCCGGCGCCAATCATTCAGCCGCCGATCAGGCGGGATCCCAATCCAGCACACAGGCACTGGATCAGGGCCAAATGCTGAGCCCGGAGCCGCCGCCGCAGATCATTCGCTGCATCGGTTGGCTGGTGATTGTGATCTTCATCCTCCTGTTTCTGGCCTCGGTATTAGTCCACATTCCCGAAACCGTCCGCTGTTCGTTCGTCCTGGTTCCAGAAAACGGCGCCGACCCGATCCAATCACCTTTGCTTGCTCTCGTGCAGGCCGTTAAAGTCACTGAAGGCCAGGAGGTGCCGGCCGGGACAGAATTGTTCGTCTTGCGCTCGGATGAAATCCGGGGCTGGCAGACCCAGCTGCGAACCTCGGAAGAGGAGCTCCGAAACCTCCAAAACCGCACCGGAAAGATGGAGGAATATTATAACGCGCAAATTGCGATCAAGAAACAGGAGATCCAAAGCGCCGAGCGGGATATCATTTTCCGCGAAAAGCACCTCGCCACCGCCCGTGATGTCCTTGACCGGAACGAGAAACTCGCCGATCAAAAATTGGTTTCAGAGATCGAAATGCTGGAATTTCGCCTCGCCGCGGCTGAATCCGAAAAAGACCTCAATGTCGCCCAGCGACGGGTGGAACAACTCTCTTTACAGCAACAGGAGCTGGATAACGAGCGCGCACGACAGCGCGCCGACGAACAATCCGAACTGGAGAAGCTTAAGTTGCGCATCGACGCCCTGAAACGACAGTCCGAGAATTGCGCCGGCGATATGATGTCGATTCGAGCGCCGTACCGCGCCGCGGTTATTTCATTGGCGCACCGCAATGCCGGCGGAGTCGTCCAGCATGGCGCCGAACTTTGCCAATTGGCGCGAGCCGAGGGCGAGCCACGAGCCCGCTTGCTGCTGGATGAGACGGGTGTACCCAAATTAATTCCCGGCCAAAGAGTGCGGCTTTTCTTTGAAGCATTTCCCTACCAAAGATACGGGACGATTACCGGAAAACTGGATTGGATAAGCCCGGCAGCCGTGACCTCGCCAGAAGGGCAACGTTTCACCGGCCGGGCGAGCCTGGACCAGACGGTGTTCCGTACTCGCGGCCAGGAGCGACCACTCCGGGTCGGCATGAAAGGCGAAGCCCGTTTGGTCGTAGGCACTCGCACGCTGGTTGAATATGCGTTTGAACCGCTGCGACAACTGCGGGAGTTATCCAGGAACAATTAGGCACCGCATGATCGCCGATCGTCTCACTCGCTTGAAAGTGCAGGACCTTTGCACTGAGAATGACGGCATGCAACGTTGCCTGCGGTTGGCGGCACTTGCAGCAGAGTCGGATGTGCCGATATTGATCTTAGGCGAAACAGGCACCGGCAAGACCTTGTTAGCTCAGGCGATCCACAATTCCTCCGCGCGCTCTGCAAACAAGTTCATTTCCTTTAACGCTTCGGCCATGAGCGACACCCTGCTGGAAAGCCAGCTCTTCGGCCACGAGCGGGGCGCATTCACCGGGGCGCAGAAGGCGGTTAAAGGAAAATTCGAACTGGCAGATTCGGGAACGCTTTTTCTCGATGAAATTGCCGATATGAGCGCCCTCGCACAGGCTAAGATCCTTAGGGCGGTCGAATACGGCGAGTTCGAGCGGCTCGGCTCTGAGCGCATGCTGCGGGCCAACGTCCGTATTATCTCAGCAACACACACTTCTCTGCTCGAACGAATCCGCCAGGGCCGCTTTCGGGAAGACCTTTATCATCGTCTCGCCGGTTTGATTCTGCTCATTCCGCCCTTGCGCCAGCGAATGGAAGACCTCCCCGGGCTGATCGCCTCGGAGCTCGACACCCAGGCCCGGGCCGCCGGCAAGATGGTTACCTCCATACATCCCCTCGCCATGGAGCGATTACTAAATTATCGTTGGCCGGGAAACCTGCGCGAATTGCATTACACCATCCGCACGGTCGTCCTATTCTGCAACGACGAGGAGGTGCAACCGGAACATGTAGTCTTTCAGCCCGATGTATCCACCGTCGAAATGGCCAGCGACAAGAATGCTGCAAGCGACAGTTCCAGCAACGGGGTCCTGCCATTTCCGGACAACTCCAACGGCGACGATTTTTCCTTGAGCAGCGCCATGCGGCGACATATCCGCACGATTTACCAACAAAGCGGCGGCAACCAACGACAAGCGGCTCGACTGCTGGGAATTTCACGCGCGCGGCTGGTTCGGCATCTGCGACAGATGCAATCAAAATGATGCCAGTGGATCCGTTTCGAGTCCAAGACGGCTACGAAACAAGTCCACCCCGCCCCCGGTAACGAAGACCCATCGCGAGAGGGACGAGCCGCGAATCAGTCGCAAATGGCTGAAAATCAGGGTAAATCGGCAGGAGCTAGCCGCGGCACTAATAGTTGGCATAATTAATGTTCACAATCAGCCCGTGACCCGCAAAACAAAAAACACGGCCAAGTCTTTCCAGGTTGCCAAACAGGGCCCCAAGCGACCCTCTGGTATCCGATTGGAAGATCTCATGCCGAAAAAGCGGGTCACCGGCGGAAAAGGATTGTTGTTCGGCGCGAGCGACAATTCCCAACCGTCAACGCAGCAACCAGGAGAGACATCATGAAAAAAAATAACGAAAAGTCCCAAAAGAAAGTAGCCCTTAAAGATCTGAAGGCCCGCAAGGAAGTCAAGGGCGGCCAGTCCAACCGGCACATGCAGCACCGGCACCTGAACTAAAACGTTTGTTTTCCTCGCAGGTCTTAGCCTGCGAGCGAATTCCCTGACCACCCGGCGCTTCGCCGGGTGGTCGGAGCAGTTTTGAGATCAGTTGAACCAACCCACCCATTAGCCTGGACGCTATGAAGAAAGAGAATACCCAGAAAGCTCAGCCGGCTCAGAAGAAGATTACGTTGAAGGACCTGAAAGCCCGCAAAGAGGTTAAGGGCGGATACAAACAGGTATAATCGGCGGCCCCGAATGAGCCGCACCCACGCGGCAATCTTCCCAAACACTTTTCAGAGCTCCGCGACTCCTTATTTAGGGGGATTTTAGGTCTCGCGGAGCTCGGTCTTTGAAGGCTTCCTTCTTCAACATTAACGTGTTCGACACTGGTTTCCCTTCCTCGCCCTCATTCTGACTCGCCAGCTCCAAATTGCCAAAGTCAGTGTCTGATTCCCCGCTCGCGATCGCGAGTGTACCACGACCGCAATTGCCCCACAAAAGGAGGACGGCATTCCAAAGTGCGGCTCTCTGGCACTGAACTCCTCTAGCTGGTCCCCAATTTCCAATGGGACTCAATTATCCCTCAATTTTTTTCACGGGTTAGGAGGAACAATTGTTTGCGGGACACGCAGGAACGCCGCTTGCTAATAAAGCGGCTAAAGTCTCGTCTGAAATGGTTGACACGGACTCTCCTTCTTCGCTCCTGTTCGGTGACCGTTTCGGGTGGAAAAAAGCGTATAGGATGATAGAACCAATGATAATTCCATGAACCCGAACCGAGAGCGAGAGGAAGCTATTTTCGAAGCCGCCCGCGAGATAATGTCGGCCAAGGAGCGGGAGGCGTTCTTAGCCAAGATGTGCGGCCAGGATGGCGAGCTTCGCAAGCGAATCGAAAGCATGCTCGAAGCCGATGCGGCAGCGGGTGAATTTTTCAAAACTCGGCAGGCGACCGTCACTGCCACCGTGGATTCGCCCGTGCCCACGGAGAAAGTGGGCGACAAGATCGGGCGGTATAAACTGCTGCAGAAATTGGGCGAAGGTGGCTGCGGGGTTGTCTACATGGCGGAGCAAACGGAGCCCGTGAAGCGCCGCGTGGCGATCAAAGTGATCAAGCTCGGGATGGACACCAAGGCGGTGGTCGCCAGGTTCGAAGCCGAACGCCAGGCCCTTGCGCTGATGGACCATGCGAACATTGCGCGTGTGCTCGATGCCGGCGCTACCGACACCGGCCGACCTTATTTCGTTATGGAGCTGGTTCGCGGGATTCGCATTACCGATTATTGCGACCAGGCTAATCTCTCGACACAGGAGCGGCTTGGACTCTTCATTCAAATCTGTCAGGCCGTTCAGCATGCTCATCAGAAAGGGATCATTCACCGTGATCTCAAGCCTTCGAATATTCTCGTCACCATCAATGACGGAGTACCCGTTCCAAAGGTGATCGACTTCGGCATTGCCAAGGCCACCACGGGACAACAGTTGACCGATAAAACACTTTTCACCGCTTACGAGCAATTCATCGGGACGCCCGCCTACATGAGCCCGGAACAGGCCGTGATGACCAGTCTCGATATCGATACGCGGACCGATATCTACAGCCTCGGTGTCTTGCTGTATGAAATGCTGGTCGGCAGGACGCCGTTTGATGCGCAAGACCTCCTCAACGCCGGGTTGGACGAAATGCGCCGTAAAATCCGCGAAGAAGAACCTCTGCGTCCGAGCACGCGGCTGAGTACTATGCTGGCGGCGGATCTGACTACAGTGGCCAAGCAACATGGCGCCGAGGCGCCGGCGCTGATCAATCATGTGCGTGGCGACCTGGATTGGATTGTCATGAAGGCGCTGGAGAAGGACCGAGGGCGGCGCTACGAAACGGCAAATGGTCTGGCCATGGACATTCTGCGGCATCTCAACAGCGAACCGGTCGTTGCCCGTCCGCCCAGTCAATTGTATCGGCTACAAAAGTTTGCCCGACGCAACAAAACGGCGTTCGCGGCTTCCGTCGCAGTGGCGGCTGCGCTTTTGATAGGCCTTACCGTGAGCGCCTGGCAAGCGATCCGCGCGACCAGGGCCCAGCGGAGTGAAGAAAAAGCCCGTTTGGCAGCGGACCAGTTTCGTGCCCGCGAGTCCGAGCAGCGGGCAATGGCCCAGGAAAGCGCGCGCAAGGCCGTCGAGAACGAGCGAATCACTCAGCGCTTGCTGTATGCAGCCGACATGAAGCTTGCTCATCAAGCCTGGGAGGAAGGAAATCTTTCCCGTGTCCACAGCTTGCTAGGCGCGCATCGCCCGAAGACCGGCGAAGCAGACACGAGAGGCTTCGAATATTTTTGCTTGGAAGAATTGGCCAAGGGCGAACAGGAACACACGCTGCAAGGCCACACCAACTCGGTCTGCAGCCTGGCCGTGTCGCCCGATGGGCGATGGCTTGCCTCCCGAGGCAAGACCGATACTCGCTTATGGGATTTGAGGCAGCGTCGCCAGGTCGCCGTTTGGGCCTCTCCGCCCACTCGCCTTCCCGGAGAACGAAATGGATTCGGGCAGGGAATTTCCTTCTCACACGACAGCAGCTATCTGGCGCTCGAAGATGAAGCAGGGCTCCAACTCTGCGAGATCCCTACTCTTCAGGTGCGATTGCTGAGTACGGGTCTTGCCAAAAAGCCTATGTTTTCCCCGGTCACAAATTGGATTGCTTTTAATTCAACAGCGGCTTCCGGTTTTCAAGTCAAAGTCTGGGATTACCTCTCGGATAAACCTGTGGGTACGACCGGGCCGGGTTCGTATCTCTGGTGCTGGTCGGCAGATGGTTCCAAGCTTTTGACCGGCCTCAGCGGGGGGACCGTGGGACATGTCGACTGGTGGGACGTATTGGCAGGCAAGCGCGTCGCCACTCACCGCGCCGCTCAGTACATCTTTGGAGCCTCAGTATCCCCGGATGGAAAAATGACAGCCGCAGCCGACTGGCAGGGTGACATCTGGCTTTTAGAATCGGAAGGAGGAAAGGTCCTCGGCTCTCTTCCCTGCGGCGACATTCGCCCCTCAGCGCTCGCATTCTCGCCCGACAGCAGGTTCCTCGCAACCCCAAGCCAGGACCAGGCGATTTTAGTTTGGGATCTCGAGTCATGGAAGCGCGTGCGCCAACTTCGCGGGCACGAGGGGAAAGTCTCCTGTCTGGCTTACGGCCCGGATGGCAAACTACTGGCAAGCGGTGGAGTGGACGGCGCGGTAATGCTGTGGGACCCAACTCGTGAAACTCGCCAAACTCGAATTCCCAATTGGATTACCGCATTTGGTTTAAATCCACCTCGCTTCTCTCCAGATGGAAAGTGGCTGGCGCTGTCGACGGGAAAGGGAGGTGATTTCATCGATATCCTGGATTCTTCCAGCCTTCAAACCAAAGTTTCACTCCAGGGAGAATTTGCCTCATTTTCACCAGACTCAAGCCAGGTGGCGGTTGCTTCGGGATCTTCCGCCGGGCCGACCTTAAGCATTTTCAGAATCGGCGCGCCCGCTCCCCGGGCAACAGTTCTTTTCGATTCGTCGCACGGGCCTTTGAGCCTGCCGCGGATGTCAGCCGACGGGAAGTACCTGGCGGCCTACGATCGGCAGTACGAGAGCACATTCCTTTTTGAGGCAGCTACCGGCGAGCGCCTTATCACGCTGCCAGGCCCGCCGCCCGATCTCAACGCCAATTGTTTCCTGCCTGATGGGCGTACATGGGTCCACGCCGCTGGATCGCACATCAGTTGCTGGAATCTCCAGTCACTAAGAAAGGAGTTTGGTTTCGAGTCTCCGAGCCCTGCGGTGACTTTGACTGTGTCGCCAGATGGCCGATTTTTGGCGATTGCCCGATTGGACCTCAGCATCTCGCTCTGGGATTTAGGATCGAGGGCTGAGTTAGGCATTCTGACAGGACATCAGGCAATAGTTTGGACGTTGGCTTTCTCGCCCGACGGACGAACGGTGGCCTCAGCGAGCGAGGATCGCACCATTAAACTATGGGATTTAGCGACACGACGTGAAGTGGCCTCAATGCTCCAGGACCGAGCCGTTTACTGGGTAAGCTTTTCCCCCGACGGCCAGAAACTGGTTTCCGGAGGGATTGGGTCTTATCAAATTTGGCAGGCGCCGCGCGGCGACTTCGCCGGGGTGGCTAATGAAGTGCAACCGACGCCGCGCGAGCTTCCGACCAATAGCCTCTGGCGTCTTCCAGATGGCCAGGCGCCGACCTCGCCGCGAATATTGGCTGATAAAGAGCAATGTTTCACGAATCTTCTGAAAATTCACGCGGCGATCATGGCCTACCGCCAGGATCATCAACAGATGCCCGACTGGCTGACTAACCTGGTGCCCGCCTACCTGTCTGATACAAACCTGCTGATTTGTCCGGAACATGACCGAACGGGGGGACAGCCCACGATAAACACGTCGGAGAATTATCCCCGGGCGACGCCCTATTACACGTACGGATTTAGCGCAGAAGCCAACACCTCAAGAGATCCCGACGGACTCGCTGCATCCGGCGACACCCTGAAGGATCTAAGAAACAAACAGCTCGCGCTGTATGGCGAGGTTATCCCGGTTGTGAAATGCAATTTGCATCGAACATCCTTGTTCGTGACTTACTCAGGCGCGCGAATGGAAGGTACGTCGGAGGTCTGGAAATTTGCGGCGGTGAAGGTTTTGCCACCCGCTGAGCTGGAGAAATATTATGTGAGATTGGCAGAACAAGGAAATGCCGATCGTCTAAATGAGCTCGCTTATCACTGGGCGACGGCTAAGAAGACTGAGGAACGCGATGGCAAAGCCGCCCTCCGCTTCGCAAAAAAAGCCGTCGAGCTTACGAATGCCAAGAACCCCGATATGGTCGATACTTTGGCGGCGGCTTACGCAGAGTCGGGGGCATTCGACGAGGCCGTGAGACTTCAACTCGAAGCCATTTCGATGCTCAAACTTGACCCTAATGAACGTCGGATTCCGGAATTTGAATCTCGTCTTGAGTTGTACCGACGACATGAGCCCGCCCGGGAATGAGTGACATCACACGCATCCTCGGAGCCATCCAACAGGGGGATCCCAAGGCAGCCCAGGAATTACTGCCGCTGGTTTATGAGGAGTTGCGGCGTTTGGCGCGCGCCAAGATGGCCCAACAACCGCCGGGGCACACCCTTCAGGCGACGGCGCTTGTGCACGAGGCGTGGCTGCGCTTAGCCGGCGCCGAGCGCCAGCAGTGGAACGGGCGCGATCACTTCTTTTGCGCCGCCGCCGAAGCGATGCGCCATATCCTGGTGGACAGCGCGCGCCGCAAACAGCGCGCGCGGCACGGCGGCGGACAACAGCGAGTTGATCTGGATGAAGTCGAGATCGCCTCTACGACAGATGACGAAAAACTCCTGTTAGTCCATGAGGCGCTGGAGAAGCTGACCGTGGAGGATCCGCTCCGCGCCGAGGTGGTGAAGCTCCACTACTTTGTCGGGTTGACTCACGCGGAAACGGCGGAAGTCCTAAACCTATCTGAGAAAACAGTGCGTCGTCACTGGAACCTCGCTCGAATCTGGCTGTACCAAACCATTCAGGGTTTCAATCCGCGATAAGAACACAATCTCGCACCGAAACGGGTCAGAACAAGTTTGCGCACAGACCAAAACTCAGGTGGCAAAGCATCTAACAATCACAAAAACGGAATGAGTCGGTCCATGAGAATGTCATTTTTCTGCTGAAGGCGAAAACCGCTCGTTGACCACCTGCCCCACCGATGTAGGCTCAAGGCAAATGCACCGCCCGACAAAGCAATTGTCCCTGAAGCGCACTGTCAAAAGGCAAAAAGGCATCTCTTTTGGCATCGTCACGCTTCATTGCTTCGTGCTCGTGGTGTCGCTGCAATCAGCCGAACAGTGGAAGCCGCTCTTCAATGGCAAGGACTTCACCGGCTGGACTGTCCCTGCGCGCGGCGGTCAATCCCTGATCCCCGGCGAGGCCGGTTGGAAAATGGAGAACGGCGTCATCGTTGGCGGACAGGCCGGTCCGGGTCAGAGAGGTGGGAATCTCGTTTCGCAGGCGAAATTCAAAGATGTCGAACTGGAGCTCGACTTCATGCTCGCCGAAGAGCCTGCCGCGTCGGACGGCTCATGTACCACATGCACCTACAACAGCGGAGTGTATCTTCGAAATGGGTATCAGGTGAACCTCGGCCGTCGCGAGGCCGGAGAGTTCATTGGCATTGTCGTTCACCGTGTGCATCCTAAGGCTATCAAAGGAAACGTCCTCTGGCTCGACACGGGTGACGAGAAGTTCCCCGAACTCCGCAAGAAGGAGGATTGGAACCATGTTCAGATCTCATTCAAGGGCCGGCGTCTCCAGGTCACCTTGAACGGAACGAAGATCTGCGACGTCACCGACAACCCGACGGACCCGGCTGAGGCGGCGTGGAAGGAAGCGGGTCCGATCAGCTTTCAATGGCCGCACGGCGGCACGGCGGGGGGCTTTGCCGGATTCGTTAAGCTCCGCAACGTCCGAATTCGGGACCTCTAGACCGCCCACAGGCCGAGGCTTTCCACTGACCCGCCCCGGCGTCCGTCAGCAACCATGGCTTGCGCGGCTCAAGCCGCCCGGCTAATTCCAAGCCAGAGCACGAAAGAAGCCCTCGCGCAAAGCGTCGCGGCTTGCCTCCCGCAAATCGTGGTTTCGCGCCCAATCGCGCGCGGTAAGCTCGGCCAGCCGGGGGATTCCCCCCCGTTGCGAGAAAAGTGAAACACCCCTAATAATTTTCGCTACCCAGCGGAACATTCGTACAGGTTCAGGTAGTGAAGGGGTCAAGCCCG
>DATJGF010000014.1:0-17223 GCA_035495315.1 Candidatus Limnocylindrales bacterium
CTGGGCATTGAATCGCCTGCCGTAGCGCCCCACCTGCGCAGTCCCAGGCCAGTAGAAGCTGTTCAGCGCGTTCCAATTGGTCCACTGCAACTTCGAGCCGCGCTCCCGCAGCGCGGCGGGAGACAAACCAGAGTTTCTGCAGCCGCAACTCCTCGTGAATCTCGGCGACTATGCCGGCTTGCGCCAGGCGTCGTTGAATGGGTTCAGCATCTGAGCGGGAGTTAAAGAGAGCAATGGAAATCCTATTCACAGAACAACTCCAGGACCCTTCACCGCCCGGGCACTACCCATTTTTTGGCAAAGGATCGACCTTTCTTGCGTCGAGAGCGAGCGAGTGTCACCCCTTGGGGCGGTGTCATGTCTAAACAGCGCGTACACAGCGGCCTTTTTGCCCGGGGTCGGCCTTTTTCATGATGGATAGATTTGTATCTATTACTACATATGCGTAAATTAGTCCCAGAACAATCATCCGCTCATTCCGATGCCAATGCGAACGGCGAACCAACATAGTCGGAGTCTACCGCTTGAACGCTCCAGTAATAGTTGCCCGGCCGCAGACGCACAACGGCCGAAAGGTTTTTCCCGAGGTTCCCCAAGGCGGCCACACGGCGCCAACCCGTAGCGGGGTCGGCCTCGGGAGAAATGATGTCGACGCCCTCAGGGGCGGTGCCGATAGGCACGTTGTAACTGAGACCGGCCTCGCCGGTAAGATCACCAGCAGGCGGGCTCCAATGGAGTAGAACGGTGTCGCCAGAAACGCAAGAAGTCAGGCTGGCAGGTGCGAGGGGAGGGGAATTCGATGAAAATCCTGTGTTCCTCCAGAGCTGGGAAACCGTGTTTCCCGAGATCGTTCCAGCGATGAGAAGGTCCAGGCGGTTGTCGTTGTAGCTGGGATCGTGATTCATAGCTTGAGGCGTCAGGGAGCGGAGCTGGCACGGAAAAACTTCTGCCCGGAAACTTCCGAGTCCGTGAAATCAGCACTCCCGAGTACGTTGGTCAACGCATCCGAACCACTCCAGTTTACCAAATCAGTCGAGTTCGAAATCGTATAGCGGCCGGGAGGTCCAGCGAGCGCAAACTCGAAGGCCCCGGCGACTGTCCGGCGCGGCGAAATTAACTGGATCGTCAGCGGGTAGGTGAACACGGAAACACCTTGATTCCGCAACGAGGTCACAGTAGCGGCCAGGTTCGTCGCAGCGAGCGGTTCGGACAAAACAAGGGTCGTCAGCGAATTTCCATCCGCGAAGATCCCCATCAACTGTTGCATGTCGGGAGGGATAGTGAGGTTGGTAAGTTGATTGTTGCGCAGGTTTACAAAAACCAGCGCAGTCAGACCCGAAGGGAAGTCGAAGCTACTTAACTTATTTTCGCTAAGGCCGAGCAAGTTCAATTTCCTCATTTCCGTGGCCAGGCTTACGTTCGTCAGTTGATTGGCGAAGAGCGAAAGGGTAGTCAGGTTGGTTGCATCCGCGGGCACGGCGAAGGTGGTGAGTTGATTGATTCCGAGATCAAGATTGGTCAATGCAGTGAGACCGGCGGGCAACGTGAAGCTCGTGAGTATGTTCTCAAATAGATCAAGGTTGATCAGGTTCGTCAGACCACCAGGCAGAGAAAAACTGGCCAGACGATTGATGGGAAGGATTAGCTCGGTCAAAGCCGTCAGGCTATCAGGTAATGTAAGATTGGTGAGTTGATTGCCGGTGAGTTCGAGAAACGTCAACTTCAACAGATCCGCGGGCAAGGCGAGGCTGTCGAGATGATTTCGGTCGAGAGAAACACTGATTAGATTTGTCATCCCGGCGGGCAACAAGAGGCTGGAGAGTTGATTGCCCTGGAGGCTGAGCCGAATCAAACTTTTCATGCCCGCGGGCAAGGTCACGTGGGTGAGTTCATTGTTGTCAATATCGAGCGTTTCCAGCGCGGTCAGGTCGAATGGCAAGTTGAGGTCGTCGAGTCTGGTATTGCCCCGGATGACGAGTCCGGTAAGGTTCGTCAGGCCGCTCGGAAGGGAAACATTGGTGAGCCCATTGAAGCCGAGATCGAGAAAACTCAGACTGCTCAGGTTCGAAGAAAGGTCGAAACTGGCGAACAGGTTGTGCGACAGATCAA
Organism: Candidatus Limnocylindrales bacterium; assembly: GCA_035495315.1. GTDB lineage: Bacteria > Verrucomicrobiota > Verrucomicrobiia > Limisphaerales > UBA8199 > DATJGF01. Next base: position 2,110 of record DATJGF010000014.1, read on the forward strand.
GGCTGGTCAAATTCGTCGGCCCACGCGAAATGGAGAAGCTGGTTAGGGAATTTGAACTGAGATTGAGGACCACCAGATTGGTCAGCGTGTCCGGAACGGAGAAGCCGGTGAGGCGGTTAATTTCAAGATTAAGGGAAACCAGATTGCGAGCTGCTTCCAACCCGGCCGCGCTGCTTATGTTTCGACCACTGCCATCCAGATTTGTCAGAATGAGCAAGTCCTGCTCGCTTAAAGGTCCGCTGGGCCTTTGCACGGCCTCGCGAATCGCGGCATTCAGCCCGGGATCGGGGATGGACACTTCCTGTGCCAGTGTGGAAACTGCGAAACCGATCGAGACCAGCAGGGTCAGGACAATCGGCCGGAGGATCTGAAAAGCGGTTCTCATGTCACAGAATGTGTTTGATTGAGGATTGGCAGTTGTGAGCGCGTCTTATCTGAGAGCAACGGAATCATTGGGGCCCCATAACGAGCACTACGCGGAAGCCAAGGTCTGTATCGGCGTCGAACCGGCCGGTGTTAAACAAAGACCGCGCGGCGGACCGGCAAGACTGTTGGGTGTTGTCGAAAGCGCCACCGCGAGTGACTTTCCGTCCGCTCGAGCTGGAAGCCGGGCCGGTCGGATCGGTTTGAACTCCGCCAGGCGGTAGGCCAAACCAATCCTGACACCATTCCACGACGTTCCCTTCCATGTCGTACAGTCCCCATGGATTGGGAAGCTTCTGCCCGACTGGGTGCGGCATGAAGCCGCTGTTTGAGGCGTACCAGGCGTAATTCGCCAGGGTCGTGTATCCGGGATCGTCTCCGTAGCTGAAGCGGGTCGAACGGCCGGCGCGCACAGCGCATTCCCATTCTGCCTCCGTCGGGAGTCGATAATGGCTGCCGGCGGGAACGCGTCCTGCCGCGACTTCCCTCTGCGTCAGCTTCGCGCAGTAGTTTGTCGCATCGGGCCAGCTCACGCTGGAAACCGGACGGCTAAGATTACCAGGGAAGGGGCTTGGATTCATGTTCATAACGGACAGATACTCTGCCTGGGTCACTTCATATTTCCCCATCCAAAAGCCGCGGGTTAGTGTCACCATGGTTTGCGGACCTTCGTCCGCGGCACGGTCCTGTTCGTTGGTCGGGCTGCCCATCGTGAACGTATTGGGCCGGATGAACACCATGTTGGCGGGCGGGCCGTTCTGCAGTGCGCGATAAAATTTCTGCGGTGAGAGGCCGGCTGTTACATCAGTGAAGGCGATAGCACCGAGACTGTTGGTCACAGCGCCCAACGGGCTCCAGGCAACCAGATCAGCGGAGGCAAGGAGGCTGTAAAGGCCGGGCGGGCCAGCAAGCGAGAACTCAAATGCCCCGATCATAGTCCGGCCTGGTGACACCAATTGAACCGCCACTGGGTAGGTGAACACGGAGACACCTTGATTGCGCAGGGACGCAACAATAGCAGCGAGGTTTGTGGCGGCCAAGGGCTCAGACAAGACGAAAGTCGTGAGCGGGTTGCCGTCGAGGACTAGAGTCACGAGATTCGTCAGGTCAGGAGGCAACGTGAGATTGGTGAGTTGATTATTGTTAAGCCGCAGAACGCTCAAGTTCGTCATGTCCGCGGGCACGGTGAAGTTGGTCAATTGATTCGCACCGACGATCAGAACGCCCAACTTGGTCAGGCCCAAAGGCAGGGTCAAAGTGGAGAGGCGGTTGCCATCGAGAATGAGTTCGCTCAAATTTGGCAAATTCGGGGGCAAGGTCAGATTCGTAAGTTGATTGAGGTAGGCGCTGAGAATACTCAGGTTCGTCATGTCGGCGGGCAAGGTCAGGCTGGGGAGCTGATTGGCGCCGAGGCGAAGCTCGGTCAACCTTGTCAATCCTGCAGGGAAGGTGAGATTGGTTAAGGCGCTGAATTCGGCACGGAGCTTGGTCAAATTCGTCAGTCCGCTTGGTAATGTGAGACTGGTCAATGGATTCTCGCTGAGGTCCAGAACGCTCAAACTCGTCAGATTCGTCAGCCCGTCCGGAAAGGAAAAATCGGAGATGTGATTGTCATCGAGGAGAAGCGTGCTCAAATTGTGGGCGGCTTCCAGCCCTTGCAGATTGGTTATCTTGCGGGATATGGCAGAAAGGTTCGTCAACCCCAGCAAATCCTGTGGCGTCAAAAGCCCATTGGGCTTTTGCAAAGCCTCGCGTATGGCGGTGTTCAGGCCGGGATCGGGGATGGACACGTCCTGCGCCAGGGTCGTGGCGACGAAGCTGGTCAAAGTCACCAATGTTAGAATGAACGGTCGGATGAGGGGAATGACGGTCATCATGCGAAAAAATGGCTGGGTTGGATAGAGGCGTTGACCGCTGCTTTTTCTTTTTTGGTTAACTGGGTTTGCCGCGAATCGCAGCGACTCCAATCTGAGGCAGGAGACTTGATCCAGTTCCCAAGAGACCACTCGCGGACGATGGGACTAAAGACCCATCTGACCGGCATCACCAGCATTGATGGCGGCGATGAGTTCGCGGTCACTGAGCCCACCGCCGTCCCTACTGGCTGTCGCCCACTCGTCCACAGCGTCAGATGGCACCATACTTTGCGGCCTTACGCAGCCGCTCAAGTTATTAAGTACCCGCCTGAGCACGACAGAACCCTAGCGTGTCAAGAGGCCGGCATCGATGACGAATTGAGAGCCGGTAACAAAACGGGCCTTATCAGAGGCCAAATAGAGCACGGCGTTGGCGACGTCTTGTGGTTCAATCCAAGGTACCGGCAGCAAGTTGCCGGCTGATGCCTCGGCGATTTCCTTGGGCGTCTTACCTTCGAGGGCCGCCAGCCCATCATTCATTGGCGTGTTGACGCCGGTCGGGTGGATTGAAATGACGCGAATGCCGTGCGACGCGAGCTCAATCGCCCACGATTTGGTCAGGCCCGTTAAGCCCCACTTTGAAGCGGCATAGTGGGACAGCCGGTTCATGCCTCGAAAGCTGGCGATCGAGGCGTTGTTGATAATCACGCCCGACCGTTGCTGGATCATGATCGGGATGATGCGACGTCCCACCAGCCACGGTCCTTTCAGATTGATGTCGAGCATCGCATCCCAAGCCTCCTCGGTCAGTTCGTGCGATTTGCCATAAAAACAGATGCCGGCATTGTTGAACAAGATGTCGATGCGACCGAAGCGTGCGATGGTCTCGGCGACTGCGTTGGAAATGGCGTGGTCGTCCCGGACGTCGCCGGCGAAAACAAGTGCTTCGCTGCCTTTGGCGTGGACCTCTCGCTCAAGCGCTTTCAGATCCTCGGAGGTGCCGAGCTGGTACCCGGGATGAGGGATTTGCCGGGCAATGTCGTAACCGACAATACGCGCGCCCTCCGCCGCCAGTGCCAGCGCGACGGCGCGTCCCTGGCCGTGCGCGGCGCCGGTGATGAAAGCGACTTTGCTGGCAAATTCACCCGCCATGCTTGAAGGCGTGGTTGGAGAGACTTTGTCCCTCGCGATACTCGTATAGGTATTCGTCGAGGTCGACCTCGAGGATGTTGTTAATCATGTTGGTGGCGACCATCAGGCTGGCAAACGCCGTCAGCGCTACGAGCTGCTCGGCGTTAAAGAAACCAGCCAATTTGCGGTAAAGCTCATCGGGCACACGATTTCCCGGACGGACGACCACGCACCCGAATTCGACCAGCAGCTTGCCTTTTTCGTCGAGGTTGAGTTCGTTTGGATTCTCGCCGGAGTTGATCAGGAGCCGACGCATAAACGTGCTGCAGATGAGGCAGTCGCTTTCTGAGGAAATGGCATGAGCAAAAACGATGGCCAATCGCTCGCCGACGAACGTCTTGATAGTATCGAAGAGAGAATACCATTCCATGAGTGCGTGATAGGCAGTGGGCGAGCGCAACAAGGTGCGCTTCATGTTTGTGAGCCGGCCAAACCTGGCGAGTTCTCGATCAAACAAGGCGCGCACTTCGCCGGTGATTTCTTCGCGTTCAAGGGGAGGAATTCGGGACATACAGTTCTGCGGCGTCAGCCAATTGTGGGAACCTAACACACCGGATCTCCACCGCAAGGTTAGGAGAGCCAGGGCAACTCACGGAATACAAAAGTCAAGGGGCCTTGTAATTGAACTGACCGGCTCGAACTCCTAGTCTCAAGCAGACTATGAAGATGCCAGCCCAAACCACGAGCAAGGTAATCGACTAAGCGAGCCTAACATTTATGAAAAACTCAGACCTGATGTTTATTGGCATCAAAGGATCGGTCGTTGCGCTCCATCGTGCCACAGGCGAACAGTTATGGGCGACGCATCTCAAAGGCTGCGACTTTGTCAACATCGTCGTGGAAGGCGGGAGAGTTTTGGCCAGTTGCTGCGGCGAAATTTTCGGGCTCGACGCGGTGACCGGTGATGCGCTTTGGCACAACCCGCTCAAAGGGTTTGGCAGGGGCTTGGCCACGATCGCAACGGAACATAATCCTGGAACCGGCAACGCGACTGTATTGGCAGAGAAACGCCGCCGCGACCAACAAGCAGCAGCTTCAGCAGGGGCGGCGGCGGCAGTTTGAACAGCAGAGCAAGGGTGTAGCCTTACGACTGTGGATCTCCGGTGCCTTAATCCAAAGAGGCTCAGGCCACAGGAAGCATGATCCAAAATCGGCTTCCTGTGCCCGGCGCGGATTCGACGCCGCAGCTTCCGGCCATACGCTGCATCGCGCGGGCCACAATGGCGAGCCCCATACCGGTACCTTCATAGGCCAGAGAAGTCACGCCTCGCTCGAAGATGCGAAAAATCTTGTGGTGAACCTCATGAGGAATGCCGATGCCCTCATCGATCACCCAAAGGCGAACGTGTTGGCTGGCGGCTGCGACTGCATTATTGTCTGGCTCGGCCATGTCGTTCGCACTAAAGACCAACGGTCGAGAACGCATGGTAGGGGAACTGTGAACCACGATTTCGCTGCGGATGGTGATCTTGGGGGAGGTTTTTGGGTTAACAAATTTCCAGGCATTATCAATCAGATTGGAGAGGACCTGCTGGAGAAGTTCTTTGTGGGCAAAGACTCGGTGGAGTGGCTTGACGACGGTGAGGGCCTGCCTGACCTCAGGCGCGCGCAGGGCCAGGATATCTTCGATGATTGGTTCGATTTCGAGGCGAGTGAGGACGACGCTTTGTTGAGAAACTTTGCTAAAAGCGAGCAGGTCCTTAACCAGAACGTCCATGCGCTCGGACGTTCGAGCGACCTTGTTGAGGATCAGCAGCGACCGCGGCGAAAGATCATCATGAAATTCGTGCAGCAAAATGTCGCAATAGCCGGTTATCCCGCGGATCGGCGCCTTTAAATCGTGCGCCAGCGTGTAAGTGAATGTCTCCAACTCGGCAACACTTTCGCGCAATTGAGCGGTTCGTTCCTGGACTCGCTTTTCCAGCAGGCGTGCATGGTCGCTGAGCTCTTCTTTGGCCTTATAAAGCTGAAGGCTGGTGTTTTCGCGATCCAGGGCGGTGGCCAGATATTGGCCGATTGTGGTCAGCAAATCGGATTCCCCTGGGGAAATAGAGGAACGGCTCGAGGTGGCGAAACAAAGCAGTCCAAGATCGCGCTCGTTGGCGACGAGAGGGATGACGACTGCGGCCGAAACGCCGGCGTGCTTCAAAGCCGAGTATTCCGGTTCCCTTCGTTGCTGAACCGAATTCAGTACCAATATCGTGTGGGATTGAGGAACCAATAGAGAAGAAAAGCGACAATTGGAAAAGTCTTGCGTGGATGGGGTCGGGAGGCCGCCGGTGGCGAACAGGCTGAGAATCCCCGTTTCGACATCGCGAAGATAAAGCAGGAAAGAATCAAAATCCAAATGCTCGGCGACTTTGAAAAACAACTGGCGGACGGATTTACGGGGCTGCTCGGCTTTGAGCAAGTGCGCCAAAGCCCAGGAAAGGATTTCGTCGCGACGGTGCTGGCGTCTTAGTTCCTCGGCCTGACGCTCGCGTTGGGTCACGTCCTCAATGACGACAACGACTCCGCACACACTTCCCCCCGAGAACAGCGGCGCGATCCGAGCGGTTTGCAGCATCAGTGCAAAGTCCGGCTCCGGGAAGGGGGATGGCAGAGGCAGCAAATATTGGTGCAAGGAGCTGGAAAGAACGCTGGCCTCGCCCTCCAAGGCCCGTTCAAAATAGGAGGCCAGGCGGCGTTGGCGCAAATCCCGGAACAGATCGAAGAGATCTTTTCCCCGCACATCCTGGAAGCGTTTGGAGCTGTGAATTTCCATCCAGTGGTTCCAAGACTTGATGCCAAAAGAACGATCGAGGGTGATGACGCCGTAAGGGGCGAATTGCTGAATCCAGGAAAGCAGCGCTCCCTCACCCTGGGATTCGGGTGTTTGGTGCGCTGTACCCATCGGCTTCTCAGTTATTTCAGTTCGCGATCTTCCCACTTCTTGAGCTCCAAAATCAGTGTTTCGAGCGAGGTAACGCCCAGGATGATGACGAGGTAGCCGCTGAAATTTTCGGCCCGGACATGAAAGCGAGTATGAATGATCAAAGCGTACTCCAATTCGGTGCCGGCGACGGTGATGGAGCGAATGATTTTCTGGACGGATTCGACCTGCAACGAGGGAACTGTAAAAGAGACCTGGACCTTCAACAGGTTTCCAAAAGCTCCGAGGCAGGCGTTCAACACAACATTGCCGACCTCGGTGATGACCTCGCGGGCGGCACCGTCCAGATCGGGCCTTTCGGTGCGGTCGGTCAAGAGCCGATTGAGGAGCAAAGCGGCCTCGCGATCCAGCAAGAGCAGCGCGTTGCCGCTGATTGGTCCGGAGAAGACCTGGTTGACGCTGACGACATCTCCCTTGATCACCTTCTGGAGTGTTCCGGCGATTTCCGGGATCGGATGAACAGCCACCTCAGGAACATCCAAAGAAATGCGATGCCCGGTGAGGTCGGATAAAGCCGCGGCGGCGCGGGCGTACCCAATATTGATCAATTCGGTTAACGCATCCGTCTGAGTAGTACTCAATTCCATACTGTTCCTCCTGACAGCACAACCCTGAGCACTTCCTCCAACTCTTCCTTGCTTATGGGTTTGTTGATCATGGCGACAGCGCCAGCTTCCCTCACAGCTTCACGCGTGGTTCGTTGAATGTCGGCTGTCACGATGACAACGGGCAAGGCCGGGTTCAATTCCTTGAGCTTCTGCAGAACCTCGCCGCCGTACATGCCGTGCATGAGCAGGTCAAGGATCACCACGTCGTGGCGATGGAGAACGTAGCTCTCCAAGGCCTGAGCACCGTCGGCGGCATCTTCGACTTCGTACCCCATTTCTTCCAATATTTTCCGAGTTACGCGGCGCGCGAGTCCGGAATCATCGACGACAAGTATTTTGGCTTTCATAGACGTTTACTGATTTCTTGAGCCATGGAGGCCAGAGGCATCGAGGCGTCGCTCAATCCCGCTTCGACTACCGACCGGGGCATGCCGTAAATAATACAACTGTCCTCAGACTCTGTCAGCATAGTACCCCCTTGGGCTTTGATCCAAGCGGCTCCTTGCCGGCCGTCGTCGCCCATCCCGGTCAGGACGACCCCCAACACGCGGGCGCCATAAACCTCGGCGGCCGACTGAAAAAGGACATCGACTGAGGGCCGATGGGGTTTCTTAAACGGTTCAATCGATAACTTGACGGTGACGCGGCCGTCAGGTGTTCGCTGAAAGCTTAAGTGGCGTCCGGCGGGTGCGAGCAATGCTTCGCCTGGCTGAACTGGACATCCTTCAAAGGCTTCTTTGACCCGCAGCAGTGAGATCTCGGCCAGTTTTTGTGCAAAAATGGCGGTGTAGCCAGGCGGCATATGCAACACCATCACTAATGGAACCGGGAAGTCAGCGGCTAATTGGGGCAACAGGTAGCGGAGAGCCTGCGGCCCACCGGTCGAAACCCCCAAGACCACGATGTCTACCTTGAGCGCAGTTCGGGCAGGCCTAAAGATTATTGTTGGCGGCTCGAGCTTAGGGCTTAGCGTTCGAACAGGCGCCCGTCCTGCTGCTTTGACTTTCTCGATCAGTTCTTCACGGATGACCAGGAGTTGGTCGTTGGCCAGCGCGGTCGGTTTCTGGACAAAATCGACCGCTCCGGCATCCAGAGCTTCCAAGACCCGTTCCGCGTCCTGCGGTGAAGCGGTCAGGATGAGGATCGGCACGGGCCGGCGCGCCATCTGCATACGCACGAAACTGGCACCGTCCAACTCAGGCATCAGCAAATCGCAGGTCACAACATCCGGTTTGAGGGTTTCGACCATTTCCAGAGCGTCATGGCCATTTCTTGCCAGACCAACAACGTCAATGTGCGGACTGGCCGAAAGCATTTCTCGAACGGCTTTCCTGGCGAAAGCGGAATCATCGACAATGACGGTTCTAATCATTGACATAGGCTTCAGATCCGCACGTACGCAAGAGCGCCGGAGATTTCTTTGAGTTCGAAATCGGTGGTCATCCGCAGGAGAGACTCGGCGGCTCCCACGAACAGGTGTCCACCAACCGGCATTTTGGACGCGATCATGGCGACCGTTTGCCGGATCGAGTGCGGCGAGAAATAAATGAAGACGTTTCTGCAAAAAATCGCGTGCGCGCGGGCCACCGAGGCTACTTCACCCGGTTCAAAAAGGTTAATGCGTTTCCAACTTACTCGCTCGACAATTTCTCGCGAGAGCTTCCATCCATCGGCGACGCGTTCGAAGTACTTCTGTTGCAACTCTGGCGGGAGCGTTCGAAAAGACTTTTCACGGTAGACTGCGATTCGAGCCTTCTCCAGGGCACCCAGGTGCGCGTCAGTCCCAAGAATTTCGATCGGATGAGACTGGAATCCGGCCTCGCGCAAGGCAATCGCTAGAGTAAAGGGCTCCTCGCCGGTGGCACAGGCGGCCGACCAGATGCGAAAGGGCATGGAAGATTTTTTAAACCACTGCGGAATAATCACATTGGTCAAAGCGTGGATCTGCGACATCTCGCGCCAAAAATAGGTTTCCTGCACCGAGAGAGCTATCCAGGCCCGGTCCCATTCGCCATTCTCATCGTCCTTCAGGGCGTAATAGTATTCCAGGAAGGAGCGACATCCGCGGGCCCTGGCTGGGGTTTCAAGCTTTTCCAGCAGCTGGTCCATTCGACCATCATCGAAGAACAGACCCGTGCGCTCATGAATTAAATCGCGCAGCAGGCGGGGCAGGCCCTCCGGCACGCGAAGCTCCAGTGGCCCCGCCTTGTTCTGCATATTTGAAAAGTTCAGGAGGCTCCCTGGGTATGAGCAGGCACGGATTGGCGTCCGGAAGCACGCCTGGACGAAGGAACAGCTCCAGTGGCGTCATTTATAACCGTCTTTATTGCTCTGGCTTCGGAACTGGTTGCACGAGAGATCTGGCGAACCTCCTCGAGACGTCCCAGGATGAGCTTCGCCGATTGCGAATTGTCAAGGTTGGCGGCAGCGATCAGCTTGATTTGCTTGGTGACGTTGGCGGAGCTGGTGGCGATTTGTCGGATGCCGCGAGCCTGTTCCTCCATCGCCTTGCCGGCTTCTTTGGTCTGCTGATCAAGGTCGCCGGCAGCGACGGTGATTTCCTGGGAATTTTTGGATTGCTCAGCCATAGCTTTGGCAAGGCCCGTAAACTGGCTGACGAGCTTTTCGGTTTCCCGGGCAACCTGTTCAACGCCGATGGTTTGTTCACTCAGGGCACGGACTGTCGAAGCAGACCCCTTGCGCATGGAATCGATGGCTTGAACGACTTGACCAGTAGCGGCGGCCTGCTCACTCATGGCTTTGCGGATAATTGAGGCAACGTTGCTGGTGGTTTGAGCCGCCTTAATAATCTCGCGCGCGGCACGTCCCTGTTCGAGGTTGGCCTGGGAGACTTCCTTGGCGCCTTTGCGCATTTGGGCCGCGGCCGAAACAATTTGCCCAACGGCCTTGGCTTGCTCGGCGGTGCTGACGGCAATCTCGCGCGCCTTGACATTGGCGGTGTTGACCGATTCACCGACTTTTCGAACCGCGACACCCTGTTCGTCGGCTGCGCGGCTAATCTGCGATACGAGACTCGTGCTTTCGGTAACGCCATTCAAAATGGTCTTGAGACCCGCCAGCCCCTGCTCGGATAGCCGGCTGCTCTCCTCGGCGACCCGGGAACCCGCATCGGTGGCCGTGGTAGCTTCCCGCGTAGCGTCTTCGACGCCTCGGACGATGTCAGCAATTTCCGCGGTCGCCTTGGCGCAGCGATCCGCCAGATTTCGGATTTCTTCGGCGACGACGGCGAATCCGCGGCCGGCTTCTCCTGCGCGCGCGGCTTCGATGGAAGCGTTGAGCGAAAGGAGATTGGTCCGCTCGGCGATGACACTGATGGTTCCCACGATTCCCGAAATGTCGCGAGTGCGTTTATTCAATTCGCGCATGACACCCGTTGACTGAGCCATTGCGCCGGCCACTCGCGCAATTCCTTCAATCGACTTTTGGATGGAATGCCCTCCTTCCTCCGCCTGGCGCGAGACGCGCTGGGAAATTTCTTCGGTTCGCTTTACCAGGCCATTAACCGAGCGGCTGACCTGGTCCATTTGACTGACATTGGTCGCCGCCTCTGTGGCGACCTGTTTGATAGTCTCGCTGTTCTGTGCGACTCCTTGAATCGAACGCGCGATTTGTTCAATCGACGTGGTGGTTTGCTCGACCGAGGTGGCCAGGTTTTCGCTCATGCCCCCAACTTCTTCGATCGAGGCGGCCATTTCATTGATTGAAGACGCGGTTTGTTCGGCGGCAACCGCCAGTTCGTCGGCGCTGTGAGAAACATTCTTAATGGATTGACCCATTTCCTCGATCGCGGCGGAATTTTCGGCGATGCTCGTGGCTAGATCCTCGGTATCCTTTTTGACGGAATTCAACGAAGCGCTGACCTGTTGCATGGACGTTCTGACCTGCTGGCCGGAAGAGGCCATGTCTTGGGCGGCGTTGGTGACATTTTGAATCGACGCGGACAGCTGCCGCGCCGATGCCACCGTCTGGGTTGTGCTCGCAACGATCTGACCGACGTTGGCAGTCACCTGTTCCACCGATGCGCTCATCTCATTGACGGACGAGGCCGTCTCTTCGGCGGAAGCGGCCACGGAGGCAGCCTGCGAGGAGGTTTCTTTCAGAGAACTTGTCAATTCATTGGTCTCAGCCGCGGCATCATTCAGAGCGGCGTTTTCGCGCTCCAGTCCCAAGGCGACTCTGGTTATGATTTCGAGAATACCGGCGGATAACATCGGCTGCGAGCCGCCGCGAAGCTCTGGCTCTCCGTTTTGTTTCGGCTTGTCCGGATCAGATTTGGCTTTTGGCATAAAAGTTTAAGAATCAGGGGGTTATATTTGCAGCAGGAACAGGTTCTGCGGACTGAGGGAGTTGGACATCGTCTAAATTCAACACGGCATCCAGGTCCAGAATGAGAACCAGCCGATCGCCGAGCTTGGTTACGGCCTTAAGGTATTTGCCGTTGATTCCGGTCAAGGTTTCTTCGATGGGCCGGATCTTTTCGAGATCGAGATTTTGGAATTCCCTTGCGGTATCAACAATTAGTCCCACCGTCCGGTCGTGAACGATGGCGAAAACGATCCGCGTTCGCTGGCCGTTGGTCTCGCGCGGAAACCCGAACCGCACGCGGAGGTTTAAAGCGGGAATGACCTGGCCTCGGGAGAAAACGACTCCGTCGATCGCCGGGTTGGCGTTGGGAACGAGCGTGACATGCTCGAACATCTCAATGTGTTGAACATTGCGGCTTGGAATGCCGTAGAGGCTGCCCCCAAGTTCAAAGAGCACATAAGGTTCGAAAGAGGCGGCCATACTAATTCAACTTTTCCCCTTGATGATTGTGCGTGACGGGCCTGACATGGCCGTTGGTCAAGGCGGCACCATCCAGGATTAGAACCGCCTTTCCGTCGCCAAGCTCGGTTGCTCCGGCGATGCCCGAAACCTGGACCAGCGGATCACGAAGTGCCCGGACCACCACTTCTCTGCGACCCAGAATTTCTTCGGTCAAAAGGCCCACACTTCCACGATCCGAGGTAATGACCAGCAGACATAACTTTGGTTTTGCCGGGCTCGGCAGCTGGAAAAGTCTGGCCAGGCGAAAAACAGGCAAAACCCCGTTTCGGTACGGAACTGCCTCGATGCCGTTGACGATCTGCACCTCGCTCTCGCTGGTGTGCAGGATCTCGGTGACGAAGGCTTGAGGGACAGCACAGGTCTGCCCCGCTGCCGAGACAATAATGGTCTCGGCAATTGCCAGGGTTAAAGGCAGACGCAAGGTGAACTGTGCGCCGAGCCCCTCTTCACTTTCCAACGTAAGATTGCCCCCCAGTTCCCGCACCGTCGCCTGAACCACCGCCATTCCAATTCCTCGGCCGGCGACTCTATCGGCGCCTTCTCTGGTCGAGAACCCGGATGAACAAAGGATGTTTAGAATCGCCTGGCTGTCGATGACGTCGGGCAACTCCAAACCCAGTTTCTTCGCCCGTTGCACGACCGCCTTGGGATCAATCCCGCGGCCGTCATCGCGCACCTGGAGAATCACAGAGTCGCCCGAGGTGGACGCTCTCAACTCGATCGTCGCCTCTTCAGGTTTGGAGGCGGCGGAACGTTCCTCCGGCGACTCAATGCCATGACTGAAGGCGTTGCGCACCAGGTGAAGCAAGGGATCTTTGAGCCTTTCGATCAGGTATTTGTCGATGGCCGTATCCTGGCCCTCGAGTTTCAACCGCACCTTCTTGCGGGTTTGGCGAGACAAATCGCGCACGACAAATGGTATGCGAGCAAAAATTTCAGCTACCCGAACCAGCCGAACTCGTGTGATGGCTTGCCGCAAATCGCGCAAGGATCTGCCCAGAGCGGCGCTCACTTCTTGAGCACCACGAAGATCGGGACGCCCCGTTCCAGCGCTCAACAGCGCGAGTTGCGCGTCCAACCGCGATCGATGGATCACCATTTCGCCTGTAATTCGCATCAACTCATCCAGCCTATTCAGATCGACTCGCACCATATGGGACGGGGCGAGGAAAGGGGTGTGTTCGGGCTCGTCGGGCAGCAAGGCTTCAGGCAGTGCTGGAGGCACTTCTGTGGGATCCGCTTCGGCGGGCTCTGCGTGAATTCCTTTAGCCTCCCATGCGGAGATATCTGTCGGCACTTGATAGGCAGAAACCAGGAACTCGAAGGAGAGTTCCCCATTTCCTTTGACCGTCGGGCTGGCTTTCAGAATCTCACCGAGACTGGAGATTTGTTCCCGAACGGAATTGATATTGATGCCTTGAGCTTCCAGGTTGCGCGACGGCACAAATGTGAATTTCCATAGCAGCTTTCCCTGGGCCTGGGCTCCTTCGATCCGGGCCGGCAGCGTAGGATCGGGTGAAGGCATTTTGGTCTTCACCGGATCGGCCGAGACCCATTGCTCGTACAGTTGTTTCAAATCCGCCAACACCGACTCGCAGCCGGGCAGAGGTTTGTGGAAACGGAAAGCACCGACCATTTGCTCCAGCTTGTGAGCGGTTTCCATCAGAATCTCCAGCGATTTTGCGCTCAGACTCACTTGCCGCCGCGTCAAAGTCCGAAGAAACTCCTCCGTCGCGTGAGCCAGCGTCTCCGCTGGGCCCAAGCCCGCAATCGCAGAAATTCCTTTAAAAGAATGAACGTTTTGGAACAGCTCCTCGAGGATCCCTGGTTCCGGTGAAGCTTTTCCTACCGAAGCCTCAAGCCGAACCAACAATTGGCGAACGGCGATGAGATGTTGTTCTGCCTCGGCGAAAAAATCGTCGAGTAGCTCGGGAGCCAGCCCGGATGATATTTCATGGCTCACTTTGTGTCTTGCTGGGGTGCAGCTCTGGCATTCTCGTCGCGCGCTGGACAGATATCTTTAAAATATCTTTGAATGTCCGCGGAGACCACCGGCTTGACCCAATAAGCCGTCGCTCCCAATTGCAGGGCCCGATCCTTGTCGCTTTGTTGATCGGAACCGCTGAGGACGATGACGGGTATCCGGGAAAGGGCCTCCTGCTCGCGTAGCCAGCTCAAGACTTCGAATCCGTTCATTACGGGCATTTTCAAATCCAGGAATATCACTACGGGCAACGAATCAGGGTCTGAGGCCGCCGCAGTTTTCAAATACTCAACCGCTGCAGCTCCCTCCAAAACATGTTGAACAACACAAGTGACTCCGGATTTTCCGAACCTCCAATTAAAGATGAACGCATCGTCCTCGGAATCTTCAACTAGAAGTACACTCGGCTTTTTCATTTAGAAGTTTTTTATAGCAAAGGCTTCCGTCCCTCAGGCCGGCGAGGCGAAAAGGCCGTTCCGAAGGAATCTATTATATTATGGGCTACGTCGATTTGAAGCGGCAACGAGGCATTGCTTCTCCACTTCGGATCAGCACCCGTGCAATGTCATTCGTCCAGGCACAATATGCTACTTTCCAGTACATACTTGGTCGGTGGGTCCTGTGATACTAGGGTTTTCACCCCAATGGTGAGCGGATTGCGATGGGCGAACCACGCACGATAGACCTTGGTCCGTTTGGGCTCGGTGACTTTGAGTGAATGGCAACCAGTCACCAAAAAAAACCAAAACGGCGGCGGCGAAGTAGCGCGGCAGGTTGTTTCTGGCTGCACAAGTGAGGGAGGATTGGGTTTCACGCGCCCCAAGCATGGCGCGAGTGTATCGGTTCCTGAAAGTGGAGGTCAATCGACAATTGTTGCAATTAAAAATGCCGGATGCGTTTGAGAGAGCCGATTGTCGATGAATTGCACTATTAGGGAGTTCATGGCGCTGGGTTTCCTTTTGCCTTATTTCGGCCGTTGACAGCCCGCGCTGCTATAGTCAAGAAGGGGATCAAAGCAATACACGCGGAAAGTGAAATCACTGGCGGACGGCGCGGCCATGAAAAGATCCTGCTCGGCTACTGACTGTGCAAACGGTAAAACATCGAGCCGGAAACGGTGTTAGTGAGCTGCAATTGCCCTCCCACAAACGTTGCCGGGTTGCTGATTGTCTGCCAGCTATTCCCGGAAATTGTGCTCGCGCCCTGCAAAGCGTAATTGGTAGCCGAAGCAGGCCAGGAGAGGAT
This sequence comes from Candidatus Limnocylindrales bacterium, assembly GCA_035495315.1. Lineage (GTDB taxonomy): Bacteria > Verrucomicrobiota > Verrucomicrobiia > Limisphaerales > UBA8199 > DATJGF01. The sequence continues at coordinate 17,197 of DATJGF010000014.1, forward strand.
TACCTGGGGTCCGGGCAGAAGCTGGAT
>DATJGF010000015.1:0-56190 GCA_035495315.1 Candidatus Limnocylindrales bacterium
GAACAGGCCCGCTGATAGCATTCGTCTCGAGACGCAGTGATCTAAGAGAAACCATTTGGCCCACCGTATCCGGGAGGGGACCGCTCAGTTGATTGGAAGCCAGGTGGAGGAACTCGAGATTAGTCAGGCTTCCGATCGTCGCGGGGAGCGGACCCGTGAGCTGATTTTCAAACGCCATCAAGGCTATCAGTTGATGAAGATTTCCAACCGCAGCGGGGAGTTCCCCACTGAGTTGGTTTCTCTCCAGGAACAGGTAGGTCAGGTTAGTCATATTACCAAAGGTTGGGGGAACACTTCCGGTGAGTTGGTTGCTGCCGACGTCGAGTGAATCGAGTTGCGTTAGATTGCCTAGAGAACCGGGGAGCGTTCCACCGAGCTGATTGCGAGACAGGTATAAGCAGGTCAGATCGCGCAGATTCCCAAGCTCCGCCGGAATCGCGCCGCGGAGCTGATTTCCCTCGAGGAACAACGACGTCAGCTTCACCAGGTTGCCCAGAACAGAAGGGATTTCTCCGCCTAGTTGATCTGAGCCGAGGTCCAAAGACTCCAGGTTTGTCAGTTGACCTAAGAACATCGGAATGCCGCCCCCCAATGGATTGCCATTTAATTTCAATGCGGTAAGTCGGGTCAGGTTCCCAACCTCGGGAGGAATACCGCCAACCAGAGAATTATAATCCAGACGCAGTTCTTCGAGGTTCGTCAGATTGCCAATTTCAGGGGGAATAATGCCAGACAGCTGGTTCCCCGTGAGTATGAGATGCTGCAACGCCGAGAGACGATCCAGAAAAGACGGGATCTCCCCAGTGAGTTGATTCTGGTAAAGGCTCAGGTACCGAAGCCGTGTGAGGTTCGTCAAAGAAGGCGGGATGGAGCCGGTGACGTCCCCGTAAGTCAGGTCTAGTTCCGTCAAATTGGTGAGGGCGCCGATGCTGATTGGGAACGGGCCATTCAGCTCGTTTCTGGGAAGACAAAGTTTCGTCACCCGGCCAGGCGCTACTATGTTGCCAAGTTCGTCGCAAACCACCCCTTCAATGCTCACGCCAAACCAATTGGTGGCCTCCGGGTCCATCCAGCCGGTTTTATTCATCCAATCGGCACCGCCCGTTTGGGTATAGACGTCAAGCAGGACTGAGTATTCCTCGGGTGGGATTTGGTAAGGCACGCCGTTCCTTTGCGCAAAAAGGGTTCCGGTGCAGAGGAGCGACAGTGCTATCAAGAGAGCTTTGCTAAGAATCATAAGCAACTCCTCGACTGAACTGATTGATATTTTTAATTTCCTTATAGTATTTAGAGCGGAATAAGTTGATTTGTCCAACAAAATTGTTATCATTTTGCTATTGGACAGGGCGGCGCAGTTAAGTCAGCATTTCTCAATTATCCTTTGAATCCATTGTTATGCGTCATAACCCATTTACTTTTCTCCTGTTTTTCGCACTAGCGTTCCCGTTGTTCGCGGCGTCCACGCCCGAATGGGTGAAACAGAGCAACCAAAACTCAGAGATTTTGTTGCAGGTCCTCGTGAAGTACTCGCCCGAGATGGGGTCGCGCGTCGGCCTGGAAGGCCATGACACCGAGGTGACGAGTCTGCCGCTGGACGTCAATGCGCGTACGATTGCGGACCTCGAGTCGGCGCTGCAGCAACTCGAGCCGAAGCTGGCGACAGAAAAAGACCCCTCGGTCCTGCAGGACCTGCGGATAATGACCAATTCGGCGAACCTTCGGATCGAAGGCATTCGTCTGGGAAAAAAATACAACCTGCCTTACTTCGATATCCCCCTCACCGTGTTCCAGGGTTTGCGTGGGCTGCTGGACGAACAAGTCGCGGCGGAACGCCGCGGCGCGGCGTTGGTTCGCCTGCGCAAGTACGCCGGCCTGGAGCCCGGCACGACGCCGCTGACGCGCCAGGCGATGGCTTACACACGCGCCCATTTTGACAACAAAGATCTCATCGGGCCGTTCAAGGACAATCTAGTCAAAGACATGGCTAACAGCGCGCGTTACGTGAGCGGCATCGAAGAACTATTCAAAAAGTTCAAGATCGCCGGCTATGAAGCTCCCTTTGCGGAGTTTAAAAAGCAGATCGACGATTACGAAGCGTTTTTGCAGAAGGAAGTGATGCCCCGTGTCACCACCGATTTCCGTTTGCCGCCAGAGTTGTATCGTTTTTCGCTGAAGCAATTCGGCAACGACATGCCGGTCGAGGAACTGGTCAGCCGGGCCAAGACTTCTTTCCGGGAAATACAAAACGAGATGAATGCGATCGCGCCACTCGTGGCGAAACAAAAGGGCTTCAAAGCCACCGATTATCACGACGTCATCCGCGAACTGAAAAAACAGCAGTTTTCCGGTGATGCCATCCTGCCGCATTACCAGGCACGCATGAAGGAAATCGAGGAGATTATTGTCGCGAATCACCTCCTCACTCTGCCCGAACACAAGACCAAATTCCGCATCGCCTCCGAAGCTGAGACTGCGGCGACCCCGGCGCCGCACATGGATATCCCGCGGCTCATCGGCAACACCGGCGAGCAAGGGGCGTTTGTTCTTCCGCTGAGAATTCCTTCTGAGAATGGCAAAGGCGAAATCGGTCTCGATGATTTCACCTTTGATGCGGCGTCGTGGACGCTGAGTGCGCATGAAGCGCGTCCCGGACATGAATTACAATTCGCCTCAGTGATTGAGAAAGGTGTGTCGGTCGCGCGCGCGTTGTTTGCCTTCAACAGCGTAAATGTCGAAGGGTGGGGACTCTATGCCGAAGCCGAGATGAAGCCATACGAGCCGCTGGAAGGTCAATTGATCGCCTTGCAGCATCGTTTGATGCGTTCCGCCCGAGCGTTTCTGGACCCATCGCTGCAGCTAGGCCGCATGACACGCGCCGAGGCGTACCATGTGCTCGAGGATGAGGTAATGTTGTCCCATGCGATGGCAACACAGGAAGTTGAGCGTTACACCTTCTGGGCGCCGGGCCAGGCGCCGTCCTATTTTGTCGGCTATTCGCGGCTGATGGAGTTGCGCACCGACGCCGAGCGGATCTTAGCCAAGAGCTTTGACCGCCAGAGCTACCATGACTTTATCCTCGGCCAAGGATTAGTGCCGCCGTCGCTTCTGCGCGAGGCCGTGATGAACGACTATGTCAAGCCGCGCGCCGTGCAGGCTGCCAACAACTGATGAGTCTTGTAGGAGACGACGTAAGGAGACTCTGATCGAATTCGGTTGGCGCAGCATTCGACCGACCAGAGTCTCCTTACGTCGTCTCCTACAGTTCATCGTGCTAATGGCACCGGTCAGCGTTTTTGAGTCAACTTTGCCGCTTGCCGATTTCGGCCTGTGTTTATCATTCTCGGTGAGTGCCTAACCTGGCCATCATCCTTGCGTTGACTGCAGTCGTCCATTGCCTGGACACCGCTGCTTACGCTTCGCGCATCGCCGGGGTGCGCACGGGACGATTGGCACTCACTGGAGCTTTATTCAATATTGTAGCCCTGGCCAGTCGAGTCGCTTACACACTTCAAGCACCGTTATTAGGGTCGGCTATAGACCGCATGGTGCGCGAGCAGCAGCTTGGCGGATTACTCGGCGATTTTCACCTGATTATCGGTGCGGCATCGGTCGGCACGCTGCTCGGAGCGATGCTGGTTCCAAGCTTTACCGCCGTGTTCAGTCGCGGGGCTTTAGCCTATGAATTTCACGGTTCGTTCCCGGCCCTGTTGTTGCATACACTTTCGCTCCGTGGCTTCAGCCGCATCAGCCAACATTTGCGCGTGCCCCTGCCCGAGAGCATCCGCAAGGCGAGTCGATTTCGTCTGCCGCGCTCGTTTCTCCTGCTCAACATCATTGTGACAGCCGTTTACACGGTGGGAATCAGCGCGACCATGTACGCGAGCGCATTGGCGCCGGAGTTGGCTCGCACCGCCACCACCTTAAGCGGGGTGGTCAACGGTATTGGGACGCTTCTGCTGGTCATCCTTATCGATCCGGTTTCGGCACTGATCACCGACCAGGCCCTGCGTGGCAACCGGCCGGGAGCCGAAGTCAGCCACGTGGTTATTTGGCAGATAGTCGGGCGTTTCACAGGCACGCTCATTGCCCAGTTGGTATTCATGCCGGCGGCGCTGCTGGTGGTGTGGCTGGCGCGCCTGTTGGCCTGAGCAACAACTCTGGTAGCGCGGCGCGCCGCCCGCGAGTCTTACCAGCTGTAGCAGACGACGTAAGGAGATTCTGTATTCCGTGCCCGTTACGGGTTCGTTTTGATAAGAGTCTCCTTACGTCGCTCCTACAAAGAGCCGATCAGTTCGAATCACCCACCTCAACCACTGCACTTGCAGTAATCTCAAAAATTTGCTCCATTCATCCGCATGAAGCCTTTCCTCATCGCGGCGGCACTGCTGGCCATCGATTCGTTGATTTCGCCTGCGGCCGAGCTGACGCCGTACCAACAAATGGGACGCGAAATCTATCGCGAGCTAATCGAGACGGACACTTCGCATTCGAAAGGCGACACGACCAAAGCAGCCGAATTGCTCGCGAGACGTTTTCGGGCGGAGGGATTCGCAGACCAAGACATCCAGGTGATCGGTCCTGCCGCAACCAACAGAAACCTTGTGGTGAGATTTCGAGGAACCGGGGCGAAACCCCCTGTCGTATTGCTGGCCCATTTAGACGTAGTCGAGGCCAGGCGTGAGGATTGGTCGTTCGATCCGTTTAAACTGACCGAAAAAGACGGCTACTTTTACGGACGTGGCACCTCCGACGACAAAGATGGCGCGACGACTCTCGCCGCGGCATTGCTGCGCTTGCGCCAGGAGAACTTTCAACCCGATCGCGATCTCATTTTGGCGCTGACTGCCGGCGAAGAAGGAGGGAGCGACGTCTACAACGGTGTGGAGTGGTTATTAGCGAACCACCGCCAGCTGGTTAGCGGAGCCTTTTGCCTGAACGCCGACGCCGGGGGCGTGGAGAAGCGAAACGGCAAACGCTTGTTGTATGCCGTCCAGGCGGCGGAAAAGATTTATCAAAGCTACAAACTGGAGGCGAAAGCCCCGGGCGGCCACAGCTCGAAGCCGACTCCGGACAATCCTATCTACCGCCTGGCTCGCGGGCTGATTCGCCTTTCCGAGTATCAGTTTCCGATCCAACTAAGCGAGATTACGCGAGGCTACTTTGCCAAAATGGCGGAAATCGAAACCGGTGAGATCGCCAACGCTATGAAGGGAATATTGCGGGAACCACCCGATCCCAACGCAATTAAAGTTTTATCCGCTTCGACTGCTTATAACCCGCTGCTGCGAACCACCGCGGTGGCGACACTGTTTCAAGCCGGTCATGCGGAAAACGCACTGCCGCAAACCGCCCGGGCGACGGTAAATTGCCGCCTGTTGCCGGGTGATACCGCCGAGAATGTGTTAAATACCTTGCGCCGTGTCATGGCGGACGACCAGATCTCCATCACGCCAATTAAACCGGCTAAACCCAGCCCTGCATCGCCGCTTACAACGGAGGTCCTCGGCGCAATCGAACAGGCCAAAGAGAAGCTTTGGCCGGGACTCCCGGTCGTTCCAGAAATGGAAACCGGTGCTACCGACGGGTTGTCTTTTCGCGAGATCGGAATTCCAACTTATGGGATTACCGGTACTGCGGAAGACCTCGATGACGTGCGAGCGCACGGCAAAGATGAACGCATGGGCGTGCAGGACTTTTATAACGCGCTCGAATTTGAATACCAGTTGATCAAAACAGTCGCCTCGCAGAAATGACCAATGACGAATGCAAAAGCAGATTAGGAGTAGAATTAAGATCAGGATTAGGATGGCCCATCGTACTCCTGATCTTAATCCTACTCCTAATCCTACTCCCTAACTTATGACTCTCATTTGTCATTCGACATTAATCTGAATGTCTTCTCCGGCTACAGCCACAATCCTCCCCCCTCCCGAAGCCCCACCCCGCGATTATGTTAATGCGCTGATTGCCAGCTTCCTTGGCTGGGCCCTTGATGCGTTTGACTTTTTCGTCCTGGTGATGGCCCTTCCGGCGATCGCAAAAGATTTTCATACCGAGATCCGTGCCATCGCCGGAACGATCGCTGTCACCCTCGCCTTCCGACCTGTGGGAGCTTTTATCTTCGGGCTCCTGGCTGACCGTTATGGCCGCCGATTGCCGCTCATGATCAACCTGGTGTTCTATTCAATCATCGAAGTCTTATCCGGGCTCGCCACCAGCTACTCGACTTTCCTGGTGCTGCGGGCCCTGTTCGGCATCGGCATGGGTGGGGAATGGGGTGTAGGCGCTTCGCTGGTAATGGAAAAAGTCCCACCTCGCTGGCGAGGCGTGTTATCGGGTCTGCTGCAGGAAGGTTATGCCGTCGGCTATCTTCTGGCGGCGTGCTGCTATTTTACAGTTTTTCCGACGTGGGGCTGGCGGCCGATGTTTTTCATTGGCGGTCTGCCGGCATTACTGGCGCTGTTCGTTCGCTACCGGGTCAAAGAGTCGGCGGTGTGGCAGAAGACACGCCATGAGAACTGGAGTGGCCTGGGGCGGGCAATCATTTCCAACTGGAAATTGTTTTTTTATCTGACCGCTCTGATGATGATGATGAATTTTTCCTCGCATGGCACCCAAGACATGTATCCAACTTTTCTGAAAGAACAACGAGGTTTTACGCCGAAGCAAGTGGCCATATTGGCGATTATTTACAATGTGGGCGCGCTGCTGGGTGGACTGCTCTTTGGACGCATCTCGGATTGGCTGGGGCGCCGCCGCAGCATGAGCCTGGCGCTACTGCTCGCGATTGCCGTCATTCCACTCTGGGCCCATGCGCCCAATACTGCGTTATTGGGTTGCGGCGCATTCCTGATGCAGTTCATGGTGCAAGGAGCCTGGGGCATTATCCCGGCGCATATCTCCGAACTCTCGCCTGATGACGTGCGTGGATTTCTGCCGGGGTTCGCCTACCAATGCGGTGTGCTGCTGGCCGGCAGTGTCGCGTATCTTGAAGCGGTGTTGGCCAGTCATCTTAATTACGCAACCGCTATGGCGATCACTGCGTTGAGCATTTTTATCCTGGCAGTCCTGGTCATTAGCGTCGGTCCCGAGCGGCGCGGGGTCTGTTTCGGTGCCAACCCTCCTCCGCGCTGAGGCTCTCCAATAGCCGTTTACCGGACTTTGCTGCTGCTGGCCACAAGCCCACAAGGGAAGAATACCTTGAAACGTGACCCGGAGCCCGGGGTGGATTCAACCTCGACCCATCCGGAGTGTTGGCGGGCAAGGCCGCGAACCGTCGCCAAGCCCAGGCCGGTGGCGCTTCCTGAAGTCTTGGTGGTGAAGAATGGCTCAAACAGGTGTTCCTGAATATCCGGAGAAATGCCGCAGCCGCTATCCTCAACTGTGAGGCAAACAAAGGTCCCTGGTCGGGAGTCTTCCTGGTAGCGAACATCGCTTTCCTCCAGCCGTACTGGGGCGGTGCTGATAGTGACTGTTCCGCCGTTAGGCATGGCATCTCGGGCATTCAGCACGAGATTTCGCAAAATCTGTTCGACGAGAGCTGGATCGGCCGTCATTGCTGGCAGATTGGCACGGCAAATCGTCTCGAGCGAAATTTTTTTGCCCAGCAAAGCGGAAAGGGCACCGCTTTGCTGGTCAATGAGCTGGTTCAAATCAAGCGATTGGACTTGCATGGGGTGGCGGCGAACCAGCGCCAGCAATTGGCGGGTTAAGCCGCCGGCGGAAGCAGCGGTCGCGGCGATTCTTTTAAGCGGTTCTGCGCTCGCGGCTTCCTGGCAGTTTTGCGCCAGCGATCGAGCGTCTTCTTCGATGGTGGTAATAAGGGTGTTGAAATTATCGGCAACGCCGCCCGCGAGCTGGTTCGTAACCTGCATTCTTTGGGTTTGCAGCAATTGTTTTTGGAGTTGTCGTTGGGCGGTAATATCGTGGGCCAATACCAGTCTTGCCGGCCGACTGGTGTAAGTCAGATCCAATGAGGTAATCTCCACTTCGAGCGGGCTTCCGTCTTTCTTTCGGTGTTTCCACGTTCCTCGATGCTGGACCCCATATCCGGTCTTGGCACAGTCGGCCAGGAACGGCTGCGCTTGCTCCGGCACACATAATTCCGGCGCGCTTAACTCCCTGAATTCAGCCGCAGGATACCCGTAGCGCCGAAGTGCGGCAGAGTTGAAGGCCAGAAAGCGCAAGGTTTCGAGATCGAAAATCCACATCGATTCAGGGTTTTCCTCAAACAAGAAACGGTACTGTTCTTTGGATTTGCGCAGTTCTTCCTCGCCCTGTTTGCGCAACGAGATCTCCCGTTGCAGATCTTCGTTGACCTGATCCAGTTCAGCCGTACGGGTTTTGACCTGGACCTCGAGCTTGGCCCGTAATTGGCGCTGCTCCTGTTCCAGCCGCAACCGCTCTTTGAACAAGGTCTCCAGATGAACCATGCCGATCAGCAACAGCACTGGCACCACAAAATACAGAATATCCAATGTGAGACTCGGGTTGTCGAGCCAGCCCACCAGCACAAATGCCCGTACCAGTTGCATCGCCGCCAACAACGCGAACACGGCGAAAACCATCCAGCCGACGCGCTTGGTTCCAAAGACACGGCTGAGCCGAAAAGCGTAGGGCGGTATGAGACAGGGCAAGAGCGCGAGGATTATGGCGACAAAATGTGCAGCACTCATGGATAAAACTCCTGCGCGCGGAGAATGGCGCGACAAAAGAACAGGTTTTGTCCCGAAATTGACCACTTTAGGTGGTTGCTTGAGACAGCCAACTTCATTTCACCTCGCCCGCGCCTCGAGGCTCGAGAGTATTCGCGAATTCTGACCATGACTTCCAGTTTTTGATTTGAGCACATGTCGGGCCACGATTTTGTCAAAGTTCGTTGCACAGACACGCGGTTCGGGTTCTCATGCTTATCTTTCGTTAAAGCAAATCTCACCAGGGCGATACGGCTTAACGGTTTGATCATCAAAGATCGAAGGTTGCTGCCCCGTGACGCTGTTGTCTCTCGTTTGTCGAAGTTGAGAGAACTTCAGAGTGAGGGCCTACTGGGAAGACTGAACGTTATCAGTGATAAATGCGCGCATGGTTTGTAATAGGCTAAACTCGCTCTTTCGAACATAATCCCTGGCGAAATCGACCAACCCGTCTTGGAACGATGATAGACGCGCAAACAGAAGCAAACGTGCCGGGTGAAGTGCATGCTCACTCTGGCGTGGTCGGCCGAATGGAGCCGATTCTGGAGCTTGTTAACGTCAGCAAGTTTTTCGGAAGCTTCAAGGCGGTGGATGATATCAGCTTCAGGGTGGAGGCGGGATCGATCTGCGGTTTTTTGGGGCCAAACGGGGCAGGCAAGACAACAACGATCCGGATGATCCTGGAAATCATCCGGCCCACCAGCGGGAGCATAACCGTGCTCGGCCACCGCTCGGCGCTGGAGGTTCGCCAGCGTTTAGGTTATTTGCCGGAAGAAAAGGGCCTTTATAAGAAGATGAAGGCCTGGAGCATCATTGCCTATTTCGCGACGCTGAAAGGGATGACTCGAAAAGCGGCGCGAGAGCGCGCTTACGAGTTGTTGGAAGCGTACGGGTTGGAAGACTTTGCCGACAAGCCCACGGATGCTCTGTCTAAAGGCATGGGTCAAAAAGTGCAACTGCTAGCCTCGATTGCGCACGACCCCGAGCTGGTGATCCTGGATGAGCCGTTTTCAGGGCTGGACCCGGTCAATCAGCAGGTGATGGAGGAAGTCATTCGGGACATGGCGGCACGCCAACACACCGTGTTGTTCTCGACGCATGTGATGCAACACGCCGAACGGTTGTGCGATCGCATTTTGCTGCTGGCCAAAGGACGCAAAATTTTCGACGGCACAATTCCCGAAGCGAAGCGATTGCTGCCGCGCCGGATTCGTTTGGAAACGGCCGACTCAATCACGCCACTGCATCAACTCCCGGAGGTGATCAGCGCGCGAAAAATAGACCATGCCAACGGCACCTTTGCCGATAACAGCGCAATCGAATGGGAATTGGAGCTACAGGAAAAAGCTGATGCGGAAGTCATTTTGCAGGCTTGTTTCACGCGGGGAATCCGACTGCGAAACTTCAATCAGAGCGATCCCACACTGCACGAGGTGTTTGTACGGTTGGTAGGACCGGAGGCGAGGGAGGCGGGTTTCCGATGAAATACGCGCTTTTAGTCGCTTGGCGCGAATACGCCGAGAACGCGAAGACCAAAGGGTTCTGGATCGGCTTGTTCCTGATGCCGACGATCCTTTTCCTTTCGGCCCAGGTCCCGATCTGGCTGGAAGAGAAGGCGACGCCGACGCGGTCGTATGTGTTGGTGGATCAAGCGGGTAGTTTCGAGCCGGTCATAGAGTTGGGGCTGGAAAGGAGTTACCAGCAGAAAGTCCTGGCTGCTCTGAATGATTACGCCCGGAAATATGCGACCGCGGCGACCGGAGCCGCGGCTGGGCAGCTCAATTCCGATCCGTTGAGCGCCTTTGGCGAAGGCAATTCCGGGGCGCTCGACGCCTTTATCAACAAGGGCGGCAAAGCTTTTTTCCTGACGCACCTACGTCCGCGGCTGAAGTCGGCGGCGCCTGAATTCAAGGAACCGCGCCGACTGTTCCAACGGGCGACACTGCCGGTGGGGATCAACAGCCAAGGGGATCTTGCGGGAATCGCAGAGACCCTGAAGCCCTATTTGCGCGGCGAAAAAAAGCTACGAGCCGGTGGTGAAGAATCGGAATTAGGAGCGGCGATTTTGATACCGACTGGGATCGAAGGAGAAGTGGTACGGCCTAAAGATAGTCGCGGCCCTGCTGCCGGGGCTCTCGCCGGGAGTGTCGGTATTCATCAGGTCCAATATTGGTCCGTGAGTGCTTCGGATTTTGGCCTGCGCTCTGAAATCGAGCAGGCGGTCAATGGCGAAATCCGACGGCGCGAATACCTGGCCCGGGGTATTGACGGGGCAGTGATCGGGCAAGTGGAGGCGACGTATATCCCGTTCACCAGCCTTAATCCGAAGAAAGAAAAGGGCAAAGAAGCGGTCAATATAATTGATACGATCAAGCAATGGGCGCCGAGTGGATTCGTGTATCTCTTATGGCTTGCGATCTTTGTGATCATCCAGATGCTGCTGAATAACACGATCGAGGAGAAATCCAATCGCATCATCGAGGTCTTGCTCTCTTCCGTAACGCCCGGAGAATTGATGATGGGCAAATTATTCGGGATCGCGGCGATTGGCTTAACCATGGTCGGCGCCTGGATGTTGGCTTTGTTCGGCATCCTGAGTTGGAAGGTGGGCGGCGCGTCCGAGGTCGCGGGTCAGCTGTTAACGGTCTTGAAAGCATCAAACCTGGTGCCGTTATTCTCCATTTATTTCTTGCTCGGCTACTTGATGTACGCGGCGTTCATCCTGTCGGTTGGAAGTGTCTGCAATACATTGAAAGAGGCGCAAAGCTACATGGGGGTGCTAACGATGATCATGATGATCCCGCTCCTTACGATGACTTTTATTCCGAAAGACCCGAACGGCTCGCTCGCACGGATCCTTTCCTGGATTCCACTTTATACACCATTCACCATGATGAATCGCGCGACGGCTGATCCACCGCTAGTCGATTTGATTGGCACCTTTGTGCTGCTGGTCGCCACAACCGTGTTGGCGTTGTGGATGAGCGGCAAAATCTTCCGCCTCGGTATCCTGCGCACAGGTCAACCGCCCAAAGTTATTGAAATGTTGCGTTGGGCGCTTCGGAGAAGCTCGTGAAATCATTCCGGGATCGTTGTCAACCTAACGCCATTTTGTGTTACTAACGACTTGTCCCCAAAAATGTAGGCGATGACGTAAGGAGACGGATGATAACACTGTTTTCGCGTTGAATCCGCCTTCTCACGCGGCGGCGATGGCAAAGTTGCATATGTTCCATCCAAAACGTGTTCACCTAATAGAGGGCTTGGTTCTGCTGGTTTGACGCTATGAATGTTACGGAGCGCGTTGTGGGTTAATACGGATACATTCTGACGCGCCCTTCTGTTGACAGCAATTATCCTGCGCGTTAAACATAAACCGTCGAGTGTTCGGGCCAGCCAGCGGTGCATGTAAAATCAAATCGAAGGATAACCGAAAGGCTTTTTGCGGGCGGGCTACAGCGTCACCCAAGGTGATGTTGCGGTCTTTTCCGCGAGCAAGTAGCTCAGTGAAAAGATATGATCAAGAAGTTTGTTCCGTCTAAGCTTCGAGCGAACTTCATTCCAGCAGGGGCCAGTGCGTCCGAGCTCGCTTTCTGGATTTTCATTGGTCTGGCTCCGGTCCTGAGCTCTCTGGGCGCAAACTGCGATCCGCCTCCTAACGACATCATTGGCTGGTGGTCCGGGGACGGCGACGGCAGTGATATTTACAGCACAAACACCGGCACGCTAGGGGGAGGGGCCATCGCTACGACCCCAGGGATTGTCGGCACGGCTTTCCTGTTCGACGGCACCAACAGCTATGTCTCGATTCCGGACTCGCAGGCCCTACACCCCACTAACTTCACGATCGAGGCTTGGATACGCTGTGATAATTTGGACACTCCTTCCATTAATTCATATCCGGGCCAGCAATACATTATTTTTCATCAGAATTCCCAAAGCGGTAACTTTGAGGGCTTCGATATCGCTAAAGACCGTGAACCGCGATATATCGGCACCAATGATACCTGGTGTTTCGAAGTCTCTTCGCCAACCGGGAGTAATGTGTTCGTCGAATCGTTAACTTTGGTCCGGACCAACGAGTGGTTCCATATCGCTGGGGTGCGCGCAAACGACTACATCCAGATATATGTGAATGGAAAACTCGAGGCACAGACCAATGTGTATTTCCCTACAGATTACGGCAATCACCCGCTTTATTTCGCCACCACGGGGCAGAGCTATTATGATCACAAGTTCGCCGGGGCACTCGATGAAGTGACGCTCTATAACCGGGTTTTGTCGGCTTCCGAGATAGCTGCAATTTATGCGGCCGGTGCGGCAGGCAAGTGCAAACCGCTCAACCCGCCCACGGTTACGATGCAGCCTCAGAGCCAAACGGTATCGCTGGGCGGCAACGCCCTTTTCACAGTGGCCGCTTCGGGCGCTCCCCCGTTGAGCTATCAATGGCGATTCAACGACGCACCCATAGCCGGGGCTACCACGACCAGCCTTGCAGTCAATAGCGCCCAATCCTCCAATTCTGGCATTTACACCGTGCTGGTAACCAACAGTATCGGATCGGCGACTAGCGCGGTAGCTACCCTCACGGTTAATTTGCCCGGGACCTGCGCCCCCGCGCCGCCAAATCTGGTCGGTTGGTGGACCGCTGATGGTAGTGCTGCCGATTATCTGGGCCTTAACAACGGCACACTGCAGGGAACCGCCACAGCCAATGCCGCAGGTGAAGTCGCCCAAGCCTTCAGTTTCGACGGGGTGAATGGCTACGTCCAAGTGCCTAATTCGGCTGCGCTCAATCCAACCAATCTCACAATCGAGGCCTGGGTGCTGTTTAATTCATTAGATTCAGCGGGCAACGCCTTGGCAGGGCAGCAATATATTGTGTTCAAACAAAATTCCCGAAGTGGCGCCTTCGAAGGCTATTTCTTAGGCAAAGTGCGCGGCTCTGGTGGTGACTACTTTTCTTTTGGGGTCACCTCGGCCTCGGGAGTATCTGCCGGAGTGGGTTCTACGACGCCGATCTCCACTGGAATCTGGTACCATGTGGCTGCCGTCCGGGGGAGCGACTTCATCCAGCTTTTCGTCAATGGGCGGTTGGTCGGGCAGACCGGCGTCAGTTTTCCTCAGGATTATGGGAGCTTCCCGCTCTTCTTCGGCTCCTCCGGCCAATCGTACTGGGATCGTAAATTTGCCGGCCTGTTGGACGAGATTTCCCTCTATGACCGGGCGTTGTCGGCTTCAGAGATTTCGGCCATCTATGCCGCTGGGGCGGCGGGCAAATGTAAAGCCCCGGCCTTACGCCTGTTTTCGCCAGTGGTGAACAACGGACAAGTTACCGTGACATGGCAAAGCGTTGCTGGTGTGAAATACTTCCTGGAGCGCAGCAGCGATTTGGCAGCGCCGTCCCCGGTGTTTACACCTTTGGCCACAGGTATTGTGGGCCAGGAAGGGACGACCGTCTACGTCGACAGCAACCTGCCAAGTTCGAGTATGTTCTTTTATCGCGTCGGCATCGAGAATTGAAGTTTCAGGTTTGGCCTTTCTCCCCTGCTCCAAGAAGGCAACCAGGCGCTGTGGACGAACACCTGGGACTTCATTAGTATCCAGACCAACGGAGATGTTAAGAATCTCCCGGTCTTTGGATTAGGAGGCAAGGCTCCTCGCAAGACTACGTCTGGGCCAATAACTGATTCGACTCCCGAAGACCAGTTAGCAGTGCCGAATCGATGCCGCTTCCCGCTCGACTTAGAGGTGGCAGTATGCGTTTATTAACGGGACACTGGTTTATGCGACACTCGTTTGTGGCAGAAGGTTTCGGCGTGCGGCTTCGGCCCGTGCAGTTGGAAGATGCTGAATTCATCGTGTGGCTGCGACATTTGGAGCGTGCTCAGGGGAAACTGGGGGATTCAGCGGGCGACGTCGCGAGCCAGGAAGCCTGGTTGCGGACCTATTTCGAACGGGACGGGGACTATTATTTCCTGGTGGAAACCCTGAGCGGCACCCCGCTGGGCACGCACGGCCTGTACGGGGTGAGGGAGACCAGCGCGGAAGCCGGCCGGCTGATCATCCGGCCGGAAGCGCCCGCGGCCGTTCCGACTTCATTTGTGACTTTCGATCTGGCTTTCGACAAGATGGGGTTTACCGAAATGCGCGGCACCTCGATCGCCAGTAATGTCAAGGTCCACTCGTATGTCGAGAAGTTTGGGTTTCGAAAGGTCCGAGTTGAATCGGGGGGCCGGGTGATCGCGGGCGAACCGGTCGATATCGTGCATTTTGCGATGTCGGCAGCGGAATGGGCTCAGAACCGCGAACGGGTGATCCCCATGGCCCGCTATGCGGAGGCGCGGGTACGAGCTTGGGATCGCAAGCAAGTGGAATTGCGCGAGGCCAAGTGACCAAGCCGGGATGGGGAAACAGAAGGTTTTGAACAGAAGGACACTAAGAGCTCAACTACGGATGGACACGGATAAACACGGATGAGAATCCCTTGCGTAGCGCATCTGCGCGAACCGAGGTCGGTCAGTGAATGGTGGCCTGCGTACTGGCGATAACGCTTTACTTCTTTTGGCTAGAATCCGTGTTCATCGGTGTCCATCCGTGATTTCTGACTGCATCGATCCGGGCCTTAGGTTGTGGGTTACGCTCCCAGGTTTGTTACATGGTCTTTCTGGCGAAACTCAATTTACCTTGCGCAACGACGATGTCATTTACTCGCAGAACGCCTTCGACCAGGGCCGCGCGGTCCACCATCTTGACCACATTTACCTCGATGATCAGCGTATGACCAGGCAGGACTGGGACCAAAAAGCGCATGTCATTGATGACGCCCAGAACCATGAATTCCCCCTCCTTCAGCCCCAGGCCAGTGGAGTGGCTGAACAGCAGCGAGGCGGCCTGGCCGAAGGCTTCGACCATCATGGTTCCCGGCATAACGGCGAACTCCGGGAAATGCCCCAGGAGTTGAATCTCATTTCCGGTCACGTTTTTGAGCGCTTTGATGCTTTTTCCGGGCACCAATTCGAGGACGCGGTCCACCATGAGCATGGGGAATCTCTGCTTGAGCAGCTTGCGCACCTCTTCGAATTCCAGAGTCATAAACATACGAAAGCTGTCGAGTTCAGTTCATGGGTTCAGCGCTTGCGCAGGATCATGGCCATTGCCCGCGGCAGAAACCGTGCACCTGGAGCCGGAGCATTCGCGTCACAAACCAGACGCGTAACGCGCAGGCCGACCTCCTCGGCCAGTTTCAGGACTTCGCTTTCGTGATGGAATTCGTAGATATGGTCCTTCTGCGCGGACTCCAGCGCGGTGCTGAAGAAAACCAGGCCGCCGGGGGCCAGGTAATGCGCCATGGCTTTGAATAGAGGACGGGGATCCTCCAGATGTTCGGCTAACATGGCGGCGACGATGCCCTGATAGAGCTCGTGGGAGCCATTAGTCTCGAGTTTCAAGGCGTCTTTAACTTCGAATCGAACGCGTTCGGTATGCCCCGACACGCCGAGCAAGCGGTGCGCAATGGCCACCGCGGGAGGACTGATGTCGAGCCCGTGCGCCTTAATATCGGGCCTTTCCTCAGCGGCCAGCAAGCTCAGGACCCCGTGGCCGCAGGCCAGCTCGAGCATATTGGCTCCGGGCGGAAGAGCCTTGAGGAAATGATCACGGTACAGGTTGATATGCTCAACGACCGCGGGCCAAAAGGGATAAATTAAGATGGCCGCCCACATATAGGGGACCATATAGCCCGCATCTTCGTAAACCTCGGACATGATGTCGGGCAGGTCCTTGGGCGTATAACGGCCCATTTTTTCGTAAAGCTGTTGCGCCTTCCAAACGCCCAGGGAGTACTTGGCGTAACCCTTTGCGGCGTCTTCGAAAGCGCGGTCGCCATAGGCGCTTTGGGCCCATCGAGCCAAGGGGTCCAGAAGCCAGGAACAGGCTGCTGGATTGGCGGCGACGGTAGCCTCGGCAGCGGGTGCGAACATACGGGCATGTTTCTGCAGATTGACAAGAAAGGGATTTGTGTTCATGGCATTCGCGATTGATTTCTGTCTAGTTGATACTTACTCCTTTGAAACGACGTGGCGGACCATCCGAACCATTGGCCGGATAAGGTCGGCCCCGTCCCAGGGCGGGATAAAGACATGCATGCGGCCCAGCTTCACGATCCGATCGACACCCCGCCTGGCGGCCAGTTCGGCCAGTTTTACTTCCTTCTCAGGATCGGCTATCGCCAAGCCTAAGGTCTGCACGTTCCCATCAAATTTCGCGACAGGATCGAATAAGTTGTCCACTTCCAACACAGTCAAAGTTTTTCCCTGGGTGGGCTGGGGAATCACGGCACCGCGCCCGACCAGTAATGTCCAGTCGGGTCCTGGCGGGAAGAGAGCCTGGTGAGCGGTATCGTCCAGGAGCCACGAAGCGCGCGCCTGGCAGATGGCGGAAGTCAACGCCGCAGGTATGGTAAGACGGGGATGGGCCTGGTTCTCGGCGGCAAATGCCCGCCGGAGAGCGGAAACAAACCCATCAATCGATTGGCTCTCCCGCTTTTCGAGGAGCAGGGTTTGCGGCGAGGAGCAGGCTTGTTGGTCAAACTGCCAGACATCGCGGGCGATGCGCTGGCACCAGGTTGCGTGTTGCTGGGGGTCGCTCCAGGTCGCTGCGTCCATTGCGGCAACCGAGATACGGGGGCCAAAAACAGCCAGGCGAGCCCAATGAGGGAAAGGTAATGAGCGGACATTCAGCACCGCTTCTTTACCGCCCCAGATCATCGCGCCATCAACCGACTCCGCCATCGCTTGCAGCAAGTCCTGTTGTGTGTGCTCGAATACTGTGAAATGCAGCTTGCTCAGTACGGACCGCTCGGGGTCGCTGTCGGCCAGGAGCTGGATCAAACGTCGAGTGACCTCAACCAGGCCCGAAGGGATCCGGACCAAGGCTGCGTTGCCGCCCAACAATGCGCAGGTCATGGACAGGAGCGGCTGGATTTCAATATTGCCAGCTGGCCAATGCCCGACCACACCCACCGGAAACGGCTTGAGCTGCGCGCGGCCGTCTGCGGTCCATCCACCCTGTAAGGCAGCGCTCCCCAGTTCCCGGGCCAGGATCGGCTCCAGCGTGCCGCGCCGCAGCCAGAGCCGCAGAAATGGGACTCCCGGGATGGCGTCCAACTCCCGCGCCCCCAACCGAGCTGCCCAGGTTTCGAAAACCCCCAGGACTTCAGCGATTTTGAAGTCCGTTTCGTCCACAACCCGGCGGAGCCTCACGCCGGCCGTCGTGATATCGGCGGGCGAATCGGCGGTTTGGACAAGGTCGATCATTGGCGTTGAGCTTGGACATTGCCGCAGCCGCGGGTTTCGGCCTTGGGAACACGTCCTGCGAAGCGGAAGCAAATCCCACGCCGGCCACAGGGGCAGCCGTCGAAACGGATCACTTGGGCCAGATCTTCCGTAAGGAGCGAATAACCAGGGAAGCTGGTCGGCAAAACACTACAGACCTGGATGATCCCAATCCCTCCCTCGGCCACAGGTGCGAGGGTGAGTGGATCCCGGATAACCACCTCGCCGAAGACAGGGGCATGCTTATTTCCGGCAGGGCAATCCGGATAAATGATGCCAACATTTTCCACCAGGCCGTAGAAATCGATGACGCGCTCGACCGCACATCCAAACACCGCGGCGAGCCCGCGATTGAAGGTCCCTTTGTCAACGGCTTGAGCCTGCAACCGTTTCCAGCCACCGCTGTGCAGGATATGCACATTTGGCAAATCAAGGCACAAGCCTTGTGCTGTCAGAGGCTTGACCAAGTGGTTCCACAGAATATAGGTGAAGCCGTAAACCAAAACGGCCGAGCCACGGTGGACTTGAGCAAATTTCGTCAGAGAGTCCAGGTCCAGTTCGAGTTCGCGCCGATCATCCAGACGAAGACAATAGGTCACCTGGTTGGCGAAGGGTTGGAGACCCTGAATCGCCGCGCCTCGCGCCCCCAACTCGTGGGCGTTGGCCGCAGTCGCGGGCGCGTCCACGACCAGGTAAGGGCGCCGGGCGGGGCCGATGAAATCCTGCAGGATAGCAACCACGCCCTTAGTCATTCGACGCGCTGTGGGTGAGTCGACGACAACTTTGCTCGGGACCTGGCCGGTGGTGGCGCTGGAGGCAAGCGTTCGCTTCACGTCTTGGGGCTCGACCAATGACAGAGGAGGGTCTGCTTTGAAGATCCCGACCGGCAGAAATGGAAGCTGCTCAACCCGGCTGGCGACTCGAGGGTGGCAAGGCCAGCAGCGGATATAGTTCCCGAAGCCGGCGTGACGCGCGGCGGCGTAATCCAATTCGTCGCGCAAAAGCTCCAGCAGTTTCGGTCCCTTCTCCTCCGGGGTCAGCCCATAGGGCGAAAGGGTCAACAGCGAATCAATTCTTTGCTCAATTGACTGCATACTTGGCGCTCCAGTGCTGTTTGAGGGCGGGGCGTGAAACCTTCCCGTTCTGGTTCTTGGGCAGTTCCACGACGAATTCAACGGCGAGAATGGACCAATGCGCCGGCAAATAATGGCGAATGTGTTCGGAAGCCAGAGTCGAAGCTTTTTCTACCACTACGAAGAGCACGAGCGCCTCCCCGGCCTCTTCATGCGGCACGGCAGTGGCCGCGCACTCGAAGACGCCCGGAATAGCGGTGACCTTTGCCTCGACTTCGGCGAAACTCACCCGCACGCCCCGCATTTTCAGGAACGCGCTCCTCCGGCCTTGGACCCAGAGATAGCCTTCCGCGTCCATGCGCGCAAGGTCACCGGTAGCCAACCAACCCTCTTTAAAAACCCGTTGAGACTCTTCCGGCTCGTTCAAATAGCCCCGCGCAATCGAAGGGCCCTTCACCCAAATCTCACCCGGTTCACCCTTCGGGACATCTTTGCCGTGCTCATCGACCAGACGCACCGAAAGGTTGTCCAGCGGACGGCCGGCGCTGCCGAGTTTGTCTTCCAGTCGTTCCGGCTCGAGGCAGGAAATACGGGCGGTTGCCTCGGTTTGTCCATACATCACATAGAACCGGGCATAAGGCACCGCCTGTCTCATCTCGCGGATCTTGTCAGGTGCCAGCGCACCGCCTGCTTGAAGGAATCGTCGCAAACTCGGCATGGGGATGCTGCGGAGCTTCGAGCGGTGGAGCAACACCTTATAGGTCGTGGGCACTCCGGCAAACGTTGTGCACGCGTACTGGTTAACGGCGTGCAGGACCCTGTCCGGAAACATGAACCGGCGATCGAAAACAATTCCTCCGCCGCGATAGAGATGAGTATGGAAAACGCTTGCGCCAAAGCAGTAACTCAGGGGGAGGATCAACATCGCCCGATCATCCTCGAGCAATCCCTGGCTGCGTGCAATAGCTTCGGTATTGGCGAGCAAATTCCCGTGAGTGATCATCACAAAGCGCGGCACCCCCGTCGAACCCGAGGTCGCCATCAACGCCGCTAAGTCGGAATCTTTTCGGGGGACGGGTGGGAAACATTGAGGGTTGTTGCCTGCCAGGTTGCCTTGCAGGCGGAGCACTGACGCGTCCCCGACCTTTGCCGCGGACGAGGCCTGCTCGGTCCACAGAGCGCGAGCGCCCGTTGCTCCAAGCAAGCTTTCTCCCGCGGTGGCCATGGTCCGCTCGTCCACCGGCGCAACGACTAATCCGGCATAGATCGCTCCCAAGTAAGCCAGGCCGCTATGGGGAGAGAGCGTGCTGACAATCAGAATATGATCACCGGGTCTAAGGCCGGCGGTGTGGAAGGCGTGAGCGTAACCCGCGATTAGCCTCGGCAGGTCTGTCGCAGCAACAGTTTGTCCGGTGGCGGCATCGCTCAAAAAGGAGCGCTCCCCCAGGCGGTTGACCAGGAGCCCTGCGAAATTGCGATCCACGTTAAGCCCCTCAGGCCACTTGGATTTTGCCCCCGATGATTTTCACAATCGCCTGGACATTCTCCATCTCCATCAGTTCATCCACATCCAGGGTAATGCCAAACAGGCGCTCTAAATGGCTGGCGAGTGACAAATGGCCCATCGAATCCCAGCCGGGCACCTGTGCGGCCCCGGTTTCCATTGTTACCTGGCTGGTTTCGATGCCAAACGCTTCGTGGAAAGCTTCCTGAACTTTGGACAAAACTTCATTCATGCGTCGAATTTGTATTTCAGTTTACCGTGTCCGAAGGAGTTTTGGTCGATTTCCTTCTTCGGTGTGTTCGCCCCAGTGGCATGCACCCATAATCAGTTACACGAGCTTAGTTCAGAAGCAACGCTTACGACACGACAAATAAGCCCGAGGACTTATCAGTAAATGTACGTATGGAAGTGAGCTCTTAAAGTGAGGCGCGACAGAGGAAGAGCCGTAAACGCCTGTATGCGCTTACGGCTCTAATTGGAATTTGCTCTGGGCGGTACTGGTCCAGAAACTCAATCACCTCAACCGCGGTGATCTGGCCGTAGCATATCCGCTTGAGCCAGGCCTGGCTTACTCCTTAGCGCAGCCTGAGGTGTGGATCTGCAGGTTTCCGGTGCTCAGAAGCACCCCATTATTGTTGAATGGGGATGGCGAATTCGGACAAGCCGCGCCCGCAGTTCCAGTGATCGACATATAGGTTGTTCCCGGGTTGTTGCAGTCAGTGACAACGATGTATAGAACATCGACGCCAGAACCCGACTCACTGTGATCCTCAGCATGGCCTACGAACGTTACACACGTCACACCCAAGGGGGTGCCGCCGATACCACTGATGATACCAGTGCCATGGAAGTCAATCTCGTTGACATTGACGGGCGGCGACGCGGTGGGGCCGCCGCAGCACTGATCAACGATGATGTCCAAGCCCTTGAAATGCAATCCTGCCACGTGATCGACCACGTTCCAGTTGCCGCCTCCGGCAGCGCGCGGACTGCAACCAGGATAGACCACGCCGCCGAAACTGTAGTGCGGCGAGCCTAAGTCGTCACTGATGGTTCCACCGCCAGTCAGCCAGCAGGCAGGAGGTATAACGCAGCTGCAGCTGGTGCCGGCCACAGCGAAGTTAACAATGACGAACTGATTGACGTCATCCACCGAGAAGTTTTGAAAGCCATTTCCTTTTACGGACAGCCCCGCCGTTCCCGTGCTGGTATCCAGGTAGATCTTGCCCTTGAATGCTTGTTCCGGCAGATCGATGGAATACGCTCCACTGGAGTCCGTGGTGGTGGACAATCCTAGAGCGGGGATGGAAACGGTGGCTCCGAAGTCGGGCCGACCACTTGAACAGCGCACAACGCCAGAAACATTAAAGGCGTGAGCGCTCAGGGCCGATAGCCCTACTGCGAGCGAACATGACATGAATAGTAGTTTACTTCTCATACTCTCTTTTCTCTTCGTTTGGTTTGGTGACCCAAGTCCCCAGCTCCAAAACCTCCGCCGGGCAGGGTGCCCAGCGTCTGAAGTGGGGCTTGATTAGCGCTACTATCTAATAGGTGAGTTATGCTGTCTATAGAAATCGTACTTACTATCCGTACCTTTACTGTCAGCATCATTACGGATAGGAATAACTAAATATGCTGACTACTCGATAGGTTGCTTCGAGGAGAGCCAGCCTGCAAAGTTCTTAGTGTTCTTTAACTATCTGGTCTAGAAGCTTCGTGGACCAGTTTGAAACTAACTCTTAACCTAGGATACATTGTGGAAAAGATCTTAGGCGAAAGTTATGGCGATTTCCTGCAAAAGACGTTTTTCGATGGCTTGGACATGACCAACACTGGCGCGCACACCCGAAAGAAGAAACTCGACCACGAAGCGCTGGGTTATCAATTTGAGCAAGGCAAATATTCCAAAGCGTTGATTGGGACATGTTCTGGGCCGGTGGCGCCGGCGCGCTCTATTCCACCGTCCAGGACCAATACCGATCGAACGAAGGAGTCTTTACGGGAAGGTGTTGAAACAATCCAGTCTCGACGCGGCTTTTACTCCTGTCAAAACCGAAGAGAATAAAGGAGAGAATCCCGGCGAGGGCGATGGCTATTCGTGGTCGCTGGAACAGTTCCGCGTACCGCGGAATTATCTCATGGCGGAGGGCTGAACGGTTTCGTCAGTTACCTTGCAACAGAACTTCAGCGTCGATATCGTAGTCAACGCGACGCCACCTGCCCCGGGACTTTACCCCGGCCCCTGGCAAATGAAATCGCAGAGCTGTATCTGGCGGAAAAACTGAGTCCGCGACCGATGGTTAAGGTTGATAAATCGATTACCGCTGCAAGCCTCGAGCCGCTGGTCGGGCGTTATGATTACAGCATGGGGATCCTGGACGTCACACGCGAAGGCAATCACCTATATGCGCAACTCACCGGCCAGCCGCGATGCGAAATCTTCCCGAAAACCACCAATGACTTCTTCTGGAAAGTGGTCGATGCACAAGTGACGTTTGTGCGGGATAACACCGGGAAGGTAATTAAGGCTATTCATCATCGGAATGGCCAAACTATTAATGCGGCCCGGCTCGAAGATGTTCCGTGTTTCGTAAAACGGAATCCGTAAAACGTAAGTCTGAGGATCGATACCTTGGGCGGCAGATTGGTCCGCCTTACGTTTACGTTTTACGCTTCACGTATTATGGAATACGGAACACGGAACACAAAAGACGCTTGACTTTGTGGCTGTCTCCATTATCCCTCCCCTCATGGACTCGCGCGAGGCCTTAGTAGCCCTGAATCTCATCGAACACGTCGGGCCAGTGCGCGTCCGGCAGTTGCTGGAATATTTCGGTGAAGCGCCGGCAATACTTGCCGCTTCACGCCAGCAACTGCTCCAGGTCAGGAACATTGGAGAGGACGTTGCCGCGGCTATCCTTTCGTGGGAAAAGACTATTGACCTGAAGGCGGAACTCAAGCGGGTCGAGGAATTCGGCTGTCGGATTGTAACCCAGGCGGATGAGGAATACCCGGAACTGCTGCGTCAAATTTATGATCCGCCTGTGGTGTTGTACGTAAAAGGCGATTTGCGTGCCAAGGACAAGAATTCAGTTGCGTTGGTCGGTTCGCGCCTGACGACCCATTATGGGATCGAAATGGCGCGCAAGCTGGCTTATCAACTCGCGTATCTAGGAGTGACAGTAGTGAGCGGCGGCGCGCGTGGAATTGATTCGGCGGCGCATCAGGGAGCCTTGAGTGGCAAAGGCCGGACAATTGCGGTGCTTGGAACAGGCATCAATTTGGTGTGGCCCGCTGAGAATAAGGAGTTGTTTGAACGTATCGCGGCAAACGGTGCGCTCGTAACGCAATTCCCTTTCAACCGCCCAGGCGATAAACAATCTTTTCCGATTCGTAATCGCATTGTCGCCGGCATGACGCTCGGCACGGTGGTTGTGGAAGCCAATTTGACCAGCGGCGCGCTGATCACGGCAAATTTCGCCACCGATTACGGACGGCAGGTCTTTGCGATACCCGGACGAATTGATTCGCCGCGAAGCAAAGGATGCCATGATTTAATCAAGAAAGGGGCAAAGTTATGTGAAGGTGCCGAGGATATTTTGAGCGAGTTTGAGTACCTGTTCCCCGCCAGCAACAAGTCCACGACTGGGGCAGCGGGGGTCAGCTTGCCGGCGATTGAACTGAGTGCCAACGAGCAAAAGGTTTATGACACACTCGATGACCAGGAGTTGGGCATCGATGAAGTGATCCGCAAAAGCGCGATGCCGAGTTCAGCCGTCAGCGTCGCGTTGTTGAGCTTGGAAATGAAGCGATTGGTGCGCCAATTGCCGGGGAAGGTGTTCTTGCGGAATTTCTAGCGCGTTTTAGAACCTCGCCAATGTGTTACGCCAAGACGATCCTACACGGCAGGAATGGACCAATTGACGGTGAAGAGCTTGTTCAAATTGCCGGATTTCAGCTCTGAATCAGCGGACGGTTAACAAAAACAAACCCCTGAAGGACTGGATCTTGCGAAAGAAAGCGGGCGCTTAGACTTCGGAACGCTGATGGGGTAAGTTTTGACGTATGATTGTCTCAGTCAATCAACCTCAGACCGGAGATCATAAAGCTGCTCTGCCAAAAGTAGCGCGCTACACCGGCGAAGTGGTCTATATCTACGCTTTTGATGTGGCGTATGATATGACGCGACGGCCCGTGCCAGAATTGCTCGGGCAACCGGTTGCCCAATTCGTCGTCGATGCCAGCAAGCGAAGTCCTCGCCATCTCTTCTTTTTCCGCCCGCAGATGGTCCGGCTGCCTCCGCTGGAACGTATCGGGCCGCATGGACCGGTCCGGATTGATCGCCGGGTCAAATTGCTGCCGGTGGGAGCCATCAGTATCACTATTCGCGTCCCGTTCGAGGTCGCCCAAATTGAAGACCTCGTTGAGTATCACGATTTGCAGTTCAGTAACGGCTCACTGCACCAGGAGGTGCGCCATTTGGCTGAGGAAGTGCGCCGTGAGTTAGCCTCTTATTACGTCCGTCCGGTCGCACAACTCGCCGAGGAAGAAGCTTACACGGTGTTCTGCATTGATTCGCCGTTGCTGACTGTCGATGGCACACCGCTAAATGCGGAAAACTGGTTGCGAGCTAATCGCCGTTCGGTCGCTTCATTACTCACACAGGAACCGAACATCGATCATCTCTCCAGACAAGAAACCGAAGAGTCTACGGGTCGATTCCTGAGTTATTACGAACACGACCTTGTCGTTGTAGACTGGGATGCCGCCCTGATCCTCGATCAACGCCAGCATTTTGATGAAACCCTGTACGTGATGGAGTTGGCGAACCTCCAGTTAGCCGAACTGGAAGCTTACGACCGCATTCTGGACGACTCCCTCGAGCGGGCCTATCGAGACCTGACAAGTCGTGCGATGCGGGGTCGTAGCAGTATTATGCGCGAATTGCGTGAAATCCGCATCGACCTCGCCCGCTTCAGTGATGAGCTATCAAACATCACGAAGTTTTTTGGCGATTGGCATCTCGCCAGGATTTACGAAAACATCTCTGCACGTTTTCACCTCGCCGACTGGCATCGCACGATTGACGATAAGTTGCAGACGCTGGACGATCTGTACCAGTTACTGAATCACGACCAGACGAATCGCTGGATGTTGTTGCTGGAAGTCACGATCGTTCTGTTGTTTGTGATTGACCTGGTGATTCTGTTCTTCGGGGTCAAAGCCCGGTAAGTTCGTGCAAGATTTGTCTATTCCCGTACACGGATAAGCGTTTTCACCGCCCGGTTCCCCGTCGCCATCGACTGAAAAAGCTCCGGCAAGGCACTTAGCGGGCATTCGCCGTCGACAAAATCGGCAGCCCGGATTACGCCGCCTTCAATGAATCCCAGCGCACGTCGAATTGTGCCTGGAGTATGATGATAACTGGCCAGCAACTTGAGGTTTGAATAATGGAGCAAGGAAGTATCGAGTGTCACCGTCGTGCCAGCCGGGCAACCACCGAAGAAATTGACCGCTCCCCCTTTGCGGACGAGGCCCACCGCCGCCTCCCAGGTTTCCGGTTTGCCGACCGCTTCAAAGACGACGTCAAAGCGCTGAGTAGCTGAGATAGCGCTGACAACGTTGCCCTGACTCGGAACCTCAACCACCTGGCGGGCTCCGAAACGTTTCGCTGCCTCTAGTCGTTTCTCGCCCCTTCCGGCAACCGTTACTTCGCAGCCTAAATGCCGTGCCAGGGCCACGAACATCAAGCCGATCGGGCCGGCGCCGATTACCAGCACATGCTGTCCCGCTTTGATATTTGTTTCCTGAATGCCCTGAACAACACAGGCGAGCGGCTCAGTCAACGCGGCATCGCGAAAGGCGGTCTTACCCTTCAAGATCAGAAGATTCTTTTGTGCGATACGGGCGGGAATGACAATCGACTCGGCGTAGGCGCCGTTGAGGAAAAGCAGATTGTCGCACAGGTTTTCCTGATCATTCTGACAATGGAAACATTGACCGCAGGGCGCGGAATTGGCGACGACAACGCGGTCACCGATTTTGCAGGCAAGACGGGAAGTTTGGGCTGTTTCATTTTCGCTCTTCGAGTGGCCGATTTCGCTGACAACGCCCGCCAGTTCATGACCGAACACGGCCGGTGGCACGATCATCTGTGCATGGTAACCTCGTTTGTAGACCTTGAGATCCGTGCCGCACGTCAAAGCAGCCTCGATTTGGATTCGCACTTCCCCCAACTGCAGAGCTCGCGGGACTACCTCCTCGATGCGCACATCTTGTTTGCCGTATAGAACCGCTGCTTTCACGGGCGTTGTTTATGAACAGAAAAAGTGCGGAGCGGAAGCCAAAACTGCGAAGCTAAAATGATAAGCGAAATAATATGGATGGGAATTCGATTTCGGCTCGAGCTTCGGCTGTCGAATTTTTAGAGCTACCGCTGCTTTCTGGTTGCCTTGGTCTCGAGTAATGAACTTCCCGGGGCGGCTTTAACGAACGTCGTTTGACGCAAATAGATCGGCTCGAGACTTTCACCTGCGATAAAGTCAGTCCGGCCAGTGGCCAGCCGTCCTAGAACTGCTGCACGGGGAAAGACCAATCGGCCTTGTGGAAAGATGGTGGTGACTTCCGGACCGATCGGTTGTGCACCCTCTTTACAGTGCGCTCGAATCTCAGCAACTGAAGCCAGGCGCAATGGTTGGGCTTCACGCCAGGATGATGGGCCTATCTCGTAAACAGCGAGGTAGAACTCTCCACGTTGGGCATCGATTACAACTCCAACCTCGCCTGTCACACCCTGGGCATGGGCCTCCGCAGCAATTGCTTCGGAACTGCTGATTCCGAGTAGCTTAACCGATCGTGCCAGTTGCCAACCCTGCGCCAGCGCAATGCTAGTGCGTATGCCTGTATAGGAACCGGGTCCGATGCCGACGGCCAGATACTCAATCTGCTCCCGTTCGAGTCCCGCCAACCGCAAGGCCTCGTCCACCATCGCCAGAGGCTTCGATGCGATTCCACCGCTCTCTACGGCTTCCGCCTCCCCCTTCAGCGCGCCGCTGGCCGCCACCGTCACGACAGCTACGCTCCGTTGTGGTGACGAAAACTCAATTGCCAGAATCCTCATACACAATACGCCGCTCAGTTTCACCGAGGGTTTTAAACTCCACCCAACGCAACAAACCCTGCCCTCTACCCGACTTTGGACTTTGGACTTTGGACTTTGGACTTAGCCATCTTTCGGCCCATTCAATCACGGTGACTCCTGCGGGTTGTAGATATTCCTCGAGTCCCGCGGCGAGAATCTGTCCGATCGTTTCGAGCCGATACAAATCGATATGAAACAGCGGTACTCGACCTCCTTTATAAATATTGACGAGGGTGAACGTAGGCGAATGCACGCGCTCAGGGCTGCCCAGGCCGCGGACCATTCCTCTCACGAGTTGCGTTTTACCCGCCCCGAGTTCCCCGCACAAACCAATTACCCAACCGGGCTGCGCCGCCTGGCCCCAAGCCTCCCCTAATGCCTCGGTTTCCCGAGGATTATGAGAAGTGAACGTAGCCATGAGATGTTAAGGGCCGAACACCTTGTTTATCCCGGATTGTAATACCTTCGTTGGCAGTGATTTTCCCGATGCAAGTCAATTGCAAGCGCGGAAATTGCTCCTTCCAGGCGTCGAGCACAGGGACGGCATCCCGGCTGGCGACGGTGAACAGCAACTCAAAATCTTCGCCATCCGTAAGGGCGGCCTGTAACGGCAATTTGGGTGCCGATTCCGACTTGGCCGCCTTGCGAGCTTCACGGCTAATCGGAATTGCAGTCGCGAGCAACTCGGCTCCGACCCGGCTGGCTTTCAGGATATGGAGCAGATCGCCCGCCAGTCCGTCGCTTAGGTCGATCATTGCATGCAGGGAAAAATTCTTCGCCAGCCATCGTGCTTCAGCCAGGCGCGGCTCGAAATCAAGATGCTTGCCTGCGAGCGAACCACCGAGCTCGCCGGTGACAAAGATGGCATCGCCGGCTTCCGCGCCAGATCGAAGCACAGCCTTGCCGCGAGGGACCCAACCGAGAACAGCAATCGAGACGAAGATGCGTTCGGGATTGGTGGTTGTCTCGCCGCCCACAATCGCGACCTCATGACGCCTCGCCAGGGCCGAAATCCCGGCGTAGATGCCTTCGACCGTTCTGGCGTCAAACTCGCGAGGCAAGCCAATCGTCACCACCGCGGCGGAGGGGGTTCCCGCCATCGCAGCGATATCGCTCAGACAGCGGCCGAGCGCCTTGTGGCCAATTCGTTCTGGCGCAATCTCCGTGTCGAAATGGATGCCTTGTACAACAGCGTCGGTCTTGAGCAGCAGTAATTTGTCCGCGACCCCGGTATCCAGGACGGCGCAATCATCACCAGCGCCCACGACGACAGATTTGTTGGTCGGTAAGGATCGCGTGAGTCGCGCAATCAACTCAAACTCGTTCATAGTTAGGGAGATTGCAGCAATTTATCCTGGAGCGAGTAAAGCATCGCGAAATTGGCGGCATTGAACAAGGCATGTGCGGCAATTGGAGCCAGGAGATTGTCCATCCGCTCATACAGCAAAGCCAGCATCAGCGCCAGGGCCGCTAGCGGAATGAACGTCGCCAAATTCCAATGAATCGCCGCGAACAGGAACGTCGTGCCCCACAAGGCCGAGCGGGGAAAACCAGCCGACTTAATCCAGGAATAGAGGATGCCACGAAACAGCACTTCCTCCGCGATAGGCGCCAGCAAGATGGTAATCAGCCCAAGCACTAACCGATGACCCCATGTCACCGCCAGTTGCAGCGTCTGGACTGCCTGTTGTTCCTCCGGTTTCATGTGCAATTGCGGAAAGTGGAGCATCGCCTGCGCAGACAACCACTGCAAGGCCCACCCCAGCGGCAAAAACAAAGAGGCGAACACCAAACCAAACAGAACCGCTCGCGGCCACTGCCGTTGCAACCCGAATCCCTCAGCCCAGGTGGTCTCATGCTCATGCAGAAAGCGCGTCACCAGTACCAGGGTAGCGCCTTGAAAACTCACTGCTGCGACAATCATTTGCCCAACAGAAACAGTTTGGACCCCTGTCCGATGATGCAGGAATGCAGCCGCGAGTGAACCAAATACGAAACATACTAGCAGGTATAAAATGAGGCGGAGAATAGCTTCCGCCTTCCAGGGCTTAACCGACAACATAAAGCCAAACTATCTTACGGTACCGAAAAGAGCCATTGCCAACTATGCTATGCTTTGGAGTGCGCCTTCTTCTGGCGTTTTCGACTGCCTATCCCGTGACTCAGGCGCCAGAGGACTGCCGCACTCCAAGACCTGCGGACATTCGAATCTCTGCTGGACTAAAAAAGCGCATCCCTTTGCACAGAAACCCCACACGCGCTATGATTCACGGATGAAGAAGGTTGCCGTCTCTGCGCTGCTTGTCAGCGTTATGCTCGGGCCGCGTGGCGCACCTTTCAGCACTGGATCTGAACTCAATGACATTGTGAAGACCAATTCCGCAGCCGCGAGCCATGCGCATACCAACCGCCTGGCGCGAGAAAAATCACCCTACCTTCTGCAGCATCAGTTCAACCCGGTGGATTGGTATCCCTGGGGCCAGGAGGCGTTCGAAAAAGCGCGACGTGAGAACAAGCCGATATTCCTGAGCATCGGATATTCGACTTGTCATTGGTGTCATGTCATGGAACGGGAGTCGTTCGAAAACAGTGACGTGGCGCGTTTGCTCAACGACTATTTCGTCAGCATAAAAGTCGACCGGGAAGAGCGACCTGATGTCGACAAGATCTATATGACCTTTGTCCAGGCAACCACCGGTTCGGGCGGTTGGCCGTTGAACGTGTTTCTGACTCCAGACCTCAAGCCGTTTTTTGGGGGCACGTACTTTCCGCCTGCTGCCGGGCACGGCCGTCCCGGATTCAACCAGTTGTTGCAGCAGATCGCCGATCTCTGGCGTAATCGACGCGAAGACGTTGCTCAATCTGCGGGCGATATTCATTCGCGGCTCGAACAGATGATTGCCACGAATGCCCGTCCTGCTGAGTTGGTTTTGAACATGGAGGTGTTGCGCCGCGCCGGAAAAACCATGAAGGAAAGCTACGATCCGCAGAATGGCGGCTTCGGCGGCGCCCCGAAATTTCCGCAACCAAGTCAACCACAGTTTTTGTTGCGGTATGCCAGACGCTTCCAGGATAAAGATCTCGTAAAGATGGTTTTGCACACGTGCGACCGGATGGCGGCTGGCGGCATCCACGACCAGCTCGGAGGCGGGTTCGCGCGCTACTCTGTGGATGCTGAGTGGCTGGTGCCGCATTTCGAGAAAATGCTCTACGACAATGCACAACTGGCGCAGCTCTATTTGGACGCTTACCTGCTAAGCGGCGAACCACATTACGCCGCGGTCGTCCGCGATATTCTCGATTATGTGCTGCGCGATATGACGCATCCAGCAGGCGGATTCTACTCGGCCGAAGATGCCGATAGCGAGGGCCACGAGGGCAAATTCTACTGCTGGACCAAGGCCGAATTGTCCGGGTTGCTCACCTCGGAAGAATTCAATGTCGCTGTACATTATTTTGGAATTACCGAAAAAGGGAATTTCATCGATCACAGTCACCCCCAACCGCTGCCAAATCAAAACGTGCTTAGCGTAGTCCAGCCTAAACTCTCCGGCTCGGATCCACTGCTGCTCGCATCCGCTAAACGGAAAATGTTCACTACGCGCTCGAAACGCGTTCGCCCGCATTTGGATGACAAGGTGCTTGCCTCCTGGAATGGCCTGATGCTGGGCGCGATGGCACGGGCTGGCGTGGTGCTGGGTGACGAAACTTATCTTAAGGCCGCTGAAAAGAATCTCTCATTTGTCCAAAAAAATCTGTGGGACACGCGCAGCGAGACTCTGTTTCATCGATGGCGCGATGGGGAACACGATCAGGTGCAGTTGCTGGATGGTTACACTTTCCTGCTCAGCGGCGTGATTGACTTATATGAGGCCACGCTGGAACCGCAACACCTTGAGTTCGCTCTCGCCCTCGGGCGCGCCCTACTCGCCAAATTTTATGATCCAGAGCAGGGCGGGTTTTGGGAAAGCACCTCGGGGTCACGCGACCTCATTCTGCGCGTTAAGGAAGACTATGACGGGGCTGAGCCATCGGGCAATTCGGTCGCCACCTTGTGCTTATTAAGACTGGGCAAGATCACTGACCGGAAGGAATTCACCGATGCAGCGGAGAAAACGTTGCGACTTTTTTCCGCGCGGCTGCAGCAACTGCCGCAAGCGGTTCCCTATATGCTCTCGGCGCTGGATTTTCACCTCGAAGAGCCCAAGCGCGCGGTGGTGGCCGGCGATCCATCCGCACTCGAGAGCCGGGAGTTGTTGCGCGCGATTCACTCCATTTATCAACCCAACAAAGTTGTTCTGGGAAACCGGGGCCCGGTTGAAACGTTTGCAAAAGGTTTAGTTGAAAAGGAAAAATCATTCGTTTATCTCTGCACAGGGAGTGCGTGCCAGGCCCCGACCAGCGAAGCTGCGCAGATAAAAGAACTGCTAAAATAGGGCTAAGACTCTCATCGTTTATCATCATAACCACCTTCTGGTCTTGGCGTTATAACAGACGCTGAAACTTTTAAGATTTCTTATTGCAGATTAACTAATTCTGATGTAAACTTCCGTTTATGGAGCCCCGAGCTTGTGCTCTTTGCGGCGAGCCCTTTTCCCAAATGGCCAGATCCTTCTCACGTCACCCAGGACTTTGTCCCTCCTGCTCCAGCTTGTTGGATGGACTTGGAAACGGTGAAAACGAGGCGGGGGCGGGGATTTGGGAAGACACACACACGACGACGAGTATTGCCTCCAACTGCACAGCTCGCCTTGGGACCAATTCTGTGCGCGAACAACCTGAGGAACAGAAAGCATCCGGTACGCTGGGCAGGGCCCGAAATAGGAATCGAGCCAGTGTAAATTCGAACCCATATTGCCATAATGCGCATATTGCCGAAGTCATCGTCGTGGCGCTGGCTACAGAGGAGGCATTGATGAACGAACTGGGGCCATGGTTAAAATGGCTTGAGAGCAGAGGTATTCATTCTTGCTCGGTGGAAGTGCCGCTCGATACCCCGACGGTTCCGGATTCAGAAGTTGACTCGAGCCCCAGGCCTGGGCCTGCCGCCAAAGACTCCGACCGGAAATCCACTGAAAATTCTTCCGAAATCGAGCTTGGTTTATTTCGGACTGGTCCTTATTCGGATTGGGGCATCAACGAATAGCGCGATTTCTGTCAGGCTGATTCGAATAGATCCGTGCTTAGATATAATACATCTTCGCTTTGTCTGAACTTTCATCCAGCAACTGTTGGAACGTAATCGAGTCGGCGGCGGATTCGATGCTTTGTTGAAGCTTTTTCCAGGCGCGGCGGAGTTCGGCAGGACAATCCGGATCACTCAAGGCGGGTGTGTCGAAAACGGAACCGTGGATAGCGCGCAGAACGTCGCCAAGTTTTATCTCGGCGGGGGCCTTGGCCAGTAGATAGCCGCCTTCTTTGCCGCGCAAACTGCGGGCAATCCCTTGTGCCTTTAGCTCGATGAGAATTTGGACCAGGTAATTAGCCGGGATGCCTTGTTGAGCGGCCAGATGTTCGACGCGCAGCGCGGCGCCGTTCGGATGATGCCGGGCTAATCCAAGCACCGCGCGCGCGGCATAATCGCTTTTCACCGAAAGCTTCATCACGGCCAACCTAGGCAGACGGCACAAAATCCGCAACAGTGGATCCGTCGCGCGGTAGGAGACAGCAGCGACATGATCTTTTAATCTCCAATTTTTTGTAGGGTTAAGAAAACGATGAAGTTGGCGTGATAAGCCTCAGTGACTATTGAGGTGGTTGTCCAGCCAGGACAGAGTTTGGTCCCACATCTCTCGCGTATATACATGCCCCAGTCCGTTATAAATTTGGCTCTGAAAATCTTTTTCCTTGTCGTACAACCGATAAACAGGACGCACGGCGGATTCGATGGCCTTGATGCCGTCTGCCGGTGACCCGATATCCTCACTGCCGGTCATGAACAACACCGGACGAGGAGCGATGAGCGCGACGATTGCCTCGGTATCAAAATGGGTCAGCAGGTCAGGGACGAAATAGTAGATCCCGTGCGCTTTGAGCGCTTCGTGCTGAATCAGATTTTGATAGCGCGTCAAACACGCCACTGCGACACCCGTCTTGATTCGTTCATCCAAAGCCATCAACCACCAGGAACGAGTTGCTCCCATGCTAATGCCGGTGACGCCTATTCGGCCGGGATCCACCTCTGGCCTCGAGCTTAAGTAGTCGAGCGCTATCAGGTCATCCCGCAAGATCATGCCCCAGAGCGTGCGCCCAACCCAAAGGTTGAACTTGCTGGCGCTCATTTCACCGTCGCTCCCGGTTTCTTGTCGCCCGCCCGGTCCTTGGCCGTTTCGCTCTCCGAAACAGTACGCATCCACGCCCAACACCACAAAGCCCCGCTGTGCCAGCCTCGGCCCCGGCGCTTCCGGCGTATGCCGCGCCTGAAATAATTCTTCCTTCCCAATCTCGTATTCGCCGCCGTGCCAATGGCAAAACAGGATGGCCGGCGCCTTCTCCCGGGAATTCTTCGGAAGAAGAATGTAGCCAGGCACCGTTGCCCCGGCCTCATTATCGTAACTGAATTTCTCTACCTGATACTCACCACGATCCTCATGGGAGATAACATTGACGCTCAGTTTTTTAGGACGTGGCGGTAAACGGCCAAGCAGTTGCCAGAGCTCGGCGCGGTTCTGTTTGCCTTTGTGCTCCCAGTCGGCCGCCGAGATGGGCGCCACGAATGGTGACGGGAGTTGGGCGTTTGCCAACCACTTCACACCTTCCGTTTCATTAGTCTGAGCCATCAAGAGTTTCTGCGCGACGCAGAGGATAGTTGCCAGAAGAGACGACGAGAGCAATGAAGACCTGCGATTCACAATGAGGCAAGGGGCACTCCTTAACGTGGATTGTCAAGAATGGTTTTGACCAAAGCACCCTGCCGGAAACCAGGACCACAGCTTGACCCCCGAACGGCCCATTTCCCCGAGGCGCAGCTTTCACATCCGAGATGCGAACTCGAAATCGCAAAGCCGCAATCTCGCCTATATGTCGGATTTCCGTTTCGGATTTCTGATTTTAACTCGCTCCACCTTTTTGGATCTCCGCCCAGACCGCCTTCACGTCATCGGCAATCACTACCGCCTTATTCCGGCTCAATCCATTTTCCTGAAAGATGGCCTGAACATCCTCGAAGATCTTGTCGTATTTTGCCTGCGGGTATTTGCCCGGATTGAGCACCGCATCGAGTTCCTGCACCAGGCGCGCGCGGCTGGTCGGGGACAACGGCTTCTCTGCAAATGCGGCGGTCAAATCGTCGGTTAACTTGGTCAGTGTTTTCGTCGAGGGTTTTGCTCCTTGCGGGGCTGCCGCTAACTCTTGAACCAGTTTTTGCTTTTGGTCCGGAGTGACGGAAGTTCCCATCGTCAGATTGCCGAGATCCGTCTGGAAATGGACCAGGGAAGGTGACAACGATGGCGGAGCAGGGACGGTGGAAGTCAGCGGAGCCTGAGTCGGCGGCGTGACGCCCTGACGCACGTTATTTTGGTCGCGCAGTTCTTTAGCCCGCTGTTTGATGATTGTCTCGGGACCGGCAAAAGCGCTTGCCATAGCTAAAGCAAGGATAGTGAGCAGGGGCACAGATGTTTTCATAAGACTTGCTGTATCTAGTAAACGGTGCCTCTGGCGGGAAGGAATGTCAACGCAGGCCGACTGCCATCCGACGCGTTTTGCCTGCAGGTTAATCTTTGCCTTTCGGGGAATGTAAGGGGCCGGAAGCCTTGGTGGGCACATCATTTGTCGAACTGGATTTCGTGTTGGTAGAGGACGTGTCGGGAAACAAATGCTTGAACAGCCAAAATCGTTTCAATCCCTGGATGAATTGATCCGCGTGAACAACCGTATCAGAAATGCCGCGCAATAGCGTTGGGTTGGCGATCACCTGCTCGTTCAAATTGGCAGTCATGCTGGCGAGGTTTTCCAACGATTGGTTCAGATTGCTGGCCAACATTGTCAGGTTAGTGTTGGCGTTCGTCAGCGACGCGTTGGCTGTGGTAAGCGTCGTCTCCAATCGCGTCAGAATATTAGACGGCAGCACTAGTTCCCCTAATGCGCCCGGATGATTTATCTGGCCTAGCACCGTAGTGAGGTTGCTAACAGCGGGTTGGGCGCCAAGGGCGACGACGTTGAGGTTTGACGTCAGGTTGGCGCTGTTGGATAGGAGCGTCGCGAGTTGATTTGTCAAATTAAAAACCCCGGGCAATGCGCGCTGCACCTGGGCGATTAGGCCCTGCAATTGCTCAGTTGCGGCCGGCGTTTCCTGTGCGCGCAACCAATATTTGTCGCCTTTTTTATAGGGATCATATCGCCCCTCCTCATCGTTCCAGATTCCCGTCATGAGTTTCTGGTGGATATTGGTAACCATGACATCAATGCTCTTGTAGCCGGCGTTGGCGATCGCGGTAAGGTTCGTCAGCGGCTCGAACGGCTTGGCCAGCAGGTTCGTTCCCTCGGGAGCCAACACCTCCTCCGCCATGAGGTAGTTAGTCCAATCCGGCAAAGTTTTTGCCTGGGCGATGCTTAAATTTCGCAACGGATTGAACACATAAGTGGGATACCCATTGGTCCCCTTGCTGACTTCCAAAGTGCGGCTGCCCAACAAGCTTGCCGGCGCAACGATCGCGTGCGAGCCTTCGGTCCAGATATAACCGAAGTAGGGCGCGTTAAGCTCGAATTCGACGTACATGTTGTATTGAAAATCCTGCGGCGGCATCGGGTCCATTTTGGTAATTTGGCCGACCGGCAATCCTATCAACGTTACCGGGTCACCAGGCTTCAGACCGTTGGCGCTAGCCGTGAAGGTGAAGTAAGGCGCCTTGGTGCGGAACCAGCCTTTTCGCTTGGCCGTGTTGTACATATAATAGCCGAACCCACTGACGAGCAGCGCCACGGCCAGTACCACGAACCAGCCGACCGCCCGCTCCATCCGGCTCAGTCGGGTGCGCAGTTGCGGTGTTAGATCCTGGAGCGCCATAGCTTCAACTGCCGCGTGCGCCTGTCATGAGCAACTCACGCACGAGTTCGCCCCGCTCCGTCTCGATTTGGGACCAGCCGCCGAGGACGGCGAAATGTTTGTTTCTGAGCGCGGCAAAACGATATTTCTCCCCTTTCCATGGGCGCAAGTCGGCGGTGGTCACGACGAGCGTCATCGTCCGGCCGCCGACCAGTTCATGGCCTTTAGACAACTGATCGAGGAAATCCATCCACCAGTTCGCGTGGCGAAGGTCCATCGCCACTAAGGGACTATCGACCAGCAACACGTCTGGACGCAAAATTAGCGCGCGAGCCAAGCCAACGCGTTTCTGCCAGGAACGCGCCAGGGCGCCCAAAGTGCTATCGGCCCAGGCTTCCAGGTCCATCCTTTTCAGCAACGGCTGCACCTCTGCAGCGGCATCAGCTTTGGAAAGGTTTTGGTGATAGCGCAATGGCAACGCGATATTTTCCCAAACGGTGAGATGATGGAAAAGTTGGCCCGTCTCGAACACCAATCCCAGACGCAAGCGCTCCGCCAATCGGGACTCCTCGAAGATCGGCATCGGTTCGCCAAAGAGCCGGTAATCACCATTGGCGGGAGGCATCAGGCCAGCCGTCATCATCAAGAAATCGCTTTTGCCGGAACCTTGTAGCCCTGCAATTACCCAATACTCGCCCGGAGCAACCGTCCAGTCGATGTCCTCGACCACCACGGAGCTGAGGTCGCGCATCGCGCCGACGGTCACGCCGCGCATTTCAATCGCGGGCACACCTGTTGGAGGTGGAGGACGAGGGATCACACGGAAAGATAAATGAGAATGAATAAGGCATCGATCAGGACGCAGGCAATGACGCTTTGGGCGCCTGCGCGCACAGTGGCAAAGGAGACCTCCTCGAGGCGCAGTGGTTGTGCCAGGCCGTGATAGCAGGTCACGACAGCAATAATGAAACCAAAAGCAAAGGTCTTAAGCGCCAGCAAAGCGAAATCCAATCCAGTCAAGGCGCCGGTGAGTTGCCGGAAATATTCTCCAGGGCGCAAGGGCACGTTTTGCAGGTAGGCCCACAGGTAACCGCTTCCCAGAGCACCCAGGATCAAATAGACGGTGAGGGCGAAAATTCCGATCGCCATTCCAACGACGCGAGGCACCACCAGGTAATGGACCGGATCGATCGCGAGTGCTTCGAGGGCTTCCACCTCGCCCAAGGCACGGGCGGTGCCGAGTTCAACCACGTTGGCGGTGCCGATCCGCGCAAGGACGAGCAACGCGGTCAATAAGGGCCCGAGTTCGCGCACAACGACGAGCACCATAATAGTGCCGAGATAATTAATTGCGCCGACGCGTGTCAGCCAGGAAACACTCTGGCCAATGACGAGCAGGCCCAACGCCGCCGAGATAAAAAGAAACATCGGCAACAAATTCAACCCGGCGCGCGCGATTTCCTGAAACGTAGCTGGCCACACA
Source organism: Candidatus Limnocylindrales bacterium (assembly GCA_035495315.1). Classification (GTDB taxonomy): domain Bacteria; phylum Verrucomicrobiota; class Verrucomicrobiia; order Limisphaerales; family UBA8199; genus DATJGF01. The sequence goes on from DATJGF010000015.1 coordinate 38,213, forward strand.
ACGTGCCTGGCGACGCGGAATTTCGTGAGGATTACTCCGAGCGTGATGAGGGCAAAAGCACCCAGACCTTGAACCGTCAGCAGCAGTCGCACTAGCTTGCGCCCGAGCGAATGTGTGATCGACGGAGGGAGCGGCATGTGAAACACAAACCGCGCATGCGGCGCTCCAAACGCGCTCACGTTCCCTTTCTGCACTGGGGCAAAGGTACGTCATGCCCGTAGTCGGTCAACGTGGTTTTTATCCCCGGTGTGCCAGCCTTAGCCGCTTCTGAACTTAACCTTCCCGGGGGGGGCCACCCAGGAGTGTCGCTAGATGAGTCCCCTCTCGCATAAAAAATCTTGGTTTTCACAACTACTCGCGCTAAATCCTTGCCCCATGATGGCTAAACGCAAAATCGTCCCTATCTTTGCACTTCTTGCCCTCTTCGGTATTTCCATTACCCAGGCCCGCGCTGCCGGTCCAGTCGTTACCGAGACCAAAGCACAAAAAGACCAGCGCATGGCATGGTTCCGCGAGGCCAGATTCGGCATGTTCATTCACTGGGGTCTGTACGCCTTGCCTGCCGGTGAATGGAACGGCAAGCCCGTCGACGGCATCGGCGAGTGGATTATGAACAACGGGCATATACCCGTCGGCGATTACGAAAAGCTCGCTGGCCAATTCAACCCGGTTCGTTTCGACGCCCGCAAATGGGTGCAAGCCGCCAAAGACGCCGGCATCCGTTATATTGTCATCACCAGCAAGCATCACGACGGCTTCAGCATGTTCGACTCGAAGGTCAGCGATTACACCATCGTCAAATCGACTCCGTTCAAGCGCGACCCAATGAAGGAGCTGGCTAAGGCCTGCCAAGACGCTGGTATCAGATTCTGCTTTTACCATTCCATTATGGACTGGCACCATCCCGATGCCCAACGCATCGGTTTTCCGAACTACAATAACGCTCCTTCGAACCCCAACTTCCCGCGTTACGTCCAGAATTATCTTAAACCACAGCTCAGAGAATTGCTCACCAACTATGGACACTTGGGAATCCTTTGGTTTGACGGCGAATGGATCGGCGATTGGAAAGCCGAGATGGGCAAGGAGCTGTACGCCTGGTGCCGTCAGTTGCAGCCCGATTTGATTATCAATAATCGCGTCGGCAAGGCCCGCAACTCGATGCAAGGAATGGATAAAGGCAAAGGGGCCGTTGGCGATTACGGCACACCCGAACAGGAAATTCCTGCGACCGGCTTCGGTCCCGGCGTCGACTGGGAAAGCTGCATGACCATGAACGACACTTGGGGCTTTAAAAAGAACGACAATAACTGGAAAAGCACTGCCACGATCGTGCATATGCTGATCGATTGTGCGAGTAAAGGCGGCAACCTGCTGCTGAACGTCGGTCCAACAGCTTTAGGAGAGATTCCCGCTCCATCGCTGGAACGGCTAGCCGAGGTCGGCCGCTGGATGAACGTCAATCACGAAGCCATCTATGGCACTACCGCCAGCCCCTTTAAAAACCTGGCCTGGGGAAAATGTACACAAAAACCGGGCAAACTGTACCTGCACGTCGAGAAATGGCCGACTGATGGCAAACTGTTGGTACCGGTAAAAAATCAGCTGACCAACGCCTATCTCCTGGCTGACCCGGGTACGGCACTGGCAAACACTTCTACCGGCTCAGGCGTCCAGATCACCGTTCCCGCCGGAGCACCCGATCCCATCGCCACCGTCGTAGTGGCCGAAATCAAGGGTGCGCCTGAACCGAAGGAGTAGTGTAGCGGCAGGCGTCTCGCCTGTCGTAGAGCCGGGCATCTTGCCCGGCGAAGAAAACCTTTGAAGCCTCTGGCCTTACCTTGCCTTCTCCAACGCGAAAAGGTCTCTAAACCGGGCGGCGGGACGCCGCCCTTTATGTCAGGCGAGACGCCTGACGCTACTCCCCTCGCAGCAGCGGCTTTTTCGTGTATTGCGCAGGAAAAGACATCGAAGGGTCGAACAATTGCACCTCCGTCCGGCGACGGCCTACTGCCCGCATATACCCCACACTGCGGCCCGCGTCCGCGTCGAGCATTCGGATCTCCGTCACGTTATCGGGGGCGATCAACTTGAGCCACTCCTGCCAAAATCGCCATCCCTCCGCCAAGCTGTCGGCCAACGTGACCTCCAGGATGCCGCTTCGTTCCCAATGCCGCTGCCACCAGGATGCCGAATGCAGGCAATAAGGCCGTTCCGCTGCCCACCACTCCCGAAGGTGCTCCGGGACTGAGCCTTCGATCTCCTGCACCAGACCAGTTCCGACGATCCCTACCAACCCCCCCGGTTTGACGAAACGCGCCAGATAATTCAGATATAAATCATCCGTGCCGTAATAAACGAACGAGTCGATCGACGTCACTACATCGAAAAATTCCTGCGCGAACGGCAGCGAACGTGCATCCGCTTTAACCGGAAACACGCCCTCCTCCACGCCGGCATCTCGGATCCGCTGCAGGTTCTCCGCGGCGTTGAACCACAGGTCCGTCGCCCATACCTGTACGCCGAACTCGCGACGCAGAAAAATCGAAGACAACGCCCGTCCGCACCCGAGGTCCAGCACCCGCATTCCCGGCTGCAGCTCCAGCCCCTCGGCGAGCCACTCCGTAAGCCACAAAGGATTCGCCCCGCCGCTGACTCCCGCCAACACCCACTCCGGGTGATAGCGAGAGGCGCGCGGAAACCGAGCCGATACAAGTCGTCCGTCCGTCGACATAACCAGGTTCTATGGGGGTCGGACACGGGTCGGACACAAAGCTTACCGATGCTAAGGGGCAGAGCAACGACTAAATATTTTCAAAGCAGCCGGCGTCTGGTTCGAATAATTACACGCGCCGAACCGCAAAGCTTGGTTAATAGTCTTGACCAGCCAACATCATCTCTTTTATTTTGTGCTTTGTTAGGCCTAATTCATGTTTGCGCAAGTCAAAAGCCTGTTTTCCAACGACATCGGGATTGACCTGGGGACGGCCAATTCGCTGGTGTACGTTCGGGATCGAGGGATTGTCTTGCGGGAACCGTCTGTGGTGGCCATCCAGGCCGGCACGACTAATGTCCTGGCTGTAGGCGAGGAAGCCAAACGCATGCTGGGACGCACCCCCGGAAACATTGTGGCCATACGGCCGATGAAAGACGGCGTCATCGCTGATTTCGAAATCACCGAAGCGATGCTCCGTCACTTTATTCAAAAGGTGCATCATCGGAAATTGATTGCGCCCAGGGTGGTAGTGGCTGTGCCTTCAGGCATCACCGAAGTGGAAAAACGGGCAGTAAAAGACTCCGCGACTCATGCCGGTGCGCGAGAGGTCTATTTAATTGAACAACCGATGGCTTCGGCCATCGGCGTCGGATTGCCGGTGCATGAGCCGGCGGGTAACATGATCGTGGATATCGGCGGAGGAACTTGCGAAATTGCAATCATTTCCCTCGCCGGCATCGTCTTCAGCCGCAGCCTGCGGGTAGGCGGAGACGAATTTGATGAGACGATCGTTGCGCACATGAAGCGCGCCTACAACCTGATGATCGGAGAACGCACCGCGGAAGAGATCAAAATACGTATTGGCTCTGCTTTTCCGCTGGAGCAGGAATTAACCATGGAAGTCAAAGGCCGCGATTTGAGCGCCGGTTTGCCGAAAACGTTAACGATTCGGTCGGAGGAAATTCGCGAAGCTTTGCAAGAGCCGCTTTCCAGCATTTTGGAATCTGTACGCATTACCCTCGAGCGCTGTCCGCCGGAATTGTCCGCCGATTTGGTGGACCGGGGCATAGTCATGGCCGGTGGCGGCGCGTTGTTGCGCGGGATTGATCGGTTGGTAGCCGAAGAGACCGGGTTGCCGGTCCATATCGCCGATGACCCCCTCAGCGCCGTTGCCGAAGGCACCGGCCGGGTCTTGCAGGAACTCCAATTTCTCAAGCGGGTTTCCAATAACTCCAAATAGTTCCTCCCTTCATCAGTTACAGAGTAAAGAATTAGTGGACAAGTGAGCTAATCGCTTACATGTCGTGGTCCACTAATTCGCAGCGACTGATGGTTTCTGAATGCTAAGACGGCCGCATTATATCGCTTTGGGCCTGGTTGTGGTTTTGACGCTGACGATTTTAAATCTACCGAGTAAAACGACCGCCCGCCTCAAGCTGGGCATCGGCAGCTTGTTCGTGCCGTTGTTCGGACTCGCCAATTCCACCCAACAAGGTGCCAACCGCGCCGGCGACGCCATCCTGCCACGGTCTGAGTTAATCCGGCAAAACGAGTTCCTTCGCACGCAAAACGAGGAACTCCGGCTCCAACTCGCTCGCGCCGAGGGCACTGCGCGTGAAAACGACCGCCTAAGGGATTTGCTAAAATGGCAGCAAAAGCAGAAACGGGGGAAATACAAGCTTGGCAGCGTAGTCTTGCGGGATCCGGCAAACTGGTGGCGCACAGTTGAAATCGACCTTGGCACCCGAAACGGGATCAGCAATAACCTGCCCGTCCTGAGCGCCAACGGGGCGTTAGTCGGTCGCATTGCATTTGCCAGTCTTACCCGGTCGCAAGTCGTGCTGCTGGGGGATCCCAACTGCAAGGTTTCCGCCCGAGTCGATAACTCTGGCCGCGATACCGGAGTCATTGGTGGCTCGGGTCCACTGGAGAGCGAATTTGTTGAGGTTAGTTACCTGCCCCGGAGTGCGGATCTCAAGCCCGGGCAGAACGTCTGGACCAGCGGTTTGGGCGGGGTCTTTCCCAAGGACATTTTGATTGGTTTGGTGACAGATTCACGCCCGGAAGAATCGGGCTTATATACGGTCGCGCGGGTGAAACTCTCGGCAAATCTCAGCGCGTTGGAGGACGTATGGGTAATCCTGGAACCATGAATTGGCTGACTACCATCCTGTTGCTGGCGATCAGCTTCGTTGCCGTGTTCTGGGAAGCCGCCTTTAGCGGTATCCGCCACTTGGTCGGCGCGCAGATCGATCTATTGCCCCCATTGATGGTCTATGCAGCGCTCAGCACAGGATTACTCACCATTTGTCTCCTCTCCTTGCTCGGCGGACTCTGGTTCGATTCACTTTCGGCGAATCCATTGGGGATAAGTATCCTCCCTTTGTTTGCAATCGGCCTGGTCATTTACGTCATTCGGGAATTGATCTTGCGCGACCAGGTGTTCGCCCAACTCGTCCTCGGGCTGATTGCCAGTGCCGTCACGCCTGTACTGACACTGATCCTGCTCCTCACGATGGGACATGCCCCGTTGCTCGGATGGGGCACCATTTGGCAACTCGTCGTGATGAGCGCCGGGGGCGCCCTGGTCACACCGGTCTTCTTTGTCTTGTTCGAATGGCTGCACCGGGCGCTGGCTCATGCCCGTATTACCGAATCCAGCTTCCGCCCGGACCGCGAAATCAGGAGGGGACGATGAGTCCAAAGTCCAATGTCCAACGTCCAAAGTCGGCCGAACGCGCAAGTCTGTTAGCGAAACCGAGCAGTGTTTCGATGGATTGGGACGGTTTGCCGGCGAAACTGAGCGCGTTGAATGTCCACAAGACGACCGTGAGCTCTACCCTCTCCCTTTGGGAGAGGGTAAGGGGGAGGGGAATTGAGTTCAGCATTGCACAGAAAACAAACCAAAGTAACCAAACTTTTCTGAGGCCCAAGGTCCAGGCTCAGCGTCAACTCGCGAGCGTGACCGACTTTGGACTTTGGACCTTGGATTTTGGACTTGAATTGAACGCATGCTAGTTTTCGATCAACTGCGAAAAGATGATCCGCCCCTGCGCGTGATGGCGCTTGTTGTGCTCGGCGGGCTCGGCATCCTGCTGGTTGGTTTGTGGTGGGTGCAGGTGGTCTCGGCCCGCGATTACCAGGAGTCGCTTGAGACCCAATCGTTTCGCACGGTACGGATACCGGCCGTGCGCGGGCGGATCCTGGATTGCAACGGCTATGCGTTGGCGGAGAACCGGCCGGCCTACAACATCAGCCTGTATCTCGAAGAGCTGCGCAAACCCTTTGAAGCTGCCTATCTGCAAGAACTCACCAAGGCGCGTACGGAACAAAGCCAAAATATCGACCGGAAGGAGAAGGAATTGCGCCGCGGCCTAACCAGGCAAGAGAAGAAGGCGTTTTTGCTTTCGACTGCTCAAAAAGCAGTCTTGAGGCAAGAGGCGCGTTATGAAGTCGCCAGCAATGTCGTAATGCAGATCAGCCATCGGTTGCAGCAACCCGTCCGTTTTGATCTGACCGATTTTCAACAACATTACGAGGCCCGGCTGGTTCTGCCCTTGCCCATTATTGAAAATCTGGACCGGACAAACATAGCTCGATTCGAAGAGCAATCCACCAGTCCGCTCGGTGTTGATTTGGAGGTGCAATCGACCCGCGTTTATCCTTACGGATCTCTAGCGGCGCACATCCTCGGACGTCTCCAGCCCGATAACAGTTCCGTTGAGGGCGAAGAGGCCTTCTTTTCTTATCGCTTGCGAGATTATCGGGGCGTTCTGGGCATCGAGTATGGCTTCGATAAGGAGCTGCGCGGGATGGCTGGGGCCAAATCAGTCCTGGTCAACAACGTCGGCTACCGGCAAACGGAAAATATCTGGAGCCCAGCCGAGCCCGGCCGCGACGTGGTATTGACGATTGATCTCGAGGTCCAACGCGCTGCGGAACGCGCACTCGATGGCGCGCGAACCACTTACACCGGACCGGTCCGCGGCGCCGTAGTCGTGATGGACGTCCGGTCGGGTGACATCCTAGCCATGGCCTCGAGTCCGACCCTCAATCCGAATTCCTTCATCCCCAAAGTTAGTCACGAAGAATGGGAAAGGATTCAGCTGGTGCAGGCCGAGAAGAATCGCGCGACCCAGATGAACTACGCGCCTGGATCGATTTTTAAGACGGTCGTTGGCATGGCTGCGCTCGAGGCCGGCCTCAATCCGTTGGAAGAAATCTCCGTCGCGGAAAACCCGAAGCAACCCGGCAAAGGCTATATCGTGGTGCGCGGGCGGCCTGTCCGCGACACAGCACCACCCGGCGATTACAATTTTCGCAAAGCACTTAAACTCTCCTGCAACGCCTACTTTATCACTAACGGGCTCCGGGTGGGTCCTGAAAAAATTATTAGGCTAGGCGAGCGGCTGCATTTTGGCGAACGCTTCGGTCTACCTACTCGGCAAGAGGCGCAGGGCTCCTTCCCCAGTCTCAAACGGCTTAGCTCCGGCTGGACCGACGGGAACACCGCCAACCTGAGCATCGGCCAGGATCCCGTCCTGGTCACTCCGCTCCAAATCGCGGTGCTGATGTCAGCTATTGCGAACGGGGGCAAGGTTCTGCAGCCACGTCTCGTAAGCCGAATCCAAACACAGACTCCAGCCGCAACCGACGACGTTGTCTTTCCATCGGGTCAGGTCCGCGACCACCTCGGTGTCAGCGAGCGTTCTCTCGGAATTCTGCGCGAAGCGATGCTCGCGGATACTGAAGATGGTGATGGCACCGGCAAGCACGTGCGCGATCACGAGCCCCTGCCCGGGTTGCGCATCTGTGGCAAGACCGGCACCGCGCAAATCCAGGACATTCACAATGTTAAGACTGGTCAAACGACCTGGTTTGCGTCCTTCGCGCCGTACGAGGCTCCGCGCTGGGCCGTCGTGGTTATGATCGAAGATGGAAAATCCGGAGGGGATACCTGCTCCCCGGTCGCGGGACCTGTCTATGCCGCTTTAATGAAACGCGACCAGCGTGCTAGCGCCAAAAAAGACACTCTGGCGAAAGCGCAGTAATTGAGCGAATACCTATGTTTGATGCCAGCTTAAATGAACATCAGGCACGCCTGGACAAGGTGCAGATCGTCGCCTTGACCGGCTTGATGTTGCTTGGCGCGGCGTTCGTTTATAGCGCCACAATGGTCAGTGAAAGCGCCGCGACCCTTTCCTGGTTTCGCCAAAGTTGGTTCCGGCAAATTGTATGGTACGCCCTCGGCACCGGAGCCGCCGCCAGCATCTGTTTGATTGATTACCGGGCATTGGCCCGTTGGGCATTTGTGGTCTACTGGGCAACCATTCTTCTGCTGGTGGCAGTGTTGATTCCAGGTATCGGGACCACTCATGGGTGGGGAGCACGCCGCTGGATCGATCTTGGATTTTTTCAATTCCAACCGTCGGAGTTTGCCAAGCTGGCGTTCATCCTCGCCCAAGCTCACTTCCTCAGCCGCCCCGTTGATGAACTGCGGATACCACTTAACTTCGCCAAGAGCCTCGGTTTGCTGGTTATTCCTTTCCTTTTGATCATGAAGGAGCCGGATCTGGGCTCGGCACTGGTCTTGCTTCCGACCGCGTTGATCATGATGTACGTGGCGGGCACACCCAGGCGATTTTTGCTCCGGTTGGTCGGCGGCGTTGGAGTTCTGGGCGCGCTTTTCCTGGTGGATGTGCTGTTTGCTCCGCCGAATTGGCAGATTTTTAAATTGGAAGATTACCAACGGCGTCGGCTGCTGGTGTACTTCGATCGATATACTCCGTCTTCCGATGCGTCGAAGGCGGACAAAGAACGCCTGCGCAAGCAGCAGTTTGATGATTCGCATAACGTGCGACAGGCGTTGATATCGGTTGGTTCAGGCGGGCTGACCGGTAAGGGCTGGCGGCAGGGCACCCAAAATGCGTTGGGCTATTTGCCGCGCGCCGTGGCGCACAACGACTTCATCTTTTCCGTGATTGCCGAGGAAAAGGGATTTGTCGGCAGCGTGGGTGTGCTCACGCTTTATGGTTTGGTTCTGTTCAGCGGGATCAGAATCGCCGGTCAGGCGCGCGATCGCCTCGGCCGACTGGTGGCTGTCGGTGTCGTTGCACTCCTCTTCAGCCACGTCTTCATCAATATCGGCATGAACATTCGGATTATGCCCGTGACGGGCGTCCCACTGCCGCTGCTCTCATACGGCGGGTCATCAGTGTTGGGCTCGTTAATCGCCATGGGCATGCTCCAAAACGTTTATATCTATCGAAAGGCTTATTAAATGAGCGAAAGAAATTTTTCCCGGCGGCGCCGGGGAGGCATGCGCTTCCGCCCCAGCGGCGGCTTGGGCCATGTCCAACAGCGCCCGGACCGGGATGCAGTCCAAGCCCGCGCGGAAGCCACCGGTGATCAAACCGTCCGCGAACGGGTCTATGAACGCCGCCATTCCAATGAAATCGAGAGGGCAGAAAATATTGCCGCGGGACTGCCGCCGGAAGGCACGCCCCAACAAACCTCGAGTGAACCCGGAGTGGGCAAACGAGATTTCCGCGAACCGCACCTGGAAACGCCGGCGGAGGTGCAGGAGCCAAAACCCTTTGAACCGGTGCCGGTGACGGAGCCCGCCAAGGGAATTGTCGAAAGCATCAAGGCGGCCGCCAGCAACCTGGTCAAAAAAGTCCAGCGGCTAATCAAACCCATTAAGCGCGCACATAAGGAAGTCATCATCAATGCTGAGACGCTGGAAACGCGCGTGGCGGTTCTGGAAGAAGGCAAGCTCGAGGAATTTAATATCGAGCGGACGACCGAGGAACGCCTGGTCGGCAGCATCTTCAAAGGCAAAGTGCGCAATCTCGAGGACGGCCTCAAGGCGGCTTTCGTCGACATTGGTTTCGAGAAGAATGCGTTCCTGCACTACTGGGACATCGTGCCGAGCAACTTCGACAGCGGGGTCGAGATCGTCGAACGTGAAGGCAAACGCCGCGATAAACCCAAAATCACACAGAAGGATATTCCCCGCGTGTACCCTCCTGGAAGCGACATCATTGTCCAGGTGACCAAGGGCCCCATTGGCACAAAAGGGCCGCGCGTCACCACCAATATTGTCTTGCCTGGCCGTTACCTGGTCCTGCTGCCCAATTCCGATCAGAGCGGCATCTCCCGCAAAATCGAGAATCAGCAGGAGCGACAGCGCCTTAAAAAGATCCTACGTGAACTGACTATTCCCGAGGGCATGGGCGTTATCATGCGAACGGTCGGTGAAAGCCAGCAAACTCGCTATTTCGTGCGCGACCTCGCGTTGCTGCTGGAGGAATGGCAACAGATCCAGGATCGGATCCGCGGACAAAACATGGCGACCTGCGTCTTTCAGGAGCCCGATCTGATAGAACGCACGGTTCGCGACTTTCTCACTGAGGACGTCGAGCGCATCGTGGTTGACAGTCAGAAAGCTTACGATCGCATGCGCGAGATGATCGCGAAGATCTCAAAGCGTTCCTCCAATAAGGTAAAGCTTTATGCCGAACCACAACCGATCTTCGACCGGTTTAATATTTCCCGCCAACTGGAGAATGCGTTTTCGCGCCAGGTCCATCTCAAGAGCGGTGGTTATATTGTGGTTGATGAAACCGAAGCTTTGGTAGCCATCGACGTCAACACGGGGCGGCACAAGGGCGGCAAGGATCAGGAATCCTCGATTCTGAAAGTCAACCTGGAAGCCGCTGAGGAAATCGTTCGCCAACTCCGCCTCCGAAATATGGGCGGCCTCATTGTCCTCGACTTCATCGACATGAAATCCCGCCGCGATCAGCAGCAGGTCTATCAACGCATGAAAGAAGGACTGCGACGCGACAAAGCCAAAACGCACGTCTTGCCGATCTCGCAACTCGGCCTGATGGAAATGACCCGCCAGCGCCACTCCGAAAGCGTGCATGCTTCGGTCTACGATGATTGCCCGTATTGCAAAGGCCGCGGGAAAGTAAAAAGCGCGCTGACGATGAGCGTCGAGATCCAGCGCAAGCTGAGCGAAATTCTGAAGAAACGGTCCCGGGATGAATCGGATTTTCAACTGCGCATCGCCGTCCACCCAACCGTCCTCGAACGTTTGCGCACCGAGGACGAAAAACACATCCAGGAGATGGAAAAGCGTTATTTTGGCAGACTGCTTTTCCGGCCGGATCCGGCACTCCATGCTGAGCAATTCAAGATCGTGAATGTGGCAACCAATGAAGAGTTGGCGAGCGTGGGCGGATAGAATAAGACGAACACAAATAGAATGACCATGAAAACAACCAGTGTGAGTCTTTGTACCGCGTCGGCATTGCTCGGCTTTCTTTGCGGTTGCGGGCAGTCAAAGCCGGAAGCGGCTGCCGCAGATGAGAAACCCGCGACAGTTGTAGCCGCGCAACCGGGGCCGGCTGCGCCGGTGCCATCAGCGACTCCGGCTGTGCCGGCACCAGTCACGCCAAGCCCGCCATCGACGCCAACAACGCTTGCCGCCCCGACTGTTGCCGGAGCTCCCTCCGCAGCCCCAACGCAAACCACCGCGCCCGCAACCGAGGCCGCGTCTGAATTGGTCGCAGCCGCCAAAACCCAAGGAGATAGTGTGCTGAGTTCTGTGGGGAATGATCTGACGACAAAGGTCAAGGAGTTGGTCGCATCAGCTGCCGGCAATGACGCGCTGAAGTCACAGCTTACCGGTTCGCTAAAGTCGTTGGCGGGTGGCAATGAGACTAGCGGTTTAGGCACGTTGTATCAGACCGCACAGTTGACCGGCCTGACCCCGGCTCAAATAAACCTGGCGAAGGAGGTCGGCAACCTGGCTACGGCGTACGTCGTGCAAAGGAACTTCGCTTCGCTCGATGGGGCCCAAGGCGACGTCGCAACGATCGTAAACTCTTTGCGGCAAGGAGAATTTGCACCCGCAATTCCAGCGGTCCAGAAGATCGCGCAGAACGCCAGCCTGACCCCGACACAAAAGCAACTGCTGGCGTCCATCGCCGATAAGTACGCCCCCGGCATCTCCAAAGCCGCAGGCACGCTCACCGATGGGCTGCAGAAAATTCCGGGGCTTGGCGGCAAGTAAGCTGGTCTCATAAACGGTGGGGCCCGCTCGCCGAGCGGGCCAGGGCCGTCCAGACTACTCATCAGCAAAAATCTGCCGTGGCTGGGTCTGCAAGTGGGCAGCAATTTCGGAAAGAAACGTCGACCCGAACTCGGCCAGCTTCTTTTCACCGACGCCGCTGATCCGAATAAAATCTCTTTCGGTAGCGGGGTAATCATGAGCCATTTGTCGCAAGGCCACGTCGGAAAAAACAATGTAAGGCGGCACGCCCCGTTCGTCTGCCAAACGCTTGCGGAGCTGTCGCAATCGCTCGAATAACACCTCGTCGCAACTAATATCACCGATCCTGCGCACTTTTGGTTCCGGCCCGGCGACTGGGCGGGTCAGGGTCACTCGCTGACGTTGTTTTAGCAAAGCCAGGCCCTTGGGTGTCAGCTGTAAAACGTTGAATTTGTCCGCCGCCTGGCTTACCAGGCCCAGTCGAACGAGTTCCCGTCCGATCGTCTTCCACTGGGCGCGAGAGTGTTCCGGGCCGATTCCATACGTTGAGAGTTTATCGTGATGCCACTTCCGCACATTCTCAGTCTCGCCGCCCGTGAGGACCTCTACGATTTGGTTCAAGCCAAAGTCGAAGCCGCTCTGTTGGCGGACGCGGTACACACAGGAAAGAAACTTCTGCGCATCGATGGTGCCGTCATAGGTACCGCGCGGTGAAAGACAGTTGTCGCAGCCGCCGCAATCGCCCTGCGCGAACTCTTCGCCGAAGTACGACAACAGCTCACGGCGGCGGCACGAAGAACTCTCGGCGTAATGAACCATTTGCTGCAACTGTGAATGTGCGATCTGGCGTTCCTTCGGATCGGATTTCTCGTCAATGAACCGGATCAGTTTGGCGACATCTCCCACGCTGAATAGCAGCACGCATTCGCTGGGTAAACCATCACGCCCCGCGCGGCCGGTTTCCTGGTAATAGCCCTCGATGTTCTTTGGCAAATCATAATGCACGATAAACCGGACGTTGGGTTTATTGATTCCCATGCCGAAGGCAATAGTTGCGCAGATTAGCCGGACCTCATCGCGCAAGAACAGTTCCTGGTGCTGCGTGCGTTCTTCCGGGGCAAGACCGGCATGATACGGGCGAGCCTGAACTCGCTCCTCGCTCAGCCGCGCCGCAAGTCTTTCGGCCGTCTTGCGGGCCTGGCAGTACACAATGCCGCTGTCGCGAGGGCGCGCCTGGATGAATTCGAGCAGTTGTGAGAAAGCATCCTGTTTGGCAAAAACACGGTAGGTCAGATTGGGCCGGTTGAAGCTGGCAACATAACAACCCGGCTGACGCAAGTGCAGGTGCATGATGATGTCCTTGCGCACCCGGTCGGTCGCGGTCGCCGTCAACGCCATAACGGGTGTGGTCGGAAACAGCTCGCGCAGCTTCACCAGCTGGCGGTATTCGGGCCGGAAATCATGTCCCCATTCGCTGATGCAATGGGCTTCGTCAATGGCCAGCAGATTGAGCTTCCACCTTTGCAGGTCTGACAGAAAACCGGAGAGCATTAGCCGCTCGGGCGCCACATACAACAAGCGATACTGGCCTTGATGTAAGCCGCGCAAGCGGAAGCGTGACTCATCACTCGTAAGGGTGGAATTGAGAAAAGTCGCCGGTACGCCGCTGGTCCGAAGCCCGTCCACCTGATCCTTCATCAGGGCGATCAGGGGCGAGACAACCACGGTCAGCCCCGGTCTGACCATCGCCGGCAGTTGAAAACAGAGCGACTTGCCCCCACCTGTCGGGAGCAGGGCAAACACATCCTTACCCGCCAGGGCATCGCTGATGATTGCCTCTTGCAGCGGTCGAAAGGAGGTAAAACCAAAATACTGCTTCAGAAGCGGTAGCAGCGAACAACCAGAACTCTCCATTGAGAAAATTGCCCTCGGGCTAGCGCGCCGGTGAGAAATCTGTCGGGGCCATCAATGTTGACTGCACGCCATCCTTAACGGTTAGAGAGCCGTTGGCCTCCGACTCGGCCTTTACCTTCACCCACTCAGGGTCCGCCCGGAATGCCTTGAATGAAGCCGCGCATGCTTCCGGGTTCCTATGGCTCAGGACGTAGATGAGCTTCTCGCCCGCGCCGTCCTTTTTCTCCGTCGGCACGAAATAGCCGAATTGGCCCATGCCGTGGCGCTTGAAAAGGGCGGTGGTATGGTCCCGGAAACGAGCCAGCAAATTATCGAGCTTGCCGGGTGTGGCTTGATAAATTCGGAGTTCGAAAACGCGCGGCGGATCTGCGCGTTCGGGTTTTACCGCCGGCGAAAACTCGGTCGGTTGCATGTAAATCGATTCGACCTTCGCAACCAGCTTTCCGTTCTTCTCCGATTCCTTCGCCACCTGCTGCCAATCCGGATCGGCGAAAAATTCCTTCCACGACTTTTCGCACGCCTCGCGGTTTGGATAAGCCAGCAGGTAAATGAGTTTGTTTTCGCTGTTCGTCAATGGCACCCAGTAGCCGATATTTTGAATGCCGTGCTTTTCGAACAATGCGGTTGTGTGGTTTTTGAATCGGGCCAGCAAGTCGTCCAGCTTGCCCGGAGCCGCATAGTAAGTCCGCATTTCAAAGAACCGGTTTTCCTGTGCCAGACCGGTTGAGAGCATGCACGCCCAGATAAGCGCCAAAAGCGAGAGTTTCATAAGGATGACGTGTCCATTCGTTTGCCCTATGCCACCGCGAAAATCCGGTTCTGTCAACGGATTCTTGTAGCGCCTTGGTCGAGGGCGCCGCGCCAGTGTCTTGGAGTGCACTGCTGCCGCGGCGCTTTAATGTTCATGGTAATTGCCGGTTCAAAGGAAGCGCCACCAGGGGAGGAGCACTCGCGCAGTTTGTTTACATCCCGATCCAGGAATTTCCCAGTAGTCAACAATTGTGCGGCTCGGGTAAAAATGTCCACATGGCTTTGGTCGAGGTCCATACACAAGCCGCGATACCTCTCACAAAACGCGATTCGCCGTCTTCACCATTCCTGCTTCTCTTTCGCAACGTTCGTTGTCTCCGTTTCATCTAACACCAAAGCAACAACTGACCACTATGATGACTATCCTGCAATTCCTGGTTGCCTGCGCGGCCACTCTGGTGGAGAAGGTCTTTATGATGGACCAGCGCGGTACCCAACCGCAAACGGCTCGAGTCCCAGTTAGACCTTCGCGATCGGAGAGGCTTGCGGAACCGGTTCAGCGAGAAAGCCAATAATAAACAGCAACCCAAGGCAGTTGTGGCCGCTAACCAACTGCAGCATTGTTGAAACTTTTTTAAAGGCGAGTCAGCCGGGAAACCGGTTTAAAGGCGACTTGTCACCAACCAGCCAATTGTGGCCAAAGGGGTCGATGAACCCGCCCTGCTGGTGCATGCCCCAAGGTGCAGCATGGTTTTCTATGTTACCCTCGGTCGCACCCGATTCGACGGCACGAGCAATCAGCTTGTCTGGTTGATCGACGAATAACTCCACTCGAACGGTTGTTGTGCCAATTTCCTTGGGATTGGCAAAGCGGCCAGGTACTGGTTCGTGCAGGAAAAACGGTGCGCCATCGATCTCCAAGCCGGCGACTGAGCCCAGGCTCCACAACAGGCGCGCGCCAAGCGCCTTGTGGTACCAGGCGACGGCCTTTGGCGTGTCGGGCACCGCCAGCATGAGCGAGATGGTCGTTTTGTGCATCGCTGAGTTTAGAGTGTCTGGTTGACTTAAGTTGTGTAGTTCGTTCCATGGGTCTGGTCAAGGCTGCGGCTAGTCGGTCAAGCGTGAGCCGACTGAAAGTCGGCGGTACAGCAGAGTGAAACTCTGCGCTACTATCGAATCGCATCGTAGCGAACCGGCAGGCATACTGGGCACAACATCTATGAAGACCCTCAAACGTTGCAGATTCCAGAGTATCAAGCCGTATCTCTACACTTGGTTGTTGTTCGTGCCGTTGTTCGCCCCCGCCGCTTCGCCTATACTCCCAGGCGTCAGTGCTGCGATGCGCAAGGCGGCAGACGATGGCGAAATTTCCGGCGCCGTCACAATGGTGGTCACTAAAGACAAAATCCTTCACTGCGACGCGACTGGGCTGGCCGATATCGCGCGGAAGGAACCAATGACTCAAGATACTCTGTTCTGGATTGCCTCGATGACGAAACCGGTCACAGCTGTGGCCGCGCTCATGCTTCAGGATGAGGGCAATCTGAAAGTAACGGACCCGGTGGCGAAGTACATCCCCGAGTTCGCGGCACTCAAAACACCCTCGGGAAAGGGGGCCAACCTGACTATTGCCCAACTGCTGACGCATACTTCCGGACTTGGAGAAGGCTCCCGAGAAGCGCTGGCGCGGGCAAGGACCTTGGCCGATCTCATTCCGATCTTTGTGGCAGCCCCGATGCAGTACGAGCCAGGGGCCAAATGGAGCTACACCCAATCCGGCATTAACGTCGCCAGCAGAATCGTCGAGGTTGTCAGCGGCCTGTCTTTCGATGTCTTCCTCCAACGGCGTCTCTTCCATCCGCTCGGCATGACGAACACGACTTTCTACCCAAGCCAAAAGCCCGGATTGCACCTGGTAACTGCTTACAAGAAAAACGCCACGACTGGCGCGCTCGAAGCCGTGCCTCCGCGCAGTGACTTTGGCGCCGAAGGTCATCCGCCTTTAGGCAACGGCGGCCTTTTCTCGACGGGCCCAGACTACGCGAAGTTCTGCCAGATGCTCCTCGCCGGCGGATCGCTCAATGGCCAGCGCTATCTCAGCCCTGACGCGATGAAACTGCTGATGACCGTCCAGACCGGAGACTTGCCAACCGGCTTTATGCAGTCCGATAAATTTGGCAACCACGGCACCAACTACGGTTGGGGCATTGGCACGTGCATCCTCCGAGCTCCACATCCGGGTGTCGCCGCAATGCTCTCACCGGGAACTTTCGGTCACGGCGGCGCATGGGGAACTCAAGCCTGGATCGATCCGTTGCGCGGCGTCGCTTTTATTCTCATGGTTCAGCGGGCGGATTTTCCTAACAGCGATGCGAGCGAAGTTCGCCTTGCGTTTCAACAAGCCGCGGTGGATGGCCTTGCAAAATGATAAAATCCTGATTTTAGCTGCGCAATATGAGAATCCGTCCCGTTTTGTCATTAAGCCGTTGGCCTTGGATATTGAGCACGCTCGCCTGTTGTAGCGCGGCTGCTGAAACTACCACCACGCGGCGGCACATCGATTTTCCTGACCAGCGCCTGAGTGTGCACGGGTTGCCTTGGTTTAAAGAAGATGAACCCGCCTTGCGCCGCCTGCCGTTGCGTTTGAAAGACCGGCTTCGTCCACCGGTTTGGGATCTTGCCCAGGACCCAAGCGGAGCCCGAGTTCGGTTCCGAACGGATTCGACCACAATCGGATTAGCAGCCGAGAACCCGGGGTTTTCCAACATGCATCATATGGCCAGTGTTGGGGAAAACGGCTTTGATCTGTACGTCGGCTCTGATTATTTCGGCAGTGCGTGGCCGGACAGCACCGGCAAAATCGCAAAGGAATGGAGAATTGGGCGCGAGCGGAAGATGCGGAGCATCACACTTTATCTGCCGCTCTACAAGCCGGTCAAAATCAGTGAATTGACTCTGGATTCAGATGCGTTGTTGGAGCCAGCTCTCCCTTACCCAGTTGCCAAACCTATTGTCTACTATGGCTCGAGCATTACCCAGGGAGGATGCGCCTCAAACCCGGGCGGTTCGTGCCAGGCAATCCTTGAGCGAAAACTAAACGCCGATTTCGTCAACCTGGGGTTCAGCGGAAATGGACTGGGCGAACCGGCATTGGCGGAGGCCATTTGCGAACTGGATCCATCGTGTATCGTGCTTGATTTTTGGGGCAATCCCTCGGCTGACCAATACGCATCGGCGTTGCCCACCTTCGTGGAGATCTTGCGCCGCAAATGGCCACGGCTTCCCATTCTGGTAACCAGCCCATTCTATTTCCCCGCAGAGGAGATCAGGGGCGAAGTTGCGCGCGAGCAAACAGCCAAGCGCCTCAGCGCTCGGGATTTTGTTGAGCATCGTCGGAAAAACGGTGATCACCGAATCTGGTTTGTGGACGGGCTGAAAATGCTCAACCGGGAACAGACCGCCGGGCTGGTTGATGGCGTGCACTGCAATTCGCTTGGTTTTTACTTCAACGCCCTCGGCCTGGAGCCGTACTTGCGC
>DATJGF010000016.1:0-27821 GCA_035495315.1 Candidatus Limnocylindrales bacterium
TTTCCTTAAAATTGGCGGTTACCCAGACGTCGGGCTCGACAAGTGCAAGCAGGGCTTGTCCCGGCTGAATGCGGTTACCGGTTTCAAGGCTTTTCTTCCCAATTCGTCCCGCCGTCGGAGCCTTGATTTCCGTGTAAGAAACCTGCAGTTCAGCATCTCGGAGGTTCGCTTGAGCAACTTTTTCTTCGGCCTGAGCTGCCACGGCGAGCGCGGCCACGGACGCGAGCGCTGACCGTGCCGCGGCGAGCCGAGCATCAGCTGCATCCGATTCTGACTTGGCCTGGTCGAATTCCTGTTTGGAGATAGCGCCCGTGCGGTCTTGAAAGAGAGATTCGGCTCGTTGCAAATCCTGGTGGGCTCGGGTGGCTACGGCCTGCTCGCGGGCGATTTCGGCCTGGGCCTGTGAGATTTGTGCCTCAGCGCGCTGCAAATGGGCGTTGGCTTGTGCCAATTGCGCCAGGGCTTGCTGTTGTTTCACCTCAAAATCGCTGGAGTCTAATCGCGCGAGTACGCTGCCGGAAGCAACCGCCTGGTTTTCATCCACCAACACTTCCTGGACGGTTCCTGCCAGGCGCGAACTGATCGTGTGAATATGCGCAGCCACATACGCGTTGTCAGTCGTTACCCAGTTGCGTGCGGAGGACCACCAACGGTAGCCCACATAAATGGCCAAGGCCGCCACCGTGACGACGCCAATAGCTTGTAGCCACCGTTTTGGTTTTTGCCGGTCGGAAGGTTGCGGCGACGGGTCACTCGGCATCAGCTTCTGCGTTGGAGGTTGCCGCGTCTCGACGGCGATCGCTTCCTCTCCCGCCGTGCGTTCAAGGGTTGCAGCTGCGCTGGAGCTGCTTCCAGTTCTTGTGGTCATCATAGTTCGCTCAAATCGTTCTACCGTTCAGTATCTATTGTTACGCCCTGGCCCAATCATTCGCCCAATACTTTGTTTCTTGGTCGAGCCATAAGTTTTAGCTATACCTTCCGGATGGAACTAAGGCATCTGCGGTACTTCGTTGCCGTAGCGGAGGAACTGAATTTCACGCATGCCGCCGCGCGTTTGCGGGTCGCCCAACCCGCGCTGAGCAGCCAGATCAAAGATCTCGAAAACGAATTGCAGACAGCGCTGTTTCAAAGAGGGCGTGCCGGGGTGCAACTCACTCGCGCAGGTAAAGTGTTTTATCGGCATGCGCGTTCGATTTTGACCCAGGCTTCCGAAGCCGCCAATGAAGCGCGCACAGCTGCTGGTGTCATGACTGGAAGCCTGGCGCTGGGGTTTCCGAGCGGACTTCATCTGAATTTCCTGGCGCCTGTGATCGAGGCATTCAGGAATGACCATCCGAAAGTGGAATGTGATTTTTACCACGCTCTACCCACAGAGCAGCTGAAGGCTCTGGGCGAAGGTCGGATCGACCTTGCCTTTATTAATCCACCCATTCGGCTGGAGGGGTTCGAGCAGCGAATCATCTGGCGAGTGCCCTTCAAGGTGGTGCTGCCGCATAAACATCCATTGGCAAAAAAATCCAGCTTCAATCTGATCGATTTGCGCGGCGAGGATTTCGTCTTCTGCACGCGCGAATCGCGGCCCGATTTTTACGATGAGTTTTTCCGAGCCTGTGCCAATGTCGGTTTCCGCCCGCGCATCGTTAAAGAGGTGGGCGGCTACCCGACGAACATGCTGGGGTTGATCTCCGTCGGCCTAGGAATCAGTGTTTTGCCTCATTTTGAGCAGGTCGAGAAAATCCACGGCATTGTCTGGCGCACTTTGGCTTCTCCCAAAATGTGGTGGGACTTTGCCCTGGTCTGGCGGGGGCAGGCCCGTTCGGCGGTCGTCGAGCAGTTTGTAGCCGCCGCGGCAAAACGCTTCCCGCTTGAGCAGAATCCTGAGCGTGCCGAATTCTAGCAGCAATTGACCAAATGATTGGGTCAACATCATTCTTTTTTTTGGCCGCCTGTTTCGTAGCGCAAAGTTCCACTTTGCTGTACCGCAGAGTTTCACTCTGCTCCGACGCCCGGGCGATTATTGCACGCCGGACTTCAATTTGCGAAAACGATCGGGATCGGATTTACTCTATGGGTGCACTCCCGAAAAATCACCAATCTTCCGAGCCGGCCGGTGGTGCTTTACGATGGTGACTGCGGGTTTTGCACTCTTTGGGTAAAGCGTTGGATGCAGAGCACGGGCCCGGCCGTCGAATACGTGCCCTTTCAGGACCAGCGGGTAGGAGAGCTCTATCCGGAGCTCACGCGGGAGCAACTGGAACAAGCCGTGCAGCTCGTCGACACGGATGGGACTGTTTACGCAGGTGCTGAGGCTGTCTTTCGAGCTTTGGCGACGAATCATTCGCGGCGTTGGCCACTTCGCCTTTATCAACGTTCAACCCTCTTCTCACGTTCTGCTGAAAGCTGCTACCGGCTCGTCGCACGCCATCGTTCAGGGTGGAGTTGGGTTACTCGCATTCTTTGGGGAAAACACGTCGAGCATGCGGATTATTACCTGGTTCGTCGAACTTTCCTGGCAAGCCTCGGCGTAATCTATTTCGTAGCTTTCATCTCATTGTTTGGTCAGATCAAAGGTCTGATAGGCAAGAATGGACTCGAACCGGCCGCCGAACTGATGTCACAAGTACGCGCGGCGGTTGTCGCCAACAATATAGGATTGGAGCGGTATCATTTGCTTCCGACCGTGTGTTGGTCAGGCGCTTCGGATAGCTTTTTGCGGTTTCAATGTATTGCCGGCTGCCTGCTGGCCCTGCTGCTGATCGCCGGCCTGGCACCGCCGGTCTGCCTCGCCCTGATGTGGCTGCTCTATTTGTCACTCACCTGCGTCTGCGGGGTGTTTCTCTCTTTTCAATGGGATAACCTGTTGCTGGAAACGGGGCTGCTGGCGATTTTCTTTGGACCTTGGCAGCTTCTGCCTAAACCCACTCGCGAGACAGCGCCCCCGCGAACCGTGCTTTGGCTGATTCGCTTGCTGCTCTTTAAACTGATGTTCTTGTCAGGGGTGGTGAAGCTTACCAGCGGAGATCAAACCTGGCGAAACCTCACCGCCTTGACCCGCCATTATGAGACCCAGCCATTGCCGACATGGATCGGGTGGTATGCGCATCAGTTGCCGCTCGGGTTTCAGAAGCTGTCCTGTGCGGTCATGTTTGGAATCGAACTGATGGCTCCCTTCCTGATCTTTGCACCGAGACGGTTGCGCCTGTTCGGCGCAGCGGCTCTGGCTTTGTTGCAGCTGTGCATCATGCTGACCGGCAATTATACCTTTTTCAACTGGCTGACGCTCGCTCTCTGTCTGTTGCTTCTCGACGATTTCGTTTTGGCTGGAGTCTGGCCTCGCCGTTTGTCTCGCTTTTATGCCCAGTCAAACCGCGATAACCAAGTGCGGCGCAGTCATTGGCGGCCTGTTGCTCTGGTCCCCTTGGCTGTCATTTTTATCGGCATCTCTGCAATCCAAATTGTCTCGGCTTTCCGGCCGGTGCCTGGTTGGGCCTCACCCATGGTAGCGGTTTATCGGTGGCTCTCCCCGTTTCGCAGCATCAATGGCTATGGCTTGTTCCGGGTCATGACCACCGAGCGACCGGAGATCATCCTTGAAGGAAGCCAGGACGGGAGCGACTGGAAGCCGTATGAGTTTCCTTACAAAGCCGGCGACTTGAAGCGCCGCCCGGCCTTTGTCGCACCCTATCAGCCACGTTTAGACTGGCAAATGTGGTTCGCTGCCCTCGAAGATGCTCGCCAAAATCCGTGGTTTGTAAATCTCTGCGTGCGTCTCTTGCAGGGTTCCGGCGACGTCTTGCATTTGCTGCAGAAGAATCCGTTTCCTGATCGGCCACCGAAGTACATACGCGCACGCCTCTACACCTACCAGTTCACGACACCCGCCGAGCGGAAGCAGTCCGGCGCCTGGTGGAAACGGCAATACAGAGGCGAATATCTGCCCCGCATTTCATTGGACATGTTGCGACAAACCAGGCCCGAACTTGCTGAGTGACCTGGGGAAAGTCAGATAAATCCCAATGCAGGAAATATGTACGCTCTCGTTAACCCCAAGCGTCAGCTCTTATCATTACCCACATGTCTAATTGCTCGAACATTAGCTGGTGTTCAGGCTTTCAGTTCGGATCTGTTGTTGATAGCCTCCGAGGCGCGTCACAAACGCCACAGCTATGAAACGAACCTCAAGGCGACAATTCCTGCGTGGGGCAGCCGCTGGTGTAGCTCTACCTTACCTCCTTCCCGCGGCGGTCTTCGGTGCTGATGCTCCCAGCAACAAAATCACCATAGGCTTCATCGGGACCGGTGATCACGGCACGTCGTGGAATCTCCACCGCTATCTTCAACTGCGCGCCGCCAAGGTCATTATGGTGTGCGATGTCGACGGCGCCCGTATGCGCCGCGCCAAGGCGATGGTTGATGCCGCTTCCGACACGGAAGATTGCGCGATGAGCAAAGATTTCCGCGATGTGCTGTCGCGGAAAGATATCGACGCGGTGATGATCTCTACGCCTGACCACTGGCACACACTGATCAGCCTGATGGCCGCGCGGGCCGGCAAAGACGTGCAATGCGAAAAACCGACGCTGAGCATCGCCGAAGGCAAAATCCTGATTGAAACCATCCGCAGGCATGCGCGGGTTTTTCAGACCAGCACGGAAGATCGCTCGTTGCCTGAATACCACCGCATGGCCGAGTTGGTCCGCAACGGCCGCATTGGCAAGCTGCAGCGGATCGAAGTCATCTTGCCCAAGCAACCGACGGTTGCCGGGGATCCGACTCCGCAGCCGGTACCTGCCGATTTGGATTGGGAGATGTGGCTCGGGCCCGCCCCTTTCGCGCCGTACACAAAGGATCGTGTGCATTTCAACTTCCGTTGGATTTGGGATTATTCGGGCGGGATTATCTGCGATTGGGGCGCGCACCTATTCGATACCGCCCAGTGGGCTAACGACACCGAACGCAGCGGTCCTGTTGAAATTGAAGGCACCGGCACTTTTTGGGAAGGCGGGCTCTATAATACCGTAAAGGATTACGATGTGACTTACCGCTACGCCAATGGCGTGGCGATGACCTGTAAGCCTGGCAACCCGAGCATCAAATTCATCGGCACGGACGGTTGGGTAGGCAACGAGGGCTGGCGAGGCAAAGTCCAGGCCAGCTCAGACAAAATCCGGAATGCCGTCGTCGGCCCGGACGAAATCCACCTCTACACGAATCCTGAAGGCGAACACGACGATTTCCTGAAGTGCGTCAAAAGCCGGAAAGACCCCTATTTCCCGGTCGACATCGGACACCGTGTTTCAACCGTATGCCACCTCGCAAATATTGCGATCAAAACCGGACGCAAATTGAAATGGGATCCAACGGCCGAGCGCTTCAAAAACGACGACTCAGCGAATGAAATGCTTTCGCGTCCGTTTCGTAGCCCCTGGAAGTTAGAGGCTTAAGCCGGCAAGATTTGCCTGACATCCTGGCCGCAAAAACGTCCGCCGCGTCTCACGTTTTCTTATAGGGTCATCACCCCATCGTTTTGTAAGGCGAAATCCCCATAGTCACAGATTTGCGAAATGGCTTGGTCGAGAGTTTTGCGCTAAAGTCCACAGCCGTGAATCCACCTCGGAAGAGGTCAGGATTGGGTATTCAAGCCACCGTCGCCGTGCTCTACTTCGCGGCCGGAAAAGTTGCATTATTGCTCCCACACGATTATTCATCGCTGCCGGCATAAGAAGAAAGATGGCACTATTATTGACGTCGACCTTAACCGGCATAACCTGAACGTGGCCGGACGTGACGCGGCCATGGTCTTGATAACGGATATTACAGAACGTAAGCAAGCTGAGCAGCGGTTGGCGGCGTTTTCGGAATTGGGGCGCAGACTGAGCGCCGCCAGCACGCCCAAAGAAGCGACCCAGATCATTGTCGAGACCGCGGACACTCTGTTTGGCTGGGATTTGTGTCGGTTGGAGCTAGGGCCAACACCGGCCGGACTGATGGAAACCGTTTACTACGTTGAAACCGTCAATGGCCGACGTTCCGAACTAAATCCGCCGCCAACCCCGGGTTCACCCATGACGCTGCTGGCGCTCTCGCAAGGCGCACAGCTCAGTTCTACCAATCCTGCGCCTGGCGTTTGCTCGCCGCGCACACTGATGGTGGTCCCCGTTCGAAAAGAAACCCGAGTTTTGGGAGTGCTTTCACTTGAGAGCCGCTCCGCGCGTCCGTTTACGCAAGCTGATTTGGGGGCCTTTCAAGCCTTGGCCGATCATTGCGCCGGCGCCCTGGAACGCATTCGCGTGGAGACGGCTTTGCGGGAAAGCGATCAACGCTTGCGCCTGGCACTGGCCGCCAGCCGTATGGGCATCTGGACTATGGAACTGCAGGGTAAAATCCGCATTACCTCTTCGCCGGAGTTGGATGCGATCTTCGGTTTGAAACCTGGCGAGTTTGATGGGAGCGAAGAAGCGTTGTTTGAGATGATTCACCCGGATGATCGCCTCCTGGCGCGGAGCGCGATTGCCAAAGCTCTTGAGCGCGAGGATGAGTATGAGCTGGAGTTTCGGATTTTGCCCCACAACCGAGCGGGGGCGTGGCTCCTGGCGCGAGGCCGTTCGTGCTTCGATGAACGGGGTGAGCCGTGCCGGTTGATTGGAGTCGCGTTCGACATTACCGCGCGCAAAGAGGCTGAGCACGAGGTGTTGCGCCTTAATGCAGAGCTCGAACAACGAGTCGCGCACAGGACGGCGCAGCTCGAGGCTATTAACCGGGAGTTGGAGAGCTTTTCTTATTCGGTTTCACACGATTTGCGCGCGCCGCTACGCAGTATTCGCGGTTTCAGCGAGGTCCTGCTGGAACGTTACGGCGGCAAGCTCGATGCGCGCGGGCGTGAGTTTCTCCAGCGGGCTTGCGAATCCAGCCAGCATATGGACCTGTTGATTGATGATCTGCTGAAGCTCTCACGCATCGGGCGCGCCGAGCTCCATTGTCAAATCGTCAATCTAAGTGCCATGGCCGATGCGATTGCTTCCCAGCTCCGAGAATCCGAGCCGAAGCGCAGCGCCAGCTTCATCCTGCCCTCTGGGCTGCAAGCCTGGGGCGACGAACGCCTGCTGCGCATTGCCCTCGAGAATCTGATCCGCAACGCCTGGAAATTTACGGCGAATCAGCCCAATCCGACCATAGAGTTTGGCGAGACCGCCGGGCCGCCCCGAGCCTTTTTCGTTCGCGATAATGGGGCGGGGTTCGACATGAGTTATGCGAGTAAGTTATTCGGAGTGTTCCAGCGGCTGCATTCGACGGCAGAATTCCCCGGAACGGGTATCGGTTTGGCCACGGTGCAGCGAATTCTAAATCGCCATGGCGGTTACGCGTGGGCCGAAGGTGTGGTAAACCAAGGGGCGACGTTCTATTTCAATCTGCCGCCTGCCTCCAGTCTCGCGAATGATTGCGCGCAGACCCAACCTGGCGCTATATTGAAGCAACCGGCGCCCGCCAGGAGGGCTTGACGTGAGCCAATCACTAAAGGTACTGATCGTAGAAGACTCTGAGAACGATGCGTTGCTCCTGCAATTGGAGTTGGAACGAGCCGGGTACAATCCGCTGTGTCATCGCGTCGAGACGCACCGCCAGCTCGAGTCTGCACTGAGCGAAGGAGATTGGGACATTGTTATCGCCGATTACGTGATGCCCCGCTTCAATGGCCTCGAAGCCCTCGCGATGGTCAAAGAGCACCAGTTGGACGTCCCCTTTATCGTTGTCTCCGGTCATATTACCGACGATACCGCCGTCGCAGCGATGAAAGCCGGCGCTCATGATTACGTCATGAAGGACAATCTTGCGCGGCTCGGCTCTGCGGTTGAACGCGAGTTACGCGAAACCGAATTGCGGCATGAACGCAAACGCGCCGAAAAGCGTCTCGCTGCAGAACATGCCATTACCCGATTGCTGGCCGGAGCCGAATCCATCGAGCAGGCGGCGGCTGCCATTCTGGAGGTGCTGTTAGAAAGTCTCGGTATGGATGTGGCTACCCTTTGGGTCCGGGACTCGGACCATCCGGTGCTGCAGCTTTCGGCCGCACGCTATCAGGGACGGTCTGAGGCCTGGCAAAGGTTTTGCGAGCGGCAGCAAGGGTTGTCGTTTGCTTCGGGGGCTGGCCTTCCCGGCCGTGCCTGGCAAGAACGGCGCAACATTTGGGTATCGGACCTGGCCGGTCTTGAGGATGCGCAACGCTCCGAGCTACTCGCTCAAGCCGGACTCTTAAGCGGCGCCTCCTTCCCGATCCAGAGCGGTGGCGCGGTTTTGGGGGTCCTCGAGTTATTCGCCGCCCGCCAGATGAACCACGACCCAGTTGTCGATAACATGATTTTGGCGATCGGCAGTGAACTGGGGCAATTCATCCAGCGCCAAAAGGTTGAGGAAGCATTGCGTCGGGCTCACGATGAGCTCGAGATGCGCGTTCAGCAGCGCACCGCCGAACTGAAGGCCGCCAACGCCAAGCTCCAGAATTCAATCGCCGAGCGAAAACGCCTCGAGACGGAGTTGCTGGAAATAACCGAAAAAGAGCGCCGCCGCATTGGGCTGGATTTGCACGACGACCTGGGCCAAAAGCTCTCCGGCGTTGCATTGATGACCAAGGGGCTCGAACTGAAGCTGACGAAGCAAAAGGCACCCGAAGCTCAGGACGTTGCCAAAATCCACACTCTCATTCACCAGGCGATGAACCACGCCAGCGATCTCGCCCACGACCTTGCAACGCTTGAATTCGCGCAACGCGATTTGCCCTCCGCCCTCGACGATTTGGCCGGCCGCGCTCGCGAGTTATTCTCCATCACTTGCCGGTTTAAATCCGAAGATCCCCTGCCTCCGCTCGAGCCGGCCGTCGTTTCGCAAGTCTACAAAATTGCGCAAGAAGCGGTCACCAATGCGATCAAACACGGGAAAGCCAAACGCGTCAGCATCGGTCTGGCCAACGGTGACGACAAACTGACGCTAACGGTTCAAAACGATGGTCTGCCCTTTCCCGATCTGCGGAGCCACTCTACTGGGATGGGTTTGCGCATCATGAACTATCGGGCCAGCCTCATCGGGGCTTCGCTCGATATTCGCGCCAAAGGTCATAACGGCACGCTCGTCACTTGCTCGATCCCGCTGGAGACGAACAAGCGAGAATAGCTGCACCAAACGGAATTAGACCGGGGTCGAGCGAGGATTCCTGGCTGCCAACAGCGATTTCCTCAGGTTCTCGAGAAGTTCTTCGACATTTCGCCCCTCGTCAGCCGGAACCAATTGCTGATACCGGGTGAGCGTCCTTATGGCCGCCCCGAGGTCATTGTTTATGGCCTGAACCAGAGCAAGATTGAAGTGGACATTTGGGAAAGCCGGATCGAGTTCAGCCGCCAGTTCGTAATGCACTTGGGCCAATCGGAAGTCGTCGACATCAAAATACATGTTTCCCAAATTGTAGTGGGCTTCAAAATGGCGAGGATTCTCCTTTAGCGAGTGGGTGAAACAGTCAAACGCTTTGGCGATATTTCCGCGTTTGGACTCGATAATTCCCAGGTTGCAATAAGAATCGGCGACGCAATCACTCTCCTCAATGGCTTTGCGGTAAAGCTCTGGGGCTTGTGCATCCCCGCGTTCATCGAGCAGCAGCGCCTGCTCGAAACGACTTAACGCGGAAGCAAAACTGAGGATTTGGGCGGTGGGCTGCGCAAATAGATGCAGTTGATTGGGGTTCTCTGCCGTTGGCCCCCGCTGCTTGACGCGCTTGTAACCGAATTTTGACGCTTGTAGCGGGAATTTTAGAATCTGGCCCATCCGGCTTGGGACAACAAATGCGAATTTTGTATGTTTCCAGGTGCGTGATTAGGCGACCTGCTTCTTCTGTTTCACCGGCTTGGCTTCGACCGCTGGCTTCTTCTCGCCTTTGGCTTTCTCCATCGGCTTCTTCTGCGCCTTCGTTCGCTCAATGCTCTGCTTGAGCGCTGTCATGATATCAACAACCGGTTTTTCCTCTTCCGGCGAGGTGACAATCTGTTTTCCGGCAATTTTCGCGTCGATCATCTCGCGCAGCGCATCGCGATAGCGGTCGGTCAAGTCCAGCTCGTTCAAGTTGGCACCCATCGATTCTACGAGGCTGATCGAAAGCTTCAACTCATCTTTATTGACTTGGGCTTGCTCTAGTTGTGGCACAGTCTCAATCTTCCGCAGTTCTTTCGGATTTCGTAGCTTGTACAGCACCAGTCCCCCCTCCAGCGGCGCAATCATCACGACTTCCTCGCGGTCTCGCAGCACGACTTTGCCAACGCCTACCTTACCGCTGGCCTTTAACGCTTGGGTCAACAATGAGTAAGTCTTCGCCGCTACTGCCCCGTCCGGCCCGGCAAAGTACGGCGCATCGTAGAGCGTCGGATGCACCTCGCTCGAGTCAATGAATCCCTCGATTTCTATCACCTTCGTGCTTTTAAGTTTTATTTTTTCGAGGTCCTCGGGGGCGACAATCACATATTGCTCCGGTTCGAATTGGTAACCCTTCACGATTTCCTCGACAGTCAACGACTTGCCGCATTTCTTGCATTTCTTCTCGTAACCGACCGGGCCATTATCTTCCTTGTGCAACTGGTTGAACCGAATGGTTTCTTCCGTATCGACCGCGTTGTAAATGCGGATTGGGATTGTCACCAGCGAAAACCGAATATGCCCTTTCCATATCGATCTCATAATTCACCTATTGATGTAATGCAGGCGCAACATGAATGTATTGTATAATACGTAATCCGAGCATAAGACCTGCCAACGAGAGACTATTTTGACCTTTTAATGCATTTCATTAGGAATGCCAAGTCAAATCTGGCCGCAGCCGGATAAAGACTGGTTCCCGCAACATGCCGTCCCCCGTCCAGGAGGCAAAGGAAACTTCGCACATCAGCCTCGGTTCGACCCAGACCGACCGCGCATCGTCGAGCGGTTTTTCCTTCACCGGCCGTTTTATTGTTGGCAATTTATGCACTTCGGCGAAAACGCTTTTCAGCAGCGAATCATCAAAACCGCCGCCGACCTTGCCGATATACCTCAATCCGCCGCCGCCGTCGGTTTGAGCCAAATGGAGCGCGCCAAAGCTGGCTTGGCGATCACCTCGTCCCTGCGTGTAGCCGATGATCACGCACTCGACGCTCTGCCGGGTCTTGATTTTCAGCCAGGTATCGCTGCGTTTTCCCGGCTGATAAGTGCTGTTCCGCTGCTTCGCCATAATCCCTTCCAATCCCAACTCCTTCACAGCTTCGAAAAACGCGGGCCCGTCTTCAACGACTTCACTCACTCGATACGCGCAGTCTTTTTTAACTGCGTCCGCGAGCCATTCGCGCCGCCGGCTGAGTGGCTCAATGACAATCGGACGCCCATCCAGGTAAAGGCAATCGAACAGATAACAGACCGCCGGATGCTTCAGGCGGGCGCGTTCGATAGCTCCTTCGCTGCTTTGCTGCATCCGCTGAATCACATGTTGGAACTTCGGCCGCCCCTCGGCGTCGAGACAGACAATCTCCCCATCAAACAATGCGGAGGTGGCGCGGAACGCTTGCTCCGGAATCACTAGCTCGGGAAACTGCTTCGTAAATTCCATCCGGTTGCGGCCGTGAATTCGGATTTGGCCTTCGTCGAGTGAAATCATCGCGCGGATGCCGTCCCATTTAACCTCGTACAAATAATCCGGCGATTCCGGCAATTGGTCGGCGGATCGTGCCAGCATGGGCTCAATCGGGTCGCGTAACCAATCAGTTTGTGGGGCATCGACCCGCTCCAGCAACCATTGATTATCCTTGGTTTGGTGGGTGCGGTATTCGGCATTCAGTTCTCGCGATTGCAGCCGAAAATAAAATCCGCCTTTCTTCTCTTTGGTGATTTCGTATCGCCCCTGCGCAAATTTCCACATCATCCCGCCGCCGTACTCGCCCTTCGGAATCGCGCCCTCGAAATGGACGTATTCCAAAGGGTGATCCTCGACATTGACTGCCAGGCGCATAATGCCTGGTCGGGGCGGCAAGCCTTTCGGGACGGCCCACGATTTCAAGACCCCTTTTTGTTCCAATCGTAAGTCATAATGCAGCCGCGAGGCGTGGTGCCGGTGAACCACGAACGCATTTCCTTGCCCGGTGATTGGCGCTGGCGCCGGCTCCGGTGTCTTGTTGAAGCTTCGTTTTTTGGAATAAGTCTCCAGTTGTTCAGGTGTTTTGTATTTGCGCTCCGCCTTGCCCGAAACCTCTCGACGTGAGCCTTGCTCCAAAACGGGTTGGTTATCCTCACCCACGCGTTTCTCAGCTGAAAGAAGGCTCTTCCCTTTATCCCTGCGTGCCATAGGTTTCCTCTCCGTATGAATTGCCGTCGCATACGCCGCGATCGCTTCCCATGGATCTCCGTTTTCTATCACACGTCCCGGCAGAGTGTGCAGGTTAAGAACCTTCGGGGTTTCGACTCCGGTCAATTCCCCCCACTGCAACGGCGTCGACACCGTTGCCCCCGGCAGACCGCGCAAGCTGTACGCGCTTATAATCGTCTGCGACGGCCGGTTGCGGTAAATGTCGAGCAGCACTTTTCCATGCCGGTGTTCCTTTTTGATCTGCAAGGTCAATGAAGAGCCGTGTGAATCCACAAACGGTTGTGCGATCGCTTTCGCTGCCTCAAAAGCCTTGTCGAATCCCCACTTCGATTCTATCGGCGTAACCACGTGAAGCCCCTTGCGCCCGGTTGTTTTGACGAACGGGTGATATCCAAAGCGTTCGAGGTGTTCCTTGAATTCCAGTGCCAGCCCCGCCATGTCCGGAAACTTGAAACTCTCCGGTGGGTCGAGGTCATAGACGATGTAATCCGGGTTGCCAAAATGAGGGGCGCGCGAATGCATTTGATGCAATTCAAGGCAGGCCAGGTTTGCCAGCCAGCCCAGTGACGCCTCTTCGCTCGCGATGACGTAATTCTTTTTTTCCTCCCCGAGCGTCACGTGCTCAAGCCAATCAGGCGCCCAACCCGGCAGATTCTTCTGAAAGAACGACTCACCGTTGATCCCGTCAGGATATCGCACCAGCGAGAGGGGGCGGCCCTTTATATGGGCCAAAATTGTCGGCGCAATTTTGAGATAATACTGGATCACCTCCGCCTTGACGATCTGCTCGTCGGGATAAAGAACCTTGGTCAAGTTCGACAATTCAATCTGTCGCTTGCCAACTTGAGCGATTTGAGCGGTGCGCGAAGGCATGGCTTGAGTTTAACTCCCGTTCCGATTTCCCTCTGTTGGATCGGCCAATTCCAGGAACCTCTTCGCCATTGCCGGGCCCTTGCCTTCATCCTCGTGTTTAAAAAAGATGAACACCTCGCGCCATTTTTGTTCACGCACGCGCTGAGCCCAGGCCCGCAAATCCGTATCACCATAGTCCGGGCGTCGCAAACGCAGGTAGCCCCAGTCCGCGGTCGAAACGAAAGGGATATCCAGGTCGTTTTCGGCTTCGGCAATGCACAGCACCGCCTGATGCTCGCGCAATAAATCGAAGACCTCCGCGTCGAACCAGGATTGGTGCCGAAACTCAAATGCCGACCGCGGCTCGGCCGGCAGCAATTTCAGGAAATCGCGCAGGCGAGGCGCGTCCTTCTTCAAGTAGGGTGGGAGCTGAAACAACAACGGTCCCAACCGATGTTTCAGAGCCGTTGCGACTTTGAGCAGATAGGCGACCGAGTTGTCGGTGTCCTTGAGCCGCTGGAAATGCGTGATCCGTTGCGAAGCCTTCAAAACAAACTTGAAATCTGCCGGAACTTCAGCGGCCCAACCCTCCAGCACGGAGGGCTTTGGCATCCGATAAAACGTGTTGTTGATTTCTACCGCGCGAAAACGTTCGCCATAAAAATGCAGCATCTGCTTTTCGGGCAGGTCCTGCGGATAAAACGTGCCCTTCCACTCCTTGTAAGAGTAACCGCTGGTTCCGACGTACAAGTTCATAGCTGGGACTTATCTCATTGTCTTCACGCTTTCGGTGGCGGCGCCGAGCTGTGTGAAATCACACCTTGTATCCAGCGTGTCACCTCGTCCAATAATTCGCCTCTCACGTCAACGTCCTTGCGTCCGGACCGCGCTGGCACATGAAATGAATGGTCTGCCCCGGGGGACAATGTGAGTGTCATTCGCGGCCGTAGTTGCTCAACGAGTGGGTTCAAGAAGTCCAACTTAGCGAACTCGTCTCGATCCCCTTGCAGGAACAGCATTGGTATTTGGATATTAAACAGATGCTCGGCCCGCTGCGTCGACGGTTGACCCGGCGGATGCAGCGGGAAGCCAAGGAATATCAGCCCGCGCACGCCAGGCAGCGGCGCAGCCGACTGGGCTTGCGACGTCATTCGCCCGCCGAACGATTTGCCTCCAGCGAACAGTGGCAGGCCGGGAGCCGCTTGGGAGGCGTGTTGTACTGCCGCCCGAACCGCCGCCTGGGCCACCTTAGGATTGTCGGGCCGTTTGGAGCCGTGCTCCATATAGAGGAATTGATAGCGCAACGTCGCGATGCCTCGCTCGGCGAGGCCTTTTGCGACCTCGGCAAGGAATGCGTGCTTCATCCCGGCACCAGCTCCGTGCGCGAGAACATAGCAGGCGCTGGCACCAGCGGGGACTTGCAGCAGCGCCGATACCGTCTGCCCATCCTCAAGCCGCACATTGAGGGGCTGCGCACCGGCTGCGATGTCTGCGCTCGCGTTAGATTTAACGGGTCCCTTCACGGAATTCGATCGTCTCAGGAGAGCTTATTACAAGCTCAAGCAAATGTCATTTATGTGTGTAGCGTCAGGCGTCTCGCCTGACGTAGAGGGCGGCGTCCTCGCCGCCCGGCTTTGTTGCGTATGGCTGTTGCGCTGAGGATGAATACTTCTGAATTCCCGCCGGGCAGGATGCCCGGCTCCACGGCCGGCGAGACGCCCGCCACTACCGCTTCAGCGGGATCCGCTTAACGAGATGTGATGCTAAACTCGATTTCACCAACGCTTTGGGTTTCGTTTCGCTTTTGCTTTGCGATCGCGACCTGGCCGGATCTGGGCTGTGCCGCGTTAACCAGGTAAACACTTAACGCCTGTAGATGCCGGTTCTCAATCGTCACCTTGTGTGCGCCTGCCGTGAGCAGGTCGATCTTGGCTGAAAATTCCAACTGGATGATTCCCCAACCGGTGCGCAGTTCGCTCGGTGGTGGAAAATTGGATGCGATGAGTTTCAAGGTTATGTTTCGGTGGTCCAGCCGGATCAACATATCGCGCCTTACCGATTCGCAGTACGCCGCGGCTTCGCTCGTTGAGATCACACCATCATGATCGCGGTCGATGCGTGCAAGCACCTGTTCGGCGACGTCCACGCCGGGCGTCAGATTGATTTGCAACCGGATTGCCTTGGGTTCGATCGTAACCAGGGTCGCCTGCAAATATTCGTCCAAGCGATGGGCGCGCCCAACCAATGGCAATGCGAGCAGTGGGAGTAGCGAGCCTAGCCGGGAGATTTTAAAGGCAGTCCAATGGTATCTCATTGAGGTCGCCTTAGCAGGCAGCGCGCGAGGCCTGAAACACGGGCCCGCCAAAGCCATATCCTTCTCAGGATTTCCGCCATTTCACTCCGTAATCGTTGGTTGGGTCCCGGTAAATCGTGTGGATGTGTTGCGTTGGATCTCCTCCCAGACGTTGCGGGGCGTATTCGATAATAACGGTGGGTCCTTGGATGCGGAAATAAGCCGCGCCGCTTTTTTCGGTTGGGCCGCTCCAGGCGAACCAGGTCTCGCTGAGGTTTTGTTTCAATTCCTGCAGTTTTGCTTTTGCCACCGCTTCATCCATGATCCCTGTCCATTCGCTGGCAAGGTCCAGCAGCAGTTCACGTTGTTTCTCGGTTAAGGCGGACCCTTTGATTCCCTCCGGCTGAATCATCTGGCCGTCACGTCCCGGACCAAGCACCAGGTCGTGCATCTGCACTCCCAGGACGGCCTGTTTCCGTTGCGCCTCATCCAACGAATTGACCAGGGCGAATGCCTTGTCGGTCTCGTGGCCGAGAGGACGTACGGTTTTGCCTTCGAGTTCGTACTTTGCCGGTTGCGCGCCGGTGTGGCTTGGCGCGAGCGTGCCTTGCTCGCCGACCAGCGTGATATTGAGCCCGAGATGATGCCCTCCAAATTGAATCATCCACGGCTCGCTCGCGGAAGGCTGGCCTAGAAACGAAATATAATATTCGTCATGACCGAACATGACTCGTCCGCCGCTGTCTCCCTTTCTCAATACCTCATCGCCCTCGACAATTTGCAGAACTTTTTCATAGCCCTGCGGGCTTAGTGCTGCTGCCAATACGCTTAAAACCGCCTCTCGCTGCGGCTTGGTCAGAGCGCCCATGCGCAAACCCGCCCGTTTGAAAACTGCCCCCGGAAGATTCGACCATCGTTTGCGTTGCGCGTCATCTTTGAAGTGAAACACGACCTTGGTGCGCTGGCCATCGTCGAGTGAAGCCAGGAATTTGTTTGCAGCCGCAACGATGTCTTCCGTCGCGCTGCCCTGGGCAAAACTGTGCAGCCCGAACCAGGCGACGAACAGGGACAAAGTGCGGATGATACTTGAGGTCATGCGGGAGTTTGTAATCCCGCCTCCAGCAGCCGTCAAGCCACACATCGCGAGTTCCCGGCAGAAAGGCTTTGACACCGGTGCGATTGTTTTTGATAAAAGAGCGCTGTGCAGCCCCAATCACGAAACTAACTCCGAATTGTTGATGCTCTACTTCGCTTACGGATCCAACATGGATGAACAGCGCGTCAAGGCAGCCAATCGTTGCCCCAATGCGCGGTTCATCTTCAATGCCCTTCTACCGGCACACCGGCTTGTGTTTACTCGCGACCGTGATAGTGACACCTGCTCGACCGACGCCGTTCCAGACCCCGCTGCTTCCGTATGGGGCGTGGTTTACGATATTACTGATTCGGACCGCCGACAGTTGGACGCCCGGGAAGGACTTCCCATTCGTGCCTACCGCCCCAAGGAGGTCCTGGTCCATCCGCACGGTGATCTTGAGCAGCGGGTCATGTTGCTCACCTATTGCGCCAGTGATCCCACCGATATACAGGGTCCACCCACTCGTCAATACCTGGGCTTCCTGTTACGCGGTGCGCGGCGTTGGGGTCTTCCCGCCGATTACATCGCGCAACTTGAACGGATCGAGGTCTCCGCGTAAAAAGAAAAATCAAAACTGGTGGCCCAGTTCCATATAGAAAAAACCGCTTTCGCTTGATACCCCATAGTCAAAGCTGACTACGGTCGAGAGGTTCCACGCCAAGCGAAACCCGGCGCCGCCGGCGACTTTCCATTTTTCCATGGTGGTATCTTTCACGGAATCGAACACCCTTCCCGTATCGAAAAACGGCGCCACCATAAAACGCAGATGTTGTTTCAGGAATCTGGTTTCGGCGAAGCTCCAGCGTAGTTCAGCGTTGGCCCAGGTGGCAACTGGACCTGCGAACCTGGACAGTTTGTAGCCCCGCAGGGAGTTGTATCCACCCAGGACGAGTTTGTCCCCATCCGTGAAAGGCAGCCGCGCAGCAGCGTAAAACGGCACATCACCGGATTGGATCGCGTAAACTTCGCGGAACGCCAGGATAAGACGTTTCGGTTGCGGGAGCAGGTTGAAAAACTCGCGCGCACTGAAAGTGAACTGCTGGTAATCAAATTCAGAACCCAACCATGTGCCGGAGAATCGCCCAACAACCTGGAGCATCACACCCGCACTGGGATCGGGTTCAAAATCGCGAGTATCATACGTAACCCCGATTTTGAGCGCATTATCCCATCCGCCGTCGAAGCCAACGATGCGCCCCGCCAGATAGTCTTCGTGCAGCCGCGTTTCCTGCATGACCGCTCCGTCGATGGTATCGCCAGTATAATCCTGGACGCGAACATGGGATATTTGAAGGCCGGCCTGAGGACGCAGTAAGCCGCCGAGGTAGTCGCGTTCAACCGTTACGACACCAAGCGCTTCAGTCCGGTGATAATCATCATACCGCTCCCATGTCTTGCCATCTTGGTTTCGCTTCAAGGCATCATAATAATCCTCGTAGCTGCTGAAGGTCTCCGGCGAGCCGGGAAAACTTAAGGGCTCGAGGGTGCGCTCACCTCTACCGAAGTAGTTTTCAAATTTATAGTCCCTGATAAGCGCCGCGCCACGTATTCGCCAGGGGCTGTCGTTGACATAAGGAACATCGTATTCCACCCCCGCCTGAGCGAACCCCCCGGTATGGGCCGTCACGCCAATGAGAAGTCTGCGCCGATAGGGCGTGAGGTCGAAGAACGGGCTGTCTTTGGAGCCATTGTCGAAGATCTGAGCCGCGGCGCCGAACGCAAATTGAGTCTCCGGGTTGTAGCCAAGTATGGGAAATCCGGTAACATAGACTCCTTCACGTTTATCCTTAAGCAAGCCTTCCGGCAGTCTCGGTTTATTGTAGAGAAAGTCGGGCGCAGCATTTGTGCTCGGCGCTGGATCCGGAGTGCTTTCGCTGCCATAGACGCCGGAGCAGCTCAGTGACACGAATGCCAACATTAACGCGAATGCCTTTAACCCCCCCGCACGTTCCATCGGGCTCGGATTACATCGAGATCTTGACACTGTCACGCCTTGCCCGAGTGATTGCGCATCAAGCAACTGCCCGGGTACTTTTTCAAAGCTTGACTACGCCGTCAAAACAAGTCAACGAGGCATTAGGTTTGCGGCCAACCGAATTCAGTGGGAAAGAAGGCTTGTCAGGGAATTCCGCAACTCGTCAAAAGCGTGCTATCTTCAATAGATGAAAGAGAATATAGCGGGAGCAAAGGCCGAACCACCAGGATATCGCCAGCGCCTCGATGCCTTTCGCGGGTTGCTGCTCAACCTGCACAAGGCGCTGGTTGATTCGGAACGCGTCGAATACGAAAAGACCATTGGAAGAATCCAATCACCCAATCATTTTCTCCAGCTCCTCACCAGCGACCCGTGGTTTGCCTGGCTTAGCCCTCTATCCCAGCTCATCGTCTCGATGGACGAAGCGCTCGACAAAAAGGAGCCACTCACCGTCGCTAGCGTCGATGCGCTAATTGGCCAATCTCGACGGTTGCTCCTCCCTTCGGAAACCGGCGATGGCTTCTCAAAGCATTACCACGAAGCCCTGCAGCGCGATCCCGATGTCGTTCTGGCCCATGGGGAAGTTTCCAGGTTACATCACGCGAAGAAATAAAGCCGTGAAGCTTTTATCTGGAAACGATCAGCGCAGCGTCTGGGCGAGGAAGCGATACGTTTCCTCGCGGACCTCGGGCGGGAAATCGTGACCGCAATCGGGGTGGACCACTCGCAGGTTCTGCGTTGCAGCATACAGGCGATAAATGGGCAACGCGGCCTTAACTACTGCGTCGACGCTGCCGGATTTGAAGTTGGTGTCATGCAAAGGCGCGCTGATGAGTACTGGCCGTGGCGCCAACGCACCAATTAGTTCGTAAAAATCGAACGGGATGTCGGTCGGTCGCCCACGAAATGCCGCCAACTTCGGCATGTACCGCTCACTGGTCCAGCCAGTGATGTTCCCGTTCATGTAATCGACGAAAGAATCGAAACCACAGCTTGAGACGACCACCTTCAGCCGTTGCTCGAAGACGGCGGTGAAGATCGCGTTGTGGCCGCCGAGGGAATGCCCAATCGCTCCGAACTCGCGCTTCTTCACGAAGGGCAGACTCTCCAGTAGATCCAGCGCGCGGATATTATCCCAAACGGCTTTCATAGTTCCGCTTTGGTAGCCCAGTGCCTGGAGGTTGGGCTTATAATTGGCCATTAACGGGTATGCCGGAGCGATGACCACAAAACCCCGCTCTGCCAGGTCGCGAGCATAAGCGCGATAGTGGGGACGCAACGGCTCGACCACCACACGATAGCCGTACTCCATGTCGGTAGGATGAAGAGCGAGTATCGCAGGAAATCCGTCGTGCCCGTGCAGCGCCTCCTTGGGGATCAGCAGCCAGGCCGGCACGCGCGAACCTGGCTCCGAAGCGTAAGTGATGAGGCGACGCACGAACGAAGTCTCGTCGACTTCTTTATCGGTCTTTACATCTAACAAACAGCGTTTCTCCTCCCCAGGCAGAGGTCCCATAATAGCCTGCATCCCCCGCACGATCTCGGCCCGCCGCTGCTCCCATTCCGCGGGGGTTTCCACCGGCGAAACTTTTCCCCCCTGTGTGCGGTAAACCAGCAGATTCGTATGGGAAAGCGGGTTCGAAAAAGTGGCCTCGGCGGCTGAACTCGAAAGAATCAGCAATGCGCAGAGTGCCGCGATGAACAGTTTTGTCATGGTCGATGTCGACTTAAGGAGACTCAAAAAGCCTCTTGAACGCAATCCTGGCGCCATTGACAAGATACGTTTGAGTGAGATCTTATTTTGGCAACGGTATGCTTACCACGACTCCAAGAGCGTTAAGATTTGGAACCGCTCTCCTGCTTTCTTTCGCCTCTGTTTCCGCGGAGACTCCTCCCGAGAGCGGTTTGTATCGCATTGTCTCCGGCAAATACCGCGAATGTTGCGGGCTTATCGGCAGCGGTGTCGTCTACTCTTTGCCCAACTCAGACCAAAGCTTCATCAAGTTGACGGTTGATGCGCAGAGTGGGATAGCCACCATGGATTTTCTCGGCGCCGATCAGCAAACCGTCTTCACAAGGACTCCTTGCCCCGGCGCCGCCATCGATTTTAGTTTTCCCTTTGGCTTTCTGGTCGGAAACAGCTTTTTCTTCCACGTTGATCCCGGGCCGCCACCGTACCAGAAGTATTGGAATTATAGCGCCAGCAACTCAGCTGAGGGATTGCGCATCGATGGCGTGCTTGGTATCACCCAAACGGGCTGTGCCGATACGCCCACGCAGTTCAGCCATAGCAATCTCCTGGCCGTATTAGTTCGTCCCCCTAAGCTCAGCGTATTGGGATTTTTTCCGGACCGTGGGACACGGCTCTTCGTGCAAGGAACCGCCGGCGAAACAAATGTGATTGAAGCCTCTGCCGATTTAAGAAATTGGACACCAATAAGCACGAACGTGATGGACTATAGTACGTGCCCGATTTGTCCCTATGTCATCTTTGAAGATGCCGATAGCACCAACCTGACTCATCGGTTCTATCGGGTTTCCCAGCTTGCAGTAACCCTGGCGCTCGAACGGACGAGTCTCCTGAGTGCATTTACGGGAGATGTTAAAAACCCAAAGGCCGTGGCGCGAACTCCGAAACAACTCAGAAATTCAAATCAGCAGAAGCGTTAGTGACTCGCCCGTCGTGGAGCTCTGATATTCTTTGGATTTTTTCTGAGTTTGAGTTTGTTTCCAATTTCGAAGCTTTTCGGATCTTAGGGGATGGGGATCTCTTTTGCGGCCACAATCCTCACCGGACCAATCAGGCCGGAAGGTTGCAGCGGAGAATCCTTCTTCCAAAGCCGCCAGGTCGTGAAAGAGAACCGGCCAGTGGGGCTGGGCAAACCTTGCTGAAGCCACTGCGGCCATTGCTTGAGGGTACCCTCCGGATTGCGTTCGCTGTCCTCAGCGAGCTGCTCGTCACCAACCATCCGGTTCACCCAGAGGTTGACTACCCTGATTTCCAGTTGGTTTTGTCCCGGACGCAAAATGCTGCCGATCTCTACTTGAAAAGGTGGTTTCCAGAGAACACCGAGGTTTTTGCCATTTAAAAACACCTGTGCCAAAACCTCGACCCTTCCCAAATTCAAATAGAGCCTTTGCCGTTTCGCAAACAGACTGTCCGAGGCGCTAAAAGACTTCCGGTAGGCGGCTGTTCCGCTGAAATATTTCACGGTGGGATTGCGGTGTTGCGCCCAGTCGGTGAGCGCATCAAACGTGAGGCGCTCGATGGGTTCGGTGCCTTGTCGAAATTCCACCTCCCAAGGGCCTTCGACTTCCATTTCCGGAAACGGCCCGCTCGCCTGTGCCTTGTGGATTTTGCCGGAGGCTTGGTGAATTTCATAAGTGCCGGGTCTCCAGGCCAACAATTGAGGTCGATTCTTTGCATCCATCGCGATCTCAATAGCCGGAGGCTCCTCGACGCCCGCGTTTGATTCGGGCAGCACGTCTCGCCCTTCACAATTGACCGAGACGATCGCGCCGGACCGTGTTTTCGAGGCGGTTTGACGAAACACCACGAACATTGAACCGGCTGGCTCAAACGAAAGCGGCACATACGTGAGACCCTCTTTTTCCTGGAACGCGGCAGCGCTGGTGATGCGCCCAGTGAGCGGATCCCAGAGCTCCGGCTGCTGGCGAGTGACTCGAAACGCACAATTCGCCTGCAGCCAATTGGTAGTGCTGTTGGCGACAAAGTAGACGTGCGTTGAACCTTCGTGGCGGTGGATGAAATGGAGCCTGGAATCGGCTTCGAAGTCGGGTGGGACTCCTTTCTGCTTGAGCAGATTCGCAACCGCGGCGAAATCCGGATAGACATAGGGCGGACCAGACACGGTATCGAGTTCGCCCCAAGGGTCCATTCCGAGCGCTCCCAATTCCATCGCTGTACTCCAGTCGCCGGTGAGGAGCGTAGCAGTTTTCCAATCCGGCATGGCGTTGGTGCTGGTCTCCCATTGAGCATCGGTATCGATTTCGACTTCCGAGCCGTCCTCGAGCTTGAGGTGCAGCGCGCCAAGAACCCCCGCCGGATTGGGATAATCCATCGTGTTTTCTCCTACGACGGCGAGCACGTTTGTTCCCGCAACGAGCATAGATTTCACGTCGCTGTCGTAGACATGCTTGAAATTGTCTCCTTCTGCCGCAAGCTTCCCATTCACCCACAACTCAAACCGGTTGTCGACTGTGAGGCTGAATCGAGCGGTCACGATAGCAGGCCCTGCGGGTAAGACCAATGTTCGGCGGAAATATCGCTTCCCGGGAGGCGCGGCTGCGGCGGGATTGCCCTCGCGATGCCAAATCCATTTAGCCTTTTCAATGACCGCTCTTAAGTCCGAAACTGGCTGCGCAGTTTTGAATTTTTCGTCCCAAACTACTTTTCGAGAGGAAAGCCGAATTTCTGGATCTTGCCAAATCTCTGCTGCGAGCTTGCTGACTTCAGAGTCACAGTCGGGATAGTTTGCGAGGCTTGGCGATGTGCGTGGGGGCGGACCGATCACGGTTGCGCCTTCGAGAACCAGTTGTTTGATTTTCCGCAACAGGCCGGGAGTCATCGCCTCCAGTTGAGGCAAAACCAACACCTGGTAGCTTGGCCCGTCCGGCACCACCAGCCTGCCGTCCTTGACGGACATCCGGTTCAGGATAACCTCGGCGGTGCAGCCATCAAAATTGTAACGCGGACGCTGGGGGGTGTTACCCTGACGCCACGGCATGGTCGGAGTGAAGCGCATCGGAGAACCTTCCGGTTCGAGGAAGCAGATGTCGGCGACGAATGTCCCTTGCCGCAACAAAAACTGGCAACGGGCAAGATATTCGTGCCAGGCAGCCGATTGTTCCCACCAGGTTTGCGTACGCTCGTAGTGCAATCCCCATGGGCCCATCGACATGCCCGGCGCCCGATTCGTCCAGGGCTGCAGGGCATACCGGTGAAAAACAAAGCGGTTGATGCCCTCGCAGAAGGCCCAATCGCCCAATGTTTTGATAGTTGCCGGATGATGCAGCCATTTTTCCTGGTCATTCGCCGTGAAGGCTTCGGCGCCCAGGATGCGCTTGCCGTAGATGTGCGCCGCGGAAGACATTTCGACGCAGCTGTAGGCCGTATTGGCGCCCCACGACCAGAACTCGGCCATCGGTTCGTCGGCCTGGCCAGCGTAAGTCAGGTCATCGCAGGGTGTGCCATCATACGCTTCGATCGACAACCTCAATCCGTGTTCATGGGCTAGACGTCGAAATTCCCCGGCATAATTCTGCACCAACAGTTCCGAGACGGTCTGCCGCACGTCCCAAAGAAAGCGTTCGGAAGCGGCTCGGCCATCGACAACTCGACCCGTCATCACCGGCAACCAACGCAGCGGGTCATAGCCGCGCCGCGACTTAAATTCTTCTCGAAAGCGAGGAGTCCAGTTTTGTGAACCCGTCTCCCAACTGTCGATATGAGTCGAGACCAGCGTCTTGCCGGCAAGCGTTGGCGAATCGGCGATAATTTTTCCCATCACCGCATTGAACATCGCTCGAGTCGCTTCGCGGCTCAGCTTGTCACTTTCCAAACCGCGGCCGGGTTCTGGGGCGGGATGGTTGTCCGCTCCGGTGGGCGTATGGCCCAGCCGAAGGATCG
This sequence comes from Candidatus Limnocylindrales bacterium, assembly GCA_035495315.1. Classification (GTDB taxonomy): domain Bacteria; phylum Verrucomicrobiota; class Verrucomicrobiia; order Limisphaerales; family UBA8199; genus DATJGF01. The sequence continues at coordinate 24,276 of DATJGF010000016.1, forward strand.
TCCAGTTACCGGCGGGCGCAGCCCAACGAAATTTGCCATCACTAGCAAGACATGAGGAAAGTTCGACAATGCGATCGCGTGCTATGACTTCCTCAGCTGCAAGGGAAGTGACTGTTCCCTTCAGAGGGATCAGTTTGGGGCTCAACGCGGCCTTCCCTTCGAGGTCCGTAATGCGGGTGTTCCCTTGCGGGGTGGGAAAGGCAACAATCGTAATATCTCGATAATAGTTCGATACGGTTTTCGGCTGCGGAAGCGTCGCCTCAAACTGGCAAGGGCCGGTGGCGTTTGTTTCGGACCAGACGATTTTCTGCATCGCCAGTTCGGGGGTAATCCAAGGGCCACCGCTGCCGCACCAGCCGGCGTCGTTATTCATGTTTATTTCCAATCCGAGCCGGTGAGCTTCGGCGCAAACATGTTTGAAAAGTTCCCGCCAGGGTCCCCCGGCGAAATCGGCAGGTCCCTTTGGAGTGCCCTGGTCAACCTCCATGATGAGAACGCCGCCGATGCCGACTCGTTTCATGGCTTCGAGATCGGCGGTGATCCCATTGCTGGTGATATTGCCCTTCAGCCAGAACCAATACACCCATGGCCGCGCTGTCGGTGGCGGATGTACAAAACTCTTTTCCCAATCAGAATGGATGTCAGAGGGCAGACAACGGAAAGTCAGGGACCAGAGGATAAGAGGCAGAAGGAGTTTCTTCATAGGTTCTCACGAATTTGATTCGGGACTACGGTTCTGAGGCCGTCGTTCCACAGCAACTAAAGCGCGATCGGGCGCAGAAGAAAAGGGAAATTGATCCATTGGGAATACCTTGCTCGCGCGATCAGCGTCGTGGATGGCGGAACGACCGCGAGGAATACCCTCGACCCGCTGCAATGCGTCACAGCGCAGTCTGCTCAAAAACCTGGCTTGCTGGATTGTCCATGGTGTCGCCAACGATTCTCCCTGCGTCGGCTGCTTTTCGGCTCCAGACGATCCGAACCGGGGAGGCCCGCTTCCTCGCCACAATCAGCGCAGCAACAACGCCTTCGTCGACGGGCACATTGAAGCGCAAAAGCCCGCACAATGGTACTGGGCCAGAACGCCCTGGCTGATGCCTCAGTTCGGTGACCAATAGTAGGTCAACGGTTCTGTGTAAAAGCGATCGCGCGACGCATCAGCGCTTCATTCTTTCCAGCTTTTGGATTTCTTTTTTGAGCAAGCGCGAGACGCGATGCTTGGCTAGATAGACCTGGCTGGCACTCACGCTGAGAAGTTGTGCCACTTTCCTCACCGGCCATTCGCGCAACGCGTAAAGTTCAAATATCTGGAATTGTTTCGGCCTAACCATGTTTTTGACTTTTACAGTGGCCGTACGCAGGAGGTTCTGTTGCCACTGCTCCTCCCAGCAGGCGTCGAGGTTAAACGTGGCGGGATCAGCTACTCGTTCAACGGTAGAGGTGCGCGTCGAGTCATCGGTGATGCCCGAAAGCAGGGCAGCCGTGGCTTTTGGTCCGGAACGTTGCGCGGCTGATTGCAGTTTTCCTCGTTTCTCAAATTGGTCAGCGATTCGCCGGCGTGTGATCAATAATAACCAACCTTTAAATGAACCGAGCGCGCGATCCGATTTAAACTGACCCACCTTCTTTGCCACGGTGACGAGGGTTTCCTGGACTACGTCCTGAGCCTCTGCGTCGGACAGGCCCGCCTTTAGCGCTACGCCGTAGATGAGCCTCCAGTAGGTGTCGAAGAACTCCTGCCAGCTCTTCTGATCACCCCAGTCCTTTAGCCGGCCGAGGAGGCTGGCCCGCGTCGGAATGAATTCATCTGAGCCGCTCACGTGATTAGGAGAACGATTCCACATATATAATCCCTTCGCGAGTGCTCTTTCTTTCAACAGATTTCCATTTTGTGTGAGCGGCGATTTGGGAACTTCCCGAAAGTGCAATGCGCATGGGCGAGGCATAGCCAGGGCCGGATCCGGCCCAGGTCCATTTGGTTTTGCCGCCAAGGCCTAATTTCTTTTTTTGAAAGAAATTCTCAGGTTGCAGGGATTACATCTTCATGAAGAACACCATGAGTAATCCAAACCGAATCCAAGTACCGAATTTAGGCCTGGCTGCTCTCGCGTTTTCCCTCAAGTGCTTCGTAGTCGCGTTGCTATGGGCAGGCTCGTCGCCGGCCGAGGACCTTTACGTGGATGTCACGGCCTCACCCAACGGAGACGGCAGCGCCGGCAATCCCTATTGGCGCATTACGGATGCAGTCAACCGTGCACGGTCCGACCGCCAAGGTGCGACGATTCCGGCGGGTGAAACCATTGTTATCCACGTTGCGCCGGGCACGTATATTGGCAGCTACAGCCCGCCAGGGTCGGCCAGGCAGATGGAGCTGTTGCCCATCGTCCTGAACATGCCCAACGTGATCCTGAACGGGGCAACTGTCCTGGCCCTGGATGCGCTGGGCTTGCCGACAGGATTGGCACCTGGCACACCGGAAACCATCCTCGCCAGCAGCGACCCGCTCGGCTCACCGATGCAAACGCTCCTTGCGATCATCAGCACCACTGACGGCGGAACGGGGAACAACGTGACCGTGACAGGGTTCAGCTTCGATCAGCCTTTAGCCGATCACTTCGGCACCTCCATCTTCGCAGATCATGTATCCGGCTTCGTGATCCGGGGCAACTGGACGCGCAATGCCGGTAAGCAGGTGAATATACGGTTCTCCTCTGGTACTCTCGATGGGAACCTCGTAACCGACTCCCCAAACGGCGTCGGTATCTATATAGCGACCGGGAGCGCCAGATTTCCGGCGCAGGTGACCGTGCGGACAAACCGTTCGATCCACAACGGGGAACACGGCCTGCAAGCCATAGCAACCGTGCAGCATAAAGACCCGGACCTCGGCCGCACCAAGTTCACAGCTCTGTCGCAGAGTCTCACGGAAGCGGAGGCCCACAAACTGGATGTGACGATCTTTGGAAACGACTTCAGCCAAAACCACAACCTCGGGCTTCGGCTGATGATCATCAGCCCGAGCTATTTCTTCAACCCTGGCGATGACGCTTTCCCGCCAACCCTCACCGCTACTGTCTTTGGAAATAGCATGAACGACAACGGAAACTACGGGATAGATATCGAAGGCGGCGACACCTACGCCGCCGGAAGCAAGACAATGCACGGCGCGTTTTTGGGCACATTCCTTGGAAACCAGTTGATTGGCAATGGGCGCAACGCCGCTATCTTCACCTTCACGTATGGCAACATCCCGCCGAACGATTCATCCATTTATCTGCGAGATTCTATCTTTGAGGCCCTGGACCTGGATGGAGAACTGGCCGGGTTCGATTACGCCAACCCGCTGAACGATCCGATCGATGGAACCCCACTCAACAACACGCTAGTCGTTAATGGCTCCATCATGCCCAATGGGATCAAGATTTCACCGCACAATCCGTAATCGAGAACCACGACCGAAGGAAAAACTATGAACGGCAAATTCGATGAATTGGCCAAAGCATTCGCCCAAGCGGTCACGCCCGACAGGCGTTGCGGCGCTTCGGC
>DATJGF010000017.1:0-4998 GCA_035495315.1 Candidatus Limnocylindrales bacterium
CGAACTTGTGGTTCAGACAGAACGAAGAAGTAGCATGTGGGATGCCGGCAGGATCAATACCGAAAGTTAACCGAATGGCGCAGGGCCATTGCCTCATTTTGAGACGTCAGGTGCAGACCAAGGGCGTTCTGGAATGTGCCGGTACACAAGGTGCTAAATCTGAAATTGATAATTACTAATAATCTGAGGGCCTGGTTGTTGATCGGAATGGGAACAGACCTATGAGTGGTCAGCAACGGGGCGGGCAGCGGCAGCTTCGGCGCGGGTACGATCGTCACTTTAACCGCCGACCCGGCGCCGGCGGGCCAGGTTTTCTCGCATTGGGTGGGAGCCGGCGTCAGTAATTCCGTTGCCGCCACAACGTTTTTTGTGATGCCAGCCTCCTCGACAACAGTAACGGCAGTTTATATGCCCTTGTCGCCGCCGACGATTGCTTCCTGGAATTTTGTGGGCCAAACCAACTCCCTCTCAGGGATGGGTGCTGCAGGTTTCGACCAACCTCCTCGATTGGGCTGACCTCAGCACGAATAGCTCCGATCCAATCGGTCAGCTCAGTTTTCAGGTGCCCGTGGATCCAGCGGTTCCTGAGCACTTCTTCGGCCTCCGCGCACCGTGAGGTGCAACGCAGAGTTGCAGGGTGCCGAATCGCCCACTTTCAGTCGACAGACAGCTCACTTCACGGCTTAACCGTGAATCCCATTTGGCTGAAATGATGATCCACGGTTAAGGCTTCACGAAGCTTGAGTTGCCGCATCACTACAAAACTTGTGCAATCGGTGAAAGAAAAATTCTTATCTCGATAACGAAAAAAAATAGCACGTGCGGCATCGACGCGTTCCGGGCCTATGAATTCCCACCGCAACCGTGAGCTTGCTTCAACTTGGGACCACCATGCTTCTGCAGCACGACTACCCAATCTGATGCGTAGCAGAGTCAGGGTTTCATCAAGGACGTGGTCGGTCGTAAGCAGAAATCCGCCTTTTTCAAGCCACCGATCTCGAGCTGCCACAGCCGGCAAGTGGACGGGATCAGCTTCATCTGCGCAAGCCATCCAGCCGGCTGTGTCGACGAACAGGCTGCTCATCGGCCATACAATGCTTCGTCATGATCCGCTGCTGAACGACCATCCGTCGAGCGACCTACTCCGCGGACACGGTACAGTGGTTCACGGTCCAAGTCCTCGAGAGCATTGGCAGATTCGCCTACAGGCACAACCTGAAAAGCCGGCCGGCTACGGTAGAGCACCGTAAAACGAGCACCACGACGCACCCTTTTAACGACCTCGGGAAGAGAGCTACGAAGTTGCTTGGCATTGATGAGCGTGTTCATTACAGGTTCATCTTAAGTTAACCTTTCCTCCGCTTCAAGAAGGTCGTCCTGCATGAACCAAGCTATCGCCGCCTGGCGTGGCGCACGCTTACTCGTAGGTTTTCTCGAGACGCTTGATTCGAGCCCAAACGGGGGAAGAGGGCTGCAAACGGCCTTTGACTTCGGCAAAAATGCGCCTGGCCTCGGCGGGGTCTTCCCGCGAGATGAGCACGCAGTAATCGAGTTGGATCCAGGCTTTGCGAGGGTCTTGAACACTGTTTCCGTGCGCCTTCAACCACTCGCGGAGTCCTTCGGCGCCCCGTGCCTGGGCTGCTCTCAAGCTGGGGTCGAGTTGGAATGGCAAACCGGGCAACTGATCGCCCATCACGGCTTCAGCGACCGCCTGTTTCTTCTGCGTCTCCTCCTGATTCTTGACGCGTTCCCAATAAAAGAAGAGCTCCCAGCCGGCATAAAGCATTACGACGACAATGAGGGCAGCAATAAGTTTGGTCATGATTCTTCGACGCGTTCGACACGGGCTCCCAACTTCCGGAGTTTGCCGTCGATGTCTTCGTAGCCCCGATCGATGTGGTAAACGCGGTTGACTTGTGTGGTGCCTTTGGCGGCCAGACCCGCGATCACCAGCGCCGCTGAGGCCCTCAAATCACTTGCCATTACCGGGGCGCCACTTAACGCCTTGCCGCCTTTGATAATCGCGCTGGGCCCTTCAATCTCTATGTCCGCGCCGAGTCGCGCCAATTCGCTGACATGCATGAAGCGGGATTCGAAGATGCGTTCGGTGATGATGCTAATGCCCGGAGTCAATGCCATCAGCGCCATCATCTGAGCCTGGGCGTCAGTCGGAAAACCGGAGTAGGGAAGAGTCGTAATATCAACCGGTTTTAGCCGGCCATCGCGGCGAATGCAAAGGCCGGCGTGCTCACGTTCGATTTTTACACCCGAATCGTGGAGCTTATCCAACACGGCGTGCATATGGTCAGCCCGGGCGCCGCGCAGGCGAATCTCCCCGCCAGTAGCCGCGGCGGCGATTGCATAGGTGGCAGCTTCAATGCGATCGGGAATCACTTCATGCGAAGCTCCGTGGAGTTTTTTTACTCCGGTAATCGTGATGGTGGGGCTTCCGGCCCCACTTATACGGGCGCCCATCGAGATCAGGAAATTTGCCAGGTCCACCACTTCCGGTTCGCACGCGGCACTTTCGATGATGGTCACGCCATCAGCCAGCGTCGCGGCCATCATCACATTGGCGGTCCCCAGCACTGTCGACCCGGCTCGGCCGCCGAGAAAAACCGTCGACCCGGCCAAACGCGAGGCGCTGGCGTGTACATAACCGCTTTCGATGACGACCCGCGCGCCCAAAGCCTCAAACCCTTTCAAATGCAAATTAATGGGCCGCGCACCAATCACACACCCACCCGGCAGCGATACGGTCGCTTTACCCAATCTTCCCAGCAAAGGCCCCATGATGCAGATCGAGCCACGCATTTTGCGGATCAAATCGTAATCACCGGCGCCTTTGATTTTTCTGGCTTGGACTCGCACCTGACCATTTTCAAAGCGCACTTCCGCGCCGAGCCACGAGAGGATCTGGCCCATAAACCGCACATCGCTCAGATTGGGGACTCGTTTGATGATGCACGGCTGGTCGGTCAACAAGGTGGCCGCCATGATGGGCAGGGCGGCGTTTTTGGCGCCGCTTATGGCGACTTCACCGCGCAAGGGAATGCCTCCCTTTATCAGTAGACTTTCCATGAGATCAAGCGCCCGCAGCCTCAGTGTTTTTCACAACAATCATGATTCTAGGAGAGCGATTGTAGTCCTCGACAATACGTTCCACAATCCAGTTTTGTGATTCGAACAAGGCGCGAAGCAGTCCTGCCTGATGATCGCCGAACTCGACAATGAGGCGGCCACCCGTCATCAGTTTTGGCCCGGATTCGTTTGCCAGCTGTCGAAAATAATTCAAACCATCCCTTCCGCCGTCGAGGGCAATCCGTGGGTCAAAATCCCGCACCTCCGGTTGCAAACGATCGATCTCCGTCGTGGGAATATACGGGGGATTACTTACGATAAGATCGAACGAGAGGTTTTTTGGCAATGCCGCCAGGTTGTTGCCCAACCAAAACTGCATCCGTTCAGCAACCTGGTTGTGTCTGGCATTTTGCCTGGCCACTTCTAAAGCTTCCGGGGAAACGTCCAGCGCGTGTACCTGCCCGCGCGAGCACTTCGCGGCGAGCACAATCGCCAAACAGCCACTCCCGGTTCCGAAGTCGAGGACCTTCGGTGCTGGCGTGGTGCATCGGTTCAGGAATTCCCACCCGAGCTCCGCCAGCAGTTCAGTTTCCGGGCGTGGCACCAGCACGTGGCGGTTCACGACAATTTCGAATCCGCAAAACGATACGGTCCCGAGGATGTGCTGCAACGGTTCACGCGCGCCGCGCCGTCGAACAGACTCGCGAAATTGATCGACTTGCGGCGGGGTCAACTGTTTCTCGAAATTCAAGTACAACTGCATGCGAGCAACCCCAAGCACGTGTGCCAGCAACAGCTCGGCCTGCAAACGCGGCGAGTCGACGCCCTTTTTCGTCAGGAATTCGGTCGTGCGCTGAATCAGTTCCAGGACGGTCACAGCCAGGCTACGGACGATTTTCCGAAGCGGCAGGTTTCGGCGCAGGCGCTTCAATGGCTGCGAGATTTTTGAGCTGGCGTTTGCGATACCAGGCCACGCCTATCAAATCCCAAATGCCCCGTCCGACACGATTCCAAACTCCATATTTGGATTTGCCGGCGGTGCGCGCATGATGTTGGACCGGCGTTTCGATGACTTGCGCGCCTGCATAATGGGCGATGATTGGCATAAACCGATGAAGCCCGTCGAACGGGAAGAGTTTTTCCAGAACCGTGCGCTTAAAAACCCGCAAATTGCAGCCACTATCACGGAAATCGACGCCGAGCGCTGTCTTGCGGGCCCAACGCGCAACCGCAGTTGAAATCCGACGCACCCGGTTATCCATCCGCTTGATTCTTAGTCCGCAGACCAGGTCGTAGGTGGTCAATTCCTTCAGCATGCGCGGCAGATCAGCGGGGTCATTTTGCAGGTCGCCATCCAATGTCGCGATGATGCTGCCCCGGCTTGCGGTGAACCCCGCCCACAATGCAGCGCTCTGGCCGCTATGGCATACCAACCGCAACGGGCGGACGCGCGTATCAGACTGCTGCGCCTGCAGCATCTGCTGCCAGGTCCCGTCGCTGCTGGCATCGTCCACAAGAACCAGTTCCAGTGTCCGTGATTCGTTCTGAAATGCCTTAAAGACCTCATCGGCCAAACGGACGACGTTCAATTCTTCATTCCAAAATGGCACGACGACCGAGATCTCCGGAACGGAACCAGCGGTGGACCCGGGCGCCCGCAGCGCGGTCCGAGCGGCCGGTCCCGAGGCGGATTCGTTGCTGTTGGAAACGCTCTCGCCCGAAGACTTCTCGCTGGTTGCGAGGCTTGCAGCATTAGCCGTATGGGGCTCCCGGTTCACCTCGGCATGATGAGCCATGGTGCAGCACGTGTCGAGGCGACTTAGTCGCCCCAGAGGAACCGGAGCGCGAGCCGTCCCCGGCTCGCAGCAGCCAGGCTCCAGGGCTGCTGCCAAACACTTCCGGCCATGGCAGTTTTGG
>DATJGF010000018.1:0-8606 GCA_035495315.1 Candidatus Limnocylindrales bacterium
CTTGGCGGTTTCATTGCCGGAGCTCCCCGTGACCAGCCGTCGGCCATCTGCGGAAAAGGCCAGGCCATGCACGCCCAGTAAATGCCCGCGCAACGTGCCGACCTCCTGCCACGAGCCGGTTCGCCATACTTTAGCGACGCCTTCCTGGCTGCCACTAGCCAACCAGGAACCATCGGGCGAGAAAGCTACCACATCGGTCGTCAACCGATTCGCCTGGATACGTTTGAGGATCGTACCGTTGGCAAGCGAGTAGACCACGAGACTGTTGCCGCCATTGGCAAGGAAACGCCCATCGGGTGACACACTGAAGGGACCAAACACCCGCTCATTGAACGTCCAGTTTCCAACCTGTTTCCACGGCGTCAGTTCCCATTGCATGACCGTTCGGTAATCGACCACGGCGATCAGCCGACGGTTGCCCGGCGCAAAGCCAACCCACGCTCTACGACCGGCGCTCGCGCCAACCGCGCAGTTGGTTTGCACAACCTCCTTGTCGAAATCCCAAACCTTCAAGCAACCGTCTCGGTCAAGGCTCGCGGCCAGTCGCAGTTTTGGCGAGGAGGCCACCATATAGTTGTTGGTGCCCAACGGCTCGATTTCGCCCAGGGATTTTAGCGACGGTAGGATCCGGCGCCTGACTTTTCCGGTAGTGCTGTCGAGCGTAAGCAGTTCACGTCCGTCGGGTGTGAACGCGAATTCGCTCGTAACCGACTCCGCAAACCCGAAATCGTTCAGCTGGAGCTCGGTTTGGCTGCTGTTGCTTTTGGGCAAAGGCACGCGCCAGCACTTTACTGCGCCTTCCTTGTCGGCGCTGAATAAGGTCTTGCCGTCGGGATGAAAAGTCACTCCCCAAACTTCGAACAAATGGCCCCTCAGTCGCGCGACCAATTCCTGGGTGTGCATGTCCCAGAGACAAATTGTCTGGTCCGCGCTGGCGGAGGCCAGCAACGCACCGTCGGGAGAAAATGCCAACGCAATCACCCAGGCACGGTGTCCGCGTAACGTACCAGCTAGAGCCCCGTCTTCGGGCCGCCACAGCTTGATTTCGTTGTCCGAATATCCTGCTCCGGTCGCCAGAAACCGCGCATCCGGAGCCAACGCTAGGGCGGAAATACTCTCCGTGTGAGCCTGCCAGTCGTGGCGGATCCTCCCGTCCCGAAGCTCGGCAATGCGCACCCTGCCGTCTTCGGTTCCGATCGCAATCCTTTCCGCGCACGTAAAAAATGCCATTTTACCGAAGAGCAGGCTCGCGCTCGGAAAGCCTTTGTAAGTGGCGGTCAGCTTCCAATCATTCGAACGCCACAGGCATAGGTGGTCTCTTCCTACCAAACCGGCAAGGCAAGTCCCATCGGGCGAAAAAGCCAGGCGCTTGATACTTTCCTCAACCGGCAATCGATTCAATATCACGCCGGTCTCTGCATCTCGAATCTGCCCCGTTCCGTCGGCCAAGACCTTGCCGTCAGGCGAGAGCGCGATGTTAGGCGACGCGTTAGTAGACCAAAGGAGCGCCCGCGCCGGCAGGTCATAAACCGCAGTTTGTCCGCTCAGATCGGCAATGGCCACCAGGCGGCCGTCTCTTGAAACCGCGATCGAAACGATCGAGTTGGAGACGTTAGCCAGTTGGAAAAGCTCGCCGCTGCGGCACTGTTGCCAAAGATAGCGCCATTCCCAATTACGCAAGTCTTCAGCGCCCGCGACCGGCAAATGACGGCGCAAAAGCGGCAATACCCGGCCCAGATTACTGATATCCAGGGCGTGGCTGGCTAAAGCCATGTCCGAGGCATAGGAAATCTGTCGAGCCTGGGTTTCATTGCTGCGGGCACGCTGCGCCTCGCTAAACGCAATCTGGCGTTGTTGCTCGGCGTGGTGCTCAGCCAGCAGCGCCCTTTCCCGCTGCTCGCGCGCGCGCAAAAAGCCCATCGTGGCGAAAATAAGTCCTGCCACCAAAGAGATCACGATACCTGCGCTTGCCGTTACGGCGTAACGGTGCCGCCGCGCAAATTTCCACGCTCGATAACCGAACCGCGGCGGACCGGCGCTCACGGGCTGATGATCGAGGTGCCGTTGCAAATCTTCCGCCAGCGCCAATGGTGTCGCGTAGCGGTGCGATCGATTCTTTTGCAGGGCCTTCATTGTGATCCAGTCGAGATCGCCTCGCACCAGTTCACTAAGCCGACGCGGACTGACGTTCCGATGTTGCGCCACCGCTGCTAATTCCTGGCCCAACCGGGTCAAGCGCGTGCTCGGAGGTGGCGGATCCTCCTCTTCAATCACCCGCCACATCTCCCGTTCGCCCGCCGCGCAGAGTTGTTGCCAGTCGAACGGTTGTTTGCCGGTCAACAGCTCGTAAAGAATCACACCCAAAGAATAGACGTCACTTCGCGTATCAACGTCGGCCCCGCCGAGTTGCTCAGGGCTCATGTAAATCGGCGTGCCGACCATATGCCCGAACCGGGTAAACAGAGTCTTGTCCGTCAATGGCGTTTGCATCGCCTTGGCCAAGCCAAAATCGATCACTTTCGGCACGGCCAGGCCCTCCTGCATCGTCACCAGGATATTTGAGGGTTTCAGGTCCCTGTGAACTATCCCTTTGGAATGGGCATGTTGAATTGCATGACATACCGCCAGAAACAAGTCGATCCGTTCACGCGTCGTCAGGCGATTGCGATCACAAAAATCCGTGATGGGCAAGCCGGTCACTAATTCCATCACGAAATAAGGCCGTCCCGAAGGAGTGGCTCCGCCATCCAGCACCCGCGCCACGTTGGGGTGGTCCATCAACGCCAGCGCCTGGCGTTCGGCGTCAAACCGCGCGACCACTTCCTCCGTGTCCATCCCCTGCTTGATTATCTTTAAAGCTACGCGCCGGTTGATCGGCTCGATCTGCTGCGCCATGTACACCGCGCCGAAACCTCCCTCACCAATTCGCTCCAGTAACTTGTAACGCCCAATGACGGTGCCCGGTCCTTCTGGAACTCCCGTGCTCGCAGCCACTATCATTGTCGTCTTGCTATCCGGACCGCCGGTGTTCGTCACTGCCTCGTGCGGCCCTCCCCCGTCCGGTTCAGCCTTCAGCATGGTTTCCACTCTGGACCTCAGGCGCGGATTTACACCACAGGCGCTGCTCAAAAACGCGTCACGTTCTTTACGCGAAGCAATCACGCACGCCTGCCGCCAAATCTCGCGAGCTATATTCTCCTCACTGTCCATGACTGCGGCTCTCTTTTGGTTGGTTGGGCCGAAGAATAAAGCCCAGGCAGGCTAATTCACAATTCACCTACCATGAACGATTCTGACAACCCGGCGAGCCTTTGTCACGTTAAATTATTTGCCGATCCTTGCCATTCAGGGCTGCCTCGCCCCGTGCAGGGGCAGTGTCAGAAATGCATCCGTACCTGTTGCCTCAATTAAAAAGACGCCGAGGATTTGAGGATTTTGCCTCCCCACTTCCTCTTTGACAGATGCGCCGGCTGTTGGCAACGTTCCCGTTCAATTTCGGCGGGCACTTATATTAGCCGGCCGAAACCCCAGGTTGCTGTAACGAATTATTGGTTATTTTATGGCAGAATTGGTTGGAAACCTTTTGGTCGCTCAGTCGGGCGGCCCGACATGCGTCATTAATTCAAGTCTCGCCGGAGTCATCATCGAGGCCGGCCGCCACGAATGCATCGAAGAGATCTATGGCGGCGCCAATGGTATTCTCGGTATCCTCGAGGAAGATCTCATTGATATCAACGATGAGCGCGCCAAGACTATTGAGGGACTGCGCTACACCCCTGCCGCCGCATTAGGCACTTGCCGCTACAAGATCGACTTCAAGAAGAAACCCGAAAAGGCCGCCCTGGACATGGACCGCCTGTTCCAGGTTTGCCAGGCTCATAATATCCGCTATTTCTTCTATATCGGCGGAAATGACTCTCAGGACACTTCGAACAAGATTCACGAAGAAGCCGTCAAACGCGGTTACGAAATGCGAGTCATTGGGGTGCCGAAAACGATTGATAATGACCTGCCCCATACCGACAGCTGCCCCGGATATGGCTCGGTCATAAAGTACGCCGCCAACACGGTGATGGAGGTCGGGCTGGATGTTGCCAGCATGGCCACCGATGACGGCTCGTGCTGCATCATTGAGGTGATGGGCCGGTCGGCTGGTTGGATCGCCGCCGGCACCGTGCTCGCCAAGCGTGGCAATCCTGTTAATCCGCCGCATATCATTCTGGTCCCTGAGATCCGCTACGATGTCGATGAGGTGATGGCTAAGGTGCGCGAAACCATCGCCAATTACAGGTATTGCGTCATGGTAGTCGGCGAAGGAATCAAGGACCGAAACGGCGAAGAGATCGGCGCCGATAAGAGCCGCCTCGATGCCTTTGGACACCCCGTCCTGGCTGGGGCCGCCGAAAAGATTAAGGAATATATCCAGGGCAAGCTGAACACCAAAACCCGGACGGTCCTTCTCGGCTATGCGCAACGCGCCGCCGAACACTTTGCCAGCCTGACCGATTCCAATAATGCGTTTGCCTGCGGCGAAGCCGCCGTCAAAGCGGCCATCGCCGGGCAGAGCGGCTTGATGGTAAAGATTGTCCGCGACCAGTCCAATGGCTCACTCCATTGGAGTACCGGTTTGCAACCGCTCGCCGACATCGCCAATGTCGAGCATCTCGTCCCACGCGAGTGGATCAGCGAAGACGGATGTCTACCGAATGAGAAGTTTGTCGAGTACGCCCGTCCTTTGATTGAGGGAGAGGTGAAATTCCCCATCGAAAATGGCTTGCCCAAATACGTCAGCCTCGAGAAAAGCAAAGTCGAAAAGAAGCTGCCGCCAAGAAGTTGAGGGTGCAGCCTGCGGACGCGTTGCCTGAATCCGCACTCGGAAGGCCGATCTCCGCGATGCCCAAACGGAGGTCCAAACAGCTCCGATTGTCAGGGCGATGTTTTGGGGCCTCGCGGAGCTCGACCTTCCGAAAAACGTTTGGGCAATGGCCTCGGAACGTCGGGTTTATCGGAATCCATGCAGTTGCCGTCGTATCTGCTCTCATTAACCCCCAGCTGAAGCTGAAGCTGGGGTTGGCGCGTGCGGAACCTTGGCGGAACCCTTCAGCGGTTTATGGTGCCTGACTGCCTGAGCACCTCGGAAAACCGCTGAATGAAGCGGTTGGAATTATCTATGCCCAGTCTACACCCCGCTTGAAGCGGGGTGTTAATGAGAAGGGTCCCCACGCCTGTCGCGGTCGTAGTGTTTGCTCCAATCTCACCGCCCCCGGAACGCCCGGTGCATCGGAAGGACGAATGCATGCAGTAAGAAACCACGGATACAGACGGATGGACACGGATTTTAGCCATAGAAGCATAGGAATACAGGCGAGTACCCCAATCACCATTAAGTGATTGGCCCTCGGGCGGGAGATCGACATCTTGACGTGTTCTCATCCGTGTCTATCCGTGGTTGGACTGAATGGTTACGGCGCCAGCGCCCAATCAGGCTGTTGACTTGGACAGTCTTTGTCCAAGTCTCCGTGCTAAACTCCTCACGATGAAAATGAGGATTCAAAGCACACTAGGTCCGTTCCCAAAAAATAACCGCCGAACAAATACTTCGCGGGGTCTGCCCTGCACGCGGCCGCCCCTCGAGCGGATGAAAAAGATTTATGAGGCCTTGCTGGCGGGCCGCTATCCGAACAGTTGCAGTCTTGCCCTTGAATTGGAGGTCTCAGCCCAAACCACAAAACGCGATCTCGAGTTCATGCGCGATCGCTGGAATCTGCCCATCGTGTATGACCCGATACGGCACGGCTATTACCTGCGCCAGCAGATCGGCCAAAGCCCGAGGCCCAGCGTCGCGCCGGCCCAGGCCTTTGCCCTCTTGCTCTTAGGGTGAGCTCTGTCTGAGCCGATAATATCTAGAAGAGTTGGTTGCCGCGCCGGGATCGGTGAACTGGAATGTGCCAGTGCCATCCATCGTCGCGTTTCCCGCGACCGCCCAATTCTGGCAGTCTGTGCTGGTCTGAATGTCATACTGGTAACCAACCGGCCCTCGACCAGTCACCAGCATTTGCCCAGCCACCAACGCCCGAAGCGCCAGCCGGGCCGAAGCCGGCACCGTGTAACTAATCTCCTGCGAAAACTCGCTCTCAAGACCTATGAGATCATACGCCGTCACGGCAAAAAAGTAGGTTCCACCAACCGCGAGATTTGAGACCGTGACGCTCGTAGTGTTCCCCACCTCTACAGTGTTAGTGTACGTCTGACTGGCGCCGCCATAATAAAGGCGATATCCCGCGATTGTGCTGGCCTGGCTTGGCGTCCAGGCCAACGTCGCCGATTGACTCGCACCGGGAACTGCAGCGTAGATCGGAACGCTGACCGCTATGAAGATTACGTTTACCAGGAAAACCGAAATACTCCGTCTGCAAACCATGCGAGCCAGAGTCTGCCCGTCTTCGCGAGCCCGCGGCTACTAGGACGTTCCTTGCTCAGATTAGGAGATTTCGCAGTCTACGCCCTGCTACGTGTTGACCCTGGCTCGCGCTTGGTTCACCCTTCCGCGCAAATCCAGCTGAGAATCGAAATGAGCAATGATATTCGAATAGAACCTCTGGCGCGCACCTCCCAAAACATTTCGCGGTTCCTGCAGGTTAGCTATACTATTTACCACGACGATCCTTACTGGGTGGCTCCGCTGCTGATGGACCTCAAAAAGGTGTTTACTGATGCCAATCCCTTGTTTCAGCACGCCGAAATGCAGCTCTGGATCGCCACCCAGGCCGGACGCGATATCGGGCGCATCGCCGGCGTTATTGACCAGGCCTACAATCGTATCGCCGGCGAGCCGGCCGCTTTTTTCGGGTTTTTCGAGTGCATCAACGATGCGCAAGCCAGCGCGCGGTTATTTGCCACCGTCGACGACTGGGCCCGTCAGAAGGGAATCAAGCGCGTGCTTGGCCCGATGAATCCCACCACCAACGACGAATGCGGGCTGTTGATCGACGGCTTCGACTCTTCACCCGTCTTCATGATGACCTACAACCCGCGATACTACGTTTCCCTGGTCGAAGCGGCCGGATTCAGCAAAGCCAAAGACCTGCTGGCGTTCCATATCGATCTCGCGGGTATCCCGATGGACCGATTGACTCGCATCGGAGGCAAGGTCAAGCAGCGCAACCCCAATCTGACCTTCCGGCCGGTGCTGCGAAAAACCCTACAGCAGGACATCGGCAAGATAAAGGAAGTCTACAATGCCGCCTGGCAGGACAACTGGGGCTTCGTGCCGATGACCGATGCCGAAGTCGACTTCATGGCCGAACGCCTCAAACCCTTACTAATGGAAGGATTGATCTGGCTCGCCGAGTCCGGTTCCGAAACGGTCGGCTTCTTGCTTGCCTTGCCCGATTACAATATCGCGATGAAACCGTTGAAGGGCCGCCTGCTGACTCCCCATCTGCTCGGTTTTATTCCGTACCTGCTCGGTTGGAAACGGCCTCACCGCACGCGCGTCCTGACACTCGGCGTCAAAGAAAAGTACCGCTCGAAAGGACTCGAATCGGCGCTCCTCATCGAGGGGCTTCGGGTCGGCTTTGAATCGGGCGTAACCGAATCGGAAGCCTCCTGGATTCTGGAAGACAACGTGATGATGCGCCGGGTGTTGGAAGCGATCGGCGGCCGCGTCTACAAAACCTACCGGATCTACGAAAAGCAACTACAGGCCATCGCATAAAAGGCGGGCCGCGCTAAACCGAATCCATGCAGGCAGAAACCACGGATGAACATCGATGGAGACGGATTTTAGCCATAAAACAATACGCCAAAGGCGGCTTCCCAATCACTATTCAGTGATTGGCTTCTGCCGAACAAATGTGTTACGCCAGAGCAGCTCATCAGTGTTTATCCGTGTCTATCCGTGGTTGGACTAAATGGTTGCGGCTAAAAGGTAGGGCCCCCGCCGGGCGATGGCGTTTTTCCGAAAGGCAGAGTTGCGGATTCAGGCAGGCGCGCGCTACTTCTTATTAATTCTAACTTGCCGATGACTTCTGTTCGGACTTCAAGTAGAGCCAATTGCCAAACGGCACCAGGACTGCCGCCGTAAGGGCCCCGGTGAGCACATCTACGGCGTAATGGTAGCGGCAGTAAACCGTCGAGAGGCACAGCAAAATCGCCAGCACCAGGTGCGGATACCGGATTGGTCGCAAATAAAGGAACGAAAAGAACACCGTGCACAGCGCGACCGCGACGTGGCTGCTGGGCATCGCCGCGCCGCTCGACTCAAAAACCCGGTAAACAAACCGCATCAGCTGAAAAAACCAGCCGCTTTGAACCGACTCAGGATACCCGCTGGTCGGCGCCAGCAATCGAACGTTCTCCGGCAGCAGGTAGCCTGCGATGGGATCGAAAAACACGCGTGGACCGATGATCGGCAGGATAATGTAAATGATGTAACAGAGGTAAAACACGAACGAGACGACGGAAATGAAATGAAAGAATTGCCGCCGCTCCCGCAAGAACAGCGCAAACCCGACTCCGCCAATCATCAGGTAATACGAAAAATACGACGCATAGAAGAGTTCGCTGAGCGGCAGATAGGGCATTTTTTCCATCCAGACAATGCT
>DATJGF010000019.1:0-38040 GCA_035495315.1 Candidatus Limnocylindrales bacterium
AGCGGAGCGCGTTCCGGTTTCCAGCCATTGAACGTGCCGGCGACACAAACCTGCTTGGCGCCTGGTTTGATCAGCTGGAACGAGACCCGAGTTGTTTGAGTCGCCGGAGCAGTTACTTTTGCTGCGGGTGCAGGAGTGGCCTTTGCGGCGGCTACCGGAATCTTAACAGGTTCTACGGCCGCCGTCGCGGTCTTCACTGTGGTGCTTTTCACTTTTCTAGTGCTCTTAATCATAGATGTGTCTGAAAGTTACCTATTTTTCGGGAGTCTGCAATAACAGTTGCGTTGCATATTGGCCACAATACGACGTCGTGGCGTTCGCCAACTCCGAGTAATCCAGATGACTCCAAAGATTCTGAACGACGCAATCTGACAAGCAACGATTGTGCCGCAATGCAGGATAGCCTGAGAATTGGCGTTTTTGTTGCAGAAACGGCATCTCAGCGGTCGAGAGCTTTGGTGGGATTTGTGCACCGTGGAAAAAAAGCAACGTGAAAAGTCGATTTACATTTATCGATGACATTGAGAAAATGCCGCTCGGTAGGTTCCATATGAAAACCGCACACTCCTCAAAGGTTAATCGTCGGATGTTTCTAAAACGCACAGCCACCGCGGCGGCATTGCCAATGGTCGTTTCTGGGTCGGTGCTAGGTCTAAACGGCGCGGTGGCACCAAACGCTCGTATTCTGTTTGGGGCTATCGGTGTTGGGAATCGGGCGCGAGCAATTTTGCCGAATTTTCTTTCCTTCGACGAGTTGCGATTCGTGGGAGTGAGCGATTGCCGAGCGGATCGGCTGAAATCGGCCAAACAAATGATGGACCAGCATTATGGTAACGAAGAATGCCGTGCGTATCCCGATTTTCAAGAACTGCTGGCGCGCAAAGATATTGACGCAGTTTTCATCGCGACGGGCAATCGCTGGCACGGGCTTGGTTCTATTTACGCGGCGCGGGCTGGCAAAGACATTTATTGCGAGAAACCGGTCACGCTGACAATTGCTGAGGGTCGCAAGTTGGTGGAGACGTGCAGACGCTTCGGCACTATTTACCAGGCCGGCACACAACGGCGTTCGACTGCTTCGTATCGGTTTGCGATGGAGATGGTGCGGCAAGGTAAGCTTGGACGCCTCCACACCGTCGAGATGCAGGTATGGGCAGGACCCGGAATTCCACATGAGAAGACCACGCCTGTGCCCGCGGGTTGGGACTATGAAACCTGGTTGGGGCAGACTCCCTGGCATCCATTCGTCCCCGGCAGGGTGAATAACTGGCAGTATTTCTGGGACACCGCCGAAGGAGTATTGACGGATATGGGCTGTCATTACACCGACCAAATGCAGTGGACGCTGGAGACAGATAACACCGGACCGCTGGAGTTTGAGGCGCGAGGGGAGCTGCCGGACCCGGCGAAGTTTTGCAGTGACGCCCCCATCACGGCGGAGGCTCGTTGCAAGTACGCTAACGGAGTGAGCGGCGTGATGTATCAGCGCGGCGAGTTCAAGGACCGATACATCCGGTATATCGGCGATGAGGGATGGATTCAGGTCGACGATGAGACGGATTTGGTAACGGCAGAACCAAAGTCATTGCTGACCTTGAAAAGCGCTGGGGGAGTCGGTTGGGGAGACGCTTCGGATCACGTACGCAACCTGCTCCGCGCGATTCGGAGTCGGACCCCGACGGCGTGCAACCCGGAAGTAGCTCATCGGGCGATCACTATTTGCCAGGCCTGGAACATCAGCTTGCGGCTCCGTCGCAAGCTCAGATGGGACCCGGTCAAGGAGCAGTTTGATGTCGATGAAGCTAACCGCATGTTATACCGCGAGCCGCGGGCGCCGTGGAGAACTTAATGAAGTCCAAAGTCCAAAGTCCACAGTCCACAGTCTATCGAGCGCGACTGCTACAGGTTTGTGTGGCCGCAGCGCTGATCAATGCGATCACTGCTGCGCCTGCGCCGACAACAGCAGAGGTCGAAGCAGTGATTAGAGAGGCGTCGGGGTATAAACCGGGAGAAAGCCTTGAGGCGTTTCGTCGCATAGAAGCCTGGGTCAGCCAGGCAGCACCAGAACCAGGCAAGCGAAAAGAAATTGAAAAGGCGCTAATACGTTTGCTGGACTCCAAGGCGTCCTTCGAAGCGCGACGGTTCGCCTGCAAGCAATTGGGCATAATTGGAAGCGAGGCGGCATTGCCGGCGCTGGGGCAGATGTTACAGAACGACAAAACAGCTGGGATAGCTTGCCTGGCGCTGACGACCTATCCAAAGGGGGCAGCCGATAAAACCCTGCAGACCGCATTGGCGTCTACAACGGGCCTGGCTCGGCTTCAAGTTATTAACACACTCGGAGATCGTCGTGACGCCAAGGCGGTGGCGGTACTAACCGGCCTGGCACGTGGCGGAGACTCTTCTACAAGTGCGGCAGCGACTTCAGCTTTGGGCAAAATTGGCAATCGTGAGGCGTGGAAAACGCTCGCCATGCTACATCGCGATCCCAGTTCGACCGATCAGATGACGCTGACAGCGGCGATGATTACGTGCGCGGATCACCTCGCAGCGGCCGGAGATCACAAAACGGCTGGCGTGATCTACACGCAGCTGCTGGACTCGTCCGAAGCGCCATACACGAGGCGCAGCGCTTTTTCTGGTTTGCTACGGTTGGATAAAGATGGCGGCGAGGCGCGAATTCTGCAGACAATGCAGGGTTCGGACGCCGTTCTTCGGCCAGTGGCGATTGGAGCAGTTCGCGACGTGAAAACAAAAGACGCCTCGCGCAGGTTCGGGGAGGAACTGGGCAAGCTATCCCCTCAAGAACAAGCATGGATGATCGAGAGCTTGGCAGCGCGGGCCGATGCACCGGCGCGCAAGGCGATTGCAGGGTGCCTTAACGGAAGCGACCTGAGCGTGAGACTGACAGCCATTGCCGCGTTAGGCTATATCGGAGGTGCGACTGAAATCCCATTGCTGGCAAGCGCCGCCGCTCACAGCAGCGCCTCGGAGGAGTCCAAGGCAATCGAATCTGCACTGATTCAACTGAGTGGAGGTGCCGATACCGACCGAGCGATTGTTGCGCAGCTCAAGCAATCCTCCGGGACGATTCAGGTTTCTCTGATCAATGCCTTTGCCCGACGCCAGGGCTCGGCAGCTGGCTCCGTCATTCTGGAGGCAACCGGGAGCAAGGACCCATCCGTCGCGAAAGCAGCTTTCCGGGCGCTGGGAAAAATTGCTAACAGCGACCAGGTCCCGATGCTCCTGGCCAGACTCAATGAGCCATTGGAGCCGAGCGTACGCGCGGAAGCCGAAGTCGCGGCGTCAGTGGCGTTAGCCAGGATCGAGGATTTGTCACGGCGATCGACGATGGTCCGCGAAGCTCTTAATCAAGCATCAGCACGCGAAAATCGCATTTCCCTCATAAACTTGCTGTCAGGTTGTGCGGATGCCGACGCGTTGGTTCTTGCCAAAGCGGCCCTGACCGATCCGGATTTGGAAGTTCGTACAGCGGCTGTGAGCGTGCTGGGAGACTGGCCGGATCCCTCCGCCTGGGAGGCGCTGCTCCAGATTTACGGTTCGCCTGAGACTGAATCGTCGCGCGGTATCGCTTTGCGCGGACTCGTGCGACTGGCCGGCGAGGGAAACGCACAGGCAGGTGGCCAGGTCCTCCAGCGTTACATGCAATTGTTAAGCGGGGCGAAAGCTGACGCGGACCTGAAGCTTATTTTGGGTGCCTTGGGCGGAGTGGCTCGACCGGAGGCGCTGCAATTAGTGCTGCCTTTGTTGACAAACTCAGCGGTGAGGGCCGAGGCCGAAGTCGCGGTTCGCAAAATTGCTGAATCGATAAAAGCTCAGCATCCCGAAGCCGCAAAAGACGCGCTGGCTCGATTGGAACAGCATTGAGTGGCGCCTTAAACGTTAACACGTTAAAAGCGTTAGAACGTTAGAACCGCGTAGCGGAGAGTTAAAGCCTTTCGTTACGGGCCCACCGCGCGATAAAAGCGACGGTTGAAGTTGGTAGCCTGATAGTCGACAAATCGCATAACGGGATTGGTGCTTAGAAGTCCGGCGAGGTGAGTCCAATTGCTCAGATCGGGTGAGGCCTGCAATTCCCAATTTTGTCCGAGAGGCCCGGATAGCAAAAGCTCAAAAGGTGCGTTGGGCAAAATCGAGAGCGGATTCAATTGCAGGTTGGCGCCGAGTTGGTCTGATTGCAGGATAGTGCCCCAAACTCCAACAGCAACAAATGACCCATTTCCATAGGCAGTCGAGTTGAGGGAGAGAGTCGTGCTGGAATTGCGTGCTTCCCACTGGAGGCCATCGATCGAAGTGAGTATGGTTCCAAGTCTTCCGACTGCGATGAACATTCCCGCTCCGTAAGTGAGACTTGAGGCATACAGCAGGGCGCTCGTGGGAACGGGGGTGCTCCAATCCTGGCCATTGGTCGAGATCTGCGAGAATTGACTCGCGAGGGCCACGAAGACGCCGTTACCGAAAGCGATCACCGAGAGCGGCCGTATCGCCTTCGTGTTGTACACGCTCCAGTTGAGAGCGTCGGGGGACGCTAAGACTTCGCCGCTCTTGAGTCCGGGCGCGAGAAATGTGCCGTTCGCAAAAGTAATCGGGCCGGCGGGAATATTGGTCAGCCCCGTGCTCCTCAAATGCCAGGTCACAGCATCGGACGAAACCAGCAACGTCCCGTTCTCCCCCACGACAACGAATTGGCCATTTCCGTAGGTTAACCCCGAGAGATTGGCGGAGGCACCTGACAGAGATGTTGACCAATCAAATGCATTTGTTGACCGCACGATTGTACCATGCGCCCCGACAGCAACGAAGAGGTTACCGCCGTAAACTATGCGAGTAAGATTGTTGTCGGTGCCCGAATTTGCTCGGAACCATTGAGTGCCATCGGTGGATCGCAAGCAGGTTCCATTCTGGCCAATCGCGACAAAGGTGCCAGTGCCACGGACAATGTCATTCAGATCAGCGGGTGTGCCGGAATTCGCAAGGGTAGTCCAATGGATTGCGTCGGGTGAGGTCAGCACAGTACCTAGCCCGACCGCGACAAAAAGCCCGTTGCCAAAAGCAACCTGAAATAAGCGGCCCGCCGTGCCCGACTGGGCCAGCGTCCACGCCACCCCATCCGATGAATATACAATCTCGCCGGAATAGCCGGCTGCGACGAAACGGTTATTGCCATAGGCGACACTTTCCACGCCAAGGCTGAGCCCGAGTGGATGATTAGTCCAATCCAAGCCGTCGGCCGAAGTCGCAGCCGAAGTGCCCACGGCCACGAATCGGCCATCGCCGTAAGTAACGCCACTGAAGGAATCATGAGTGCCTGAACGCCTGGGCGTCCAGTGCACACCGTCCGGTGAAGTCAGAATCGGCGCTTCACCTTGCGATGCGAGGTTCATTCCGACGACGACAAACGTCCCGGCACCATAAGAAACGGCCTGCCAATCGTCGTTTAGGCTCGAACTCTCGGCGGTGCGCGTCCAGTTCAGCCCGTCTGGAGAAGTCAGGATGACGCTGCCAGCAGTATTGGCTTTGGGACCGACTGCCACAAAGAGACCATTTGCGAAAGCGACGCCAACCAGGCCCGCAACGCTATCGGGGCGATTTTGACCCATCCACGTAAGACCGTCGGTAGAAGTCATAATCACAGCAAAAGGGCCCTCCACATCTGGTGCGGTCGCGCTGCCAACGGCAACATAGGTCCCATTGCCATAAGCAATCTCGCGAATTGCGAATGGCGCACCGATACTCTCCGCGGTGTAATTGGTTCCGTCAGCCGAGCTCAAAGCAGTTCCGCCAGTCGTGGCGATGAACGAGCCATTGAGAAACTGAATTCCTGAAAACAAATGACCGTGGTTTGGAGCGGGCATCCGCCAGTGCCAGCCGTCCAGGGGCCCGACAGCGCCGCTGAGCGATGGTATCCCATTTAGAATAAACACCATCTTGAGGAGAGAATTGAAGTTTTTCATAACAACGAGGAGTGTCGTGCTTTAAGTGCAGCAATGAATCGCGTGCTGGCGAAAGTGTGAGAGTTCGTGAAACCACAATTCGGCTCCATTAGCGCCTCTGGCCCCCAGTACGCTCTCATTGCGCGGCCAATTGTGGCCATACCCCAAATGGTGGTTCAAATTTACTGAAACTTCCTTTTGTAAAAGCCTAGCATCGCTTATGCCAGAGGCAATTCTCCGCCATTTGAGCTTGGATGCGGTGGGAAGCCCCTGGGCAATAGCGTGAGATTCACGCAGCGTGCGTGAATCTCACGCGAGGGCTGATTACCCGATGCTGCGAAATCTGCATTGCCAACGCCTGGCAAGGAGACTGTTACTCGCTACAGATCATCATGTGCATCTCGACTGAAGCAATCATGTGCCGTTATTAAAACTTATAGACAAGCAATTTGATACAGATTACGATCCGTTCCGGGATATAACCAAAGAAAGGCGATAAAATGAAACAAACAGCACGCTTTTTTAGCTTCCTATCAATCATACTCCTTTTGAGCGCGTGGGGGTGTTCAACGCTGCACAAATCCGATGCAACTGCTCTCCAGGGAACGTGGACAGGGCGTGAGACTGGCGTCACCCCGGCGACTCCGCGTCTGCTGATCATCTCTGGAACGCAGATGGAGTACCGAGGCGCTATTTCCAATGATTGGGGAAAGGGAACTTTCACCGTGCGTGAAGACACTCAGCCAAAGCAACTGGTGGTAGGACTCACGGAATGCGGCATACCTCAATATGTCGGTAAGACATGCTATCTGATTTACAAAATTGAGAGCGGGACCCTTACCTTGTCCGCAAATGAGCCCGGAAGCCCTACTCCTCCTTTGAGTTTCGACGCGGAGCACGCACGACATATGGAGTTCAAGAAAGAATAGGGGTGCCGAACCACGGCTTTTGTGGTCTCGAATATGGCTAAAGCACAACCACATTTGAAATTTAACAGGGTTGCATACATGTCGAATGAATAAAGTTAGCGAGGTACGATTATGAAATTTAACCTTATCGCAGGAATGCTGATTTTGGGAATGGTTTCGAGTTCGCGGTTATTTGCACAACCGAACGCGGATGAGATTGCGCAACTCAAGGCGAGAGTCGCTCAACTGGAGAAACAAGTTCGGGAAATCTCGCAATTGGTGGAGCCATTAAAGGCGCAGCAGGCGAGCGAGAATCGCCGTAAGGCATTGCGCGACAAATTCAACGAGAAGATGGCGCAGGATCGAGCCAAATATAGCTCGGAGCAGTTGCGCGAGGCCGAAGAGCTGTATCAAGTGGCCAACCAAAAGTGGGGAACTTCAGAAGCCAGCGAAAGTCTGCAGAAGATGATCAAGAAGTACCCGGACATAAATCGCACGGGCTGTGCAACGCTGTATGTGGCTCAGCGATCGGAGGGTGAGGAGCGCATCAAATATCTGCAGGAATGCATTGAGAAATTCAACGATTGCTACTATGGGGATGGCGTTCAGGTGGGAGCATACGCACGGTTTTTGCTGGCCGAGTACTATCAAAGCAAAGGGGAGGCACAAAAGGCAGATGCCCTGGACAAGGAGATCCGAATAAAATACGCCGATGCTGTTGATCATAGTGGCAGGCTGTTGGTCGAGAGTAAAAGAGGAGAGCCGAAGTAAGAAACTGGCCGCTGCCAACAAGGTGTCTGGAAACCGATCCAACAAGTTGCCGATTCTCACATTGGTGGCGCTTACTACTGTCATGCCAGAGCTTTTCTCCGGCAGCACCCCACCGGCGAGTTTTCTTAATCCCGGCTTGTTGATTTTTTTGGCCTTGGGCTATGGAGTCGCTGTCCTGTTATTGCGCGAACTGGCCATGAGGTGGGGTTGTGGTCTGTGGGGTTTTTTCGTTCTTGGGCTGGCCTACTCGGTCTTCAATGAAGGGCTGTTGGCCAAGACCTCAATCGTCGAGCAGAACTTGCCAATAAATCAATATGATCATTACGGCTACTATTTGGGAGTCAGTTGGCCATGGATGGCAGGTATCGGCTGCTGGCATGCGTGTGCTTCTGTTATCTTTCCAATCGCCTTCACACATCATCTGTTTCCGCACGCCAGTTTCAGAGCATGGTTCCATTGGAAAACTGCGCTGGCAATTGGAGTCGCGCTTTTGCTGCTTTCGTGTGCGGTGTTCCTGGGCACCTCGGAAAAACGAATCAAAGGCTCACCGGGCCAATTGGTGCTCTTCCTGGCCCTGATTTTGTTCGGACTCGCTGCGGCACGCCTGTCAAAACAACCGTCCCGGCAATCTAACGCTGCAGGTCCGGGCTTGCTGCCGCTCTTGTTCGGGTTGAGTGTAGTCATTCCGTTTTGGGGTTTAGTCGCGCTTGCCTCCGCGAAGGTGCCGCTCGTTGTTTTCTTTGTTGCGTTGATCGGGATTGTCATGGTGTATGCCTGGATTTTAGATCGGCAGCAGTGGTTGTCGCCGCCAGCCTTCCTGCTATTTGCGATCGGCTGGTACCTTCATAATGTGGTTCAAGCGCTGCTGTTCATCGGTGTGGCCTCCAGGAATCCAGGGCGCGCTTTGATAACGGCCATCGCGGATACCGCTCTTCTGGTGTTCCTATTCCATCAGGCGCGCTTAGCCCGACGTCTGCCTCTCAGACAAGCAATATAACGGTATCCCCCCTTTCCTTCTTTCTTTTGCTATCATCTTGCTGGGGACGAACTCCTTCTATACCACTGAAGTTGTGGCGGCGGCAGCTGCCGCAGAGCAGGTACACGTCGAACCACAAGAGACTACAGAGTCGCCTTTCGAGTGAAGCAGCAGAATACGGCAGAGTCCAATTCCGTAGTTTGCGTTACGCAGGTCTCAACCCACGACTGGTTGCTTGGCGCTTATCGGACTGAATCATCACTGAAGCTGCCCGGTTCCTTGCCGCGCGGGTCTTACGAAATCGCCGTCGGATTGGTAGAGCCGGATGGCTCAAAGCCGGTGGTACGTCTAGCCATTTAAGGCTGTGATCCTGACGGCTGGTCCCCGTTATCCCATTTCGTGCTGATTCAATAACTCCGATCGGGCCTCACTCGTTAATTCCCCAATGACGGGTGTAGCGCACTGTATCGTAGCCTTCCAGCATCCGAATGAGAATTTTGCTCGGGGTCGAGACTTTCTCTTGAATTTTTTCAGGCGCCAGACTGATAGCATCAGGCTGGACCGGATTGGTGCGAGACGTTAAGCGGGGTTGAATGGCTCTTACCGGGTGGGTTGTCCGTGGCGATCGGGGGCTCTCTTTCATAATCAGCCTTTTTGCGGAATACTTCACTATTATCGTTTACGAATAAAAGAAACCGATGCCAAGTATTAAAAGAATAAAGTTATTCACGAGCACTCACCGGTTGTTCACAGGTTATTCACGCTCGCGTGAAACGAGTGATTCAACCATCTTTCGGTCCTTTGCCATGGCGAAGAGTGCCGGTTGCCAAGGGTCCAAGGTGAATGGGATCTGTTGCGCATAACCCAAATACTTGTGGTGCATCAGATCGTAGATATGTTGGGAGGTCTTCAGAGAGGCGCGCAGTTCTATTGCTTTTTCCAATGTTTCATTGCCTCCGGCTTGCTTCAGATCCTCGCTCATCTGGTAGTCGATATTTCGCTCGAACGCGAGCAGTTGCACATCGTCGATATGAAACCTGTAGATCTTCACCCTTGTGTTGGCGGGAAGTGAAACCTCCGGCCTGAAGCTCGCCGAATGGTCATGAATCCAGGCGGTGAGGCGCGGTGTGGCATCATCTTTTAACCGCTCAACCAGGTAGGCAGCGACATCGCTGTCGCAGGTGGCTGCAGGTCGGTCATCGGCCGATGAGATACACGTCGCTTTTGCATCCGGTTTAAGCTCAGCGAACGGCGCCGGAGGGCCCTGGGTACGGAGGCGGCCATGTTCATCAAACAGGGCAGGCGATGAGTCAAAGAACAGGAGACGCTTTTGTGAAGCATCTGAATGAATCCAACGATCGATCTCGCTGGTTTCCTGGGTGGAAAGTGCCCATGAGGTTGGCAGGATCAGCACACCACGTGCAATTTGACGTAGCGCTGAACGGGCGATTTGTTCGCATGAAATGAATTGGGGGTTGAAGCCGAGGTCTTGAAACGCTTTTAACCAGGCATTGCGAATCTTAGCCTGCCGGTTGTGTTCGGCTTCGAAGCTGGAGAAGCGTCTGAGCCAGGTAGAGCCGTCGACCGTGGACTCGATGAGCCAATCGACTTGGATGCTTGGTTGTGAGTAGTGGATGAAAATAGGGTCGCGTTCCGGTTCAGCGCGCAGGAAGAGCCGCGCGAGCGGTGAAGTCATTTCCTTGAGAACTGGGGCAAGGGCGCGGGCTTTCGCTGAAAGGAGGTAATCCTCGGTGTCCCAATCGATGCAATCTTCGCTCCACCAGACGATACAACCGCGATCGCCTTCCAGGAGCAGATGCCAAAGGCGTCGCCGCGCGTGGTTAGTGTCCTGCTCAAACACCGTCGTGAGGATAGGTTTGGCGGGCATAAAGGAACCAAGGATCTCTCGAGCGCAGCCGATATCATATGGTTCAATCCAATCAAGGACCTGTGAAATCCGCCATAAATTGTAACCGCCGAAAGCGTGCGGCATTTGGGTGCCTTCGATGCCAACCGGCGTCCGGGGATCAATCTCATGAGCTGCGTGGCTAATTTGGTCCAGCACCCTCGCGAGCGACAAATCCATGTAGCTGCGGAAATCCGCCCAGGGCGCAAAATTCCAACGGGTTGGCGATTGCCGCGCGAACGCTGGAACGAATTTTAATCGTTGCAGCGCCTGCCAATCCGGGTTGCCTCGCGGGAGGGCGTCTCCTCCGGCCATCCGATTTTTAATCTGGTCCGTCGTGAACGGTTTAACGTCCGCCCAGGAGCTGAAACTTGTCTCCCATTCCGCGTTCAGGGTCGCCAAATTAGTGTATTGGTTTTTGAGCCATTCTCGAAATTGATTCAAAGTTACTGGGTTGAAATCGTAGTCGAAAGGATTGGCGGAGACCGTCGTGGAAAGCTCATCGCGGATATTATAAGCAAATGGTTCGTGTTCGCGATTCTTGTGAGCGGTGAGTTGCATTTGTTTTGTCGCCCAACTCACCCATTCCGGATCGTCGAGACAATGAGCCCGAATAAGCGCAGACTCCGGTCGACCATTTTTCGCCCAGTCAGTGACGAACTTGTCCCAATCAGTCACGTTAGAGTTGAACTTCAGGCAGAGGCCGCGGTTCACCACATTCTCGACGTAATAAGGCATCTTGGCTTGAACCAAAGGCTGCGGGTCACCGTCACCATAGACCATCGCCGTGTTGATCCCCATCTCCCGCAAGCGCTGGAAAAATAGCGGCAGTTTTTCGGGATGCTTATACGCGCTGTCCCCCACCCACATGATAGTGCGGTAATCGGTCCAGGCGCGTAAGGGTTGGGCAACGCTGGTACGGCATATCTCTAAAGCCAAGACTGACAATACCAGGAACAATCGCCATGGGACTTGGAAGGAGTGCTTGGTGATAGTGCGCATGGGGAATGTGGTAGAATCGAGGGCTTGATTGGCCAAACGAAAGAGCTAACAGAATTCGAGGACGAGGAGGAGGACGACGACGAGCACCATAAGCGAGCTGTCTTACTTTACTAGCGCGACTGCAAACCCGTCGTAGCCTTTTGATCCGACGGTTTGGATGACGGTCGCACTAACTCGCGGCTCTTTTCCGAGCATTTCAGTGAAGCGGCGCATCCCTTGAACACTGGGATCAGTGCTCGTACTGTCGGCCAGGGCGCCGTCGCGAACAACGTTATCCGTGATAATCACGCTGCCCGGCCGGGATAATTTTAAGGCTCGGCTGAAGTAATCGGGCGTGCTTACCTTATCCGCGTCGATAAAAATCAGGTCAAAGGGAGCCCGCTCGTGGTGAGCTAGTCGAGGCAGCAGTTCGAGGGCGGCGCCGACCTGAAACTCGACCGCGTGCGCCAGGTTGGCGCGGGCAATATTGACGCGGGCCACTTCAGCATACTGGGGATTGAGCTCGAGAGTGATCAAACGACCACTCGGCGGCAACGCGCGCGCCAGCCAAATCGTGCTATAACCACCCAAAGTTCCGATCTCCAGCATAGATTGGGCGTGATGAATCTGTGCCAACAACTGTAATAGCTTACCTTGACTCGGGGTAACGCTGATCGCCGGGAGCCCCGCCGACGTGCTAGCCTGCAAAGCGGCGGCCAATGCCGCATCCGAATGCACCACGACGTCGTTAACGTATTGATCAACGTTGACCCATTGCTCCGGGATGACTTTCATCCCAGCGAGTCTAAGGTCCAAAGTCCAAAGTCCAAAGTCCAAATAAGGCAAGCACCGATTGGTCTGCTTCTGCCTATTCTATCTTGACGTTTACGCCGAGCACCATGCGAAAATCCGACTTTGGACTTTGGGCCTGCCTTAGAGCGCCCAGGCGATCGCTTTACCCAGGGCCGCAACGATCGCAATGGCGCTCAATATCAGCGAAAAGACGCTGATAAGCCCACCGCGAACAGATGGTGAAAAGGAGAGCAAAATGCCAATCAATCCGCACAGAATGGCGACAATTGCGAGAATGAAGCCCCCGGTGGCACCGACAAAGAAGCTGGCAATTGCCGCTCCTAATGCAATCAGTGAAGGAAGGCTGAAATGAGGCTTTATCTGGCCAGTCTCCATGCGCCAACTTAGCCTGTATATCTGGGGCCGCTAGTAAGCAATCCGCCCCAATTTGCCCTTTTATTTCAGGCGTCTAGGTTTAACCTGCCCGGATTCGCAATGGGATTAAAACTGTTTAATACGCTCTCGCGCTCCGTGCAGGAGTTTGCGCCGCTGGATCTAGAATCAAAACGCGTCGGCATGTATTGTTGCGGGCCAACCGTTTATGATTTTGCCCATATCGGCAACTGGCGGACGTTTGTATTTGGCGATTTGGTCCGCCGCTATTTGGAATTCAAAGGCTACGCCGTCCAGCATGTCATGAACATCACCGACGTGGAGGACAAGATTATCAAGCGTGTCCGGGAGAGTCGGGCGCCGCTGAGTGACTTTACAGGGAAATTCGAGGCCGCTTTTTTTGAAGACCTCAAGAGCTTAAACTGTCGCCTGCCGCACCAGACACCGCGGGCAACGGAACATATTGGTCCGATTATCGAGCTGATACAAAAGCTGCTCGACAAAGGGATAGCCTACCGGGCCGCAGACGGCTCGATCTACTTCAGCATCGAGAAATACCGAAGCGCGGGCCGGCAATATGGACAGCTGGTAAAATTAAATTTCGACGAAATGCGTGTCGGTGAACGAGTGCGCAGCGATGAATATGCCAAAGAGGCGGTCGCCGATTTCGCGTTGTGGAAGGCGCGCGTCCCGGAAGATGGTGAGGTTTTCTGGCCGAGTCCATGGGGCGAGGGGCGGCCGGGGTGGCACATCGAGTGCAGCGCGATGAGCATGGAGATTTTGGGCCCAAGTTTCGATCTGCATGTCGGCGGAGAAGATTTGATGTTCCCACATCACGAGGACGAAATTGCGCAAAGTGAAGGTGCGGCCTTGCAGCCGCCGGGGCAACGTTTCGTCCGGCACTGGCTGCATGGCGCGCATCTGATGGTCGAGGGCAAAAAGATGGCTAAGTCGCTCGGCAATTTTTTCACATTGCGCGATCTGTTGGCAAAGAGCTTTAGCGGACGGGAGATTCGTTATTTGCTGCTGACGGCACATTATCGCGAAACCTTCAATTTCACGATGGATGGATTGCAAAGCGCCCGGCAATCGTTGGCCCGGCTGGACGAATGCCTGGCGCGTTTGCGCGAAGTCACGGGTCAAACCAAAGCCGCAGAGGATGCTTCACTCGTCAGCAATTTTTCTGAGAAACTGGATGACGACCTGAATGTGTCCGGAGCGTGGGGAAGCATTTTCGAATGGGTGCGGGAAATGAACCGCCGACTGGCGGACCGAAGCTTGGATAGTTCCGCAGCGGCGAGTGCGCTGGCAGCGTGGGAGAGAATTGATTCGGTGCTGGCAGTGGGAGCATCCACGGAGGTGGTGGCACCTCCGGAAATTCAAGCGCTGCTCGAGGCGCGTCAAGCCGCCCGCAAGGCGAAAGATTTTAAAAAGGCTGACGAGATTCGCGCTGAGTTGAAGGTGAAAGGGTGGGTCATTGAGGATACGCCAAAGGGGCCTCGCCTGCGCCCGGGATAGGAATGGGCACAACAGAGTACAAATTTGCGCTAAGTATTAGCGCCAGCGTGTTTAGTTCCTGTCCACAAAGCTTATGAAGGGACTCTTCATTACTTTTGAGGGGACGGAGGGGAGTGGAAAATCGACGCAGGTGGTGCTCTTGGCGGAGCGGTTGCGCGGGCTTGGTCACGCGGTCAGGACGTTACGCGAACCTGGTGGAACGCCTATCGGCGAAGAAATTCGGCACACGCTCAAGCATAGCGCGGCGAATCAGGCAATGACGCCTGAAGCCGAGCTATTGCTGATGAATGCCAGTCGCGCGCAGCTGGTGCGTGAAGTTATCCGGCCGGCGCTTGCTGCTGGCCAAATCGTGGTCTGTGACCGCTATTATGACTCGACCCTCGCGTACCAGGGGTATGGTAGGGGGCTGGATTTGGAACTGGTGCGGCGAATCATCGATATGGCGGTTGGGGAGACGCGGCCGGACCTGACGCTGGTGCTGCTGGTGCCTGTGGCGGTGAGTGAAAAAAGGCGAGCAGCTCGCCAGGCCAGCGCTCCACCGCTGAGAGATCGGATAGAGGAGGCAGGTGCCAGTTTCTTTGAACGGGTTGCCAAAGGCTATGAGGCAATTATTGCCTCCGAACCGAAGCGCGTCCATCAACTGGATGCGAGCGGGACGATGGAGCAGATCAGCGAAGCGATTTGGCGGGTCGTTGAACCACTCATTAGAGGATGAGGCCCTGTAATCGATCAGAACGCTTGCTCCGCTGCTGATTGCCGATATGTTGAAATTGAACTCGGACCGAAGCAATGATCGAAGACACCATCGGAAAGATTGAGGCAAGAATTCAAAATGCCGAAACAATTAAGGACGACCGTCGGCGTGAGCTGCTGCAGTTGCTCAGCACGTTGAAATCCGAAGTCGCGGAGTTATCCAAGACTCATGGCGAACAGGCCGAAAGCATCGCAGGTTTTGCCGAAGTCTCGGCGCATGAGGCGACTCGCAGCGAGCAAAACCCGCAACTATTGAACCTCTCGCTTAAAGGTTTGAACTCTTCTGTCGAAGAGCTGGAACGGTCTCATCCGCACCTGGTCCGGATTGTTAACGCGATCAGCAATACGCTTTCGAATTTGGGCATTTGAGTTTGCTTGCCTCCGGCGGGCATTGGCAGTTTGATGGCGGTATGGACGTCCCAACGACTCGCCGTCGTTTTCTGAAACAGACCTCAGTAGTGACTGCAGGAGTGGCTGCCTGGAACGGCGCGATTTCATTTCGAGCTATCGGTGCCAACGACAGGATCTTGGTTGGTGTTATCGGCTGCAACGGGCGAGGCATGGACCATATCTCCGGCTTTCTATCGGTTCCCAATGTCGAGATTGCCTATATTTGCGATGTCGATAACCGGGCTCTGAGCAAAGGAGCAGCCGCCGCTGGGAAAAAGCAATCGACACAGCCCAAAGGTGTCGGAGATCTGCGCCGACTTTTGGAAGATCGCGCTGTGGATGCTGTGTCGATTGCGACCCCCGATCATTGGCATTCGCCGGCAGCGATATTGGCCTGCGTTGCTGGCAAGCACGTCTATGTCGAAAAACCGGGGAGTCACAATCTTCACGAGAGCGAGTTGATGGTAGCTGCGGCGCGCAAGCACAAACGGCATGTGCAAATGGGCAATCAGCGTCGGAGTTGGCCATGGATTGTCGAAACGATTTCATCGCTGCATAACGGGGAAATTGGAGCGGTAAAGCTGGCGCGTGCCTGGTACACGAATCACCGTCCTTCGATTGGTCACGGTCAGGTTATGCCTGTGCCGGCATGGCTGGATTGGTCCTTGTGGCAGGGACCCGCACCCGAGCAGCCGTTTCGCGACAATGTCGTTCACTACAACTGGCATTGGTTTTGGAGTTGGGGGACGGGCGAATTGGGCAATAACGCGGTCCATGCGCTTGATCTGGCCCGCTGGGGTTTGAGGGTAGACGCTCCCAAAAGCGTCAGTTGCGGAGGCGGGCGTTATCATTTCAAGGATGACTGGGAAACCCCGGACACGACGGTGGCGATGTTCGATTACGGCGATAAAGCCATCGCCTGGGATGGCCAGAGCTGTGACCCGCGCGGCTTTGAAGGCGCCTCCTTCGGTGTTGGTTTTTATGGTGAAAAGGGATTCATGACTATCGCCGGCGATACCTGCAGAGTTTACGATTTGAATGACAAGCTTGTCCGGGAAGTGCCCGGGAAAGGCGACGATGTCGTGCACTTTGCGAATTTCATCGCGGCGATTCGTGAAGGCAAATCGCTTAACTCAGAGATTGAGGAAGGACAACGCAGCGCCCGGCTTTGTCACCTGGCAAATATTGCCTGGCGTTCGGGGCACACGCTTCAACTTCAAGCGCCCTCGTGGAAGATCGTCAGTGACAAGAAGGCGTCAGCATTTGTTGCGCGCACTTATCGGCACGGGTGGGAACCCAAATTGTGATCGTTTAAACAGGTAGAACGTTAAAGAGGATACGGGAATCACAGTGGCGTTTTTAATGTTTTAACGATGGCTCAAGGAAAATTCTCTTTATCTTCGTTCGGTTCCAGTTTGGCGATGGCGGCCATGATTTCGTCGGACACTTGCTGGTAGATTTCCTTGAGACGTTGTTTCGAGCAGGCTTCAGCCTCGGTGCGCAGTTCTTTAAAAGCCATCGGCCGGCCGTACTTGACCGCGATGCGGTGCGGGCGGGGAAACTTCATGTGCCGCCCGAAGGCCTGAAAGGTGCCGAAAACGCGGACCGGCACGACGGGGGCATCGGACTTGATCACGGTGAGGCCAATGCCTGACCGGGCGGGCTGGAGTTTGCCGTCGCGTGTGCGAGTGCCTTCGGGGAAGAGAATAATTGCGCCGCCGTCGAGCAAACGATCGAGGATGGCTTTGAGTCCCTTTGCTCCTCCGCCTTCGCGGTCCACCGGCACCACCTGCCATTGATGCAACACCCAGCCGAGCACGGGAAAACGAAACAGGTTTTCCCGAGCCAGATAGTTAATGCTGCGCCGAACGCCCGAACCGACCAGAGGAGGATCGAGAAAACTCGCGTGGTTTGCCGCGAGGATGACCGGACCTTGCAAGGGCACTCGTTCGGAATTGTAGACGCGCCAACGAAAGTAGAACCGGTAAAGGGCTCGGAAAGAGATCCAGCCCAGGAGGTAACAGGGGTTCATACAACCTCGTGGTGCGGTAAACAGGCGCGCCCGTAATGCAAAATCCGATATGCGAAAAAGCTAATATCCGAGAACAAGTCCCGGTGATGGTTGTTCGGTTGGGGAACTTCGCTCATTGGATTGGGTTCGGATCTCGGCCCTCGGAATTGGGATTTTACATGCTGGCTTTGTCTAAACGTCCCTTGAAATCGGCAATTATCTGGCTGCTGGTTTGCTCTGCGGTCAGGTTCGAATTGTTGATGATTTTTGCTCCTAGCGCGATCATGAGCGGGGCGCTCGCGCGTTGGCTGTCGCGCAAATCCCGGGCGGCAAGATTCTCCAGCACCCCTTCGGCTGCGCGGCGGCGGGAGCGTTCTTCCAGGTGAGCATCGAGGTAATACTTGAAGTCGGTCTCTGGAAAAACGTTGGTTCCTATGTCCCTCCCTTCCATAACGAGGTTGCCGAACTGGACGCACTCGCGTTGTGTTTGTTTCATCCATTCGCGCACCTTCGGCACGGCGGCGACGTGCGGGACCGCCGCGCTGACCTCAGCCGTGCGGATTTCTTGCGCCGGGTAATAACCATCCACCTTTAAGTGGACCTGAGCCTCGATACATTCCAGCGAGGTTTTCCATTTCCGGCAAGCTGCCCCGACCGAGCGTTCATCTTCGACGTCGATTTTATTGCGCAAGCAGTACCAAGCCAGCGTCCGATACATTGCGCCCGTATCGACGTAAACGAAGCCGAGCGCCTTGGCGACCAGCTTGGCATTGGTGCTCTTGCCGCTGGCGCTGGTGCCGTCAATCGCGATGACGATAGGCGATTTGGTCTTCAAACTTGAAAGGTCTTGGAGTGCGCCAGAGCACTGGCGCACTCCAAAACGCTGGCGCGACCTCCTGAGCCCACGCCGCGAAAATGCGGTTGAGCGCTCATTGGGCGAATAACTCGTCCATTGCGAGCTGTTGGTTTGTGGCGGCGTCTCGGATCGTCGCACCGAGCCCGCGAGGCGGAGCGGCCGCAAGTTTCTGAAAAAAATTCGGGAACGTCTTCTTCACGCAGGCAGGATTTTTGATTTTAATCCCGGGCACTTTCAATCCCAGAATGGCAAAACACATCGCCATTCGATGGTCATTGTAGGTTTCAATTTCGGCGCCATGCAATTGGGACGGGAAGACCTCCAGCATATCGCCGGTTTCGATTACCTTGGCGCCGCATTTCGTCAGTTCGGTTCTTAAGGCTACAACGCGTTCGCATTCCTGGAGGCGAAGTCGGGCGAGGTCAGTGAACCGAATCGGGTGACCGGCAAAAGGCGCCAAAACGATCGCCGTCATGATGCTATCACCGAGATCCTTGTTTCGCGAGATACCTTCGTCCGGATGGGGATAGATTGCGCGCATCTGAGTTTTCAATTCTTCCGGAGCAGCGGGATCCCTCATTACCCCCAGGATTGCCGGATCTTTAAGCCAGGACAACATATCGGGAAAGCTTTGGTCTATTTGCCATCCTGACGTTGGCCAATTCGCCACAGAGATTTTGCTGAACAGGGTCGTCGCGACATCCATTTTCCACGCTGGCGAATATTCCATTCCTTCCGAGAACACAGGAGGAACCAGCATCTCAGCGCTCCAAAAATAACTGCCACTCGAGGCATCCGGTTCGATTTGAAATATCCCTCCGTTTTTCGGAAATGCTTTTATCAACTCCGTCGTCATTACGACGTACGGCGATTCCTCCGAATTTTCACCTTCAACTCGCACGTGCCAATTCCCGGCCCTCGCACACAAAAGCAATGCGGACGCGAATTGGGAACTCTGCTCGATGCTAACCGAACAACTCGCGGCGGCAGCGCCCTCAAGCTGTCCGCCTCGCGGTTCGACCCCGGATCTCGCGCCGATCGAAATTGTAGCTGGCAGCTTTTCATTGTTGTTTTCCGCCTGCACATCGAACCCGAGTTGTTGCAGGGCGGAAAAAAGCTCCGCTTGCGGCCGCTCGTGCATCCGCGGTACCCCGTGAAGCCTGTAAACGCCCTTGCCGAGGCAAACAAACGCGGCAAGAAAGCGGGCGACGGTTCCTGCGTTTCCAACAAATAATTCAAGCGGTTGCGTCGCCGTGCCTCCGGTTGGAACCACCCCGCCCTTCCCGTAAACGGTGATGGTTCGGTTGCAAGGTTCATCCGGGTCGGGGGTCAAATTCACCATGAAGCCCAGGTCGCGCAGGCAATCGACCATGACTTCGGTGTCTTCGCTCCAAAGGGCTCCCTGCAGCGTGGTCTCGCCCTCAGCCAAAGCCGCTAAAATGAGCGCCCGATTCGTGATACTCTTGGAACCCGGCACCGTGATTTGGGCCCGAACCGGTTTATCCAGTGGCACGATTTCAATTAGGTGTGGCAGGGACATGTTAAACCGTTAGCAATGATTACCTGAGCGGCTGAATTAAATCTGCCTCCTATTCGGGCGATGGCGAACCCATTTTGCGCGCCCAACGATCTCGTCGTTGTTTGGCATCTTCGAAAAATGCTGAGATCGCCTTGGCATCGCCGCGTTTCAGGAGGCGTTTGAAGTTTTGCAGTTGCTCGAGGAATCCTCCGAGCGCCTCCAGCAGGTGATCCCGGTTAGCCAGCGCAATATCGCGCCACATTTCTGGGGAACCTGAGGCAATTCGGGTCGTGTCGCGAAATCCATTGGCACACAGCAATTCCTGTGGACCTGGTTGATTGTGCCCCAGGACATAATTTGAGAGTTCAGCCGCGACGACATGGGGCAAATGGCTCGACCGGCTGACGAGTTGGTCATGAGTTTTGGGTGCGAGGCGAACCACGCGGGAGCCGACTGAGCGCCAAAGCTGTTCGATGTGGCGCACGGCAGCCCGATGTGAATTCGGGGTAGGGGTCACGATGCAAATGGCGCTTTCGAATAGTCGACTATGGGCAGCGGCGACGCCCATTTTCTCCGCACCCGCCATTGGATGACTGCCGACAAAGTATGCGCCGGCTCTGGCGATTGGCTTTTCGAGCTGCCGCACGAGGCTGGCTTTAACGCTGCCAACGTCCGTTACGATAGCTCTGCGGCGCAATGCTGGAAGCATCTGCCTCACCAACGGCTCCATTTGGGCGATTGGTGTGCACAGCACCACCAAGTCAGCGCCTTCCACCGCTGACGACAAGTCGCGCGTCGCTAAATCTACCGCACCGGCAGTTTGGCATTCCTTTACGCTTGCCGCCCGTCGGACAAAGCCAATGACCGAATCGGCCAATCTCCGCTGTCGTAGGGCTTTTCCAAGCGATCCGCCCAGCAGACCAACTCCCACCAATGTGACTTTTTTCCAACGCACCGGGCGATGTTCGGGTCTCGCTTCGTTGGTTTCAATCTGAAATTGCAGGAGGCGACGTAAGGATTCTAGGAGACGACGTCAGGAGACCCTGTCGGAGTAATTTAGTGGTTAATACGCTCGAGTCGTGAGTTTAGAGTCTCCTTACGCAAGGGGAATCTGTTTCTGAGTACGGGGGATTAGGAGTAGGAATCATGCTTTACCCACTTCTTAATCCTACTGCTAATCCTCCTTACGTCGCCTCCTACAATCAAAACCGGTATCCCAGGATCAGCTTCACCAGCAAGTCGTCCGTGCTTTGGGTAAGGCCGAAACCGACGCCAAAATTGAACTCGAACCGCGGCGACAGATTTAGATCAATTGTGGGGAAGATTGAATGTTGTTGCTGAGACCAGTCATCGAAATGGCCGATCTCGCCTAATGAGGCATAATATTCGGCTCCGATCGCAATTGCCTTGGTCAGGTCGAAACTGATCTTCACGCTCGGAGCAAACCCAAACCCCTTGGTCGAGTTCATTCCGTGCAACGATTTTTCCAACGCTGGATTAAAGCCGAAGTACCAGCGTTTCCATTGTTTGTCGACGATTGGACGAATTTCCCAGGTCCAGGTGTCCTCGGAATAAGATGGGCTCTGATACCCAATTTCGGTCGAGAGACTCAGGCCGACGGGCCAGTGCCAATCTTCCGGCGCGCGAATACGAGGACGGATGTGGTCTCCGACCCATTCCCAGCCATGATCGGGCTGGATGCTCGAAAACAGATAAAACCCGGTTTCAAACCAGGGGGTAAAACCGTGCGTTATTTCCAAGGTCTCATGCAGCGCATGGTTCGAAGGCAGAACTCCGTTAACGACGTCGCGCTCGCCATTGATAGTGTAGTTGCTGTGGATCTCCACCATGGTCCGTCCTGCGGGGACCGTCTCTGATCCATAGACCTGGATTTCATAATTGTCCTGGGCCAAAGTGCGGGTGCCGAACAAAACCAGGCACCCAAGCCCGGCGGCAGAGCGCAACAGGATAAAAGGCGTGCTTAACAAACTGGGATGCACGCGTTTTCTTTTACCCAGCCTTTCGCCAATAGCAACGTCCAAACGCCATGCGATCACTCGTGCATTGAGCAGAGTTATGGGTTGAGTTAAGGCTGCGGCATCGCTATTTCTGTCGCATGCGGCAGTTTTGGTTGTGGCTGGCGGTTGGGTGCGTGCTGGGGCAGACCTGCGGTTTGGAGGCGGCTACCGGGCGTGTCATTAAGGTCCTGCCTGAGTTTTTAGATGAAAAGGGGCGCAACTCGTTGGCGCCTAGTCTTTATGAACGGGATGTTTATCAAGCGCTGCTCCGTGACCATCCGGAGCGGCGATCGGGACTTCGCTTTTACATCCAGTGGAAGACCAAAGGGCCGGTTTGGGAGCCATTGACGATCCGCGTTGAAATCAGAGGTAACGCCGAGGGAAACCTCCCGAAGCAGCTGGTGCTTGAACAGCGGATCGAAAATCCGGGTGGCGCGTTCAGTCACTGGAGCAACGTGACCCTCAGCAGCGAGGATTACAAAAAGATCGGCAGTGTCACCGCGTGGCGAATCTCGTTTTGGGAGGGAAAGACACTGCTAGGCCAGCAGCAGTCGTTCCTGTGGTGAGGTCGAGGCGGGGACGATGGAGGCACAACATCCTCAAAAGCACATGGGGACGCTAAATAAGGGAAACCCCTCTCCCCTCAGAAGGGGAGAGGGAGAGCAGCAAGAGTCAGGGAGCGTTGCCAAACTCATTCGCTTT
Source organism: Candidatus Limnocylindrales bacterium (assembly GCA_035495315.1). Taxonomy (GTDB): domain Bacteria; phylum Verrucomicrobiota; class Verrucomicrobiia; order Limisphaerales; family UBA8199; genus DATJGF01. Next base: position 22,449 of record DATJGF010000019.1, read on the forward strand.
TGCGTTCCTGTGTCCGCAAGGCCTGCTCATAACAGGCGAGGGCCTCGTCGAAGCGTTCCATCCGATTGAACAGGCCGCCTTTGTGCAAATAGGCAATGGTCATTGAATCGTTTAGGGCGATCGCCCGGTCGTAAGACTCAATCGCCTCATTGAGCAGTTGTAACCGTTCCAGCGCCAAGCCTCGACGAACCAATGCCTCACTGTTTTTTGGGTCAGACTTCAGCACTTCGTCAAAACAGTTCAGGGCTTCTGCCGGCTTATCCAAATTCAGCATGGAAAGCCCCTTCCCAAGGAGCATTTGGACTCGGACTGAACGAGATGAAGCCAACGTCTCTTCGCCATTACTTGAGTCACCATTGGATTGGGTTACTTCGACCACAGCGGGGGCGCCAGACACGTTGATTGGGCTGCTGGCACCTTCGTGGAGAGATTCGTGGGGCGTCAACTCGAGTTCGTGGATGCGCTTTTCAAGCCGCTCGAGCGCGCCAAGCAGTTTATTGTTGGGAGGTTCGGCAGGTCCGATGCTCAGCAGGGGCACTTCCGAAGCTGGCAAGGCACGGGCTTCGGGCAAGACTGGCGCCACTTGGGCCAGGCCGTGAACGGTGCGCCATTGGAAGTAGGCGATGACGAGCATGACCAGAAACCCGAAGGTGGCGAATGTGCCGGCGACAATGAGCAGCACCCGATTGGAGCTTTGCATGGCGTCCAATTCGCGCGCGCGCTGCGCAGCGAGGGCGGCCTCGACTGCATGCAATCGATTGGCCAAAATCTCGGCATTCTGTTCCGCGACTTCCTTGGCTTCTCGGCGATTCTGCTCAATCGCCAGCTGAGTAGAATGGAGTTGCTCCTGCAACTGGAGATAGACCCTGAGCATTTCCTGCGAGTTGGTGTCGGCCTGTTGGGCAGCTGATGGGGCAGGCAGATTGGTATCGCTAGCCTGGGCAAAGGGCGAGTTAATGGCAACAAACAGGGCAAGCGCGGTTCCAAGAGCCACAAACGGCCGATGCATCCCGATACTACTGAAACACAATCTGCTCATGGCTGACTCGAAGTCGAGACTGAGCTTTGCCGTCCGAGAAGTCAAGCGGCGTCCCGGCGCAAAATTTTTTCTTTGTGCTTGCCGTCACGTGAGGCTTAGTGCTGGGATAAAGAGAGTATTTGATGAGCGCATCTTCCTTGCCGACGCACAACAACTCTTCGGCGGATAAACCAACCGCTCCGGTGCAAATCCAAATGGCCATGGCCAGGATGACCACGCCGGAGGGTTTGCTGGAATGCGGCGTTGACGAAGTAGGGATCGGCTCCGCGATTGCCGAAGTTTACGCAGCGGCGTGCATTTTGAATCCCGCTCGACGGATTAATGGACTACGCGATTCCAAGCAGCTTACGCCCGAGCGCAGAAAAGAGTTGAGCGAGAGAATCAAAGACCGCGCCTTGGACTTCTGCATCGCGACGGCGAGCCTGGAGGAGGTCAATACGCTGAACGTATTTCGCGCGACGATGTTGGCGATGCAAAGGGCAGTAGCCGGTTTGAAGCTCAAGCCCGGCATTATCCTTATCGATGGCAACCGCATGCCCAGCCTGCCGTACCCAGCCCGCACTATCATTAAAGGAGACGCCAAAGTTCGCTGCATCTCGGCAGCATCGATCCTGGCAAAAGTTGCTCGTGACGAAGCGATGCTGACGTACCATGAGCAGTTCCCGCAATACGGGATCGACAGGCACAAAGGCTACCTTACGGCACTCCATCAAGCGACGCTGAAGCAATTCGGCCCCTGCGCTATTCACCGCAAGAACTACGAACCCGTACGGGCATTGCTTTCGCCTGCAGGCAGCGAACAACTCAGCCTCATTGCTGAAGATCCTGACGAATTGGAGCGTATTATGGAGGAGACCTCAACGCAGCTTCCTCCGAATCCTGGCGGGCCTTAGCAGGACTGGGCCTCTAAAATCGACTCTTTCTTACGGGGTCAGCCTGTTAACCATTTTAAGGCTTCGCTGCCCTGACTAGGAAAATCCTAGGCGCTTTTGATTTTACGAGGGGACGTTGAATCCAGCTACATTGAGCGCTGATCGCCGGTCTTGGGGAAGTTTTGTTCCGCACTCGAACATCATGACGCAGAAGCAAAGTCACAACTGCTGGAAAATCCGAGCGGGCGGCCTGTGGCTGATTGCACTTTGCAATTCGCCCGCCACGGAGATTTCTACTTTCCAGACCGGTGACGGCGGCTGGCAACTGGCCGCCCTTGCCGTTGGGAACTTAGATAGCTCGCCGGACCTGGAAATTGTGGTGCCTTATCGCGACACAGCGGGCGACTGGTTTCTCGACGCTTTCAAATACACCGGCCAGCGGTTGCCGGGATTTCCTTATGCGTCCGGCGCCGAACCGATAAACGTCTCACCGACGCTTTGCGATCTGGACGGCGATGGCCGCGAGGAAATCATTTTCACGCGCGGGGCGCATGTCATTGCGTTGCGAGGTGACGGTTCGGTGATGTGGTCAAACACAGTCGATGCGGCATCGTATGTGCCCAACGGCGGCTACCAGACGGTGACCAACGGCTTTTACTGGTACCCAACCGGAGCGTGGCTGGATCACTTACCCGACACCGCGCGCTTTTTTTCGGAAGTCTCACCGCCTATCGTCACCGATTTGAATGGTACAGGAAATTACGAGGTCATTACGGCCTGGAAAATCCAGCCAGACCCTTTGGGTGGCGGGCAGGATTATAACCCGTTCATTTTCCCGATCTATGGAGTGGGGCCGTGGGGAGCGATGGGCGAAACGTGGTCTGGCGGGATCGTCACTTTTAACGCCCGCACAGGCGGACAGAACTGCGTTTACCATCTTCATCATTTGGTCGAATCAGGGCTGGCGATAGGACAGCCGGAGGCAAGCGGGCCAGCGCGGATTTATGCATTGAATGACAGCGACAGCGTGGTCTGCTTCGACAAATCACAGCCGTTCGGACTTTGGGGCAAAGGCATGCTTCATCGCCAATTCGGGAAGAACCAGCGGTTGATGAGCGGCTCCTACCTGGTTCCAATCGACGTTTATACTGCCGACATTGACGGCGATGGCCTCGACGAAGTGCTGGTCGCCGGGACGCAACTCAGTTCGATGTGGGAACCTAACGAGACTATTCTCGATGATGACGGCGCCGTGTTGTGGCGCCGCTGGCTGCCACACCTTGATTTCACGAATAATTGCGGTTGGCTTAATAGCGCTTGCCTCATCCCTGTTAATCCCGACCACGACAATCACATCGACGTGCTCGGATTTAATCATTCCTATGAAATAACGTTCCGTTATTGGAATGGGGTCGAATTAGTCGACCGGCCCGGCTGGCCGAAGAACTTTTACCCGTATCTGCCTACTCCACCAGTAGTGGGCGACGTCGATGGGGACGGCAACGAAGAAATCATCATTGGAACATACCAGCCAGAGATAAATCCATCCTCCGGTAACCTCCTCATCTATGCGCTCGACGGTTCACTGAAGAAAAGCATTCCGGTTCCAGGCGGCATCAAGCAGATACCCGCTCTGGCTGATGTGGAAGGTATTGGCCGGTTGGATGTCGTATACCGGAGCCTCACTGGCCGGGTTTATGTAGAAAACTTCGGCGCGACAGGGACAAATCACGTTTCTTGGGCGACGCACCGCGGCAACATGCGCCGCGACGGCAATCACGGCGTGCGACTATTCCCGCCAGGCACTCCTCTAGTTAACATTCAGACACCCGCGTACAATCGTGCGTCCTTCAGCTGGACCAATGATCGGGCTCCCCAACTCTATCGCATCTATCGGGCAGATGAGCCCAAAGGCGTCTTCAGCCATATCGCAACCGTCACAGGCAACATAACCGATTACACCGATTTCGCCCTTAAGGCCGGATGCCAGTATGTCTACGAGGTCGGTGCCGTCTACGGTACAAACGTCGTTCGGTCCGCGCCCTTTGTCCTGTTATCACTGCTGAATAACAATCTCGTTGCGAATTCGGGTTTCGAGCGCAACGAAAACTGTCGCTGGGATAAATGGTTCACTGGCAACGTCGCTGCCACGAACATGATCGGCACAACAAACCTGTCATATCAAGGCAAGCAGTGTTTGCAGATTCGACTCGAAAACCAAAGCGACAACGGCACCGTTGCGCAATACAATCAGTACGGCATCCCCGATTCCTCAATTTCGGTCACCCCCGGTTCATTTTATAGCTTTGGCGGTTTCATCAACAGCCCAGGCATCTCCCAAGCTTCCGAGCACTGGCTGGAATGGAGCTCGACCAAAAACGGCTACGACACCAACAACCGTCCGCCGTTGCCCGATCCGTTCTATTTTACACCGCACGTGCAAATCGGACCCGCCGGAACGGATTGGACTTATTTCAATCGCACCTTTCAATTGCCGAACGGTTTTCCCAATCTGGAAATCCGTCATCGATATTCCATTGCAGCGCCTGGAACCGGGTCGGTCTTTCTAGACAACGTCTTCTTTCGCGAAATCCCCGCCCCCTCTTCGTCCACGTGGGCCACGCTCATCGGGTTTGGCTCCAGTTGGCGGTACTTCACCAACACCCCGGTCGCAGGCTGGTACGCCAGCGACTTCAACGATTCCACCTGGTCGATCGGACGGGCTAAGTTCGGTGCTGGCAGTGGGCCTACCAATGTCGCAACACCCCTTCCTCAACTGCTGCCGGCGTATTTCTTCCGCAAACAATTTGTGACCGAATCCGTCGAATTCGATGAATTGCTTCTCGCCGCCACTTGCACCGATGTCTCCGTGAGCGCGATCTATCCCTTGCGCGTTTTTCTAAATGGTACTGAACTCAAAACATTTATCGATACTGTCACCCTGCAGGGCAACGAAACGCGCTACTTTGATCTGACGCCCTTCAGCTCACTCTTGCGTCCAGGCACCAATACGCTTGCCGTTCAAATTGGCAATTGTTGGTCCGATTACGACGATGTCGCATTCGATGTTTGTCTGAAAGGCGTGCCGTATCAGCCACTGTCGCCGCATCTCAGTCTCCAATGTTCCGGGACCAATTCGCCTTCTCTCTACGTCCAGGCACCTCCCATGACCATTTGGCAGCTTCAATGCAGCGATTCGGTCAGCACCGGAAATTGGCAGCCCCTTCAAGTGTTTACCAACACAACAGGCACAACTGTAATTCCGACCGATTTTGCACAGCCCAGGTCACAGCCCGCGCAAAAGTTTTACCGCTTAGTTCCTTATTAAGCGTAGCGTCAGGCGTCTCGCCTGACGTAGAGGGTGGCGTCTCGCCCCCGGGTAAGAAACTTGAGGAGAAACGCGCATGACCTGTAGGAAGCTGATAATGTGCCTAATCCCCTGGGCAGGATGCCCGTTCTACGGTAGGCGAGACGCCCGCCGCTACGAAGGTTTCCTCACGAGCACTGCCGCCAAATTGTCGGCCAGATCTAATATCCCGAGGCATTTCTCCGAAAAGGTGTAAGCCACTTTCATCGGTTTAAGCAGAGGGTTCTGTTTGTAAGCCGTCGTGCGTTGCAGCAACGCGGCTCGTTGCTCATTGCTGACTTCTGCTCCACTCGAGCGCCAGTCCTGCCACAAGACAACCGGATTGAAATGAATCGATCGAAACTCGCGAATCGAGAATTGGCCCTCAACAAGCCGGCTGAGTGTCGCGCGATTGAAGTAGTTGAGGTGCTGGTGGTAAATGTATCGGTAGCGCGCCCCAAGCAGGCGCGTCGCCAACGACTTCATGTTTGGCACCAGCACGTAGCAAAGTCCCCCGGGCTTAAGCATCGACCATGCTTTGTTCAGGAACGCGCGCGGCTCGAAGAGATGTTCGAGCACAGCCCAGAACGTGATTGCGTCAAACCGCCGCTGGTCGAAGCTTTGGTCGAGAAAGTCGCCCCGAACGACAGGCACACCCCGAGAGGAAGCGAAGTCCAGGGCGGGACCGCTCGCATCCAGCCCGATCACCTCGTAATCGCCTGGATAACGTTTGTTCAGTTGATAGAGAAAAGCCCCTGAGGAACAGCCGACGTCCAACACTACTCCGCATCCGGAATATTTGCGGAACAGCTTTAATTCACGCTCGAAGCGGACCGGTGCGTAATCGCTTTCGAGTTTTGCCGGCGATAGATAATAGCCTGAGGCCGTCTCGTCGTAATATTGACCGGAGGCGTAAGCGCTTGGGACCGGATTGGCATAAATCATCGCGCAGTCCTGGCATCGCACCAGGCGCAGGGCGCCTTTCTGCATATAAGGCTCAGCCCGATGCGAACCGCAAACGGGACAAGCGCGGGATACTTCGGAATCGATCATGTGCGCGTAGCTTCACCAATACGAAATCTGCGCGCGGGGTGCAATGGAAGGCTGGGTCTATAAAATTGATTGTCTTTGCATGATTGCACCATAAGCTATGAGCCCAAGCGGATTCCATGAGTTTTCTGGCACCAATTCACCGGTGGTGGAACAAGAGCACCAAACCATTGCACTTGCAGTACGGAGAACTTGGTGAGCGCGCAGCCAGAAAACAGCTAAAGCGCCAGGGATTGAAATTTCTAACGGCAAACTTCCGTACCAAACGAGGTGAAATTGACCTCGTGTTTCGCGAGAAAGATTGTCTGGTCTTCGTCGAAGTTAAGACTCGCTCTTCGGAGGAGTGGGTGCGACCAGCGGCTGCGGTGGACCTCGAGCGAAAGGAACGATTGTCGCGGGCGGCATTGGACTACTTGCGGCTGCTGAGAAATCCGCGCGTCAAAATCCGATTTGATATCGTCGAGGTCTTGCTGAGCGAAGGAACGGTGCGCGAGGTGCGGCATTTGCCGAATACCTTCGAGCTAACCAAACCGCGGCGTTATTGCTGACGGCGACGGCCTGAGTCCGGAGGACGGAGTTCTGATCTCTGACTTCTGACATCTGACCTCACCTGTGTTCTCCCGCCAGAAGGTCGGCCTCATGCAAATCGAGCTGGAACGGCTCAAGGGGCATCGGCTGATGGTGATTGAGAAACTCGTCGCAAACAGCGAAGAAATCGGCCTTGGTTGTGACGCGTCGAATCTGGTGGAGAAACTGCCCGCTTGGCTCGACACCCATTCCAACGTAATTCATGTACTTCTTCATCTTCTGGACCTGAGAGGCTTCACGAACCTCTGGCGAGCAGACTGCCGCGTAAAGCGCCCTGACATACTGCAGCACATCTTGTCCGCTTGGGTATGCGACCAATTCACCCCGGCGCCGTTGCCGGATTTGCTCAAAGAGCCACGGATTGCGAATCGCGCCACGGCCAATCATCAAGCCCAATGCACCCGTTATTTCGAGAACTTCATGTGCCTTTTGCGCTGAGTACACGTTGCCGTTGGCCAGAACCGGGCAGCCAACTTCGGACACGGCCCGCGTGATGAAGTCATAATGGACTTCGCTGCGATACATTTCTTTCACCGTCCGCCCATGCACCGTCAGCAGGTCCAAGCTGTGCTTGCGGAAAATCGGCAACAGCTCGTCAAAAACCAGAGGCGAGTCGAAGCCGAGGCGAGTTTTAACTGTGAATTTAATCTGAACAGTGTCACGCAACGCGCCCAGGATTGCATCGACGTGCTTCGGATCCCGCAGTAATCCGCCACCGGCGCATTTGCGATACACCACCGGCGCAGGGCAGCCCAGGTTTAGATCGACCGCCGCGATCGGATATTGCTGCAGTTCGCGCGCAGTGCGCACCAGGGCAGGAATATCGTTGCCGATCATCTGCGCAACCACCGGCCGGCCAGTCGGATTGTGCGTAATGGATTTGAGGATGTTCGGATCGAGATTCGAAGTCGCGTGGACCCGAAAGTACTCCGTGAAATAAACGTCGGCGCCACCGTAACGAGTCAGAAGCCTCCAAAACGGCAGGTCCGTGACGTCCTGCATCGGGGCCAGCGCAAGGATAGGCGCGGGGCCGGCGAGCAGTTCATCCAATTTCACCATAGCCTTAAAGCTGCCATCCACTTCGATGAATTGAAAGTGCGAGTTGAGAAGGGCCTGGGGCCAATCGCTGGAAAAACAGCGTCCCGAATGGCGTTATCGTTGAAATTGCACGTGTGCCTGTAAGCGCAACCACGTACTTTCAGCCAACGGTGCCTGTCGATAAACCGGTTCCCACATCGGTTCGGCGCTGGTGGAGCGCCGAGCCCGTTGGAGCCAGCGACGGTCCAACGGTTGTTCGATCAATTCCAGCGAATTCGCCGCGATCGTGGTTTCCTCTTTCTCTCCGGTGGCGTGGCCGACGCCAACGAAGAAGCCGGCCAGCAGCAATGTAACTCGGAGCATTGTGCTGCGGGAATACGTCGGCAGCGCGCAGGGCCTGTCCGGATCGAGCAGCTGAAAAAGACTCTCGAACAACGGCTTTGTCCACATCGCGGGATTCTTCGCCGGCGAAAACGCGTCGAACATGATCGCGTGTGGTCTGGCGATAGTTTTGGCCACTGGCTGTGTAAGCAGTGTGGGGAAATCGGCGAGGTGCACCTGCCAATTGATTCGTTGTTCGCCCGTCCGAAAGGAGATTTGTCGGTTGTGGAGGAGGTCTGCGAGATGATCCTCGTATCCGACTAAATAATCGAGATGCGTGGTATTCCCGAGCGCAAACGACAACGGCTCCAACGTATGGTCAAAACTGACAAGGTGAAGCGAACAACGAAGGCCGGCAGTAGCGCGCAAAGCGGTCACCGCGTTCGCAGCCGCACCCAGACCGACATCCCAAATCACAAATTCTCCTGAATGATTCCAAAGCCTTTGAAGTAATCGCAGTTGGCCGACATAGAGCGCCTCCGCTTCGGCCACTGGACCGATCACCGGGTGAAACGTTTCCGCATGTGCCAGCGAATGGACGCTGTGCGCCCCGTTGGGCAGCCTGACGATGCGGTATCCTGAGGTTGACGCCACACGCTGATATTCTTCCAATGACGAGGAGTTGAAAAGTAACAACCTCGATTCAACTCCAGCCTGTGTTCACTTGCGGGTGACTTTCACGGGCGCTTGCGCATCGCGGATTACCAAGGCGCCGTTCTCAGTGACGATGCTTTCAACCGGAGCCTGGTTCTGCACGGTGACCACGTACAGGCCAGGGGCCAGATCCGCGACGATCAATAGCGTCGGAGGTCCCGGTGGCCAGGCGGCGTAAAAAGCCGACTCTGAAGGGTCTGAACGACAGAAGAAAACGGCCGCCTGCCGGGCGGCAGTGCGGACGAGTGCGCCTTCAAATAGTTCGACGGCTTTGTTTCCGATTTGTGGGATGCTGCTGAGTTTTGCGACGGTTGGAAATGCGCCGTCCGACCCCAACCTGGGGCAAAGCGCGTGAAGGAAGACATCATTCAAGGCCGGCTCCGAGGGACTAACCTCGATGCGCCATTTACCCCGCCCACCGCTTTCATCCGGCGTACCAGGCAAGTAGTCCGAACTGGTGGGTTCGCCAAACCAGCGAGTCTCGGGCGGATTGCCTGGCGGATAGTTGGTCCCGTTTACCCAAAAGTCTTTGATGTGGTGATGTTGATGCTGACCGTGCCATTGATCTCCCGGGAAAACCTCGGTCTTGCCCGCTGGTAATTCGGTCCGGCCACCAATTTTTGTAATATGAGCATGCTCCGGCAATAAGGTCACGCTGAGACAGCGAGCGAAACTGGCGACGGGTTTCGGCCAGCCGTACCGAATTACGGCGCGCGTAGCATTTTCATAATCAAACTCTCCTTCGCTCACCGGTCTTGACACGCCGTCGAGAATGTCGAGCTCTCCGAGCGAATGGAGCACCCATCGTTTCTTGAATTCAGGTTTGAGTGCGTTGACGCGATCGAAAACCAGCAGGGTATCGACACCGGGCACATAGACGAGCTCGCGACTGACATAGTCAACCTTCGGTTGATTGAGATTGCCTCCATGGAAGCGTGGATTGTTATAGGCCGGCGTCAGGTCCGCGAATGCGTAGGTCAAGTTCGTACTATGATAGAATCGGGTGATCTGTCCTCTGCGGAACACATCGCGATAGATGGTGTAGGCATCCGCGTCAGGCGAAGCACTCAGAGGAAAATTCGTCCGTTCGCCGCCTTCATCCTGGCCGCCTTCGGCGCCGCCGAGAAATCCCTTCCATTTCTCGTGCGGGTCCTCAATAAGCAGACAGTTTCCGGAAATCGTACGATGCAAATAATTCATCGTATGCGCGGCACCGACGTTGGCGTGATCCAAATTGCCGGTGCGGGCTGCCAGAAGGTCGCCCTTAAAGATCTCAAACGTGCCGCAGTCGAGACTATCATGCGCGCTTACAAAGGGCGCATTTTCAAACACGATCCAGGTCGCATCGTCGCTCCAATCGCTGCGCAAGTAAACGGTATTGCAGCCTTGATCGAGGTAAGCCAGCCCGGGCGCGCGATCTGGCTGCCGATCGTTCGATGTGATAAGTGCTAACCCACCCGTTTCATTTGCCGGTTGCTGCCCAGGAATTCTGGCCCATTCACCGAGCACCGCCCAGCGGAGTGTGTACTGCATCCAGCGCGTTGGCCAAGCGCCGCCGAGCCACCGCACGGCTTGCGCTGCGGGCGTATCACGGTAGCGCGCGCACAGAGCGGCGGCTGATTGGTACGGCTGCGTATCGCCCACGTACCCGAGGCGGATGTGATCGCCGCTGGGCGAATAATATTGGCGCATGGAATAGGCAGCTGACCTTTCGACCAGCTGGCGGGGATACCACCCGAACAGGATGTGCCGAAGACGATTGAAGAAGAAGGGAGATTCGCTGAATACGTCTTCGCCGGTGGCGGTTTGAGACATCCAGGCATACTTAACAATGTAAAAGCTGTGCAATCCTTCGTATTCTCCACCGTCACCCGAACGGCCGCCCTGCCCGCCATCATTGAGCCAGGGCAACAGGTTTTTCTCGAAATTATCATGGCTGAGCCGATAAAGGTCTTCAGCCTCCGCATCGTCCCCCAGCAGTGCCAAAGCCGCGCTGCCCAGCAGGCATTGCCGCGCCCCTCCGTCATTATGCGCGATAGGAGCCCCACTGCGCGCCCAGCCCCAGCGCGCAGCTTCTTTTAGCCACGTGGTAACTTTTTGCCGATGCTCGGGTGCGAGACGGTCGTAACACCAGTCGTAATGCAAGGCCATGGCATGGACCCAGCTTGCACCCAGGAACGTCGCCGAATGCACATCCTCAAAATGTTCGCGCATCGGCTTTTTCAACATTTGTTCCGCATAGGCGATGGAATTTGAGAGGAATTGGCTGTCGCCTGTAATCAGCCATGCCAACGCATTGTTTTCGCAGCCCTCGTGAATACCCATGTCGTGAAATTTTCCATTGGCTAAACCGCCGCTCCCGCTCTTTACCCAATCGAGGAAGACCTTTGATAAGGCGCCGGTCCCACGAGCGTCGTCGCGGATGCGGGGCAGACTTTCGGCGGTGACGTAGAGTCGCGGGTGCGGTGGAACGGAGAGCAGATAAGTGTCGACCGGCTCGCTGGTTTGTGGCGCTGCCGCATTTATCGGCAACGCGCAATTGATGCGATATTTGCCTGGGACATCAGGCGTAAACATTGCCCCTTCTGCGATCGGCGTTAACTTCGCCGAGCCACGTCGAGCCGCAGCCGGGGCCTGTTCAAGTTTCCACTGGGGTAGATTCGCGGCTTTGTTACCGGTCGCCATCCCGGTTAAGGGCACGGTCACAGATTGCCCGGGTTTCCAGTCAGTTCGAAACAGGGGTCCCACACTAAAGTCTTGGCTTTCATCGCTGAGCTCGATCGACAAACCAGGCCGGTGATCCTGTTCCGGGGCCTCGCGGCTATTCAAGGTATAATTTCGGCCCAGAGTCGATGAACGCAACACGAGGTTTACTTCTCGATCATTTGCACGGACACGGCGGCGGATAAAGTCAGTTACATCCAGTTCTAGCCAGGAGCCAGCCTTTGCCTGCCCTGGGTCTAGCGCTAAAGAATTGAGCCGGAGATGAAGACCGATGTCAGGCTGCGGCAGCGGTCCGACGTCAGTGTATTTGGGCCCGGGGATGCCAGCGCCCTGGCTCCATGAGCCACGCCCGTCGGGCGAGTCGTAAGTTAGGCCGTTTTCAGTCCAGGGCGTCGCGACGTCGTAAAGAGCGACGCAGGTCTTGAGATGCGGAAACTCGCCCTGCTCGTTGAAGCCAGCCTCAACGATGTACAGCCTGAGGGTGGCCCTAAGTATTCTCTTTTGGCTTGATAAGTCGGTTAAGGGAAATCGAAGGAAGGTCTGCCGACCTTCCCATTGATCGATTTTTAGGACCGGCTCGCTCCCGAAATTCTTCTTTTGGCTGCCGTAGGCCTCGAAATAAGTGTCAGCGGTCGATGTTATAGAAAGGGTGCCGGCGGCGAGCGGAGTCGTAAAACCAACTAACAATGCGGCGCTCAGGAAGCAGCGCAGGACCAGCGGTGTCATCACTCGCCAAAAGTAAGGAGTCTTGACTCTTTGCCCAAGGATAAATTTATGCAGCGCGGGCATCTCCCTTGCCAAAGAGGAAAGTCGAGGTGATTAGATTCGGATCAATGTACATCTGGTGACAAATCCTTTAGGGCATGCACGGAGACCTTTTCGGGGGGCACGTGGCCGATTGTGAATGCCAGCGGCCCCCAATGTGAGGAATAAAACCCGGCACCGACTTTGTCGTTGAGGGTGGCAAGCCATGGAAAATTATGAACTGAGAAAACATGATCCAACGTGGAGTTTTGCGGGTTCAGAGGAAACTCATTTGAATTAAGCTCTGGCGAACAAACAAAATCACCAGCAGTAAGTTGTGGGTTTGCGAAGTCCACCGGCCGAGCACCCTTTGCCTGCATATAGTATTGGAACCCCCAATGGCCTTGAAACCACAACCGTCCGGAACGGGAGCTGTACTTGGAGCAAACCAGTTCGGCGGTTTCCCGCACCCCTTTTGCCTGCTGACAATCTGCCCACGCGGTCAATAAGCTTAGGGCCGCACTCGCCACCAACGATAACCTGAGTCCTAAAGGCAAGACGGTTAGGTTTTGCTCGAAACGTCGCGCCATCAAAATAGCGACAGCCGGCGTCATAGGTAGAATCGCGCGGGCATTCACCATGAAATAGAAAAATGCCGCATATATGAAGCTACCGACCACCCAAAGGGCCAGTAGCCAGGAATTGGCATCTCGTTTGTGCCAGGCCTCTGAGAATGCCAGAACAAGCACACCAAGTCCGGCCGTTGACCAGAGCAAGATTTGGATTTCCACCGCAATTCGGGTATGGCCGACAATCCAGTGATAGTTTTTAGCCATGAGTCCTCCAAGGATCGCGAGGGCGAATAGTGAAATACCCCCGCAACCGATCAAAAACCAAAACATTCGCCCCCCCAAGTAAGGTGAACAAAGAAGCCCTGTCGCAAAGCAGCCACCAATGAAGGTCAATGTAGTGAAAGCCTTTATTAGGTTTGTGTGATGGGATTGGGCGAAATCATTGGCGAAGAAGAAATGGGGATAGCCGTAGAGGTCCAGCGTGAGCAACTCGTGCGCGACTAAAATGCCTATGGGGATTAGGAAAAAAGCAAGCCAATCACCGATGATCTTGTTTTCAATCAAACTAAAGGCGGCCAGTAGTGGGATTAGACAGATGGCGCTGAATTTCGTGAGTATGGCCATACCAATCAGCACTCCGGAAATCGCGAGCTTCAGAAGACTGGGCTGCTTCGTTCCTTCGGTCCAGAATACCACTGCCCAAATCCAGAATGCCAACATGCCCACGTCGCACATGACCGTGGTGCTGGAAACCAGGAAACCGGGCGAGAAGAGAGCGGCCAGCGCAGCCAGCCACGGCTTCATGCAAAAGTTTTGAGCCAAACGGTATGTTCCGAGAACGACGCATACGGCAAGGATCACACACGCAGAATGCAGCCCGATTTCGCTCCAGCCAAAGAGGATCGCCGCTCCTGCCAGATAATATGACATCAGTGGTGGATTTAGCATTGCTGCCCACATTGGCTGGCGGGAACCAAACCAGTTAACCTGGAACCCATACGGATCCGCTGGGTGCGACTGGATATGCTGGCCAGCCCACACAAAGAGCGGATCATCTACGCTAAACGGCTTCGCCAGAAAGGGTGCGAGCGCCGCAGTCGTCAATAACGCGAGAGACCAGTACGGATGGCCAATCCACCAATGCCTAATTCTTTCGAAACCGTTTTTTGGGTGCGAACTCACGCGGCGATTGGTTCCGCAGTCGTCAAGACTTGGCGCGGCACTCAAGCAAGGGGCGTGAAGCTACGGGACAAGACGCATTAGGTTCCCTTCGGCAGCGCGGAACGTCCGGCATAAACAGCGTTTTTGCCGAGCAACTGTTCTATGCGTAAGAGTTGGTTGTATTTGGCCAGACGGTCGGAGCGGCTGAGTGAACCGGTCTTGATCTGACCACAGTTTGTGGCGACCGCAATGTCGGCAATGGTCGCATCCTCCGTTTCGCCGGAACGATGGCTCAGCACTGCCGTGTAGGCGTGGGTTTGCGCGAGTTGCACCGCGTCCAACGTCTCTGTCAGCGAGCCGATCTGGTTTACTTTTACCAGAATCGAGTTTGCCGTGCCCGTATCGATGCCTTTTTGCAGGAATTTGACGTTGGTAACGAACAGATCATCGCCGACTAACTGCACTTTGCCGCCGAGCTTCTCCGTAAGCTTCTTCCAATTCTTCCAATCGCTCTCGGCACAACCATCTTCAATGCTGACGATGGGATAATTGCCGCAGAGCTTGACATAAAAATCGACCAATTCCTCTCCGCTGAGTGTCTTGCCCGTGCTTTTCTTAAACGTGTAGTTGCCGTTGCCGTTGTAAAACTCCGACGCCGCAACATCCAAAGCCAGGAAGATCTGTTTGCCCGCTTGATAACCAGCATCTTTGGTTGCCTGCAAAATCGATTCAATCGCATCCTCGACGCTGTTCAACTTGGGGGCGAAGCCACCTTCATCACCTACCGCGGTGCTCAACCCGCGCTTTTTAAGGACGGACTTGAGGGCGTGAAAGATCTCGGTTATGGCGCGCAGGCCCTCACTGAACGTAGGCAAGCCATGCGGCATGATCATGAACTCCTGGAAATCGATTGGGGCGTCCGAATGGGCGCCGCCGTTAATGACGTTCGCCATGGGCACCGGGAGCACTTTGGCATTCACACCACCCAGGTACTTGAACAAGGGCATTCCGAGTGCATCCGTTGCCGCTTTGGCGGTTGCGAGCGAGACTGCCAGGATGGCGTTGGCCCCTAGCTTCGATTTTGTTTCAGTCCCATCAAGGTCTAACATGATGCGGTCCACTGTTAGCTGATCCAGGGCGTCCACGCCTTGGACCGCGGGAAGGATTTTCTGCGTTACGTTCTTTACCGCTTTGCTGACGCCCTTGCCAAGGAACCTTTTCTTATCGCCATCGCGCAACTCAATCGCCTCGTGCTCGCCGGTGCTCGCTCCCGAGGGCACCTCTGCCCGGCCTATCGCACCTCCCGCCAGAATCACGTCAACTTCCACCGTCGGGTTGCCGCGGGAATCGAGAATCTCACGGGCCTTAATATCATAGATTGTGCTCATAATTTCATTTTCAAGTTGGAATTCAGGAAATCAGG
>DATJGF010000020.1:0-4227 GCA_035495315.1 Candidatus Limnocylindrales bacterium
ACATTCGCAGTCATGGCCTCCAGGATCCCGAAAACAAGACTTTCATCAAGGCCGACGACAAGCTGCGGCCTGTCTTCGACGGAAAAGACCGGGTCAGCATGTTCGAAATGACCAAGCTGGTGTCCAACCACTTGAAGTGACGGTTCCTCAACCCTCTCTGCGGCAGCAGGTTACCAAATTGTCTCCGCAATAGCTTCGCTTTTTTGTAATAAAACGACGCCTCTCTGGCTTTGTCCACATTAGAGACGGGCAATGAGTGAACGAGCAGCATCAGACGCAGACCGGTTCCTGGCCTTGCTGAAGCCAATCCAGCGCGACCTGGAGATCT
This sequence comes from Candidatus Limnocylindrales bacterium, assembly GCA_035495315.1. GTDB lineage: Bacteria > Verrucomicrobiota > Verrucomicrobiia > Limisphaerales > UBA8199 > DATJGF01. The sequence goes on from DATJGF010000020.1 coordinate 329, forward strand.
ATTGCCGCCGCCTCATTTGGCAGCCCCACGAAGCGCCCGATGCTCTCCAAAACGCCGTGCTCCGCGCCTTTTCCGCCTTCGACCGGTACCGGCCGGAGGCCAGTTTCCGCGCCTGGATGTTCAAGATCCTCACTCGCGAGGCTTTCGCGATGAACAGAAAACACGCCCGCATTGCCCGCCATGAATTCCAACTCGAACCGGAAGAACTGGCCGGCCTCCCTTGGGCCGAATCGATGAGCCCGCTCAGTGGTGAACCTTTCTCTCTCGGCGTCTTGAACGAAGCCTTGGAACCCGCACTTGCGGCCGGTCTAAAAACTTTGACCGACACCGAGCGTGCAGTGTTGTTGCTGCGGGCCGTCGCCGAACTGCGTTACCGCGAAATCGGCGAATCCCTCGGCATCCCATTGGGAAGCGTCATGGGAAATCTGTTCCGCGCGCGCCAAAAAATGCGCGCTTTTATTGGACGATCCGCGCGACGAACAAATCTTCTGAAGGAGAACGGACTATGAAATGCGACGAAGTTCAACCCATGCAGGGCGCCTACCTCGATTCGGAATTAGATGCCCGAACAGCGCTGGAAATTGAGCAACACCTAAACTCCTGTCCCGACTGCTCAAAATTTTTCGCAGAAGAGGAAAGACTCGACGCATGGATGAAGGCCGGGCTGAACCAGGGCGCAAAAACCGCGGAATTGTGGGACTATGCAGAGCAGGCAGTTCGTGAAGCCGCGCAGAAGGAAACACGGTGTAGCCCCTTGCCCTCCGATCCACTTGTGCGGGGAAGCAATACTCGAATGGTAGCCTTAGCCCAACAGTGGCGTGCCTGGAGTTTCCGTTTGAGCAAAGCGTGGGCGGGTCTCGCTGTGGTCTGGCTCGTGATTCTATTTTTGAACGTCTCCGATCGCCAAAGCGGAAGCGCACCCCTGGCAGTGCAGCAATCACCGTCAACTTCCGAAGTGCGTTTCGCCCTCAAACAACAGCGGTTGTTAATGGCAGACCTCGCCCTCACTTCTGAACCCGCAAAGTCCAGCCAACTGCAAACCGTTCCCCCCAGCCCGCGCAGTGAACGAAATCGACAAAACCTCAACTCCTAGGGCGACTATGAATGAAAAACTTAAGAGCATCTTGCGCACCGCCTGGGCTGAACCTCGCCATTTCTTTTTCTGGTTGGCCTTCTTCAGCCTGGTTGCGCTCATCTGCATAGCGGCGGCGGCGGGTTTTGCAGGCCCACCGCGGGTGCTCGCATATTTTGCATTACTCTGCGCCCTTTGCTTTGTCGTTGCCGTCGCCGCGTTCGTCCTGGGGTGGATCCCACCTGTCCGGCGATTGCTCTCCTGGCTGCTCGGCCGTCGTTTCCTGGCGTTGGCCTCCATCATTACACTGGTCGCGCTGTTTTACGCCGTCGAGAACTGGCGCGGCCGGAGCGCTTGGCAGAACTTCAAACGTGGCCGCGAAGCTCAAGGCGAGCGATTCGACTTCGCCGAGCTGACCCCGCGCCCCGTGCCCGCTGATCAAAACTTCTTTGAAAGCCCGCTCTGGAACGATCTTCACTTCACGCAAACAAAAGCGGGTGTCACTTGGAGCGACACCAACTGGGGTAATCATGTCATCTTCAATGTTTTTGGGCCCCAAGGCGCCAACTCGCCTACCACCGGCGGTTGGCCCAAGGCCCAGCACGTCGACCTTGCCGCATGGCAGACCTTTTACCGCGGAACCAATAATCTCTTTGAGGCAAAGAACGGCGCGCCTACGAATTATTTTCCCATTGCCGCCGAACCTCAAACACCCGCCGCTGACGTTCTGCTGGCCCTCAGCAAGTTTAAAGAGAATCGCGAACTGCTGCGGGCGGCCTCTTCGCGGCCGCACGCCCGATTCTGGATTAATTGGGATGCTGGTCCGGCCATGTTACTGCCGCACTTGGCTCGCTTGAAGGCGACTTCTCAATACTTATCGCTGCACGCCACCGCCGCGCTGAAGGCCGGTGACAAGGCGACCGCGATGGAGGATTTACAAATGCTTTTTCGGCTAATGGACTCTGTGCGCGAAGAACCTATCCTCATCTCCCATCTCGTCCGCCTCGCTGTCGAGCAGATCGCCCTGCAAACCATCTGGGAAGGGCTTGCGGACCGGCAATGGAGCGAAGCTGACCTGACCCTTCTCCAAAGCGAGCTCGGCCACCTGGACTTCCTCGCCGATTACAAAACCGCCATGGTTGGTGAGAAGGCCTGCAATCTTTGGGTCGTCGATTACATCCGCAAATCGGGACTAACTGGCTGGAACGAGCTGGTGTCTACTGAGCATGAAGCATCCAGTCGCGGCGATGTGGAGAAGTTTTTGACGGGCGCAACCTTCGAATTAATTCCGGGCGGCTGGTTCGACCAAAACAAGCTCTCGCTCTGTCGATTTCATGAACAGTACATCTTGCCTGCCGCAAACGAGCAGCAGCACCGGATCGACCCCGTCAAAGTCAGGCAATCGGAAGCCGCGGTTTCGAAACGTAGCTCCAGTCCGTACGACATCCTCCGCAAACTCTACCTCCCCGCTTATGGCAAGGCTGCTGAGCGTTTTGCGCGCGGCCAAAGCTCAGTCGACCTCGCCCGCACCGCTTGCGCGCTGGAACGTTATCGCCTCGCCAAAGGCCAATTCCCCGAAACACTCGATCTCCTCGCGCCTCAGTTCATCGAGAAATTGCCTCCCGACGTCATTACCGGGGCACCCCTCAAGTACCACCGCAACGCCGATGGCAATTTCACCCTCTATTCCGTCGGCTGGAACGAGACCGATGACGGCGGCAAAACCGTCGCGACGAAGCAAGGCAGCCCCGACCCAGACCGCGGCGATTGGGTGTGGCAGTACACTAAAGAGACTGCGGGTTAATACAGTGACGCGTTGAAGGAGTCACGACTGCAGCGAACGGGGCTGGCTTGATGTCCGTTGGCCGATTAATGTAAAACCCGTTCATTCGATGCAATGGGTAAGAATTATATTTCTGGCTGTCGCAGCGGCCATCGTTTATGGAATTGTCCAGATCAAATCACGGCGCGGATTTGCGTAGAGTACTTTACAATCGGACATCCACGACTGATCGATTCTGATTCGCCCACCGTTCTGGCACTCTTCACGGGCGTCGTGGCAACCTGGTGGGTTGGTCTGCCACTTGGGTTAGGTCTGGCGGCTGCTGCTCGAATCGGTCGCTGGCCGAAGTTAAGAGCTCGTGACCTTTTGCGCCCAGCCGGAAAACTCCTCGCGTTGATGCTGATCGTCGCCGGCATCGCCGGTTCGCCAGGCGTCGCGGCTGCTAACGCCGGTTTGTTTCAATTAGCGGGTCCGCTGGGCTGCAACGTCCCTCCAGATAAGCACACGGCATTTCTCGCCGATGCCTGGGCTCACTCCGGGTCTTATCTGGCCGGAATTGTTGGCGGAATTGTGCTCTGGGTAAATACTTGGCGGCGGAGACTCGCGTTGGCAAGTGAAGCAGACAACAGCACTTTGCCAAAGGGAAAGACCAAGATGAGCTTGGCCTTGGCAGCCATTGTGATGGCCGGTTTGCCCGCTCGTGCGACCGATTCGCCACCCGATTATCGTGGCCGCCAATTCGTTGGCTTTGAGGCGCTGAGCAGTTTTGTCGAAAGGAAGGAAGCCGGCGGCGACAAAATCGTTTTTGCCTCCCCGGTCATTCATGCCGATATTAATTTCAACGAAGTCGTCATCTCGTGGAACGCAGACTTGCACGCCGATTCGCACCTGGAAGTAACGGCACAGGCGATTTATCCACAAGGTCCGACAAAGTACTACAACCTGGGAGTTTGGTCGAAGGACCGCGACCGCGGCCCACGTCATAGCCAGGCGGGCCAGCATGACAGTGACGGAGATGTTTCAACGGATACTCTGATCCTGGGT
>DATJGF010000021.1:0-68978 GCA_035495315.1 Candidatus Limnocylindrales bacterium
CCTGACACACCCCATCCGCTGTCATCCCCCGACCCCCATCCCCTGACACTTGGCCAGTGAGGACTGACACCGGCCGCGTTCTTGAGGGTAACAGAGAGCCTTTTCATGGCTTATACCGGCCTCTAGAGGCTTCCGGGAAGACCCGGTTCTTAACCAGACGCTAAAGGCAATACTGAATCCAGTAAAACCGGCTGTGCCCTAATTACGCCTGGATATATGAATTCATTACCGTAAACGCCTGATCGAACTCGATAAACATACGTCCACGGGTTCGTGAATGTGTAAGAAAATGTTTGGCCCGATTGGAGGACGGGGCTCTTCCACTCGCCGGTGTAACTCTCGGTTAGTCCGACGGGACCGCCCCAGGCGAACACGACCGTGTCCCCTTGGTTGATCGTTACCAGTTCCGGATCAGCTCGGCAACTGAACAACGAGCGTTTCAGCGGCGTCACCTAGCGTAACGCTCAAGAGAATTATACAGATACTTTCGGCGAAGTTGCGCCGCCAGACATTTTGGCTGCGGAACGCGGCATGAAAATAAAAGTCACAAAAGAGAAGGCAAGCTTCAAGGTCGCCCGACTACCATCCCACTTTTGCCGTGTCGAGGTCTCCGCAGATATCACTCGCAAAGCTGCACCACGTTGGAAAGAAATAACCTCCGTGGAAGGCCCAGTGTAATCCCCGTAGTTCAAGACGTCGGCAGCGCCCGTCGAGCAAGCTCGGATGGTGTGACAGGGAGGATTCAGTTGAAAATTGCGCGGCATTGTCAAGCCATAACAAGCCCCTCTCGAAGTGTCAATAGTGAGGACTGACACCGGCCCTGACACCGGCCCTGAGAACAACGAGCCCAACCTTAAGCCTTGCCCTTACTTCGGATTAGCCGTCAGCCAGTAGCGCACGGCAGGGGCCTGGGGATTGCGCGGATCGTTTTCGAGCAGCTTGAGGTAATGGTCACGCGCTTTGGCAGGTTGTCCGAGTTGCTGCGCGTAGAGATTGCCCAACGCCAAATGCGCGCGCGCGTCATTGGGATACAACGCGAGGAGCCGTTCGAGTTCATTTGCGGCGTCAATGGGATAGTTGGCCTGCTTCAGCCCGAGGGCGAAATTGTATCGGGCATCAAGGGACTCCGGTCTAATCGCCAGGGCATTTTCATACGCATTGAGTGAGAGCTGTATACTTCCGGTTTGGGCGGCGACCAACCCGAGATTGTAATAAGCCTCGAAATAAGCAGGGTCGGTCTGAGTCGCGCGTTGATAAGCCTGTAAGGCCTCCGAGTGGTGCAATCCCTGCTGCGCCTGGACCCCCTGGGCGAAGGCGCGTTCCGCCTCAGCGCGATCCCCGGGTTCCGGTTTGGCCGGCGATCGATACCGATACCGCAAGGGTGCATTCGTTGCCGGACCCAAAACCCCGACCGGCTCGGCAGGATCGATTGATTCGGGCGTCGGCCCGGATGAAGCAGCCTCCGACTGAGATTCGACTCGGCGCGGTGCAGGTTTTCCATCGCTGCTGAAAAGGTTTATCGGATTAATCCGTTGAAAGAAGCTGCGCTTCGCGGTTTTTGCGTTGGAATTTGTTGTTGGAGGACTTGAGGTGACGACGAGCGGCTCATCCCGCTGAGTTTCGATGCGGGTAGCCGGGACCGCGGCCGGGATGGCGACATCTGCAGCAGGTTTAAACGCCGGCTCGGGGGCTAACTTCACCGTCTCGAAATTGGTATCGGGTTCGCGCGCAGGTGGTGGTAGTGGCGGTGCTTTTGCAACATTTGTTAGCACCGTAGGTCGCGGAGAATTTGTCTGAGATTCCGCTTTTGCAACGGTCGCCGTCCGGTCCTTTTCTGTGACGAGGGCAAGCTTTGGCGGAGTAGAGGTGTGGATTACTTCAGGTGGAGGATTCTTGAGCGCGTTGGTTACCGTATGCGCGACCACATTGGTAAGGGGCGGTGGTGGCGTGAGCGCAACTTCAAGTTGACTCACGATTCCTTTCACGGCTTCGGCATTTTCCGGTGGTGGCTTGAGGGCCAGGTACTCATGGTATTTCTGCAAAGCGACATTGGGATCACGCAGCTGTTCTTGCGCGACGATCGCCCAGTTCAGCAGCGCCGGCGCATAACCTGGGTGTTCTTTGTGTGCTTTGGCAAAAAGCTGGACCCCCTCCCCTGCCCGCCCGCGTTGCACCCGGACCAACCCCAAGCCGGTCAGTGCCTCCGCATCTACCGGGCTCAGCCGAATTGCTTCCGAGAAGCTCTTTTCTGCGCCCGACAAGTCCCGTAACCGCAACTGCACCGTCCCGAGTTGTTGCCAGCCTTCGGCCGAATTGCCGCGCCGCAAAGTAAAAGCGGTGAACTCGCCCTTGGCCTGTTCCAGCTTGTTTTGGGAAAGCCACAGGCAACCGAGATTGTAGCGGACTTCAACCAGGTTGGGGTTCAAAGCGAGCGCCCGTTCGTACGCTTTTTGGGCATCGGCGAATTGCCCAGCCTGATGGCATGCCACTCCAAGATAATTATAGGCCTGCGCGTTGGTCCCGCCCAACAACACCGTCGCGGTCCTCAGCTTCTGAATCGCCGCCGCGACGCTGCCTTCTTCCAACAGTTTGGTGCCTTGCTTCAAATCCCGCACTCCAGACGGACTGCAGGCGCTCAACAGCATTGCGGCCGCCACAAAAATTATCAGGTTTTTCCCCGAATCATTTTTGATGGTCAGCATCGGCTGTCGTGGTATCATTCGGATTTGGACGTGTCAAGCAACGCACTCTTTTTTGCCGTAACGCAGACTTTCAGTCGGCTGTATCGCCGACTTCCAATCGGCAAGTTCTCTTCAGTACCCTCGCGTTGGCAGCATCCCGCCGCAGGCCAAGAACCCCTGGGTTCCCGATCCCAGCAACGTTTTAACGTTCTAACACCTCAAAGTCTTAACACTGCCAATCCAGTTACCCCTCCCTTTCTCGCGGCGGTTGGCCTGCTGCTCGTGACTTCATGTCTCCTGCGCTCCGGCGAACTGACCCCCAGCACCACTGGCCCCGTCGCCCGCGTCGTCAGCATCACTGACCGCGAAGCGACGGACGCCTTTCAACCGCGCGCCGACGTGGTCCGGCGCATGCTAAACCGGGCGATGACAAACCTGACCGGCAAAGCCACAGTCGCCGCCGCCTGGGCTAGCCTTGTTTCGACCCAAGAGATCGTCGGAATCAAGGTCTATTCGGTGCCTGGTCCAAATAGCGGGACGCGACCGGCTGTCACAGCGGCCGTGGTTGAAGGTTTGCTCGCCGCCGGCTTGTCGCCCAAGAACATTATCGTTTGGGACAAGCAAACAACCGATTTGCGTCTCGCCGGTTACTTTGATCTCGCAGCGCGCTACGGTATCCGCGTCGCCGGCAGTGCTCAAACCGGTTACGACGAAAAGGCGTTTTATGATACCGCTCTGCTGGGTAACCTCGTCTGGGGGGACCTGGAATTCGGGCGGAAAGGAACTGGCGTCGGTAGAAAATCATTTGTCTCCAAGCTGGTCAGCCAGGAAATGACAAAAATTATCAACATCTCGCCGCTGTTGAACCATAATCTTGCTGGTGTTTCGGGGAACCTTTACAGCCTCGCCATTGGCAGTGTCGATAATCTGACTCGGTTTGAGTCCGATCCCAACCGCATGGCCACGGCGATACCTGAAATTTACGCGCTGAAGGAATTGAGCGATAAAGTCATCGTTAGCATTGTTGATGCCCTGATATGCCAGTACGAAGGAGAAGAGCGCGGGTTGCTGCATTATTCAACCGTTCTGAATGAGCTGCGTGTGAGCCGAGATCCGGTCGCGCTGGATGTCCTCTCGCTCCAGGAATTACAACGCGAGCGCCAATCCTTCACGGCCCCCTCGTCTACGACCAATCCCGAACTCTACAATAACGCCGCTCTTCTCGAATTGGGGATTAGCGACCTAAAAAGGATTCAGGTCGAAAAACTGCAATGATCAGGCGAGGCGGTTTCCTGTCACACTACTCTTTGTGCTTTTTTCTGCCTTTTTGCGGATAATTTGGAAATTTCGAATGACAAACGGCCAAATCAGGTCAGATTAGGAGCAAAATTGATGGACGGCTTTAATAAGAAATGCCGGGTGGTTCGGCTGGGTTTGGTGCTGCTCGCCGTCGGGGCAGTCGTCTACTCCGCTCTGGCTGGGGATACGCTTAGCTGGAATACGACCCAACAAAAGGTCACTGCCGACATCAAAGGCAGCCAGTTGCTTGGCGTTCTCGAAAGGATTGCCAAGGCTACTCATTGGCAGGTGTTTGTTGAACCCGAGACCTTTCACACCGTTTCCGTCAAGTTCAAGGATGTGCCGCCAGGGGAAGCGCTGCGTTTGCTGCTGGGCGACGTCAATTTCGCGCTCCTCCCTGCTACAAATGCCAGTCCCAAGCTGTACGTTTTCCGCACTGCCCGCCAAAATGCCACCCAACGGATCGCTCCCCGCAAGGCCGATCATCTCATCCCGAATGAACTCATCGTTCGTCTCAAACCGGGAGCTAAGATTGACGACCTGGCCAGGTTGCTCGGAGCCAAGGTCGTCGGGCGCATCGATAGCCTAAACGGTTACCGACTGCAATTTGACGACGCTGCAGCAACGGCCACTGCCCGCGAGCAACTCGCCAAAAACCCGGCGGTCGATTCAGTTGACAGCAATTTCCTTGTGGATCGGCCCGACCCACCCCAGTCGATGCCCGGCAATCCGGCCCAGTTGCAGTTGCAACTCAAACCCCCTCCAGACACGGGGCGTATCATTGTCGGCCTCATCGACACCCCCGTCCAGCCTTTGGGCAATGATCTGGATAAATTTCTTCTGAAACAAGTTTCCGTCGCAGGCGATGTGCAGGTGGGAGGTGACGCACCAACTCACGGGACGGCTATGGCCGAAACAATTTTGCGCAGTCTCGAGGCAAATACCAAGGGAAGTACTTCTGTCCAGATACTTCCGGTGAACGTTTACCCCTACGCAAGTTCGGGCGATTTTTCTACCACTTCTTTCGATGTTGCCAACGGCATTATCCAGGCCGTCAATGGTGGCGCCAAAATCATCAATCTTAGCCTCGGCAGTCCCGACGACAGTGACTTCCTTCGGAGTATCGTGCAACAGGTCAGCCGACTGAATATCGCGCTCATAGCCGCTGCGGGTAATGAGCCAGTTACGACTCCGTTTTACCCGGCGGCTTATCCCGGTGTGCAAGCCGTCACTGCGATTGATCAGGGTCAATTGGCCCCTTACGCGAGCCGCGGCAGCTTTGTGTCATTGGCGGCGCCCGGTACCAGCATCGTTCCTTTTGGGAACATGGCGTTCGGAGTCGAAGGCACGTCCGTTTCCAGCGCCTTTACCAGCGGGCTGGCAGCCGGTTACCTGGAGCTCAACGGCGGCACCATCGGCCAAATGCAAAATTTTCTCAGCCGCAATTTTGGCATCCGCATCGTTCCTGGAAAATAAGCTTCCGACGCCTTCTCATGGCCTCAAGTGATTGGCGCGATCATCCGGCACTTCGAGGGCGCTTTCATCCGCAGTTTTCTGATGACCTCCAAGTGATCATCCACGATGGGCCGCCGAGGTTCACCTTGCAACAAATGAGGTTTATCTGAAATGTTCGCCCCCGCTTCCGAGATCATAAACAAGACGTTTCGCGACGTTGACTCTGAGGGTTTGAGCGGGTTTGTGTTTACAACTACGTGCGGATGGTGCTGCGGGAGGCAAGTAGTCCGTATCATGCGTAAACACCAGACCTGACGTGACTTCCGTATTTCGTAGGAGCCCAATGTAGTCAGAGTCTTTATCGACAGCCCAATTTTTTGGGAGTTATTCACAGGTTATTCACAGCTTCTCCGCGAATTCTTCACATTTCCAAGGCAGCATTCTTGCTTATGAACAGGCGACTTATGCATTTTGCCCGGGTTTTTGCCCAAAACTTGGCCCAAGCTTCGCCGCTGCTGGCACTTCTGTTCCTAGGCGGGCCTGGTTGCGTCAGCCATCGGGCAACCCAAATCGTTGTCGAGCAGCAGCCGAAAACCCTCGCACAGAAAAAAGCCTATGAGGGGTTAAGTCTAAAGCTGGTGACGTTTAACATCTGGGGCTTGCCGAGCTGGATGACAGGCGCACCGTCCGGGCGATACCCGCGAATAGCGCGCGAGATCGAGCGTTTGGACCCCGATGTTGTATTGCTTCAAGAGGCGTGGACAAGCAAGGCCCGCAAATCGATCCCCCACGATTCGTGGTTTGTCGCCCGAGCGGCAGGGCAGCATACGTTTTTTCAGCAAACCGGTTTAGTGACCCTCTCCAAATTCCCCGTGCTCGGGGGCGAATTCTATCCCTTCTCGCGTGCGGCCTTTCCCGATCGCTTTGTGAACAAAGGAGTGCTCAAAATCACTGTCCAAATGCCGGGCGGGCAACTGCTCAATATTTGGAATGTGCATATGCAAGATGCAGGAGCAACTGCCGTACGCGAAACGCAGGTGCGCGAACTGATCGCTCGGGTTCAGGCAGCCGAGGACGGGCAAGTAGCGGACATTGTGGGTGGAGACTTCAATTGCCCGCCAGAAAGCCCCTTGTATCAGCAGTTGGCCGCTGCCCTCGGCCCTAACTTGCAACAAATCAGCGGCGCCGATCGGTTTATTACGTGGGACGGGCTCTCCAAAGAAGCCGATGCGGGGCAGACCATCGACTACATTTTCCTGCGGGAACGCGCCAGCTTTGCGAACGTAACGGCGACGGAGAAAGTGGCATTTACAAGCCCTGTAACTCACCAGCGTCTTTCGGATCATCTGGGTATCGAGGCAACGCTGAAGCTGAATCCCGATACCAGTGTCGCGGGCGCCGAGGGTGCAAGATTCCCCGGTATTTTGGCCCACCGAGCACCCTGACGAACTCAATTTTCGAAACCCGAAGGCCGAAAGCCGAACTCTCGAACTCCGTTGCCTGAAGTCAAATTGGAGCATTCGTATCCACTTTTAATCGTGCCGCTGGATTGGGCCTCGCAATTGCCGCTTGCGCCGCTTTGGCACTGGCGTAAGCTCATTAGCTGTGGCTTGGTTTACTGATCGACATTTCTTCCTCCTGGCCGTTGCAGTCTACGGCTTGAGCATGATCTACTCGATATTCCTATGGCGCAAAGGTTTTCGTCGTCACGATTACGTTAACTATTTCCTGCTGTTGATTGGATTTGGATTGCACACCTCAGCGATGGTGCTGCGCGGGTTTCGGCTGGATCATTGTCCGGTGACAAATCTCTATGAGGCCACCTTGTTTGCGATGTGGACGATCCTGGCCATTTACCTGGTGGTCGGACTCTGGCCACGCTTAAGATTCCTGGGAGCTTTCGCTTCTCCCATTCTTTTTGGCATCGGCGTGTTTGCGTTGATGCCGAACCTGGACGGTCCCCGTATCGAGCGACCGGGATTGCCTCCCGCATTGACGAGCATCCACGCCGCGATGATGGCTCTCGCCTATGGTGCCTTTGGACTGAGTTGTATCGCCGCGATGATGTATTTGACCCAGGAACACAACCTAAAGCTGCATAAACTGCAAGCGATCTTTTCTGTGATGCCCCCCATCCAACGGCTCGAAGCCGTTGTCGGACGCCTGCTGCTTTGCGGGTTTATCCTGCTGACGGTGGGCCTGGCGATCGGGGCATTCGACCTGAGCCATTTGACTGATCCCCAGGCGTACCGCGGCGACCCTAAGATTGTCTGGTCGGCGTTGGTTTGGTTCATTTACCTGGGGCTCATTGTTATGCGCTGGCGGTTTGCCCAGGGCGGCCGTCGGTTCGCACTCGGCGCCATCGGCAGCTTTGTTTTTGTCCTGCTGACCTTTTGGGGCACGAACGTGTTATCCCCCCTTCACAATCCATGAGCGCAGGAACGATCACGTGTTACGTGTTCCGTGTTCCGTGTTCCGTATTCTTCACGCAACACGGAACACGGAACACGGAACACGCAATACGTTTTAGGCATCACGCATCGCGCATCACATATCGCTCATCACGTTTCACGTTTCACGTGGACTCGTAGCATGCCCCTCCTCGTCCTCGGCCTGAGCCACCATTCCTCCCCAGTTGCGCTGCGGGAGAGATTCGCTTTCGCCGACGCGCGCATACCGGCCGCGTTGCAGTTGTTGCGCGACTCGCAACTCGCCGAGGAAGCCGTGATTCTTTCCACCTGCAACCGAGTCGAGATTTACGCGGTCACTGCGAGCGAACCCGCACAAGCCTTTGCCGCTCTCAAGGACTTCCTGGTCACCTGCCATGATTATCGGGACCCGTTAACCGATGAGATCTACACTCTAACCGAGCCGCAAAGCCTGCACCATCTCTTCAAAGTGGCATGCGGTCTCGATTCCATGGTGCTTGGTGAGACGGAAATTCTCGGCCAACTCAAGAAGGCATACGATCTCGCCCTGCAACACGGCCACACCGGGCGCCGCCTCAATAAGGCCTTCCAGCGGGCTTTCAATGTCGCCAAACACATCCGAACCGAAACGAATATCCAGCGCGGCAGCATTTCGGTCGGCTCGGCTGCAGTCGAGTTGGCGGAAAAGATCTTCAGCGATCTCGGCGAGCGTGACGTCATGGTTATCGGCGCCGGCGATACCAGCGAAAAGACCGCGCGGGCGCTGATGTCGCGCGGTGCGCGCAGCGTGATTGTCACGAATCGATCCTATGACAAAGCGGTGCTGCTGGCCCTGCAACTCGGAGGTCGGGCTTTGCGATTCGAAAACTTGGCCCAGGAGTTTCAGCGAATCGATATCGTGATTAGCAGCACCGCTGCGCCGCATTACATTCTCGATCGGATAAAGCTCGAACCTTTGATAAAGTTGCGACGTAACCGTCCCCTCCTGCTCATTGACATAGCGGTTCCCCGCGACATCGAACCCGAGGTTAATTTTATGGAGAATGTCTTTCTCTATAACATCGATGATCTACAGGCGATTGCCGATGACTATCTGCGACAGCGCAAAGAAGAAGTTGCCCGCTGCGAACAAATCATTCGCGACAAGGCGGCCGGGCTGCTGGATCCAGCGGGCGGCCATTACCCAACACCCAGTTCCGAACCGGCGTTTGGGGAAAGATGAAACGTGATACGTGATGCGTGAAACGTAAGGCCTCAAGCGTGTTCCGTGTTGCGTGTTGCGTGTTGGGCGGCCTAAGATTCATTCAATGACTTACGCGGAATGGGTGCTGATATTTAGAAGGGACCCTAAGGGCATGAGGGAAGCCGATCTCCGTAGCGCGTTATCACGCATCACGCATCACGCATCACGCAAGACGGAACACGGAACAAGAAACACGTAGCGTATCCTAATGCCCTCCTCTCCCATCCTCCTCGCCACGCGTGGCAGTGCCCTCGCGCTGGCCCAGGCCAACGCCGTGCTAGCCCAATGCAGAGCTGCCTTCCCGAAGCTGGCGTTTGAGATAAAAATCATCAAAACCACCGGTGATAAACTGCAGACCGCATCACTCGCGCAAGAGGGCAAAACACTCCCGAAAGGCCTTTTCACAAAGGAACTCGAAGTGGCCCTGCTCGAAAATCGCGCGGACCTCGCCGTCCATAGTCTGAAAGATTTGCCCACGGACCTGCCCGACGGCTTAAAGCTCGGCGCCGTTGGTATGCGCGCCGATGTCCGCGAGGTATTGATTTATCGCGACGAGGCGGATCTCCGCTCAGCCCCCGGCGAAGATGGCCAACCAACGAAACGCGGATTTAAAAATGGTCTTTCGATCCCGAACTTGCCTGAAGGTGCGGTTGTAGCGACCAGCAGCACACGACGCCGGGCGCAATTGCTGGCGCACAATCCAGGGCTGAAGGTCCCTGACATTCGCGGAAACGTCCTGACACGCTTGCAAAAGCTCGCCGACAATATCGAATTAGACGCCACTGTGCTGGCCCTTGCCGGGATTACTCGCTTACAGTATCGCGTTACCAATGAAGGTCAGTTGCGAGGCGAGTCGGTTCCTGACGGTTTGCTGGCGACGGTGCTTGACACGAAAGTGATGTTGCCGTGCGTGGGGCAGGGAGCCGTGGGGATCGAAGTCCGCCAGGGCGACGAGCGAATCGCCTCAATCTGCGAAAAATTGAACGATTACATCACGCATCAATGCGTCACCGCCGAACGCGCATTCCTCGCCGGCATGGGCGGGGGTTGCCAGAGTCCGGTGGCGGCTTACGCGGAGGTAGTTGCCGACGAATTGCGGATGCGCGCGATTTCTTTTGCTAACGGGCCCTTGCAGCGAGCGCAAGCTAAGGGAGCCATCGCAGAGGCAAAAGAATTGGGAAATCAACTCGCCGCTGAGCTGAAAGGCTAAGACCAATTCAGGCGGGTGAAACCTAGGAACTTGTTTGTACCGGCAGCGCTTCCGTCGCTGTCCGCAACTTCGCCAGCACTTGAAGGGTAGCAGCCCGCACCCAGGCGGGACGTTCATTGAGCGAGGCTTCGAGTCGATTTGCGGCTTGTTGAGCCGCTTCGGATTGGGCCCAGGACGGGTCCACCTGGTTCAGTGAAAATTCGGCGGCGCTGCGAATAGCGCGTTCCTCATCGACAAGCACCAGCACCAGGGCTTGAATCGAGGCTGGGTCGCGCATCGCGCCTAAGGCTTTTGTTGCCGCGAGCCTTACATCGGTATCTTTATCAGTCAGGCGTTGTTTGAGCGCTTCGACAATCTGCGGGCTGTAGAACCGGCCAAGGAATTGCACAGCGGTGAGCCGCACCTCAAAATGGGTATCCGAAGCCAAGGCAAGAAAATAGGGAACTAGTTCTGGATTCTCTCGTTTGCCTAGCACCTGGGCTGCGGCGAGACGGACACAACCCTCATGATCACGCAGACTCCGCAAGAGCGCTGCGGAAACGGGTTCGCAGGTTTCTTTGCCAAGGGCATGGATCGCGGATACCCGCACCGTTGCCTCGTCATCGTCCAAGGCGGCCAGTAGTGGTTCGATCCGGCGCGGATCAACTACGCCTTCGAGAGCCTCCGCTGCGGCTCGCCGTGCAAAGCCGGTATCGTGGTTCAGCTCCGTCACGAGTGGTGCGACCGCCGCTTCGCCTTGCAGCGCAGCGCCACGCGCATTGCCCAGCGCGACTTCATAGGAAGCTTGTTCTTGGCCGCTGGTCGCCCGCCAGTTCAGATTCCGCAGCGCCATGGCAGCGCTGCTGCGGACGTTAAGACAGGGATCTTTCAGCGCGGCGGCGAGGACACAGGTGACCTGCGGATTAGCCAGGTGGCCAAGAGCCGTCGCGGCGCTCTGCCGCACTTCAGGGCTTGAATCCCGCAGCAACGGTACCACGAGTTCAACGACTCGCTCGTCGTTGGTGGAGGCCAGAACCTTCACTGCCGCAATCCGCACACTGACTTCCGAGTCCCCCAGACTGGCTGCCAGCAGCTCGAACGTGTTCGCATCCACACCCGACTCCGGGTTCAGGCTCTCAATTGCCTTACACCGTGTTTGTGGATCTTTTGATTTAAGGCGTAAATTGTTCCACCAGACCATATTCTCTCAGCGGTTTGATCAGTCCCAAATTGGACAAAGTGTCCACCCACGGTACACCCTTTGTGCCCCAGAGGCGTCAGAGCCGCCTGAACTTAAGCTCCGGACAGCACAGATCTTCATGACCTGAGACTAAGCCTTAAACATGCCAAATCCGGTCCCGGTTTTGAACGGGTAATGAGGCCGAAGGTCAAATCTGCGATGAAATTTAACCCTTTAGGAACCCGCGCCCGACATGTTTGGCGTCGGGAAATCAGGCCACTGCTTTTGCTGGCTCTGGTCGTCTGCTCGATTCGATCTTCGCTCGCAGATTGGAACGATGTGCCCAGCGGGTCAATGAAACCGACGATTCTCGAGGGTGACCGTGTCTACGTAAATAAACTGGCGTACGATCTAAAGGTGCCTTTCACAACCTGGCACCTGGCCCAGTGGAGTGACCCGGAGCGCGGCGACATCGTGGTCTTCTTTTCCCCTTACGACGGCAAGCGGCTTGTCAAACGCGTTATTGGGTTGCCGGGTGATACCCTGGAACTGCGCAACGATCGTTTGATCCTCAATGGCAAACCGATCGAATACCAACCTATCGGCGAAGAACGTCTGCGGGATCTCGCCGCCTCCGATCGCGACAACCACCTTTTCGCAGTCGAACAACTCGAAGGCCAGGCTCATCCAGTCGCGGCTTTTCCGCAGGTCCCCGCCCGACGCGACTTCGGTCCATACCGCGTGCCCGAAGGCCATTATTTTATGATGGGCGACAACCGTGACGACAGTTTCGATTCGCGTTATTACGGTCCAGTCGAGCGCAAACGCATCATCGGCAAAGCCAGCTCCGTCGTGCTCTCCTTCGATCGTCAGCACCTTTGGTCACCCCGATGGCACAGGTTCTTTAGTTCGCTCAACGGCTAAGTCCAAGGTCCAAGGTCCAAGGTCCAAAGTCCAAAGTCACAGGCAGCGCCTCGAAGGTCCTGCCTTTCCTGTTTTTAGTGCGGACATGCTCATCACGTTTCGAAAATGCTGATCGTGGATTCCCCGACTTTGGACTTTAAAGTGCGGACTTATCTAAACAAATCCATTTGCGGCGGTGGCGCTAATTGTTTGAGCCGGTCACGGTCTTTCTGGCGTCGCGTCGTTTGGCGCACGTTGCCCTCGGGAGTCAGTTCCGATTCTTCCAGGTTACGCAGAATTTCTTTTGCGCGCTCCAAGATCGGCTTGGGAACACCGGCCAGGCGAGCGACCTGGATCCCGTAGCTCTTGTCGGTGCCGCCCTCAATGATTTTGCGCAAGAAAACGATCTGATCATGCCATTCCCGAACGGCGACATTGAAGTTCTTCAACCGCGCCAGCCGCGCTGATAATTCTGTCAGCTCGTGGTAATGAGTCGCGAAGAGGGCTTTGGCGCCGACCTGGTTGTGCAGATGCTCGACAATCGACCAGGCGAGACTCAAGCCGTCAAAGGTGCTTGTGCCGCGCCCAATCTCATCGAGCACTACGAGGCTTCGCGGCGTCGCATTATTCAGGATGTTAGCCGTTTCGCACATCTCGACCATGAATGTGGATTGCCCGCGAGCCAAATCATCGCTGGCGCCAATCCGCGTAAAAATGCGGTCGACCAGATCGATGCGCGCGGCGGTTGCCGGGATGAATGACCCTGTATGCGCGAGTAACGCGAGCAACGCCACCTGCCGTATATAGGTGCTCTTGCCGGCCATGTTTGGACCGGTAATCAGCATTATTTGCGGAATCTGTGCTTCCTTTCCGTTCAACTTCTCCGGCGAGGGAGTCATTTCAGTGCCAGCCAGCAGTGTATCATTCGGCACAAACCGCTCGTCACTCAGGCTCTGTTCAAGCACCGGATGGCGTCCATCCCGAATCCATAACCTGCCTACTTCCCCGATTTCAGGCCGGCAATAATTATGCAAACGCGCGGTTTCGGCGAACGACCCCAGCACATCCAGTTGGGCCAAAGCGCCGGCTGTTTGCTGGATCGCCGCCAAACTTCCCAGCACCGTCTCGCGGACGCGCTGGAAAAGTTCATACTCGAGCTTTACGCTCCGGTCCTCGGCGCCGAGGATTTTGCCTTCCATGTCCTTCAGTTCTGGGGTAATGAAGCGCTCTCCGTTGGCAATGGTTTGTTTCCGCACGTACTGCGGCGGCACTTTATCGAGGTTGGCCTTGGTCACCTCGATGTAATACCCAAACACAGAATTGAACCGAACCTTAAGCGACTGGATCCCCGTGCGGACGATTTCGTCCTGCTGCAATTTGGCAATCCAGTCTTTGCCGCCGCGCATCGCGCCGCGCAACTCATCCAGTCCTGAATCGAACCCATCTTTGATAAGGCCGCCCTCCTTCAGAGCCAGGGGCGGTTCGTCAAAGATTGCCTGCGTGATCAAATCGACCAACTGCGGCAACTCGGCGATTTGTTCATTCAACTGTTCCAGTAACGCCGTTCCATCTGGAGTAGACGTAAGGAGACTCTGATCTACTCCTGTAGGAGACGACGTAAGGAGACTCCGGCCGGTTCCCCTGCCGTCTGCCCTCTCGACGCCGTGTTTCTTCCGGTCCAGCTCGCCACTAATGAGCTCCGCCAGCCCCTGTTTAATTCCGGGGATCTGCTCCAGCGCCATCCGCAATGCGATCAAATCGCGCCCATTTCCGGTGCCGGCGCTCAGCCGGCCAATCGTTCGCTCCAGATCACGCACCTGTGCAAGCTGGGTGCGAAAGTTGTCGAGGAACGTGCTGTTTTCGATCAAGCTCTGCACCGTTTCCTGCCTGCGCCGGATCGGTTCCCTCGTGGCCAACGGTTGTGACAGCCAATCCCGCAGCCGCCGGGCGCCCATCGGTGTAACGCTGCGGTTCAGCGCGCCGTATAGCGACGCGTTGCGTGGCGCGTCGTTGTGCAAAGGCTCGAGCACTTCCAGGTGCCGTAGCGTCGTGAAGTCCAGGGTCAGGTAGTCACTGCGCTGGTAAAACGACAGCCGCGTCAGGCTGGAAGCATCTCGTCTCAAGTGCTGCGTGAGGTAATGCAACACGGCAGCCGCAGCACCAGTTGCGGCGGTCTTGTCCTTTAAACCAAATCCATCAAGTGACACGACTTTGAAATGCTCCCGCATCGTGAACACTGCCGTCTCCGGCGCGAACACCCAGTCCTCGTAGCCATTCAGGATCCAACCCAGCGCAGACATGGGATTTCCGTCGCGCTTCCACGCTTTCTCCGGCCCGGACGGCGCCGTGCCAGGCGCAGGCGGCGTTGGCCCGGAGTTGGCTCCCAGCAATTCACGAATCTGCTGCGATTCGGATGGGAAAATCAGCTCCGCCGGCCGCAAGCGCTGCAACTCCGTCAAAACCGCCGCCGTGTCGCTGAGCTCGGTGGTGAGGAAATCCCCGGTCGTAAGATCAGCAAACGCGAGACCATAGGTTTGTCCATTGAGATAGACAGCCCCGAGAAAATTGTTTCGTTCGGCGGTCAGCATTCGCTCGTCGAAATGCGTCCCGGGACTAAGGATTTGCGTGACTTCACGTTTAACCAGCTGGCCCGGACGCGCATCCTCCACTTGATCGCAGATTGCGACCTTTCGACCCGCCTTGAGCAGACGCCCGATGTAGGCATTGGCTGCGTGAAAGGGAATCCCGCACATCGGGATCACGCCGCGTTTGGTCAGCGCGACATTCAACAATTGCGCCCCAAGCTGAGCGTCCTCGAAGAACATTTCGTAAAAATCGCCGAGCCGGAAAAGCAGCAACGCATCCTTGGGCAATTCGCTCTTGATGCGGCGGTACTGCGCCATCATTGGGGTGAGTTGAGCGTCGCTGGCCATCTTGGGGCAGCTTAAAGCCTCGCCCACAACGCACGCAATTCAGAACCACAACTTGCTGGTAGCGCGGGCGTCTTCGCCTGCGAGTAAAAAGCGGCGTCCCGCCCTCGCTCAGGCATTCGTTCTCATTATAGGGGACGACGTAAGGAGACTCTGATCAAACGGAACCCGCAAAAGGCACGGAATGAACAGAGTCCCCTTGCGTCGTCTCCTACAACTCGCAGGCAAAGACGCCGGCGCTACCAAGTGCACCAAATCTACCGGCGCAGCGCGTCCAGCTGCTGTTTCGCGCGATCGATCAAAGTCCATAGCCTCGTCATTTCGTCTCGCGAAAGCGACAGCGGCGACACCGCCGTTCGTGTATCGCGGATACCGAAGTGGACGCCGCCCGTGCGCCGCGTGCCCAAAGCGGCAATTCGAAAACCGCCTTTTGTTGTATACGCCGCATCAAATGAATTCAACGGCGTCACACCGACATCCAGTTTGCTCATGTAATCGATTGCCGTCAAAAGCGACGGTAGTTCGTCATAATCAATCAGCATCGTGTCGTTGAATGATTTCTGACGCGTAACCTCCACCACCAGCCCGTGCTCTTTCTGACCTGTCGCCGTATCGGTAACCTCTCGACAGCGAACGCTTATCTCTCCGGAACTGGTTGAAACCACACCGATTTCGGTCGTGCCCTTTATGACTATGGCACCAATGTTCGTCTCAAACGCTTCAAGTTTCGTCGCCGGAATGAAATAGTTTGTTTCCTGCGCGCCAAGAAAGGTTCCACTGCATGCGAAAGCTGCGAGGACTGAGAAAATGAGGCGTTGGGTTTTCATTCAATTGCCTTTCCCTTTGAGGCAGTCAGAATTTCGAATCCTGCTGGCCAATCTCCGTTCATATCGGTCAGACGCCCAGCGGGCGGAACTATTCACCTGCGCAGACCTCTTGGAGGGGCGGGGGTGCGTCCGCCGCAGAACCCAGCCCTGCCCAGCGGGCGGCCCCTAAAACGCACACCCACTCAGCTCTTGTTGCACTCCTCAAGATGCGTCACGAGCAAAGCCGGGCGGCGAAACGCCGCCCGGCCCCAACCCTACGCAAAAGAATTACTCCCCCCTCAAGCCCAGACTTCATTTACCAACTGCCCCTCGCTTCGCTGCAAATAATGCAGCAGCGCTTCAACCCCAATCATGCGCGTTTCCATCGCTCGTTGGTTCGGATGCCGGAGCATCTGAAAATGAATGAGCTGCTCCCCACACTCCACGACGTAGATGTAGCCATGCTCGATTTGCCAGAGCTGTCCGCTCTCCAGTTTCTGCAGCCGCCTATTTTCTCCCAGTTGCATACTGTAGGCTAAGACACCGGTAGATTGTGTTTTGTTGCGAGAAAAGAGATTACATTTTTGTAACTCTCGCAGGGGCTTCTATCCTGATTTCAGAAAACGCCTACCGCGGCCTCGTCCTTCGTCCTGGAAAAATCCAGGAAGATTGAGGAACGACGACGAGGACCGGGCACGCCAATCAACATTCAGTGATTGGTGTCGGTCGCCCAGATCTCCCGATCGGTGTTTATCGGTGTTTATCCGTGGTTGGACTGAGGGATTACCCGCGACCCGCGATCGCTAATTGCCAACGCTGCGTCAATTGCGCCAGCTGATCGGTCGTCTCCTGTGCGTCCGTTAACTCGAAACTGACGCTCTGATCGCGAAAATTCACATAGAGCACGGCATCGTCCGCCTGAATGCTGTAAATGGCCGCCGGGAGAAACACATGGTTGGCATGGCGCAAAAGCGAGCCGGCCGCTTTCTCCCATTGAGCGGCGAAATCATTGAGCAACTCGATGGCGGCCTCGGCCGAGGGAGTGCTTACCTCAATTTTTCGCTGGTCATCTGTTTGAATCGTGAAGGCCGGTTCATCTTCATTCTGATAAACGGCAATGACCTTGGTAAGATCAATCGTGAACAGTTGGTGCAGGTACAGAGACATATCGGCCAATCATGGCGTACGGGGAGCCTTCCGTCGATCCCTGGATTTCGACGCCACCAACCTCGCCGTTATTCAAACCATCCGCACACGTCTTGGGTGCGCCACTGCTGTGGCGCTTTCGGAAATCGGTCCCAGAGTACTGAAAGCGCCGCAGCAGCACCGCACTCCAAAACATTCTGCCTGCGCTAATCTGCTGAAAAACGGCTTATACGGCCCGGCTGCGTCGGCTCAGTCGTGAGATCATCACCTGACGCACGATGCGCTTAAGCAGCAGCTGGACTTGAGCCAGTGCATCGTCCAAACGCGCGCACTCCTCAAGTTCGGTTTCGTCCAGCGGCTTCCGGTTGACAACCTCTTGTGCGGCCTTACTGCAAGCCGAGCGTAGAGTGTCGATTTCGTAAGCGATTCGGGCGGTGCGGCCAATCGGAAGGGTTGCGTGTCGTTTGTTTGATCTCACGAGTTTAGACTGCCTTATTCGTCAGCCGCTGCCATTCAGCGCTCGTCTGAATTCAGAATCGGTGTTTGTCCGACAAAGACCCCATAGCGATACGCAGACATTCCTGTCTGCGTATCGCCGACATTCCTTTCGGCAGGGCATCGAACACACGCGACCCGGGTGTAAACCGCGATGCAGGCTGAAGCCTGCGATACAGCAGACAGGATGTCTGCGCTACTCATTCCCCTGGGCTAAGCGCGTACTCAAAAAACCTCAATCCTGCTTTCGCCACTCCCGGCTGCCTGTGATTACGACACCAACCCTGCGCGCAACGCGTAATACGCCTCATTCCAGTTCAACTGTTGTTTGAACTGCCGAAGCCGCGTCTCCCCATCAATCACAACCAATTCAATTCCGGCGATATCGGCGAAATCTTCCAGCATTTCCGTGCTTACTGCCTGGCTAAAACCAGTATGATGTGCTCCGCCCGCGTGGATCCAGGCCGCCGCCCCCAACTGCAAATTAGGTTTCGGAACCCAAACCGCCCGCGCCACAGGCAGCTTCGGCAGCGGCTTTTCGGGCGCGACCACTTCCACCTCATTAACCAGCAACCTGAACCGATTCCCGAGGTCGATCAGCGAAGCGTTGAGCCCCGGGCCCGCCGGAGTATCAAACACCAGCCTCGCTGGATCCGCCTTGCCGCCGATCGACAACGGATGCACCTCCAAAGACGGCTTACCTTTGGCAATACTCGGGCAGATTTCCAGCATGTGCGCCCCCAATACCAGGCTCCGCTTTGGATCGAGGTGATAGGTATAATCTTCCATGAAAGAAGTCCCCCCGCGCAGCCCATACGCCATGAACTTCATCGCCCGCACCAACGCGCACGTCTTCCAGTCTCCCTCCGCGCCGAATCCGTACCCTTCCGCCATCAGCCTCTGCACCGATAATCCCGGCAATTGTTTCAACCCATGCAGGTCCTCAAAGGTGGTGGTAAACCCCTTGAAATCGCCGGCTACCAGAAACGCCCGCAACCCCAATTCAATCCGCGCCGCTTCGCGTACCGCCTCCCGCTGGGGACCGGGTTTGCGCACCTTTGGTGAGAGCGTATAGCTGGCTTCGTACTCTCTCATCAGCTTGTCGATTTCCTGATCACGCACCGCCTCGACTCGCTGCACGAGGTCCCCAACCCCGTATCCATTGACTGAATACCCAAAACGCATCTGCGCCGCGACTTTATCCCCCTCGGTGACAGCCACCTCCCGCATGTTGTCGCCAAAACGGCAAAACTTCGCCCCTTGCCAATCATGCCACGCGGCCGCGGCGCGACACCAATTGCCCAGTTGCTGTTGCACGCCCGCATCCTGCCAAAAGCCGACTACCACTTTCCGGTTCAGACGCAACCGACTCATGATGTACCCGTGCTCGCGATCGCCGTGGGCCGCCTGGTTCAGGTTCATGAAGTCCATGTCGATCGTCGACCATGGAATCTCGCGGTTATGCTGCGTATGGAAATGCAAGAGGGGCTTGCGCAACTGTTTGAGCCCGTTGATCCACATCTTCGATGGCGAGAACGTGTGACACCATGTAATCAGGCCGACGCAATGACCGGCCGCATTCGCTTCCAGGCAAAGACCCGTCGCTTCCGCGGCCGTCTTGACCACCGGCTTGATCACCACATTGACCGGGATCGTCGGCGCCTCATCCAGCACATGCGCCACCGCCTGCGAATTAATCGCGACCTGTTTCAGCGCCTTCGGACCATAAAGATTTTGGCTGCCAGTTACGAACCAGACTTCAAGTTCTTTAAGATTCATGTCCCTTTTACTTTAGTTGCAGGTCCTGCGGTTTCGTTCCCTTCTGGTATTTTCCAAATCCAAACCAGAGCGGTTTGTACTCTCCGATATATTCGACATTGGCTTTTGCCGGAATCTTCTCAACCAACCCGGTGCACCAATACGCAGCATTGACCAACAGCCGCCGCAGATGCTCATTCTGCAGATCAACCGCCGCACCCATCGTCGTCGTCACGATCTTGCACGGTTTCCCACCCGGCTCGGTGTACTGACGCAACCACACCAACGGCATCAACGGATTGTTCTTGCTGCCACTCACCGGCGGGTCGCCTGGTTTCATCCCCG
This sequence comes from Candidatus Limnocylindrales bacterium, assembly GCA_035495315.1. Classification (GTDB taxonomy): domain Bacteria; phylum Verrucomicrobiota; class Verrucomicrobiia; order Limisphaerales; family UBA8199; genus DATJGF01. The sequence goes on from DATJGF010000021.1 coordinate 19,860, forward strand.
AAAGCACCTGCCCGCGCACGAGCACCTCTGCGTCCGCAGGCAAATGGCTAACCGTGTAAACGTCGGTTGGACCCCAAATATCGGATACACCACGTAAAATCGGGTGATCTTTGAATGCTTCATTAATCACCCCCCGTGTGCTCTCCTTGCCATGATCACCGTGATGGTTGACCCAGGTCTCCCCGAGCACTTGCTGTCCGAAACCACCCGGCCATTGCTGGTTTCGCCAGTCGAACCGCGCATACGGACTCTGTCGATTGCGCTCGTATTGAAAGGCGTGCGTGCTGGTCCGCAACGCGATGATCGGTTTGCCCGCGAGCAGGTAATCCACAAAATGCTTCATTTGTTCATCGGGCAATTCGCGGAACCGAAGCCCCATCACGCAAAGGTCGGCGGAATCCAGCGCCGCCATCCCAGGAATGTTCGTCAGCGTCACCGGGTCAATCGTCCCGTCTGCCGGATTTATCGGGAATAACACCGTGCACTTGAACCCATGTCGGACAGCGAGGATCTTCGCCAGCATGGGCAGGCCCTCCTCCGACCTATACTCCTCATCGCCAGTGAGAAAAACGATTTGCTTTCCGTACCCAGGTCCACGTTTACCTTCGTAAACGACCCATTCCGCCCCAGGCGTCGCCCCCAGAGCCGCCAACTGCAGAAGCAGGGTGCCAATCACAAAATTCCGGGTCATTTTCATTCGCTATCGCCTGTCCGCAGCAACAAATAACGAGATTAAGAAAAACTGACAACGCCAAAGCGCACTCGGCACGCAAGGCCGAGCTCTGCGAAGCTCTGCGAGGCCCCCTCTCCTATCGTTTTGAGGGCGATTTTGGGGCCTCGCGGAGCTACGCGGAGCTCGGCCTTCCGAATCGCGGCTTTGGCCAACTCGCCACCAAACCCCTGCCTTTCCGGTACCTCTTCTCGCCGGTTTTTAGCAGTCCTTCGTGTCCTTTGCGTGATCCATGCTTCTTTCGGCTTGCAAATCCTCAGCTCTGCAGAACGCTCCCCCTCATGCAACGTTGCTCCTGGCCCACAACCGACCTCAATATTGCTTATCACGACAACGAATGGGGCTTACCCGTGCATGACGATCGTGTCCTGTTCGAGTTCCTCATCCTGGAAGGGGCCCAAGCCGGTCTAAGTTGGACCACCATCCTCAACAAGCGCGAAAACTATCGGCGCGCATTCAATCGTTTTGACCCACGCAAAATTGTCCGCTACGACGCCGCAAAAATCAGGTCACTGTTGCGTGACCCGGGGATTGTGCGTAACCGGCTCAAGATCAAAGCCGCTGTCCAAAACGCCAAAGCCTTTCTCGCGGTCCAAAAAGAATTTGGCAGCTTTGACGCGTATATCTGGCGATTTGTCGGCGGCAGCCCGATCGTCAATCAGCGGCGCAATCTGAAAGAAGTCCCGGCACGCACCGCCGAATCGGATGCGATGAGCAAGGATCTGTTGCGACGCGGATTCAAATTCGTCGGCTCGACTATTTGCTACGCATTCATGCAGGCCGTCGGCATGGTGAACGATCATCAGGTCGATTGCTTCCGGCACGCCGAGTGCCAGGCTTCGACACGGTAGCGCGGGCGTCCTCGCCTTTTGTAGGAGACGACGTAAGGAGACTCTGAAAAGGGCCGAACAGAGTCTCCTTACGTCGTCTCCTACAACTGTGCCCACTTGCCCGCCGCTGAGGCCCGCGCTACGGTCATTGCCCACCAGTTCAATCACACACGCTCTAAAGTCTCACTTGAATTTGCAGCCTTTGAACGTATGCTGCCAACGGAAGCCGTCCAAAAACGCCGAGCATGTGGTGATGGTCGGCACAAGCCGATAAAGCCAGTATGACACTAGCCAGCCGACGGACTTGGCAGTCCTTCGAAGAAATGCGCAGCGCCGCCGAAGAAGGCGATCCGGCGGCCCAATGTTCATTGGGGATCGCTTATCAAACCGGCCAAAATATTGCCCAGGACTATCCCGAGGCGGTGAAATGGTTCCGTCGCGCCGCGGAACAAAACGACCCCACGGCGCAGTGTTACCTTGGCTTCTGTTATCAGACGGGAATGGGAGTCCCCCAGGATTATGGGCAAGCGGCCAAATGGTTTCGGGAGGCGGCCGAGCAAGGTGACCCCGCGGCCCAGTTCAATCTCGGCGTCCTGTATGAGACCGGTCTGGGGGTCGCCCAAAACTATGCCGAAGCCGTTAAGTGGTATCACGCGGCCGCAGACCAGGGCGAACCGCAGGCGCAATTCAATTTGGGAGTCTTCTACGAAACCGGGCAGGTGGTGCCGCAGAATTATCGCGAGGCGGTGCGCTGGTATCGCGCCGCCGCCGAGCAGGAATGCGCCCCGGCTCAATGCAACCTTGGTCTCTGTTACGAAACTGGGCGCGGGGTCCCACAAAACGTGCGGGAAGCCGTCAAATGGTTCATTCGCGCGGCCCGCGCCGGTGATAAGACAGCTCAACACAACTTGGGCGTCTACTACGCAACGATAGAGGCGGCGGAAGCAGCCACCGCGGGTGACGAAACGACAGCGCAAAAGACTGAGGGTGCAGCGGCTGGGGGGTAGGCCGTGGAGGGGATTAGGATTACGATTAGGATTAGGATTTACGAAATACTCCTAATCCTAATCTTAATCTCTTAATCCTAATCTTAATCCATTCGCTCCCCTACTTGCGCGTTGACCTCCCCGGCCCCTTTGGTGGAAGGTGATTCTCCGTATGGCAGAAATCAAACGCGCTTTGCTCTCAGTTTCAGATAAATCGGGCCTGCTCCCCTTGGCCCAGGCGCTGGCCAAAGCCGGAATCGAGTTGCTCTCCACCGGCGGCACAGCCCGAACGCTGCGTGACGCCGGCCTGCAAGTCACCGACTTGAGCGCTTACACCGGCTTCCCGGAAATGTTGGACGGACGGGTAAAGACGTTGCACCCAAAAGTGCACGGAGGGTTGCTGTATGTTCGAGGCAACGCCCAGCACGAAGCTGCGGTCCACCAACACGGCATCCAGCCGATCGATTTGGTGGTCGTGAATTTATATCCCTTCGAACAAACGGTCGCTCGAAAGGACGTCACCTTGCACGACGCGATCGAAAATATTGATATCGGCGGCCCCTCAATGTTACGCAGTGCCGCCAAGAATCACGAATCCGTCACCGTCGTCGTCGACCCCGCTGATTACGCCGAGGTTGCCGAACAAATCCAAACCCGCGGAGAAACGACCCTCGAACTGCGACGCCGATTGGCCGCAAAGGTATACGCGCGCACTGCCGCCTACGATGCCGCGATCGCAGCCCATTTACAAAACGCGTTCGCAAAGCCTGTCACTACGTCCGTGCCCCCGGCGCTTTCTGTGCAGGCACCTTTGGCGCAGCCGTTGCGTTACGGCGAGAATCCTCACCAACAAGCCGGATTATATGGCCGGTTTCGCGACTATTTCGAACAACTGCACGGCAAAGAACTTTCCTATAATAACATCCTCGATCTGACGGCAGGTGCGAAGTTGATCGAAGAATTCGCCGGCGAAAAGGCAACTCTGGCAATTTTAAAACACACCAATCCGTGCGGCGTCGCTCAAGGCGCTAACCTGCGCGAGGCCTGGGAGAAAGCCTTTGCTACGGACCGCCAGGCCCCATTCGGCGGCATCATTGCCGTGAACCGTCCACTGGATGGAGAGGTCGCCGAGGCCATCGCCGAAATCTTCAGCGAAGTCATCATCGCACCTGAGTTTACCCCGGAGGCGCTGAGCATTCTGCAGAAAAAGAAAAACCTGCGCCTGGTCAAATTGTTGCGGCCAACAATCTCGGACCAGGCTTGGGAATTGCGAAGCGTCGGAGCCGGATCATATCTGCTGCAACAGCCCGACGTCGCACAAAAAGAGACCCCTGACTGGAAAGCCGTTACTCGCCGGCAACCGACCCCCGCTGAGCGCCAGGCAATGTCCTTTGGCTGGCGCGTCGTCAAGCACGTCAAATCCAATGCGATCGTTTATGCCAGTGCCGACCGGACGCTCGGTATCGGCGCCGGACAAATGAGCCGCGTCGATGCCAGCCGCCTTGCCGTTTGGAAGGCCAAAGAAGCAGGCTTATCTCTATCCGGCAGTGTCGTCTGCAGCGATGCCTTTTTCCCTTTCCCCGACGGCCTCATCGCGGCGGCCGAAGCCGGCGCCACTGCCGCCATTCAACCCGGCGGCTCCGTCCGCGACACCGATGTCATCGCCGCCGCCGACGAGCGCAATGTCGCGATGATCTTCACCAGCAAACGGCACTTTAGGCACTAGAAGTAAAAGCGATATTCGCTCGTCCTCGTTGTCATCCTCCTCCTCGTCGTCGTCCTCGATCTTTCTGGACTTTCGACAAACGATGCGACGATGAGAAGGCACCCAGTTCGGAAAGCTTGATTCGTCAGGAAACCATGGGCGAACAAAAGCTCGCATTATTTTTGGGGAAAATACCCCATATACCGCACGCGCTTGCTCTGCTGCAATCAACCGCGTCAAAACATGGTCAGTTTAAGTGGGCGGTCTTCTGGTGGGAGACCGCCCGCTTGTTTTGGTGACGATCCACTCCCATCAGCCCGTTGGCGCTGGCCGTCTTAGTTCCGTTTGCTCGTGCCGAGCAAGAGACGAATGGCAATCCCAAGGACGGGATGCCGACTGTTGGCAAACAGCGCACGGCTTCTGTCAGCTATCGCCCGTGGCAAATCCTATTGTCACGCAAGCCGTTATTGAAGCGACTCCCAACGCAATGAAGCTGGCATACCCTGTGCAATTGAATCAGCGACTGCGGCCGAATGCCGCTGCTACAAGACCGAAACCACTTTATGAACCGGGTGAGAATCAATGTCGCGCTTTTGATACTGATCTTTGCCGGATTAAGCCCTGGAACCGGAATCGAGGTTGTTGCAAACGCGGCTGGGGCTGAAGCTGCCGAAGCCGGCGCGGCACACGAGGGTCATCATGGCCTGACACAGGGAGCCGTACCAATCGCGCAACCGTTCGGGTTTCCGATCACGAATTCGATGGTGGTCACCTGGATTGTCGCTTTGGGGCTCATTGTCTTTGCGCAGGTGGCTACACGCCGAATGAAGCAGATACCGGATGGGGCACAGAATTTCTGGGAATGGCTGGTGGAGAGTTTGTCAGACTTTCTGGAAGGAGTGATTGGCCACCACCTGGTGCAACGAACCTTCTGGTTTTTCGCGAGCGTCTTCATCTTTATCCTGTTTGCCAACTGGGCAGGATTGATTCCCGGCGTGGGTTCGATTGGATGGAAAGCGCAGTTTGCGGATGGTCACACTGAGTGGCAGCCGTTGTTCAGGGGCGCCAACGCCGACCTGAACCTGACGCTGGGCATGGCCCTGGTTTTCTTTGCCTGTTGGATTTATTGGGCGCTGAAGGAGATCGGGCCGGTCGGGTTTGCGAAAGAGTTGTTTGCGCCAAAGGGAGAGAGCACCGGTTTCCTGAAAATGCTGATGGTGGTGGTGTTCTTCGCCGCGGGATGTCTTGAAGTCATCTCGATTCTGTTTCGGCCGGTGTCTCTGAGCTTTCGTCTTTACGGCAATATTTTCGCTGGTGAGAACATGCTGGAGACGATGTCGAAACTGGTACCCGGTTTCGGCTGGCTGTTGCCGATCCCGTTTTTCTTTTTGGAATTGTTGGTCGGCCTGGTCCAGGCCCTGGTGTTTATGCTGCTGACGGCGGTGTTCACGCTCCTGATTTGCCAGGAACACGAGGAACCGGCAAAGGCCGGGCAGCACTGATTTCGGCGGCTTGACCGTGTTCACTCGCGGGAGCCGGCGAGAAGAAGAAAGGCAAGTATATGATGCTAACGCCAGTATTGGCGGAATTAAGCGGGAACATGCATGTCGGTTTGGCGGCGCTGGGGGCAGCCCTTGGTGTCGGCTTCATCGGTATGAAAGCTTCCGAGGCTGTCGGACGCAATCCCGGGGCGGCGACGAAAATCCTGGTGCAGTCGATCCTGGCGATCGCCTTCGCCGAAGCGATCGTGTTCTACGCTCTGTTCCTGGTCGGCAAATAAACAATTCCGGGCACAAAGCCAGAAAGGCTTTGTGCCCGGACACAACTGGTCACTTCAATGAATGCTTTTATTTTGCTCGCTGCGGCCACCGACGAGGGGCCGGTGCAACAAATTGCCAGGACCTTTGGCGTCGATTGGTCGCACCTGATTGCCCAGACCATCAGCTTCGGCATCGTTTGCGCCCTGCTTTACAAGTTCGCGTATCGGCGCGTGCTGGCGATGCTGGAGGAGCGCCGGCAGCGCATCGCCGAAGGACTGGCTAACGCCGAGAAAAGCAAACAGGAGTTGGAGCGCACCGAGGCACAGCGCCAGGAGGTCATCCAGCAAGCCAATGCGCAAGCGACGAAATTAATCGAAGAGGCGCGCGCAGCAGCCGCTCGTGTCCAGGAGCAGGAAACCCAAAAGGCGATCGCCGCAGCCGAACAGATCATCGTCAAAGCGCGCGAAGCCGCGGCGGCAGACCATGTTCGCATGCTCACCGAACTGAAACGGGAGGTGGGACGGCTGGTCGTGCAAACAACCACAACGGTCACGGGCAAAATACTGACTGCCGAAGACCAACGACGGCTCGCCGAGGAAACCACCAGAGCCGTTGCCTCTTGAGTCGCGCCATACAGCCAATTTCATGAACGCATCCAGAACGGCCAAACGCCAGGCGACCGAACTCTTTCGGGCGTGCTTCGTCAAAGGAGCGCTCGATGAGAAGCGCGTTCGGCAGGTAGTCGAAGAACTGGCCACCGCAAAGCCACGAGGTTATATCGGCACGCTGCTGGTCTTCCGACGCCTGGTGAAACTCGAGTCCGCACGACGCCTGGCTAAAATCGAAACCGCTGTGCCGTTGTCAAACGATCAGCAAATCCGCGTGCTGGAGAGCCTCACCCGAGTGTACGGCGTTGGCCTGGATGCTGCTTTCGCCGAGAATCGCGAGCTGATTGGAGGAATGAGAATTCAAGTTGGCAGCGATGTTTATGATGGCAGCGTGCGCGGGCGGCTGGCGGCGCTGGAACAGAGTTTTTGACCGTTGATCAACCACTGGAACCAAGAGTTTATGCCTACCTTAGTGCAGGAAATTGAAGCGAAGATCGCCGGCCTCAAAGTGGCCCCCACCAAAGAGAATGTCGGCACTGTCTGCGAAATCGGCGACGGCGTCGCCAAAATCGAAGGTCTAACCCGCGCCAAGCTCAACGAGATGCTGGATTTCGGAAACGGCGTCACCGGCCTGGCGTTGAATCTCGAACAAACCGAGGTCGGCGCGATCATACTCGGGGATTATTCCAAGATTAACGAGGGCGACGAAGTGCGCGCTACCGGTAAGCTGCTGCAGGTGCCGGTGGGCAAGGGCTTGCTCGGGCGGGTCGTGAACATGCTCGGCGAACCCATCGATGGCAAGGGACCGATCAAAAGTGAAACCGCATACCCGGTGGAAAAAATCGCCCCCGGCATTATCCGCCGCAAATCGGTCAGCCAGGCGGTGCAAACAGGCATCATGCCTATCGACGCGATGATTCCCATCGGGCGCGGTCAGCGCGAATTGATCATCGGCGACCGTTCCACTGGCAAGTCTACCATCTGTATTGATACCATCATCAACCAGGCACGCCTGAACAAGGCCGCTGCAGACGCCGGCGACAAGGAATACCGGCCGCTCTACTGCATTTACGTCGCCATTGGCCAGAAACAGTCCAGCGTTGCCCGAGTCATTGCCGTGCTCGAAGAAGCCGGTGCCATGCCCTACACGATCGTGCTCGCCTCCCCTGCGTGCGATTCGGCTGCCAACCAGTACATGGCGCCCTTTGCTGGAGCGGCGATGGGCGAGTGGTTCATGGATAATGGAATGGATGCCCTCATCGTTTATGACGATCTATCCAAGCACGCGGCGGCCTATCGCGAGGTGTCTTTGATTTTGAAGCGGCCGTCCGGACGCGAGGCTTACCCCGGCGACGTGTTTTATTTGCACAGCCGGTTGCTGGAGCGGGCGGCACGTGTCAGCGAAAAGTTCGGCAACGGTTCTTTAACTGCTTTACCGATCATTGAGACACAAGCCGGCGATGTCTCGGCTTACATTCCCACAAACGTGATCTCGATCACCGACGGCCAGATCTTCCTGGAAACCGACTTGTTCTATCAAGGTGTGCGTCCGGCGATCAACGTCGGCATCTCTGTGTCCCGGGTCGGTTCAGCCGCTCAAATCAAGGCGATGAAACAGGTGGCTGGAAAGCTTAAGGGAGAGCTGGCTCAATTCCGTGAACTGGCGGCCTTTGCGCAATTCGGTTCCGACCTCGACGCCAAGACCCAGGCACAGATCAACCGCGGCAAACGGATCATGGAAGTCTTCAAGCAACAACAATACAATCCGATTCTCGTCGAGGTCCAGGTTGCCGTCCTGTGGGTGGTCCAAAATGGATATGTGGATGAGGTGCCTGTTGAGCGCGTCAAAGAGTACCAGATCAAATTGACGGAGTTCCTTACTACACGAAAGACCGAGTTGCTCGGGAAAATCCTGAAGGAAAAGACGCTGAGCGAGGCATTGATTGCCGAATTGAAAGCGGCGGCGGAGGAATTTAAGCCAAGCTTCGTGGTACCGAAAACTCAGGCAGAAGCGCCTAAGCCTGCCACTCCGGCCCAATGAAATCCACATTCCACATCCCACATTGTAGGAGCCGACGTAAGGAGGCTCAAATTTCCCGCCGTTTCGTCATAGATCAAAGCCTCCTTACGTCGGCACCTACAATTCTAAACCAGGCGTTAAGTAGTCACGACTTTGGACCTTGGACTTTGGACTCTGGACTTTTCCATGGCTAGCACTCGAGACATCCGTCGGCGCATCAAGTCAATCACCAATACGGCGCAGATCACCAAGGCAATGCAGATGGTCGCTGCCTCCAAGATGCGCAAAGCCCAACAAGCGGCTCTTAACAGCCGGCCCTTTGCGCGCTTGCTGTACAGTTTTCAGCGCAAGGCCACCACGCAAGCCGTCGATTTTTCTCACCCGCTGCTGGAAGTGCGGCCAGTAAAAAAGCGGGCGGTGATCTTGATCGCCGGTGACAAGGGCCTCTGCGGCGCGCTCAACAGTAATCTATTCCGGATGGCCTCCCAGTTTGATCCGCAGACAACCCTGTTTATCACTGCCGGACGGCGGGCCGCGCAGTTCATCGCGCGAACCCGGCGGCAACTTCATGCGGAATTCGCTTACGGCGACTCTCCTCGATACGCCGAGGCCAAAGCCATTGCGAGCTGCGCTTGCGATCTGTTTTTGAAGAAAGAGATCGACGAGGTCCAGGTCGTCGCGACGCGGTTTATCAATACGCTTACCCAGGTGGCGACGTGCATCGAACTTCTCCCCGTGGGCGCGATTAAAGGGCTTAAGCTGCCGGAAGGGCTCTCTGAAGAGGAGTTGGTCGCCGATACCGCTGAATATATATTTGAGCCTAACCCGGAAGCCTTTTTGGGTTACCTCCTTTCTCATTACTTCAGCATTTTCATTTACCTCGTCCTGTTAAACGCCAAGGCCAGTGAGCAAAGCGCCCGGATGGTGGCGATGAAGAATGCCACCGATAACGCGAACACGCTCATCCAGGATTTGACCCTCGAATATAACAAGCTGCGGCAAGGTAAAATAACCACCGAGTTGTCGGAAATTGTCGCTGGCCAAATGAGCTCCAACTAAACCGTGCTCCCTTTTAACACACAAACCCTAAAGTCAGTATGAATAAAGGCAAAATCGTCCAGGTAGTCGGCGCGGTGGTGGATGTGGAATTCGAGGGAAAGGTCCCCGGTATCCACAATGCCCTGCTCGTCGAGTTTGAGGTCGCAAAGCAGCCTGTAAAATTGACCCTCGAAGTGCAACAGCAACTGGGCGATCGCTGCGTGCGGACCGTCGCGATGGCCAGCACCGAAGGCCTCGAACGCGGTCTGGAGGTCGCCGATACTGGCAAACCTATCTCCATGCCTGTTGGCGATGGGGTCATGGGCCGCATATTCGACGTGACGGGAAACCCAGTCGATGAACGGGGGCCGGTCAAAGCCGATAAGTTTTATCCGATTCACCGTCCGGCGCCGACGCTGGAGGATCAGTCGCCGTCACCTCAGGTGCTGCCCACCGGCATCAAGGTGATCGATTTGATCTGCCCATTCCTGAAGGGGGGCAAGGTCGGTGCCTTCGGTGGTGCGGGGGTGGGTAAAACGGTCGTCATTATGGAGCTCATCAACAATATTGCCAAGCTCCACGGAGGGGTATCAGTGTTTGCCGGTGTCGGCGAACGCAGCCGCGAAGGCAATGATCTCTACCACGAAATGTCCGAAGCCGGCGTGATCAAGCAGGATAACCTCGCCGAATCGAAAATCGCGCTGGTGTACGGTCAAATGAACGAGCCGCCCGGCGCCCGCCTGCGCGTCGCGCTGGCCGGCCTGGCAATCACTGAGTATTTTCGCGACGAGAAAAACCAGGACGTATTGTTGTTTATCGATAACATTTTCCGGTTTTCTCAGGCGGGTTCCGAGGTCTCTGCCTTACTGGGCCGCACGCCGAGCGCCGTCGGTTACCAGCCGACCCTCGCCAGCGAAATGGGCGCACTGCAGGAGCGAATCACGTCGACCAAAAAAGGCTCGATCACCTCTTTCCAGGCGGTTTACGTCCCGGCCGATGACCTGACCGACCCGGCGCCGGCGACCACCTTCGCACATCTGGACGCGACCATCGTTCTCGAGCGGTCAATCGCAGAGTTGGGCATCTATCCGGCAGTCGATCCGCTCGCCTCAACTTCCCGGGCCCTGGCGCCGGAGATCGTCGGGCAGGAGCACTACGAAGTCGCACGCGGGGTTCAGCGCGTCTTGCAGCGCTACAAAGACCTCCAGGACATCATCGCGATATTGGGCATGGACGAATTGTCGCCGGAGGACAGGCTGACGGTGTTCCGCGCACGGAAGATTCAAAGATTCCTCAGCCAGCCTTTCAGCGTAGCGCAGGTGTTTACGGGCACCGAAGGCAAGCAAGTTCCGGTGGAGGATACAGTGCGCGGCTTTAAGGAGATCCTCGAGGGCAAACATGACGAGGTGCCGGAAACCAATTTTTACATGAAAGGCGGAATTGCGGAGGTTGAGGCTGCACCCGGCGCGGAACGAGGCAACACTGCAGAAACCGCCAAACCCAGAGGGATGCAACCCGCGGAGGCCAAACCAGCGGCCAAAGGCAAGGGAGAACCAGTTGGAAAGTGAAACTACGAAGAGCCGGACGCGAACCTGTTGAACAGTTCCTAACGAGCAATCTGACCCACCATGGCGAGTACATTAAAACTCCAAATCATCACGCCAGACGCGACGGCGTATTCCGACGACGTGGAGATGGTCACTCTGCCGGGCGTCGAAGGGCAAATGGGTATTTATCCGCTTCACGTCCCGCTGATGACACAGATGGTACCCGGTGAAATCATCGTGCGCAAAGACGGTCACGACTACTTCCTGGCCGTCGGCGAAGGCTTAATCGAAGTGACCGGCGACCACGTTGCTATCCTGACCGATCTGGCTGTGGCAGCCGAGCACATTGACGAGGCCAAAGTCGAAGAAGCGCGGCGGCGCGCCGAAGCCCGCCTTCAGGAGAAGTTATCAGATGAGGAAGTGGCAGCCGTCAACGGTTCCATCGCGCGCGCGCTGGCACAACTGCACGTGAAGCGACGGCACCACCAGTAATGCGTTACGACATCAGAATGGCCTGATGTATGAAGACAGGGGCGGAGGGCAAAAGTTCACCTGCAAACCGGACTAACCCAGGCGCCAGCTCGGCCGGGCATTACCGGTGCCCACCACCATGACCGCCGCCACCATGGCCACCGCCGCCATGAGAAACCGAGGCAAAACTTGCGCCACCACGAGAGCCGCCGGAAAACCCACTCGGGCGCGATGCAGTGTGGGATCCTGCGTAGCCTCCATGATATCCGGAAGTTCCACGATAGCCGACGTAAGCCCCATGATATCCGCCGTGGGAATAGGAACCCCCGTGGTAGCCACCACCATGACCGTAGTAACCACCACCATGACCGTAATGACTGTAGGGATAGCAGTAGCCTCCATGGCCATAGTAAGGATAGCAATAATGCCCGCCGTAGTACCCGCAGTAATAAGGATAATAATATCCATAATAGCCGCCCCAATACGGATAATAATACGAGGAATAATAAGGATAATAGGAGGGATAGTAGCTGGATTCCGGATATACATATACCGGCTGGCTCGCGGCTGCGGCGTTCGGGTCATAAACCATTTGCCCGGTGCCATAATTCGCCGACATCGCTTGCGGCGCTACCGCGGGTGGTGTGGGCCCCGCCCCCGCCGTAGTCGCTCTCTGGTTTTGCTGCAGCATGGCCGTCAAAACGGCATCCGACACACCTTGGTTTTTCAATTCAATGATCTCGGCTGCATTCAGATTGTACCCCCTGCCCGAATGGCCAATGAACGCAACAATTGTCCGTTCGTCGACCTTGGCCTTGACAAGCTTCAGGACGTCGGCAACTTCAGCAGACCATTGCGGGACCGGCGCAGGCTCCGCAGGGTTGGTTTCAATAATGACAGGTGTGCCTGGCGGGGAATCCGTCGCCGCGGAAACTTTTTCGATAGCGGGGGCAGTAAAGATCGATCCGAAGAAGGCCACGATCAGGCCTGCGAGAATGGTGGTTTTCATAATATCGCTGCCTGTACTCCGTTAACCTATTCTCAATGCCCCCGGAGGTCAAGTCTAACTGGGATGTTAGTCTCTTGAAAGGATTATCACCGTTGCCGCTCAACCTTAAACGCTTCTTTGCGCGCGGCCCCGAGATTATCCGGGCCGAGCAGGTATTCGTGCGGGAGGTGCCACTGCAGGAGCTCGGGCTGACTTTACTTTTTGTTCTGTTCGCCGCCGTGTGGCTGGTTTTCTCGGCCGACGCCCTTACCTGGGCGACAGGAAGTCCGTTGGAATCACCGGCCCTGCAGACGATGCGCGGGATCAACTTCGTTTTCACCACCGGCATCGTGCTTTATCTCGTGTTGCGTCGCACCTTCCGTACGCGACGCGCCGCCCAGGAAGCTTCGCGACTAAACCAGGAGCGTTTCGAGTCAGCCGCACTTGCCACAACGGACGCGATTTGGGATTTGAATCTCGAAAGCAAACTCTTCTGGTGGAGCGACGGCATGCAAAAAAACTTTGGCTACCCGGCAGACGAGGTCTCTTCCAGTTTCGATTGGTGGCATCAACGAGTGCACCCCGAGGACCGGGTGCGCGTGGTTGACTCTATCCGCAAAGTGGTCGAAAGCGGGGGTCGCAACTGGACGGGCGAATACCGCTTTCGCCGACGCGACGGCAGTTACGCCATCGTGATGGATCGGGGCTATATCATCCCCGACGCGGCGGGCAAACCGACGCGGCTGGTCGGTGGTTTGAGCGATGTCTCCGAACGTCGATTGGCGGAAAAAGCGCTCGAGAAATCGAGGCAGCAGCTTCGAGCCCTCACCGCTCGGCTGCAGGCGGGACGGGAAGAGGAACGGGCCGTAGTGGCGCGCGAAATTCATGACGACCTGGGCCAGGTTTTGACGGCGCTGAAACTCGAACTGGACTGGCTGGAACGTGAGATTGGCAAACAGCCAGGCGACGTGGTACTCAATAGATTCCTCGAACGCGTGGTGGAGAGCCAGGAGTTAGTGACGGGGGCAATGCAAAGCGTGCAGCGAATCGCGACCGACCTCCGCCCGGCCTTGCTAGATAACCTCGGTCTGGCTGAAGCGTTGCGCGAAGAGGGCCGCCGTTTCCAGGAGCGAAGCGGCACCACTTGCGACCTGCGGTTGCCGCCGGAACCACTCAACGTTTCTCCCGAGGCCGCAATCGCGATCTTCCGGGTCTTTCAAGAAGCGCTGACGAACGTCGTTCGCCACGCGCAAGCGTCGGGGGTCAAGGCAGAACTCGAGCGCAGCGCCAATCAAATCATCTTGCGAATAGAAGACAACGGCCGGGGCATCCCGCCTCAGGCACTCGATGATCCCAGCTCGCTCGGTTTGCTGGGAATGGCTGAACGCGCCTCCGCTCTGGGCGGTCAGGTGGCCGTCGCACCTCTCACCCCCCAAGGCACCCGGGTTATATTACAACTCCCCTGCCTTGGCTCGCAGGAACCTGATCGGCGACTATGACAAAAATCCTTATTGCTGATGACCATGAATTGGTCAGACGTGGACTCTGCCAAATCCTGGCCGAAGCTTTTCCCCAGCGCGTTATCGGAGAAGCCGTCGATGCGCGGCAAACGCTGCAAGCCGCTGAGCGGGAATCCTGGGATATCGTTCTGCTCGATATCAACATGCCAGGCCGCAATGGCCTCGAGGTGTTGCAGGATGTTAAGCGGTTGTATCCCCGGCTGCCGGTGGTGGTGCTGAGCGCATTTCCTGAGAAAGATTATGCGCTGCGCGCTTTCAAACTGGGAGCCGCCGGCTACATCTCCAAGCAGAGCGCATCGGACGAACTTATTGCGGCCGTCAAGAAGGCGCTATCAGGGGGACGCTACATCACACCCTCATTGGCAGAGGCTCTTGCTGCCACCGTCGCTGGAGAAGCCGCGGCCTCACCTCACGAACTGCTCTCCAACCGTGAATTGCAGGTGCTGCGCCATGTTGCCCTGGGCAAACCCTTGAAGGAAATCGCGGCGGAACTGAGCCTGAGCGAAAAGACCATTGGGACTTACCGGCTGCGGATTGCGCAGAAGCTCGGGCTGGGGACCAATGTGGAGATCGCCCGCTACGCGCTGCGGCATCATTTGGTGGACTGATCCTTGGAGTAATCTCGTTGTCAGGTGAACACCTGACAGGGCGTCAGGCGATTACCGCGCCGCACTTTCAGCCTGCCTCTATCTGTTCTAATGCTTCGAGGCAGCGCACCTTGGCTGCATGCAAAAGCGGTCTAATCAGCTGAGAATTCAGCTTTCCAGTTTTCAAGATTTTAGCTGGCCGGCGACGATCCGAGTTCGAGCCGCAACATACCGCGCGGCTCCTCGTACCTCCTCGGTCCTCCCGGCCAGCCCTTTCTCGCAAAAGAAACCGGCACGCGTGCTGCGCAGCCTCGAAGTCCTCCGCCAGCGACCTTCGCGCCGGGCTTACAACTGGTTGGACCGGAATCAAAAGGCAGCAATCACGCTGGTCTCTCACTGAGCATGAGCCCTCTCAACAATCCAAGCCAGCTCGGCAACCCTCGATTGCGAGTTTTATTGGCTGATGGAACGCAGGTCTCAGGCAATCAATTCACCGAAGCTTTGCAAGCTCTCAACTTTGTTGAAATCGTCGGCTCGGTCAAAACCAGTGATCAGGCGTTGGACCTTTTTTTCAAACTGCGGCCGCAGGCGCTAGTGGTTTCAATCATCCTGCCAAAGCAGGACGGCATGGAGGTGCTGCGATGCATTAAACGGGCCGCTCCTAACTGTGACGTGATTCTTTTGAGTCACGCGCCTAACACGTTCCTTGAGCAAGCTGGAAGTTTATTGGGGGCGACCGGCCTTTGTTCGGTCCATGATGGCGTTGATCAGCTGCAAAGATTGCTCTACTCCTGTTGGCAGCGCAGATTCGTCGGCAGCGAGGTCTAGCGATCGCCTCTTCACCTCACGCGTTAGCCGCCTTCGGTTTCTGAACTGCCGTACCGGTTTCCTTTAGAAAGCACGTGAGAACCAAGGCTATCAGAATGCCGTAGATCAGGGGCTTGAACCCGGCCTGGTAGTGCTCCAGTCCCAGATTGTCCGCCCCTTCAGCGACTTGCACCAACCTAGCGCCAAACACCGGCCCCAGCAGAGCGCTGAAGGTAAAATTGAGGAAATTTATCACGCCGGTCGCCGATCCGCCCAACTCCGGCGGGTTGGCTTCCTTGATCACCGTGTAGGGTAACATCGCGGCGCCGGAAGCAATCCCCATGATGATTCCCACCACCGGGCCCCGCAAAACGCTCGGGTCCCCAAAAAGGACCCAGACGAGTGAAGCCAACAAGACGAGTGTAGCCCCGAGGATGACCGGTTTGCGTCGGCCAAGCCGATCAGAAATGAACCCAAGCAAAGGGCACCCGACCATCCATCCCAGCGGAACGGTGGCGGCCAGCGAGACCGCTTGCTCATACTCGCGTCCACGGGCTTCCTGCAGAAACCGCACACCCCAGGTCATTCCGAAAATGGTCGTCGGAATGAACAGCAGGCCGGCAATGAAACCGCATAAGAGCGATTGTGGGTTGAATAATACCCGCTTTAAAGAATTGAATACGGCCGCGAATCCGGCGGTTTTATCGTTTCCGCCTCGAAGATCTTCCTTTGGCAGAAACGCCAACAGACACGCGCTAATCCCCAAGCCGAGGACTCCGGCGTAGATCCAAAAATGTCCCCAGGAAAGTCCTCGCTGGATTAGTGGTCCGACCAGGAATTGGCCCGCCGAGCCACCCGCCATGCCGAACATCTGTGTCGCGCCGATGAACGATGCGGCACACGAGGCTGGAAAGTTGCGTGTGATCAGATAGACGGCTCCAACAAGGGCAAATACACCACCGGCACCCTGAAGAAACCGACCGACATTGGCGGCGATAACATTCCCTGTTCCGAATAGTATGGCACCGACGCCGACCAGAGCCGCCCCGATGGGAATGACGCGCTTTGCTCCCAGCCGATCAATCGCCGCTCCGGCAACCAGGCTGAACGGGGAGTAACCGTAATAGAACATCCCCACCACCGCGGAGACCCCGAGCGCGCTGAGGCCAAAGGCGTCGGACAATTGCGGCATCATGACGCTCGGCGCGGAGCGCAAAGCATACTGGTAGAAGTAATACACAGCCACCAGCAGCCACGCCAGAACCGCCGTAACCGAAATTCGCGCGCCCATGTGCTACGCTTGGCTCGGTTCTTAGCACAGCACCAGGTTTGCCGCCAATCCGCCCTCGCTCGTTTCTTTGTATTTGGCACTCATGTCCCGGCCGGTTTCCGCCAAGGTCTTGATCGTGGTGTCGAGATCGACGCGGTGCCGGGTCTCAATTTCATTGCTGGCGATCATAAAGGCAGTCCACGCTTTCACCGCGCCAAAAGCGCAGCGTTCGATACAAGGGACCTGGACGTACCCGGCGACCGGGTCACAAGTCAAACCAAGGTGATGTTCGAGCGCTGACTCGGCAGCATTCTCGAGGGTTTGGGGGGTGCTATCCATCGCTTGCGCGATGAACGCCGCCGACATCGCCGAGGCGACCCCAATCTCGGATTGACAGCCCCCTTCCGCACCGGAAAGCGTCGCGTTGTGCTTGCACAAGTAACCAATTGCAGCACCGGCCAGCAATCCCTCCCGGACCTTTGTCATCGGCAACTTCCGCTTGCTTTCCACCAGGGCATACACGATCGCCGGCATCACTCCCGCCGAACCGCCGGTCGGCGCCGTAATCACCAAATGGCCTCGCGCGTTTTCCTCCGAAGCCGCCAGCGCGCACGCCGACACCAGTCCGATGGCACGATCACTTTCATATTTGTCGTCCTGGGCCCGAGCCCAAACCGTCGCCGCCTTTGTGTGCAGCTTGATTGGTCCCGGTAAAACGTCGTCTTTCAGAGACAGACCCGTTTTCACAGTCGCTAGCATTGCCCCGGCGATCTTATCCAAAAACGCGTTAATCTGTTCCTCGCTTTTGCCCGACACGGCCTTCTCATTAGCCATGATTACCTGCGCGATTGACAATTTATTGTTTTCAGCGTGCTGGCGTAGTTGCTTCATCGTTTCATAGGGATACTTTGGCTGGCCCTTTTTGGGAGGCTCATAGCCTTTCCATTCGATGAAGCCGCCCCCGACAGAATAATACTCCAATTCGTAGAGGACCTGATCGCCCGCCAGCAATTTGCAGGTCATGGTATTGGGGTGCGGAAATTCGCCTTTCGGCGAATCGTAAATAATGTCAGCGAGAGATAGACTGAACGTCTTGTCGCCGAGCTTGAGTGGATAGGTTTGGCCTGGCTTTGCTCTCATCTCATCAAGGAAAAGCGGGTCGACTGTCGCCGGCTCCTTGCCGAGCAAGCCCGCCAGCGACGCGCGCTCGGTGCCATGCCCCTTACCTGTGGCGCTCAAGCTCCCATAAAGGTGGACCTTGAGACCGGTCGCCTTGGCAAGTTGGTCGGGCGGCAGTTTGGTGCATCGTTGATAAAAATCGTATGTAATCCGCATCGGCCCGATCGTGTGCGAGCTCGAGGGGCCCGGACCGACCTTATAAAATTCATCGATCACGGTCATGATCGGACCCTTGGATTGCTTGACGATATTCAGGTTTGGATCCAGAGACGTGCCCAGCCTCCCGGCTGCGGCTTCCTTGGTTGCTTGTTGCGCCCGCGCCTCGGGTGTCATCGTCTTCCCGGTCATCACCAGGGCCGCGCCAATCACGGCGTTACGCATCAGAAAGGACCGGCGGTTGATGTTCGAAGGGATCGCTGATTCCGCCGTGAGCGCGGAAGGAGCCGCATCCTGATCAGTTGTTTGTGAATTATTCATATTACATTGGTTTTATTTTTCTTGTTACAAGACTTCAGCACGGAACGGAAGATTTCAGCCACGATGCAACGCACCGCGAAAAATCGAGCGAGAACCAAAGCGAGCAAGTGCAGGTCATAGCTCAATAAGCTTTCAGACCTTTCGCGCGAAACTGATTGACAGCCTTTTCGGTGGTTTCTTGCGAAGGCGGTTCGGTTTCTCTCAGCGCATAGTCCATCGCCAGCTTTTCCCATTTGAACTTCCCCATTTGGTGGAACGGCAGGACGTCTACCCGCTGGACGTTGCCGAGTTGGGCGGCAAAACTGGCCACCCGCTCAATCTCGGCGGGGTCATCCGTCCAACCCGGCACGAGTACAAAGCGCACCCAGATGGGACGGTTCAATTCGGCAAGACGTCGGGCAAATTTGTGAACGGGCTGATTATCCATCCCGGTCAACCGGCGGTGCAACTCCTCTGAGAACGCCTTGAGATCCAAAAGCACCAGGTCCACGGACTTCAAGTCCGCATCGGTAAGCCGGTCACCGAGATAACCGTTGCTGTCGAGAGCGGTGTGAACACCCATTTCTTTTGCCGCGCCAAAGACTCTCAAGACGAATCGGTGCTGCAGTAGCGGCTCGCCTCCGCTAATCGTCAACCCGCCTTTCATCGTGTCCAGACCGTGGCGGTATTTTCTGATTACCTCAACCGCTCGCGCCACCGTCACAGGAATCCCGTTGGTCAACTTCCAGGTGTCTGGGTTGTGACAATAGACGCACCGGAACTGACAGGCGGTCAACCACGCGACAATCCGCACGCCAGGACCATCGACCGCCGAACCCGTCGTAAATGAGTGGACGAAACCCGTCTCGCCCGTTTCAAGCGCTTCACGGACGCCGGCTTCGCCCACTTTATCTCCCAGTGAAATCCGCAGGTCATAAGGGCTGGCGATGAGTGGGACATCCGCGCTCGACGTAGTGCCGGCGGCCGCCGTAGAGGTAGAGGTTTCGTGATGTCGCTCCATGTGGCTAGGAGGCGCCGTGGAAGGTGCGGTTGACTACATCCAATTGCTGTTCGCGCGTCAATCGCACGAAATTTACGGCATAGCCTGAAACCCGAATCGTAAGGTGAGGGTATTTCTCAGGGTGATCCATCGCGTCCAACAGCGTTTCGCGGTTGAGGACATTCACGTTGACGTGGTAGCCGGTCGCGCCGAAGAAGGCGTCGAGCATGCCCACCAGATTAACCGTTTGATCTTCCTTGGTGCGGCCCAAACCCTGCGGCACCATGGAGGCTGTGAGGGAAATGCCATCCGCCGCGTCGCGGTACGGGATCTTGGCGACCGAAGCCGCCGAGGCCATGATACCATGCGTGTCACGGCCGTGCATTGGGTTGGCGCCCGGGGCGAACGGCTCGCCCTTGCGCCGCCCGTCGGGCGTATGGCCGGTATTCTTTCCGTAAACAACATTGGAGGTGATGGTCAGCACAGATTGCGTATGCAGCGCGTTACGGTAAGTCGGATAGTGCCGCAGCTTGCTCATGAACAGGGAGACGATACTGGCGGCCAACTGGTCGACCCGGTTATCATTGTTGCCGAACTTGGGGAAGTCGCCCTCGGTGTGGTAATCCACAATCAAACCGGTTTCGTCGCGCTGTACCTTCACGCGAGCGTGACGAATTGCCGACAAACTGTCAGCCACTACCGACAGGCCGGCGATACCAAAGGCCATCGTGCGCACCGGCGCATAGTCGTGCAGCGCCATCTCAATACGCTCATAGGAGTACTTGTCGTGCATGTAATGGATGACATTCATCGCATTCACATACACCCCGGCCAACCACGCCATCATGGGCTCGAATTTACCCACCACGTCTTCGAACTCGAGATACTCCCCTTTAACCGGCTCACTGATCGGCGCGATTTGTTTGCCGGTAATCTCATCCCGGCCGCCGTTAATCGCGTAGAGCAGGCACTTGGCCAGATTCGCGCGGGCACCAAAGAACTGCATCTGTTTGCCGACGAGCATCGGTGAAACGCAGCAGGCGATCGCGCCGTCATCGCCCCAGGCAGTGCGCATCAGCGTGTCGCTCTCGAATTGCAGGGAACTGGTGTCAATCGCAACCTTCGCGGCGAAACGGCGGAAATGCTCCGGCAGGCGTGGAGAATACCAGATCGTCAGATTCGGTTCAGGTGCGGGGCCCAGGTTGTAAAGCGTCTGGAGAAACCGGAAACTCGTCTTGGTGGCGAGCGAACGGCCGTCGTCGCCCATTCCGCCGATTGATTCAGTCACCCAGGTGGGATCGCCCGCGAATAGCTCATCATATTCAGGCGTGCGCAGAAATCGAACGATGCGCAACTTGATGACGAAATCATCCACAATCTCCTGCGCCTGGCTCTCGGTGAGCGTCGCTTCCGCCAGATCACGCTCGAAATAGATATCAAGAAAGGTCGAAGTGCGCCCCAGGGACATCGCCGCGCCGTTCTGCTCCTTCACCGCTGCCAAATATGCAAAGTAAAGCCATTGCACGGCTTCGCGGGCTGTCCGCGCGGGTCCGGAAATGTCGTAACCGTAATTCTTAGCCATCATCTGCAGCTCCTGGAGCGCGCGTATTTGCTCACTAAGTTCCTCGCGGTCGCGAATGACGTTTTCAGTCGACATCTCCGCATCCAGTGCGGCCCTTTCCTGTTCCTTATGTTGGATAAGTCGTGCGACTCCATACAGCGGAACGCGGCGATAATCCCCAATAATGCGCCCACGACCGTAAGCATCCGGCAAACCGGTGAGGATATGCGAACTGCGGCATTTCCGGATATCGGCTGTATAAGCGTCAAACACGCCCTCATTGTGAGTCTTGCGATACTTCGTGAATGTCTCCACCAGTTGAGGATTGGGCTCGACGCCATAGGCCTTGAAGGAACTGAGGACCATGCGCAAGCCGCCGTTTGGCATCACGGCGCGTTTAAGTGGCGCCTCGGTTTGCAGGCCGACGATGACCTCGTTATGGCGGTCAATGTATCCGGGCGCGTGCGCGGTGATGGAACTGGGGATCTGCGAAATGTCGAGCACACCCTTCTTGCGCTCCTCAACAAACAGCGCTTCGAGTTTTTGCCAAAGACGCTGCGTTCGCTCGGTTGCCGGCGCCAGAAACGAATCGTCGCCTTCGTAGGGCGTGTAATTTTGTTGCAGGAACCAACGCACGTTGATGTCGCGTTGCCACAAGCCGGGCTTAAATCCACGCCAAGCTTCGCCGTTGGCGGTCGCCGTGGCCGGTTTCTCAGTAGTTATAGTTTGCATATGAATCGATTGGTCATTTCGTGGACCTGGATTTCTCGTCCGGGTGAAGTGAATCGAGCGCCTCGCGCAGAATTTCTGCACTGCGGCGCAAAGCCTTTTCCTCGGGTTTATCGAGCGCCAAGGGAATTGTTGCAAGGGCCCCTTCACCCCCGACAAGATGCGGCAGGGCGAAGGTGACGCCGTTGGAGCCGGCAACGCCATCAATGCGCGTGCAGATGGTTAGAATTGCACGCTGATCATGCAGCAGGACGTCGACGATCCGCGCGACCGCACTGCCGATGCCGTAATAGGTCGCCCCTTTTCCAGCAATGATCTGGTAAGCGGCTCGACGGACGTTCTGATCAATCTCCTGTCGCTGAGCTTTGGTTAGAGGTGTTCCATGGACTTTGGCGAATTCGTCCAGATTCAACCCGGCGATGGTCGCTTGCGACCAGGCCAGCACCTCGGAATCGCCGTGTTCACCGAGCACATACCCATGTACATGCTGCGGGTCCACGCCGAAGTGCCGCCCCAACAACGCCCGAAATCGAGCCGTGTCCAATGTCGTGCCGGAACCGATTACGCGGGTGTGCGGCACACCGAATTCAGCGGCGAACTGCGCAGCCAGGTGAGTCATTATGTCGACGGGATTGGTCACGACTAGCAACACCGCAGCCGGCGCTTCGCGCAACACCGAAGGGACAATCTGCCGAAAGACTTCCGCATTGCGCTGCAACAACTGAAGACGTGTTTCGCCAGGCTTCTGCGCCACGCCGCCAGCAATCACCACGACGCGTGCCCCTGATAAATCGTGATAATCCCCCGCACGAAGGGTTAACGGATGCGCAAAGGGCACCGCGTGAAAAATATCGTTGGCTTCGGCCTCGGCTCGGGAGCGGTTGAGATCGATTAGCACGATCTCGCGGCCCACGCCGCTCATCACCAGCGCGTAGGCTGAAGTAGCGCCCACCATGCCGCAGCCCACAACGCCGATCTTCATAAATTGACGATCTCGAGCCGATAGTTGCCGTCGGGCTCCTTCCCCGACGCTCGATGAGTCAACAGCGAAAAATCCCCGGGCAGCTTGTTGCCCTGAACCCATTCTCGGACGTAAGTCGTCCAGGAAGCAGGAGGCTTGGGTTCATACACCGAGATTACTCCCCGGGAAAACACCAGCCCTTGAGCGATCTTCAGGTCGTCACTGATCGCGACAACCCAAACAGGGAACCGGAACGCCGCCAGATGTCGCGCGAAGTTGCCGGTTTCCGTGCAGGTGAACACCGCCGCCGGTTTGAGATATTGAAGGCTCGCTTCCACACTGACCAGCAGCAGGTGCATCGGCAGGATCTTGCCCGTGAGGTCCGCATCGGCGTACATCTCCTTGACCGTGAGCTGCCGGTGTGTCGCCTCTACTTCGGCCGCGATACGCGCCAGCATCCTGACCGCTTCGACCGGAAAATGCCCCATCGCCGATTCCCCCGACAACATCACACAGTCAGTGCCGTCGAGGATTGCGTTGGCCACATCGGTCGCTTCCGCCCGCGTCGGCAGCCGGTAAGTGGTCATCGATTCCAGCATTTGCGTTGCTGTAATCACCGGTTTGGCGCGTTGATTTGCCCGATGCGTGATCTGCTTTTGAACAACCGCGATGCGCTCGATTGGCACTTCCACCCCTAAATCTCCGCGGGCGATCATCACTCCGTCTGCCGCTTGCAGGATCTCGTCCAGGTTGGCCAGCGCGCGCGAGCGCTCAATCTTCGCAATAATGAAGGGATTGTGTCCCAATTCGCGCGCCGCTCGGCGTACCGCCTCGATGTCTGCCGCATTTTCAACAAACGACTGACTCACTGCATCGACGCCGTGCTCCAACGCAAACTTCAGGCATTCGCGGTCGCGCTCAGTAAATGCGCTGATTCCGAGATCGATCCCGGGAAGATTCAATCCTTTGCGAGAGCGCAGCTCGCCTCCTACTTTCACCACGCACACCACCTCGTTGCCGCGAACTTCCGCGACTTCGAGCTGAATGTAGCCGTCGTTCAATGACAGCAGGTCACCCCGCTTCACCACCTTCGGCAGACGGTCGAAGCTGACGGAAATACGCCGTGCGTCGCCTGCAATTTGTTCAGTCGTAAGCGAAATTCGATCTTCCGCTTTCAGTTGGATGGGCTCCGTCGCCAATTTGCCGATGCGCATTTTTGGACCAGACAGGTCTGCCATGATTGCAACCTGACGTTCGGCTCGCTTGGCCGCCGCGCGAATATTTTCGATATTCTGTCCATGCCGCTCGAAATCTCCGTGCGAAAAGTTGAGCCGGGCAATGTTCATGCCCGCCTGGATGAGCTGTTGGAGAACAGCGGGCGACTCAGACGCCGGGCCGATCGTGGCAACAATCTTGGTTTTATGATCAGGCAATTGCATCAGTCCGGCTGGGTGATCTGTGGGCTGATTCCTGTCACTTGGCTCAAGCCTCCTCCTGGATTCCATCGATATATCCCTGCGCCCCGGTCTTTACGTTGGCCGCGTTCGCTTCATCCGTGTCGATGTGCATCGACAATGCGAAACTCGGATCCACACGGACCAGCACGTCCCCAAATATCAACTCGCGGTCGCCCGTGACGCGCACCCGCACCACCGATTTGTCCCTCACTCCATAACGCAGCGCATCCTCCGGCGTCATGTGCACATGCCGCAAAGCGCAAATCACACCCTTGTCCAGCTTCACTTGCCCGCCAGAACCTTCCAGAATGCAGCCCGGCGTGTCTTTGATGTCGCCGCTCTCGCGAATCGGCGGATGAACCCCCAACCGGAACTGCTCCGTCATCGCGATCTCAACTTGGGTATATTTCCGCACCGGACCAAGAACGCGCACACGCTCGATGCGGCCTTTGGGGCCAACAATCGTGAGCTGCTCCTTGCAGGCATATTGCCCCGGCTGTGACAGATCCGATTGTTTGGTTAGTTGGTGGCCTTTTCCAAACAGGGCTTCAACGTGCTCCTGGGTCAAGTGGATGTGGTGTGCAGAAACCTCCACCTGGAAGGCCTGCTGCTTCTGGGCGGCCAGTACCTCCGTAAGATACGAGCGGCTCAATGCCCGCAATGCCTCCCGCGCCATCATCCGCTCCTCATCCGTCGGAACCACCAGCACCGTGATCTTGGAATCGTCGGCGGAAATCCGGCAGACTTCGTCAAAGCCTTTGGCCCCAAGATTTCGCTGTTCATCCAAAGCGATCCCCATGCAAGTCAAACCCTGTAACGCCAACGCTCGGACCATTGCGCTACCCTGGCCGATGCCGCCCGTGAAAACTACCGCGTCCAGGCCGCCCATCGCCGCCACATAGGCGCCAATGTATTTCCGCACGCGATAACAATAGGCTTTGAGCGCCAACAACGCCCGGTGCTGTCCTTCGTCAGCCGCCTTTAGGATCTCCCGCATATCGCTAGACACACCGGACAAACCCAGCAGTCCACTTTTCTTGTTCAGGAGTTCTTCGGCCTTCACTGCGGACATACCTTCGTTACGCTCCAGGAAGGCCAGCACCCCGGCGTCCACATCGCCGCAGCGTGTGCCCATAATCAGCCCCTCCGCCGGCGTAAACCCCATCGTGGTGTCCACCGACCGCCCGTGGTCCACCGCACACAAGGAGGATCCGTTGCCCAGGTGACAGCTCACTATTGTCAACTCGTTCGGACGCCGGCCCAGATACTGCGCTGCGCGGAGTGTCACATAGCCATGCGACGTGCCATGGAACCCATACCGGCGCACCCCTTTCTGCTCATAAAACTCGTAAGGCAATCCGTACAGATAGGCATAAGCCGGCAGCGTGTGGTGAAATGCGGTGTCGAAAACCGCCACGTGTGGAGCGGCGGAAAACAGCTGGCGCATCTCGCGGATGCCCGCCAGGTTGACCGGGTTATGCAGTGGTGCCAATGGGCTCAGGGTTTCAAGCTGCGCCAGGACCTGGTCCGTAATCAGCGTTGCTTCCGTGAATCGCTCGCCGCCATGGACCACTCGGTGCGCCACCAGGCTTACCTCGCCGACCGAGCTGATAACGCCGGTTTCTCGGGCGACCAGTTCGCCGATCATCGCTGAGATAGCCTCTTTGAATCCGCCCGCCGGCAGTTCGCGCTTCACTTCGCCCTTGGGACCGTGGTGGGCTAAACGAGTCCCCGCAATCCCGATCCGTTCGACCAATCCACGTGCCGAGCGTGCCTCATCGGCGGTATCGTAATAGCTGTATTTGAGCGACGAAGACCCACAGTTGATCACTAGAATCTTCTCAGGCCGTTGCCCTTTCAGCTTCAACCCGTATGGGTCATCGGCTCGCTTCAGTGCCGCGGCGGCCTTCGACGGGTCAAGAGCCACTGCTTTGACACGCTCCATCAACGTCCGCGACACTTGCTGCACAGCCGCCGGCTCAGCCATCACAATCGCCTGGAAGAGCGGAACCGGGATCAGAAGGACTTGCGCGGGTTCCTCGACAATAAAATCGGCCGCGACCGGGTTACCGGTCATCACCGACAATTCGCCAAAAGTGCCGCCCGCCTGAATTCGACCAAGCACCTGCCGGATTCCCCCGTCCCCGATTACCGAAGCCACAACCGATCCGCTTAGCACGACATAAAAATAAAGCGCCTCCTCACCGGCGTGCGCGACCGCTTCATTTGCTTCAAAGGACGCGACCCGCGATCCAGCGACTAACTCCTTGAGGCGATCCGTGGGAAAATTCTTAAATACGGCGACCTTCTCCTTCAGCAACTCAACGATGTTCATGGGGTCATCAGTGATTGTGTTTACGTGGACAATTAACGAGGCTAGACCTGTGCCAAGCTGCCGTGCCGGCGCCCAAGGGACGCCTACAGTGCTTAAACGCAATCGCTTAGGGCCGGCAAGGAATCAGCAGCATTATCGAGGCGATCTAACGCACAAGTCTGCTCCACGACCATGCGTCGGCATTTCGTCCCTTTTTGTAAGGCCAATAATGCCTCCAAACCACCCTTCCTTAATCGTCTCCCCCAGGGCTTCGTCTTAAAAAATCGCAAGCCGAACTCCCAAGCGCAGAAAAACGCCGTCCTTGGTGTCATTTGCAAATCGGTACTGAACATCGCCGAAAGCCGAAATATTCTTGAACGGGCGGAAGTCAATCCCAAGACCCAGGGTTTCAAACCATTCCTTAGTCTCAAATTCGTAACCGATGCCGCCGACCGCATATGGGGCGATTACCTTCAGCAGCGGCAGACGAAAATAAGCTTCGCCAGCAAGGTTATCGAAGAACGTCCCGCCGAAATCTGCCCAATACGTCGTAGCGCCGACGCCAATCTTGTCCGTGATAAAATAGGACAACGAGGCGCCCGCGCCCCACTTGCCGCCCTCCTTATCGATATAAGTCCCAAAAGGAGAGAGTTCGAACTCACCCGGATGAAAACGCGCCTCTTCATCATCCGCAGCTGCCGCCCCAAAGCTAAGACAAAGGAGCGAACTAAGAATCAGGAGTGATTTTTTCATAATATAGCGGTTTTGTTAGTTCTTCGGCCTCTCTTTTAGCTCGATATATGCCAATGGTGGGTTGCTGACGAAGGCCGGCGTTTTTGCCCATTTTTTCAGGGCTTTTTACCGAAACTGGCTCAGGCCCACTGCCACTCGGACAAAATAGTCAAGGCCACGCTGACGACCTTTCGTCGATATCTCGTCCTTTCGGGAATGCTTGATCGATGAAAGATCCCTAAAATTCCTGTACTGGGGTGCTTACCTGATTTACGAGGCAATTCGCCTGTGTTTGACTCTTATCAGCATAGTTAGTTGGTTCGTTGTGAAGAGAGTTGTACCGCCTGCATACCCCCGAATCTCACCATCTCCTGCGATCACATTGCTGTTTCTGCCCCTTTGGATCTCGGTAGTCGTGTGGATGACATGTCCTGGCCGTCTTTGGTCCGCGCCAGTGGTTTTGAACACCAATCTTCAGGTTCGGCTAGTCATCAATACGACGAATGCGACAGGATCACCCTCAGTCCGAATCGCTAAAGATCCACGCGATAATCAACTCTACTACTTGAAACTTAACGGAGACGTGTTCCGTCTCAACCTTCCTATCGGAGGCAATGCAACCAGCACCCGGGTTTATAGCGCCGCTGACCATGGCTTGGCCAGCAACGTTGAAGGAATGGCCATTGGCCCTGACGGCACGATCTACCTGACCGGAAACATCACCACCAATCAAGGCAACAGCACAATGGCCCAAGTGATGAAAGGCGTTCCCAATGCGGGTGGCACGAGAGTTTGGTCTGTTCTGGCTCAAACCGAGCCCTATCCGCGCAGCCGCACTGCGTTTGACCATATTTGCAGCGCATTAGTCCTCAGCCCGGACGGGAGCTTCCTTTGTCTCAATAGCGGTTCCCGCACCGATCATGGAGAAGTCCAATCCACCGGAGGACTCTATCCGGACCTGCGTGACACTGGTTTGACGGCCAAAATACTCCGTCTCCCTACTAGTGGCTCCAATCTCATTTTGACAAACGATATAAATATCTTGCGCAATTCGGGGTACATCTTTGCCGAAGGCACTCGCAATGCCTTTTCCCTGGCCTACTCTCCCAACGGCGACCTTTTTGGCACCGATAATGGCCCTGACCGTGATATGGCGGACGAATTGAATTGGCTGCGCGCTGGAGCTCATTACGGATTCCCCTGGCGATTGGGAGGAGCCGATAACCCACAGCAATTCCCAAACTACGATCCCAGTAATGATCTATTGCTCGACCCGCGATTCATCGCCGTCCACAACGGCTATTATTATAATGACGCTGCCTTTCCACCGCCGCCACCCAATATGGTGGATCCCGTCATCAATGTAGGGCCGGATGCAGACAGTTATCGTGACCCTGCCGATGGCTCGCTCCAGGTCGCCGGCCAAACCGGTGCCACAGTTCGCTCATTTACCCCGCATCGTTCGCCGCTCGGCCTGGTGTTCGATACGGAAGCTGCCCTTGCCCCCCCTTTCCAGCGGCATGGTTTTATGCTCAGTTGGACACCGGGCGACCCGACCGGCAACAGTACGCCGGGTCCTTTTCTGGACCCGAGCCAGGATATGGTCGACCTCGACCTCATAAAATTGGGAAATACCAATTATCAGGCGCACGTCACCAGGATTGTCGCCGGGTTCTCCAACCCCGTTGATGCAGCGATAATCAGCAACAAGGTCTACGTAATCGAGTACGGCGGCAGCCAGGGAATTTGGGAAGTCTCATTCCCAGCCGCCAATTCTCAGATCTTTCTTTCAGCTCCGTCCTGGGCGACCGGTCAGGTTTTTCGCTTCCAAATCAGCAGCGCAGCGGGCGTCAGTTATGCCATCGAGACTTCGACAAATTTATCCGACTGGGTTCTTCTGACGAACCTCGTCGCGCCGAGTAACCAATTAATCTTCATGGACGCGGCGGCGACGAATTCGCCGCAACGGTTTTACCGGGTGCATCGCCCTCAATGACGATGAAGACGACTTGGCAAATTTTAACATTTGCGAACGGCTGGCTTTCTGGGCTGAACGGCCGGTCATTAGGGCTAAAGATACTTTTTTTTAAGATAGCTGTTGACACCCAGGGGGGTCTATGGTCCTCTGGTACAAAGTCCGCAGCACATAGAACAACAACTCAAACCCCCTTATGTTTATGAGAACGGAGGATAGGTTCTTTAGAACCTCACTTAACAAAGCAGCGAGTTTCAGCGCTGCTTTACTGTTGTCCGGAGCGGCCGCTTGGGCCGGGACATTCACCAATGATTTTAGCAACCCGAACAATACAACAGGCTTCAGCCTGAATGGTTCCGGTACGGTTGGCACTGGTACTTGGATGCCCGTGATCACTAACGGAGTCTTGCAAATGACCCCGAACCTGACCGGCCTCGGGGCAAGCATCATCTTGAACGATCAAGATGCTGGAGCCCAAGTCGAGGCTTTCACCGCATATTTTAAACTCCAGTTCGGACCTGGCTCAGGCAACGCGGCCGATGGCGTATCATTTGTCTTCGGGCAGGATGAAGTCCCTGGCTCGATTTACAACGAAGAAGGGCCACCGGCGCCGAACCAGAGCATCGTCGTTGAATTCGATACCTACGACAACGGGGGCAATGAAGCTCCGGCTGTTGACGTGCTGCTGTTCGGGCAAGAGATCGCTCATCACGCGTTTGCAAAATCAGATATGCTGACTGGCAAGCTTGAGGATGTTTTCGTTCAGCTCAAGCGCAACGGCACGCTGACTGTGTCCTACAAGGGCCAGGTGCTCTACAACAATCTGTACCTCCCGGGATGGGGGCCAGCTTACGGGCCACTCGGCATTAATGCCCGCACCGGTGGTGAATCTGAAGAAACCGATATTGACAATCTCGGTTTCATTACCGTGCCTGCCGGCGCCCCCGTCGCTCCGACTTTCATCGCTCCGCCCCAAAGCATGACCGTCAACGAAGGCACTGCGGCAGTCTTCACCTTTGATTTCGACGGCACTGCCCCGAACACGTTCCAGTGGTACAGGAATGGGACCGCCATCCAGGACGCCACTAATCTCACCTACACGCTGGCACCGGTGCGGTTCAGCGACAACGCCGCGACGTTCACCGTGAAGGTTACCAATGCTCAAGGCTCGCAGACCTCGACCGCAGCGACTTTAACGGTCAATGCGGATACGACGCCTCCTACCTTGACGGCCGCGGATGGTTCGGGCGATTTCCGGCACGTCTCGGTCACCTTCTCCGAGCCAGTTGATGCAACCACCGCGCAAAACAGCGGTAACTATACAATCCAGGGATTGACGGTTAGTGCAGCCAGTCTCTCGGCAAACGGCAGCAATGTCGTGCTCACCACCAGCCTCCAAACTGAGGGTGCCAATTACACGCTGAAGGTAAGCGGTGTGAAGGATCAGGCCACCGCTGGCAACACCATCGTCGCCAACAGCAGCATCAACTTTACTGCCTGGGTCGCGGCCAACGGTATCTGCAAGGCCGACTACTGGAACAATATCAGCGGCACGGCCGTCTCGGCTCTGACCGCTGACCCTCGCTATCCCACGTCGCCCGACGTCAGTTATTATCATGTCAGCCTGGATGCTTCCGAGTCCTATGAGCCCGCCGGCAATGTTGACAATTACGGCGCCAGGGTCACCGGCTGGATCATCCCGCCCAGCTCCGGCAATTGGGACTTCTTCATCCGAAGCGATGATGCGTCACAGTTGTTCCTCAGTTCCGATGATACTCCGGATCACCTTTCAGCCTCGCCGATTTGTGAAGAAGTCGGCTGCTGCAAAGCGTTCCTGGAACCCGGCAACAGCACCGAAGCAAGTGTAACGACGGCTGCTCCCATACCGTTGAATGGCGGTTCGCGCTACTATTTCATGGCGCTGCTTAAAGAAGGCGGCGGTGGCGACTACGTTCAAGTCGCGATGCGAAAGAGCGGCGATACCACGCCGGCGGCAAACCTGAAGCCCATCAGTGGCTCGAGCCTTGCCGCAGGAGTCAGTCCTGTAGGTGCCACACTTGCGATCAACCAGCAGCCTCAGAGCACAACCGTAGTTGAAGAGAGGACCGCTACCTTCACTGTCGGTGCGACCGGCTCCTCTGTCATCGGCAGCACCGTCTTGTATCAATGGCAAAAGAATGGGACGGCCATCGCCGACGCGACTGCCTCTTCTTACACGACCCCGGTTCTGGCCGTTTCTGACAGCGGTGCCCAGTACAGTGTGGTTGTCAGCGTCCCCGGCAAGACTCAGACCAGTTCTACTGCTACACTCACAGTTATTCCGGATACATTCCCTCCAGTCCCCGCCGCTGGTGCGATTATTGCCGCGGATGGCAACATCCAGGTCGGCGTTGGATTCGATGAACCGGTCAACCCGGCAGGGCTGGTTGCCGCTAACTTCACTCTCGTCGGTGGCACTGGCACCTTCCGCCTCGCGACTAATTCGCTGGGGACTTACAATGGCGTCGTCCTTGACACGACTGGCTTAACCCCAGGTGGTACCTACCAGGTGACGGTCAAAAACGTTGCCGACCTGAAAGGCAACGCGATTACTTCCACCAATATCAGCTTTACCGTCGGCGCATTCGCTTGGAATGACACTGGCACTCCCATCCGACCCGGCCAGGTCGTGCCAGTTGGGACGAATGGCTTCGATATTCTCAACGGCGGCCGCCAGGAGTGGGCCACCTACGACGAAGCTACCTTCGCGCACGTCATCAAGACCAACGACTTTGACGTTAAAGTGCGCGTCATGTATGCCGAACCCGGCAGCGAGTGGACTCGCGTCGGTCTTATGGCGCGTAATGATCTGAATATCAACGAGACGTCCGCAGACCGTAATAATTCCACGACCTCCCAGGCCAGCGCCTATGCTCAAACTCACGTGAATCCGACCCAAACCCTCGGCAGCAGCGGAGCTTGGGACCCCACTGATCCCATCCAACCGGCGAACCCCACTCCGAACAACGGCCACGAGCAGAATCGGCGCGTGGCCAAGGGTGCCGCAACCGATGGTTGGGGAAGCCCGTCGACTCCGCCGACTTATCCGAATGCATGGCTGCGGTTACAGCGCAGGGGACCGGTGCTCCGTGGTTTCCGGAGCACTGACGGTGTCAATTGGGTTGATCAGGCGACGACATCGCTGACCGACCAACAAAACTTCATGTATGTCGGGCCGTTCCTGGCCGTCGAAACGGGCAACATTTGGGCTTCGGGAGATTTCGATGTCTGGAATGCACCCTTCGACCCGAAATTCGACCGATTGTTCGTCGCCCAATTCCGCGACTTCGCCGATGTGATCTCGGCAGCCCCGGGCACTACGATTAACGTCGCGCATTCAGGAAATTCAGTGGTCATCAGTTGGACCGTCGCGGGCGTCCTGTTGCAATCGCCTGTCCTTGGAACCGGAGCCAACTGGACTGCAGTGCCTGGCGCTCCGAATACACCAACCGGTGGCAGCGTGACTCTGACACCTTCAGAGAAGTCGCTCTACTTCCGCTTACAACAACAATAACGACCGTCTTAATTCAAAAAGACCGGACGAAAGTCCGGTCTTTTTTTTGTACCCAAATCTCGGGAAGGTCAAGCTTCGGAAGGCCGAGCTCCGCGAAAGCTCCGGGAGGCCCAAAGATTTCATTGTTTTGGGTCTTGCGGAGATCGGACTTCCGAAAAGCGTTTCGGCAACGACGCCCTTTGGCGATTGACAGCCCTCAACGGGCTTGAGTAATAACCCAAGTGACGCAAAACCTCCGGTCCCCAACGCGCCCCGCGCCGCGATGTAACCGTCTACAAATCCTACGGCCGGTTTGAATACGTACAGCCTATCCCGAGCGATCCTTCGCCTGGTGACATCCGCAGTTCTCATTGCTGGTGTTGATACTGCCCGCTCCTACGATTGGCAGAACGGCCCCGGCTATCGTCGCGCCCCACTTCGCCCGATCGGTGAGGGCAAAGACGGTTTTACTTTGCTCGAACCGCAGTCCACCGGAATCGTCTTCACAAACTTCCTTTCCGAAGAGCGCACACTTGCCAGCCAAATCCTGCCCAGCGGCTCAGGGGTCGCTGCCGGTGACATCGATGGTGATGGCCTTTGCGATCTCTATTTCTGCGGCCTTAAATGCGGCAACCGTCTTTACCGCAACCTCGGCGGATGGAAATTCGAGGACATCACGGAACGCGCCGGAGTGGGTTGCACCAATCTCGACGCCACTGGTGCGGTGCTGGTCGATATCGATGGTGATGGCGACCTCGACCTGATTGTCAACTCACTTGGCGGCGGCACGCACCTGTTCCTTAATGACGGCCACGGACGCTTCACAGAATCAGCCGAATTACTTAACCCCGGCCGTGGTGGCATGTCGATGGCCTTGGCCGATTTCGACGGAGATGGCTGGCTCGACCTCTACATCGCTAATTATCGCGTCAAAAGCGTCTCGGACACCATGGATACTCGCTTTAACCTGCGCATGGTCGATGGCCATCTCAGCGTCGCCTCCATCAATGGCAGACCCTTGACCGACCCCGAATGGACCAATCGCTTTCGCTTCACCATCGACCAGGCCCGCGGCAAATTCGCCCATGAAGAACTCGGCGAACCAGACGTGCTTTATCGCAACCTGGGCGGTAGTCGTTTCCAGCCAGTGTCGTTCACCGACGGAACATTTCTGGATGAAGATGGAAAACCGTTAAGCCAGCCGCCCTTCGACTGGGGTTTGAGCGTCATGTTTCGCGATCTCAATCAGGACGGCAAACCGGATCTATACGTCTGTAACGACTTCATGACCCCGGATCGCACCTGGATCAACGATGGTCACGGCCACTTTCGCGCGATCGCCCGAACGGCGATCCGGCAAACCCCACTTTCCTGCATGGCCATAGACATCGCTGACATTGACCGCCGCGGTGTTGACACTCTGTTTGTCGCCGACATGCTCAGCCGCGAACATCGTCGTCGTCTCGTCCAGCGCACGAATCTGCGACCGGAACTCCTCACACCCGGCCAAATCGATAATCGCCCGCAATACTCTCGCAATATGCTGTTGCTCAGCCGTGGCGACGGCACCTACGCCGAAATCGCACAGTATTCGGGACTCGAGGCTTCCGAATGGACTTGGACTCCGATCTTTTTGGACGTCGATCTCGATGGCTATGAAGACCTGCTGATCGCCAATGGCTTTCCACGCGACAACATGAACCTCGATGCTCTCGACGCCGTTCAGCGCGCAAATGCCACCGCGCGTGGCTCCTCCCCCAGCACTACCGAATTGCGGCGTTTGTTTCCTCGGCTGGCGACGGCGAATCTGGCGTTTCGCAACCTCGGCGGACTCAAGTTTGCCGAGACGGGTCAGCAATGGGGATTCGACACCAAGGTGATCTCGCAGGGCATGTGCCTGGCCGATTTGGATAATGATGGCGACATGGATGTCATCGTTAATAACCTCAACAGCGTCGCTGGCGTGTATCGTAATAATTCCAGCAAGCCCCGCCTGGCCGTCACGTTGAAAGGCTCGGGCCATAATACCCATGGGATTGGAGCAAAAGTCTGGGTTTATAACGGCGCCGTGCCGATGCAAAGCCAGGAGATTATCAGCGGCGGCCGATATCTCTCCTGCGATCAGGCGATGCGTGTCTTTGCCGCGGGTTCGATCACGAATGTCATACGCATTGAGGTAGATTGGCCCAGTGGCAAGCGCAGCACGGTGACCGATACCTTGCCTAACTACATTTACGAGATCGATGAAGCCGGCGCTACGACACCAGGGACCACCCCAAAGGAAACAATTGGGCCTTGGTTTCAGGACGTCACAATTCGGCTCGACCACTCCCATCACGACGAGCTTTTCGATGATTTTGCCCGCCAGCCAACCTTGCCCCGCCGCTTTAGCCAGCTCGGCCCTGGCCTCTGCTGGTGCGATCTGAACAACGATGGGTGGGACGACCTCGTAATCGGCTCCGGCAAAGGCGGCTCCCTCGCTGTTTTTTTAAACGATCGCGCCGGTGGTTTCCGACCCGCCACGGGAACCGCCATCGGCCAATCTGTCGCTCGTGACCAAACCAGCGTCCTGGCTTTGCCTCGAGCCGGTGAGCAACCGCTCCTGCTCGTCGGCTCCGCTAACTATGAAGATGCCCAAAGCACCGGCGCTGCTGTCGAGGCTTACGACTTGAAAGCGGACAAAACCACCGACTCTATCCCGAGCAGCGATGCCAGTGTGGGCGCGCTCGCGTTGGGCGACTTGGATGGCGACGGAAACCTGGACCTCTTCGTCGGCGGACGAGTAAAAGCCGGACGCTATCCGGAAGCGGTCAGCTCTCGCATTTTTCGTCAAGAGAACGGCCGATTTACGCTCGATGAGGTCAACAGCAAACTCCTGGAGCACGTTGGCCTGGTCAGCGCCGCCCTTTGGAGCGATCTCGACGGTGATGCATTTCCCGAGTTGATCCTTGCCTGCGAATGGGGCCCTATCCGAGTCTTCCACAATGATCACGGGAACCTCAGGCCTTGGGACTTATCGCTGAAGCTTGCTTCGCCCCGTTCCGATCGAACAATCTCGCAGCTCAGTAAACTCACCGGTTGGTGGAATGGGGTGACCACCGGCGATCTCGACGGCGACGGCAAGCTCGATATCATCGCCGGAAATTGGGGCGAGAATTCCCGTTACGAAGCTCATCGCGCAGCACCGCTCCGGATCTATTATGCCGAATTCGACCAGGGCGGACCCCTGGCTTTGCTCGAATCCTACTTCGAGCCGGAGATGCAAAAATATGTTCCCGAGCGGCGGCTGGATGTCGTAGCTCATTCGATGCCCTTTCTCAGGGCCCGTTTTTCGTCTTACCATGCCTTCGCCGATGCGGGTATCGACGATGTTCTGGGCGACTTCGCCTCCAAAGCCAGGTTCCTGGAAGCAACATGGCTCGAGTCAACGGTCTTCCTGAATCGCGGCTCCAATCTCGAAGCCTTTCCGCTACCCTCCGATGCCCAATTTGCACCTGCGTTTGCCGTCGTCGTTGCCGACTACGATGGTGATGGCAAGGAGGATATATTCCTCAGCCAAAACTTCTTCGTCGTCGACCCCGAGACTTCACGCTACGACGCCGGCCGTGGTCTTTGGCTCCAAGGCGACGGCCGTGGCGGTTTGCGTGCCGTCCCAGGTCAGGAAAGCGGAGTTCAAGTCTATGGTGAGCAACGCGGGGCCGCGGTCGCCGATTTTGATCATGACGGCCGCATCGACCTGGTGGTAACGCAGAACGCGGCGCCAACCCGGTTGTTCAGAAATGTCCGCGCCAAGCCGGGATTACGCGTCAGGCTCAGCGGTCCAACGGGCAATCCATGGGGAATCGGTGCCCAGCTTCGCCTCAAACAGGGTGAACAAATGGGGCCCGTGCGCGAAATCCACGGTGGAGCGGGGTACTGGTCGCAGGACTCAGTCGTGCAAGTGCTTGCCGCTCCACAAACACCTGCGCAGTTGTGGGTGCGCTGGCCAGGCGGCAAGACCTTAACGGTGGATCTGCCTGCCGGAGCCTCCGACATCCAGGTCGCGTTCGACGGCACCGTCTCCACGTTGAATCAGTAGCCGGTTATGGTGAACCGTCTTTTCCGCGCTCGCCGCTGTTCAGCGCTTTGCTGGCCTATCCTAACCTTGCTGATTGGTGGTACTCTCCACGCGCAAAAAATCGAGTTCGACCGCGCTTACAGGCTGGCAACAAACATTTGTGCCCAGTGCCATCTCTTCCCTGAACCGACTTTGCTCGACCGCGCCACGTGGAAAGAAAAAATTCAGCCGTTGATGCGAAAGACCATGGGCGTCACGGCCCTTGAAAATGACCCTTCTGCCAATGCCCGCCTCCTAATCGCAGAATGGAACGCCATCTGGAATGATTATTATTTCCTCGCGGCGCCCGAGAAGGCGTTGCCTCAGGATCACCGCGCACCCATTGTTCCTGACCTGGTATTGTTTAAAGTGGAGGACCCGCGCTACCAGGTGACCAACGGTTACGCGACCCTCGTTTATATCGACCCCGAGGCTCACCAGATTTACGTTGGCAACGCGCTGACCAAATCGCTCGATGTGCTGGATTCGAACGGCAAGTTGGTGAGCAGTTCGCCCGTCGACAGCACCCTGGTTCATTTGCTCAAACGGCCGCAAGGCTGGATTGGTACACAAATCGGCTTCGTCCCGCCCAGCGACATGCCGCTCGGTTTGGTCTCCCTGTACGATAAGAAAGAAAACCGATTCGAAAAAAGTTCCGATTTGCTCACCGGCCTGGTCCGCCCGGTACAAACGCTGTTCGCTGATTTAACCGAGCCTGGACGCGAAGACCTGCTCGTCTGCTCATTCGGTAATACGGTCGGGCGCATGTCCCGCTACACGCCGCAGACCCCCGGCAAATATCGCGAACAAATCATACTCGATCGCCCTGGCGCACTGCTCTCCCGCATCATCGATTTCGATCATGACGGCAAACCGGATATCCTCGTCCTGACCGCCCAAGGCAAGGAAGGATTATTCCTCTATCATAACCAGGGTAACGGCGACTTCGAAGAAAGGCCCCTGATTCAACAACCACCAGTCTGGGGCTATGTTTACTTCGAACTCGCCGACTTCAACCGCGACGGTTACCTCGATGTCCT
Source organism: Candidatus Limnocylindrales bacterium (assembly GCA_035495315.1). GTDB lineage: Bacteria > Verrucomicrobiota > Verrucomicrobiia > Limisphaerales > UBA8199 > DATJGF01. The sequence continues at coordinate 57,759 of DATJGF010000021.1, forward strand.
CACCGCTAACGGCGACCTCGGCGATTTTGCCTGTCCTCCGAAAAAGTACCATGGCATCCGCATCTATCTGAACGATGGCAAATGGAATTTCCACGAGGCTTTTTTTTACCCGCTGAATGGCGCTTTCAAGTGCATGGCCGCTGATTTTGACAACGATGGCGATTTAGATATCGCTGCAATTTCGTTCTTTCCCGATTATGAAAAGTCTTCCGAGGAAAGTTTCGTTTATCTGCAGAACGTCAGCGACCCCGCCAAGCATGACCTCAGGTTCAGTCCCCATACTTTCCCTGACCCGGCTCGTGGCCGCTGGCTAACCATGGATATCGGCGACCTCGACGGCGACGGCGACCTGGACATTGTCTTGGGTGGGGCTTACAAAGTCCCGTTCCGAGCCCCCGATGCCTTTCTCAATAGGTGGCAGAAGGAAGGCCCCTCCATCCTCATCTTGCGAAATCAATCAGCCGAAAACTCACGCCAACGGTCCCACTAAAGCAGTTCGAGTTAAACTGTAGCCCCCTCGTGCGCGACGCGCATCGGTCAGCGCGAAACGTCTTGGACTGCGGCCGTTGCCCAAATATTTTTCGAAAGGCCGAGCTCGCGAGGCCCGATATATCCTACGATTTTGGGGCCTCGCGGAAGTCGGCCTTCCGAATCCTGAGAGTTGCTGATTATGCAACACGCGCAAAGGATGCCCGCGCTGCAAATCTAGAGACTTGCACTCGGATACAAAGTCATGACATGATCCGGCTCACACTGGAGATTGGGGTGATGGGCGCAGTACTAAACAGTTGCAGGCTGAAGAATCTTCTGGCGAGCTTCGCTTCGCCACGTCCCATCTTTTGTGACCTCATCTCGGCAACAACAATCGCGACCATCTTCCAGATTTCTCTCCCCAATCGCCCGAACTGACCTCTATGCCTGGCAATATCAAGGTCTTTATCGTTGATGACCATCCGGTCTTCCGCCATGGCTTGAAGCAAGTCATCCAGGCCGACCCGCAATTTGAAGTCGTCGGTGAGGCCGGCGATGACGTCACCGCGCTACCGGAGATCACCAGGACACGACCGGCGGTCATCATTGCCGATGTGCGTTTACCCCAAAGTAGCGGCTTGGAATTGGTCAAAATCATACGCGGAAAGCCCCAAGCTCCTGCTTGCCTCGTACTGACCATGAATCGAGAGGAGGCTACGTTTAACGCCGCCATGGACGCCGGCGCCTCAGGTTACCTTTTGAAGGAAGATGCCCTTGAACTCGTCCTCCAGGGCCTAAAAGCTGTCGCCGCCGGCTCCGTTTACCTCAGCCCCGCCATTTCGGGCTGGCACCTCCGCCGCCACCAGCGCGCGTCGGCCTTAAAACAACAAAAGACCGGGCTTGCCAGCCTCACCGCTACGGAACGCCGCATCCTCCAGCTCGTCGCCGAAAACCGCACCAATAAAGAAATCGCGGGCCAACTCTTCGTCAGCCATCGCACTGTCGAAACCCATCGCTCAAATATCTGCCAGAAACTCGAGCTTCAAGGAGTCCACAAACTTTTGCAGTTCGCTATCGAGCACCGATCCGAATTGTAAAGCGGTTCAAAGTAAACTGCACTGGATCGGCTTTACCCACCCTTTCAGGATCCACGAACGAGATATATTACTTTGCCTTGATCGGATCGGTCATAACTATGATGAACGTGCAAATCGGGCCAAGCAACAACGAGAGAAACCACCAGTTCAACCCGCTCCTGCCTTTGCTTTGCGCCAACCCCGCATTAATCAGCGAAAGCGTAAACCATCCCACGGCATATTCACCGGTGTTTGGACTTGTCATCATAACCCTTGATCTTCCACCTCACCAAATTGGCACCTCTTCGTCAAACTGATTTCATTTCCGCTCCACCTCCCATGGGTGCAGTCTGCACTGGCCCCCTCACTATTCAATTGCTGCTCCGGTTGGGAGTCTCCAATGGCTTCATTGCCCCTCGATCGCCTTTTCATGCTCAGGGTGTCGGGAGAGCTGTAAATCATGCGTGGTCGATGTTGGCAGCACAGCGCCAAGGCGCTCAGAAATGCGAGGCTTGACATCTTCCTCATTGCTTGCCATCACGCATCTGTGAGGAAGACGATAAAAGTATTCTCCGCGCGCGTGCTGGCTCCGTATAGGGCTGACGCGGCAAAAAGGAAAACGTTAGTAATAACCCAAAACCCAGGAAGGAGTGCTCGTTATGGCTACTTACCTTGTACTGCTCCAGTATACCGATCAAGGCATCCGCAACTTCAAAGATACAACCCAACGTGCGGCAGCAGCCGCAGAAGCCGGCTCAAAGATGGGCGTGAAATTCACGGAGACCTTCTGGACGCTCGGCCAATATGATCTGGCGATCGTGGCCGACGCGCCGGACGATGAGACGATCACGGCGCTGATGCTCAAGATCGCGTCGCTTGGCAACGTGAAGTCCCAAACCTTGCGCGCATTCCGGAGCAAGGAGATCGAAGGGATTCTGAAAAAGATGTAAAGCGCCTGTTTAAGCACCGGCTGCCTGCAGGGTGCAGCAGTGTCACAGGGGACCCATTCCGGCCGGCAACCTAACGCGCTGAAAAGGGCTTGAATTGCGGCAAACCGCAGTTCCGCGCTCTCGGGGTGGTGTGTGGGCTATTGCCCAACGCTTTCGGAAGCGCGAGCTCTGCGACGCCCAAACAATCCGAAGGAGGTAAACGACTCAGGAAACAAAAGCTCGAATGGGACGTGGAGCAAATGAGAGAGTTTCTGCGTCCCTGATTCTGCTACGGACGCACAATCGCCGTCAGTTGCCAGTTTTTAAATCTTACCAGGTCGAAGCCGTTAATGTGAAGTTGCGGGCTGTTGGTCTCCTTTAATTGGCCCAGGTCGCGCGTTGGCAGCACCATAATGAGCGGGGGCGGATTGGTCAGAAAGTCCTTTACATCCTCAATGTTCCCGAGTGTGACGTGATTGGTGGTCACAGCCCGAAATCTCCATACCAAACTCGGCTCATTATAGCCGAAACAGCCGACGCGGGTTTCGGGTCGAACATGCTCCCGCAACTCGCGCCAGACATTCTCGGTCAACAGATGTCCTTTGAGCAGGGAAAATCCGGGCAACGCGATCAAAAGCACAATAACCGTCATAGCCGCCAGTCGCCGGGTGAACCAAACGGACACGTTGCTGTCTTTGCTGATTTCGCGTGCCAACCATAATGCGATGCATGGAAATGCTGGCATCGTATAATGTGGCAGTTTGGTCACTACCAGCGAGAACACCGCAAAAACCAACCCGGCGACGACAAGCAGATACCAGCCCAGGTCGTCGCGGGTTCGCTCCTCCCACCAGCGGCGCAACGCCGACGGCACACGCGTTGACCATGGCAAAAAGCTGATGAAAAACGTTACGAGATAGAGCGGCAGCAGCGCGACGAATCCGAGTATCCCCGCCATACCGTGGCTGTCCTTCACCGCGACGGCCCGCTTAAACACCTGGTCCCCCATGCCGAAGGACCAGAATTCGCCGCGCGTCTGCACGATGGCCGGAACGCCCCACAATCCCACCAACCCCACCGCGAGGCACAGGCCGAGAACCGTCTCACCTAACGGCAGACGGAACGACTCTTTCCTCAGGGCACGGCCCAAAATCATTCCTGCCAAGGGCAGCCACGCCTCGGGGCCTTTCGCCAGAAATCCCAGCGCCAGGGCGAGGTAAAAAATCCGCCACCACTGTTTGCGCTGCGGTTGTTCCGGGCGCGTTAGTTCCCAACCGCTCCACACCGCCAGCGTGAAAAAGAAAAACAACGCCAGGTCCGCCGTCGCTATGCGCCCGATGATGGCGACATGCAGTCCGGCGACATACATCGCGCCGGCCATGAACCCGGTCCTGGCATCCGCGATTTTTCGGCCCCAGCGCACCAGCAGCAGGGCGGTCGCGGTGGTGAACAAGACCGATGGCAGACGCGCGGCAAAATCATTCACCCCGAGCACGCGGTAGCTGGCGATCTGGCACCAGTAAATCAGCACCGGCTTATAAAGGCGCCATCCGTCGTTGAACCACGGCACGATGTAGTCGCCGCGCAGGATCATCTCGCGCGAGGCCTCGGCAAACCGCGCCTCATCCCGGTCGGTCAGGGGCAAAATCCAGTTGCCGGCCAGCAGCAGTACCAGGCTCAAAACAACGATTGAGCGTTGGGGCCGCGCGGCGAGTTTGTTGAAAACAGATTCCATTCGGGAGCGCCAATCGCGGCGCGGACGGTAGCGATTTGCGACATGATTCGCAAGCACGCCGCAGGAGCCTATTGCCGCCGGGTATATCCGCCAGGGTTGCGGCCTCAATCCGCAACTCCCAGAAGTCGGAAGGTCGAGCTCGTGAGGCCCCAAAATCCCTTAAAAAGAGGTGTTTGGGCCTGGCGGAGCTGGGCGGAGCTCGGCCTTCCGAAAAAGGCATCCGAAAACGTATAGGCAACGGCGCCGCGCGATGCGCGTTCGCCGACGGGCTAGTTGATCTTCTCGGCCACTCTATACTTAAACATCCGCTTCTTCATCCACCGAACGGCGAGCAAATCATAAAAGGAGGCGAACAACCGGTTCCACACGCCGTATTTGCTTTGGCCGGCGAGGCGTGGATGGTTGCTCACTGGGACTTCCGTCACCGTGAACCCCTCGATTTTGAATAGAGTACCCATGAATCGGTGCATGCCTTCGAAGAGCTTCAGCTCCGCGATGCACTCGCGCTTGAAGGCGAGGTAGCCACACCCCGCGTCGGAAATGTCGTCCCCGGATACTTTGTTGCGCACCCAGTTGGCGATTCGGGAGGAGGCGATGCGGATAAAATTGTCGCCTTGTTTTCGCGATTCCACGCGCGTGCCGCAAACGCAGTCGAACTGTCTCAGCGGCTCCAACAACCTGGGGAGATCCTTCGGGTCGTTCTGTAAATCGGCATCGAGCGTCACGATGTATTGGCCGCGGGACATTTTCATGCCTGCCCAGACCGCGGCGCTCTTACCGAAGTGGACGGCAAACCGTTGCACCCGAATTCGCGTATCGGGCGCCGCGAGTTCCTTGAGGATTTGCCACGACTCGTCCCCGCTGCAATCGTCGGTGATCACGACTTCATAGGCAATCTGCATCGGCTCAACCGCTGCGCGAATACTCTTGATGAGTTCGCGCAAATTCCCGGCCTCATTAAAACAGGGAATCACCAGGCTGATTTCCGGCCTTTCAGTATTCATAAAGCTTCATCTGAAGTGATAACCAACTGCTTTAAGACGCCCGCGTATACTCGACGGCTCGCAACTGAGCTATCCGATCCGGTCCATCACCGTTGGGACCGGCCTGAAAAACTACCTTCCCGACACGGTTTGTTTGGATCATACGGGTGAACGGCAACGATGAGGCCTATGAAGACTCGGCACCGACCCACCGGCAGCCAAACGCCGGCTTCAACCTTTAACCCCGCTGCCAACCCCAGCAACGGCCGACTATTTCTTATCTACCCGCTGCCAGATCTCGTCGATGGTTAGCCCGTTGCTCAGCTTGCCAGTGTGGTACCACTTGTTCCCTTCCACCCTCCACTTGAACGTTTGTGCCTTTCCCTTAATAGTGTCGAAGTCACTACTAAGGCCATACAGCGGCGTTTCTTCATAGGTCTCTCCCTTCATGATGTAGTCGCCGCCCGCCGCCCGCGTCACCTTGCCTTCTTTGTCGTAACTCACCCATATGAACTGCGACGGCGTCACGTGCTTGAGTGTCGTAACTCCTTGCTCGAACTGGACCTCCTGGCCGTCGTATTTTGCCGATGCCAGCTTCCATGTGCCCACCAGTTTGTTGTCGGATTTTGCATCTTGGGGCTCACCCGCCCGCATCGGCGCGATCACGGCAAACGCCCACAGCAGTGCTACGCAACCAGTTGCCCGCGACGCGCTGGTAAAGGTTTGGGTTGCTTTCCTCATTACCATCGTTGTCATTTGGTTTTGCTTGTTGGTTCTCGGAACTTGCCCGCGACAAGGCGCCCGTCCTTGCTCGCTGGATTCAGGGTTATATACTGAGGCAACGATGGGCGATCGTTCCTGACGCGGCAAGCGCAAACGAGCGCCTCAATCAGCGATGTGCCTGCTGAAGTTCACCGCCAATGTCCTCCTATCCAGACATAGCCGTGACCGTGCCGGGTCCAATGGCCTCCGACCCAAACCGCGTGAGGGTGCGGCCGAACGACATAATGGCCGCCGACCCACATCCAACCGCCCCCGACGCGCCACGACCAATAACCGGGCACCCAAACGTAGGTTGGACCGGGAGCCAACGGCACATACTCGACCCTTGGTGGAGGCGGGGGGGCTTGCACTACGACAGTATCCGGCACCGGCTGTGGTGGAAGCTCTGACTGCGGCGCGACGGTCGGGGTGGTGTCCGGCTGTGCTGGCGGCGGAGCGCCTTCATACGCCGCTTGCGGCTGATATGTGTAAGCCGGATACGCCTGATAGGTGGGTGGGGCCTGGTAGGCCGGGACATACTCCACTTTCCGCTCGGCACAGCCCGTTACAAGGGCCCCGATAGCGGTCGCTACTGTCAAAATTCCGTGATGTTTCATAACTTGGTCCGACTCTTCAATATTCACCCTAATTGACGTTTTCACACCGTGGAAAGTTCGAGGAAAAAAAGCCAAAATTCACCCGAACACGTGAAACTTTCACAAACTTTTATCGTCTAACGCGCCTCCGGCTCATGTTCATTCCGAAATTCACAAATGAATCGGATCGAAATTGGCAGCACGCCGAGTCTCTATAGGGGGTTGATCGCGTAGAGTGTAATTAATGGCGTGCCAAGTGGGCTTCCATTAAAGGGAGTTTACCGAAAACCAAATGACGCGCTCGGCCCCCGAGACCATTCGTTGACTTAAGCTCATCGTCGGAGCAACCTGCCGACATGAATCGAAATGTGGGTCCGGGTTTTTCCTGTTTCACTGCTTTGCCAATCACCGGAGCGATTTTGCTTCTCTGTTTTGGACTGGTAGCTATTAGCTCGTCCTCAGCGCTGGCCGACTGGCCGGAGTTCCGTGGACCCTACAGTGACGGCCATGTCTCGGCACCCGGCGACAATAAAATCATCGGCTTACCGCTGCATTGGAGCGAAACGAACAACGTGAAGTGGAAAACCGAAATTCCCTACCGCGGCTGGTCAACGCCGGTGGTCCTGGACGGTCAGGTCTGGTTGACGACAGCGACGCAGGACGGTCATGACTTTTTCGCGATCGCAGTGGATGCCGCAACGGGCCAGATCCGTGTTAATGAGAAGCTCTTTCACAGCGATAATCCGGAGCCGCTGGGTAATGGAGCCTCCATGAATTGTTATGCAACACCTTCCTCGCTGATCGAACCGGGCCGGGTCTACGTCCACTTTGGGCGCTTCGGCACGGCGTGCCTCGACGCCGCTACAGGCAAAACACTCTGGAAGCGCGCAGACATCCAATGCCGCCATTACCGCGGAGCAGCCTCGTCGGTCATCTCTTTCAAGGACCTCTTGATCCTGACGATGGACGGCGTCGATGTGCAGTACCTGGTCGCGCTCGACAAACAGACGGGCAAAACTGTCTGGAAAACCGATCGGTCTGTCACCTGGAACGATGAAAGTGTCCCGGGCCCGATGGCTCGCGACGGCGATTTGCGCAAGGCGCATAGCACGCCGTTGATTGTGAACACGGCGGGAAAAGCTCTGCTGCTGAGCGCGGGAGCAAAGGCGGCATATGGCTATGATCCGCAGAGTGGAAAAGAGCTGTGGCGGGTGCAATACGCCGACTGGTCGACGGCGCCGCGGCCCGTTTTCGACCATGGCCTCGCGTTCTTTGTGACCGGCTTGACTAAAAGAGAGTTGGTGGCGGTTAAGACGGATGGGCAAGGCGACGTCACGGACACGCACATTGCGTGGAAAACCGATCGCCATGTTGGCGTTTACGCGTCGCCGCTTGTCGTGGCTGGACTGCTTTACACCGCTTCCGAGGACGGGCACGTGACCTGTCTTGAGGCGGCTACGGGCCAGGAAGTTTGGACCGACCGGATCAGCGGCAAATACGCCGCGTCACCCATCTACGGCGATGGGCGGCTTTATTTCTGCAACCAACAGGGACTGACCACCGTTCTTAAAGCCGGGCGCAGCTTTTCTGTCCTGGCGACGAACACGCTGGCGAACGGTTTCATGGCCTCGCCGGCAGTGGCCGACAAGGCTCTTATATTGCGAACGAAAACCGACCTTTATCGAGTTGAATCGCAAGGGACTGAAGAGTGAGTGAGCCAGTGTCGCGGCGATTGTCCCTCTCCATTTCCAAAGGGTCAGGGTGAGAATTCGCCGAAAACAGATTTGCCGGCTATTGGCAACGATGACCAGGAGACGACGTAAGGAGACTCTGATCGCTCGCTTTTAGCCGACTGCGCTTGATCAGAGTCTCCTTACGTCGTCTCCGCCAAGGCCTTTGGCTAGCGAACGCCCACTCGGTACAGGACGCGAGCGCCAAAGGGAATGGATCCAGGTATGAAGTAGTGCCCGCTTGGCCAAGAATATCAAACGTGATGGCCATGAAGACAGGCAGGTCAGCGTCGTTGGAGCTGCGCTCAAGGAAGTAGGTCACTCCCGATTCGCTCTGCCACATCAGCCAGCAGTTTTGCGCCGAATCAACGGTCTGTATATCGCTAAACGGGAGGCCGGTCCCAGTAGCGACGCCATTGGCGAATCGTCAGCCTTTTGTCGCACGTGGAACATACCCATCCAATATTACGGACGGGAGGCAATTATCTTCCAAGAAAATTTTCCGAAACTCGAACATAAGAGTAACCAGTTTCTTGGAATGGCTGTGAATCTAAAGGAGACCTTCCCCGCTTGTTCCCTGGCGCGATTGTTTTAGACTTGGCGCTGCCTCGAGGCAGAGATGGCGACGATTCCTGAACAGACGGTCAGCGCACGCGAACCGGAAGCGGTGTTTCCGCCGGGTCTGCACAATGCGTACTTGTTCTCGACGTTCAATGCGTTCTCGTACCAAATCGTGTTGAACAGCCCGATGGTGCTTTATGCCAAAACGCTCGGAGCGAGCGCGACGGTGGTGGGGATTATTGCCGGGATGATGCCGTTGCTAGTGATTTTTCAAATCCCTGCGGCGAGCTACATCCCGCGCGTGGGGTTCAAGCGTTTCGTGTACGCCGGCTGGGGGACCCGGGTGATGTTCATTTTCGCGATGGCGTTGGTGCCGCTCACGGCGGTGTTTCTGAAGGCGGAGACACGCTTGGCGCTGATGTTGCTGTTGCTGTTTTGCTTCAATCTCTCCCGTGGAATTTCCAGTTGCGCGTGGCTCCCCTGGATAACGGCCCTGGTGCCGGCGACGCTGCGTGGAAAGTACCTGGCGCGCGACGCCGCGGTGCAGAACATGGGGAGCTTTTTGACGTTCCTGGTCGCTGCGGGTTGCCTGGCGGGGGAATCGCATTCGTGGCAATTCGCGGTGCTGTTTGCGTTCAGCGCGATCAACGGGGCGATCAGTCTTACCTTTCTGAAACGCATCCCGGACGCGGAAATCTCCGAGGAGGTGCGTAAGTCGAAAGGCCCGGTGCCGTGGTTGGAGATGATTTCTTATGCGCCGTTCAAGAAGCTGCTCTTTGCGCTGGTTGGTTATTCGGTGGGATATGGCGGGATCACGGCATTCACGGTGGCGTTTCTGAAGTCGGAAATCGGCATGTCGGAAACGAACATCCTGCTGGTCACGGCGATCTCGTTCCTGGGTGGATTGAGCAGTCTGTGGCTGCTGGGCTCGCGCCTGGACCGATTGGGAAGCAAACCGGTGCTGAGTTTCTGCTTTATGCTCTGGGTAGCGGTGTTGGCGGGATGGGTCGCGCTGTCCGGCGGCGCGTTGCCGGTGAGAATGAGCCTGGTCTGGTTATTGGAATTGCTGATGGGGCTGCTGGCGGCGCTGGTGCAGATGTCGAATACGCGTCTGGCGATGGCGGTTATCCCGGTGATGGGCCGGAACCATTTTTTTGCGATCTACTCGGTAGTTGGGAACGTGACGTTGGGGCTGGCGCCGATCGCTTGGGGACTGTTGATCGACGCGGTGGGCTCGCACGCGCCGTATTGGCTGGGATTAAGTTGGAATCGGTACACGGTTTTCTTTGCGGCGGCGGGAATTGCTTATCTCATTACGCTGGCGCTGGCACGGAGGCTGGAGGAGCCTGAGGCAGCCAGCATGGAAGAGCTGTTGCGTGAGATTTTGATTCAGTCGCCGCAGCGGTTTTGGCTGCGGTTTTGGCCGCGGGGTGGGACGTAGGCCAAGGGCAGTGAAGTAGCCTTGTAGGAGACGACGAAAGGAGACTCGGATCGATTCGACGTCCCTGTCAGAACTGGTCAGAGTCTCCTTACGTCGGCTCCTACAGGCGGGGAAACGTGACTGAACGTGTTTCGTGTTCCGTAATTCTGTATCAGGTGTCAAGCTTTTGATTCGGCTTCGCGGATTAAGGCGATGACTTTTTCGGGTTTGTCAGCGGTCAGCAGGTTGCGACGCAGTTTGGGATCGGTCAGCAAACGGCTGAGGCGGGCGAGAACACCCAGGTGCTGAGTCACGGTGGGGGCGACGAGAAGGAAGAAGAGCCGTGCGGGAGCGGCATCAATCGCGCTGAAAGGGATCCCCTCAGGATGGCGTCCCAGGATCAGTGTGGGATGGTCAACCAAGCCGACCAAGGCGTTGCGCGAATGGGGGAGCGCTATGCCATCACCAATGCCGGTGCTGTGGAGCTGCTCGCGTTCTTTGAGCGCACGCAACAGGGTTTTTCGAGCATCCGGGCGATCGACAAGTTCCGGGACCTGATTGACCAATTCACTGAGCACAGAATCGCGGTCGGTGCTCTGCAAATTTAGATTAATCGTGTTTGCGGACAGCAACTCGCTAATAACGACATGCCCAGAATTGTTCATAGAGGCCGTAATCTTATTCACGACGGGACAACACGCAACACGCATTACGAAGTCAAAATGGTCTCCTCTCCCCAAGGGACTTGTCATTACTGACATCTCCTACGCGCCCATTGATGAGTTCGATGCCGACGAGGGTCCATCGGAGCTGAATTCGCAAACTACCTGGAACCCATGGAGGGGGTGACCTGTTTATAGGCTGGTGACCCAATTTCTCTCCCTCTCTTTTTGTTTTGCAGCGGCGCGGCGGCCGACGGCTTGGACGCTAACCAGCTCAGTGGCCGCCGCGCCGCTG
>DATJGF010000022.1:0-5609 GCA_035495315.1 Candidatus Limnocylindrales bacterium
CGGCCAGTGGGGACCCGTTCCCCAAGTTGTTGCAGAGCGGGACGCCTTTGCCGGGCCATTGTCCCGACGGTAACCAATGATTGCCATCCGCGATATGCAGGAGCCGCTCGTCGTCTGTCCGAAGCAACCGAACCCTCTTGGAAAGATGCATTCGTCCACGAGCGGAGCCCAGGTGTGATTTGTTCAATGGTGGAGTTGACCCCGTTAACCGGACACGCGTCGGGTTGGGAAAGAATGTACTCGCGCGGTGACCGGTAGCCCAATCGGGAGTGCGGGAGAACGGTGTTGTAGTCCTCCATCCAGCTATCGCACGAGTGCAAAGGCTGCAGCGGCGTCCGGGATCAGGCCCCCGAACGTAATCTCGCCTGTCGCGGGCGAAGGCCACGCGCACTACCTCACCGTTCCAGCAGGTAAACTCGAATGCATCCGAGCACCAGCGGCAATTCGAACGGATCGTTATAACCTGGCCATCTTCCGCGCGCAGCCGCCGTCGCACGGTGTGGCGTTGGAGCAAGAGATCGTGCTTGCGCGTCAGGCGGTAGATGCGCTTGGCGTTGACCGGGGCCAAACCGTCGGCTCGCCGCTCGCGCTTTAAGAGCGCGTTGATCCTCCGGTACCCATAGGTCGGGCGCGCGTCGACCCGGCGGCGGATCGAAGCGGTAAGCTCGACATGGCCGGGGCGCTCCTGGCGGCCCACGCCGAGGCCGGGCACCATCGCGCCGTTAAAGGATATTCGACCGCGGTACGCCGAGGGTCTGGCTGACCCGCTTCACGGGATATCTCCCGGAAGCGGCGAGCGCGACAGCAAGATCGGTTTTTTTGCCCGAGCGAGCTCGAGAGCCTCCTTCAGGATCTCGACTTCCATGGTTTTGCGGCCCAGCAACGGCTGCAACTCGCGCACCCGCTCTTCCAGGCGGCGCACCTCCCCGCCGCCACCACCTCGTCATCGGCGCGAACGGCTCCCGAGCATGTTACCACTATTGTACAGGCTCAGACTGCGCGTGAGCAGCGCAACGTGCAAGCGCACGATGGAGCATTGGCGGAGAAATATCTGGGGACCTGATTGCATTCCCCTTTTCGAAACTTTTGATTTCTCGTCGATGAGAGGTGACTGGGGCTACCGCTTCCTGATCTGCGGCGATGGCACACCAGAAAACGCTGTCTTCGTCACATTTTTGAGGGTTAAAGGAAGACGATAGTGGAAATGGTGCCCGTCACTCTCAAGGGTACGTTCAGCGTAAGCTTAACATTTGAACTTTTCAGAGCCGTTTTTTTGCCAATCACGTTGCAGCCGACTTGGTCCAAACAGCTAGTTTTCGGCTCGTTCAACTGCCGAGCTGTTGTTGGCAGGAAGGAAAACTGACCCGCTGCTGCTATTCGCGTCCGCGACCAAGCGCGTCTTATGGCCGGGGAAGGGCGGTTTGGCCCACCACCAGCGAACCGGTGCTTCTCCCTCTCCTTGAATGATGTACCGCCGCGCCTGCTGCAACTCTTGGCCGGTCATGTCGGACACCGAACTGTCGTAATTGCCGAAGATGGCACTGTGGAACTCGGGGTCTTTGACATCCGCGCTGATGACGTCGGTGGAGCGCGCTTCGACGAGCAAGCCACAGAGGAACATGCCGGAGCCTTGTGCCAAATCGTCCTCAAGCTCGGCGAAGCTGCGATACCCGTTTGTTAGCCGACGAAACCGACGCCAGACTTCGACATAACGCCACACTAACTTCTTCTGTTCGCCGGTGAGTTCGTTCTGGTCCATTGGATGGCCTAACTATGGAAGAACGTGACCGAGCTTAGTTAAGTTGCGGTTATTGCCGGTACTCTACTCAGGTAACGTGGACTTCAGGATACACGTAGGTTGGGCGACGCTCCACGTTGTCGAGGTGCTCGATCACCTCGTCCTCAACCGGGGGCAAGCCGAGAAGCATCCCTGTCGATAACGGCCCGGCGTACGCCAGTTGCTTGGTCGACCAGTGGGTCTAGCTGAACGGTGTCGGAGCTTGACTTCTCCAAGCCAGGTACGGCGACCGACAATCGGTTCACCGAAGCTCAATGCCCGTATCCGAGCTAGCGCCTCAACGCCAGGTGATTCTTGTCGCTGGCTGGGCCCATGTTTTTAATCAAAGTTGAAAAGGTTTCTTAAGATTTCCCGCCGATCCTTTAGCAGATGTCCGGAATCATGCCAGACCAAGCCGCGTCGATGATCGCCGTAGGGGTAGGCGCAGCATTCTTAATCGGAGTGGTCGCCGTGGCGATTTGGATCCTTCGGCAGTAGCACGGATTTCCCCCGTGAGCCTCAGGGAAATGCCGGCGCGCTCAGCAATGTGATCAGCGACACGATTGTTAGGATTACCAGTATCAGCAGCAAGAGCCGGGCGTCCCCCGTCATGCGCCTTATCCCCGATAGAGGGCGGACAGGTGATCGTAAAATGGTTTAAATTCAGTAACGACGTACGTGAGCGGTATGGGCCGGAAAGCAGCGAATCTTTGTTACTCGTCAATTCGACATTCTTGAAGAACGCCCCGCCGTCATCAAGCGGGGCTGCTCGAGTAAACCGCAGAAAGCCCCGCCGAAGCGGGGCCAAGTCTGTTGGGATTTGTGATACCAGCCGTAGGCAGCCGCGCTTACCGCGTGAGAGACCGACACCGCCGGGACTATCAACGCGGACTCTCTATCCACTCTGTAGCTTTTCCACGACACGGCGTATTGGCGAAAGGGGGCGATGACCGGCTGCTGCGCCATTCGACGGTGGTCAGCATCCAAGGCGAGAGTTATCCGCTGAAGAACAAGCGCCGCGCCGGCTTAACTCAAGGCGCCAAAAGCGGCAGCGGCATGATTAACGGGCTGGTCCAGGTGGGTCCACAGGGACTCCCGCTCGCCGCTCGCCAGATTCACAGCGATCGCCCGCGTGCGCGGGCCTCTCCTGTGGACTCCCTGGACAGCCCCAAAGCGACGAGGGTGGGTTAAGATTCAATCGGCGAACATCCCAAACCTAGCTTCAGCATTCAACCGGCGTTGACAAAACCAGCTCTCACTGCGCTCGACTACCTCTTTTATCGTTATCTCGGCTTTGTTCATCAATCCGCTTCAAGGTTGACGCGACAGCAGAGTCCTGGCGTTATGCGGAATATCCGCTAATATCCGCTCTCTGGTTGGCCAGCGCGGCAACAGCTTCAGAAAATGAGGATCAACAATGTACTAGCTTTGATTTTGAATTAAGGAACCGTTCCAAGGAGCCGACGCGCCGATCGGACCACTTCAGCCTCATCAAAACTCAGAACATTTGGACCATATCAAACAACGCGCACATTGCCGATACGGGGCAGTTCCTGTCGTCCGATCCTCTTGAAATCGTCACGCGAGATATCGAGCGTGAAGCCGCGCAGATCACCTGGGGTGTCTATTCCACCGCGGTCCTCTTGGAGGGGCTTGGCGAGGAATTTGGTATCAATAGGTCGGCCAAATCGCCGTTCGAAATCCTCGTTCATCGTCTGAAATAGCTGAAGCCATGAGCCAGGCTCGACGAGGGCCAGGTATTGCTCATTTAATTAGCTTATGAATGCATCGTGGTCTGTGTTGGTGACCCGAACTCTGTCATTTTCGAGACGGAGCTATCCAGGATATTGATTCCGTTTCGGCGTTGCGAGATCAGTTCTGCAACCCATACGCATTCGGTACGATTGGAATGCAACTTTGACCCATGGCCCGGAGAACTGAAGAAGGATACAAGTCCTAAAGTGTTGCTGACCTCCGGCTACACGGCGCGCGCGCTCACGGGTACACATAGATTCGGGAGCATTTTCTGGGTCTCGTCAAACCATTTTGTTGCGAGTAGCTCGCGGCGAACCTTCGAATCGGAAAGCGGTGGAGAAGCTGCCGTATCAGGACGTGCTCTAAAAAGGAGGGGAGGGATCGTAATGGTCCGGTTGTCGTCATGCAAGGTTCTGGCCGTTATAGCGCTTATTATATTCGCACAGCCCTGGCGACCGTCGCTCGCTGAGCAACCACAGGCTGTCAATCGGGGGGTTGTCGAAATCGAGACCTCAGGCAGCTCCGGCATGTCGATCCGGCTGGTCGAAGATCTCGCGAACCTGGTCGATGATGGAGCGACCCGTCGGGTCCTGCCGGTGGTTGGCAAAGGGGCGCTGCAGATCCTGGTTGACCTCAAGTACCTGCGCGGCATCGACATGGCAATCTTGCCGCTCGACGTACTCGAGTACGCGAAGGCGCAAAGACTGTATCCGGGCATTGAATCGTCTCTGACCTATATAACCAAGCTCCACAATGAGGAGTTTCACCTGCTAGCTGGCCCGGAGATACAGGACATCTCCGAGCTCAAAGATCGCAAGGTGAACGTGGATCTGCGGGGGAGCGGAACTTCGATTACCGCAACGCGGATCTTCGAGATGTTAAAGATTCCGGTGAGCCTGACGAACGACTCCGAAGATGTCGCGCTGGATAAGCTACGTCGGGGCGACATCGCCGCCGTCGCGTTTGTCGGTGGGAAGCCTTCGCCTGCCTTCACATCTCTGAAAAGGGGCGAGGGCATTCACTTTCTGGCTATTCCCGTAAACGCGGAAATAGCGGCTGCTTATACGCCGACACGCCTGTCTGGGGTGGATTATCCCGAGTTGATTCCACAGGATAAGCCCGTCGAAACGATTGCAGTTGGCAATGTGCTCGCGGCGACCGAACTTCGTCAGTTGCCGGAGCGGTCACGAAACGTGGCCAACTTCGTCGACATCTTCTTTACCGGGTTTCAGTCGCTGCTGGCCCCGGGGCATCACCCAAAATGGAACGAGGTAAACCTCGCGACCGAGTTGCCGGGTTTGCGCCGGTATGCGCCTGCCGATCACTGGCTGCAGCGCAACATGCAAATCGCCAAAGCGCCGAGTCCGGAGATGTTGCGAACTATGTTCTCCCGCTTTGTTGATGAGCGTCGGCAGGCAATTGGGGGCACAGCTATGACGCAGCAAGACAAGGACGCCTTGTTTCAGCAGTTCCAATCGTGGCAGCGGGAGCAGGCCCGGTGATGGGCGGTTTAGCGAGTTCGGCTCACGGTGGAATTCCCTGGATGGTTAAGGTCGGCCTAGCCTCGCTGATGACTTCAGCCTCGCGACAGTTTTCCGCGGGCGCTGTCCTTTTTGCTGCGGCTATGTTCGTCTCGCAAGCGGCGGGCGCGGAGGTCGCGCCAAAGCGCGGCGGTGTGCTGGAATTTGCCTCGACGGTGGAGCCCGGCAATTACGACTGCCACGGCAACACCTCGTTTGCCTTTCTGCACCCGGTGGCCCCGCATTATTCGACGCTTCTCAAATTCGACACCGCCAATTACCCGCAGATCGTCGGCGATCTGGCGCAATCCTGGGAGGTCTCGCCCGACCGGCAGACTTATACGTTCAAGCTGCGACCGAACGTGTTGTTCCATGACGGCTCGCGTCTGACCTCGGCCGATATCAAGGCGAGTTACCAGCGCATTGTGCATCCGCCCGGCGGCGTCACCTCCTCGCGTCAAGTCGATTTTGGCGCAGTGGGCGCGATCGAAACACCCGATCCGCTGACGGTCATTTTTCACCTGCAATGGCCGGACGCCGCGATGCTGGCCAACTTC
>DATJGF010000023.1:0-68570 GCA_035495315.1 Candidatus Limnocylindrales bacterium
AACAAATTGGGGCGAAAAGAGACAAGTTCTGGGGTGATACATCCAAATCGGTCAAGTTTAAGAACATTTCGGAAGACAAGAGGCCTCCTCCCCATGAACCCTGTAGCAGACGACGTAAGGAGACTTGATCCACACGATTTCCCTCAACTGTGATCAGAGTCTCCTTACGTCGTCTGCTACAGTTTGAGTCCCGATGAGGCTTCAAAAAAATCGAGCCTCCCCCCTTACTGGAGCCTGACCTGGTAAAAACTCGTGAGGGCTTCGGAGCCGGGGATTGTCCATAGGATCAGAGAGTTTGTAGCGGTGACGGAATCGACAACCTGAAATGGGGTGAAAAGGTTTGTGGTCGAGAGGATGTCGTACTGGCGTCCGGGAATTGCAGGCCAGGAAAGGGTCGGTGGCGAGGTGGTGATAGTGATTCGAAAAGACGGAACCAAGCGGACCCAAATGATCTCGGTTTGGTATTGGTTTCCCGCGGTGTCAGAAACCAGCGCGTAAAAAGGGTGGAGCCCAAGCCCGAGCATGGTTGATGGGACTTGCAGTGCGGCGGTGGGTTGATTGGAAACGACCGCGATTGAGCCGCCAGTGCTGAATAGTTCGATGCGCGCGACGTTGGATGTATTGGCGCTGATCCTCACTTGCAGCGGCGCTTCTAAAGGAACATTAGTGCCGCTGGGGGAAGAATTGATGGTCGCGCTCAGGCCAGCGTTTTGGAATCGGACCGTGCGGCTGACGCGGGTTTGTGTTTGCACACTGGATCCCTCGTAGGCGACCGCGGTCAATTCGTGGGAGCCGTCGGGCCACCGCGTGGTGTCGAGCTGGAAGGGGAACGCGAGATTGGTGAGGCCGGAATTGAGGAGCAGATGATTGCGTGGACGCAAGTCTGAGAGATTGTCTTCCAGCGGTGAGGGGCCGGGGGGGAGCACGCCGAGGTTACCCGAGGCGGTGAGGGTGACGGTGGCTTGCGCGGCGGCCCAGCCCGGTGAGCGGGCATAGACCATGAAATACGCGAGTGTGGAATCGACGTAGAGATCGGCGGCGTAGCATCCGTCGGCGCTTTGTAATGCGGGGCTGGAATTGATCTGATTAAAGAAGGTTTGGCCGAAGGTAGCGATGGACATCCCAGGGGTCGTGTTGGTGAGGGCGACGGTCACCTGCGTTCCGTTAGTTTTGGCAAAAGTGAATCGAAGGTAATCCCCAACGCCGGGGGAATTCGTGATGAGCACACCAAGATATCCGATGGCGATGCTGTCGAGGAAGGCGTCGCGTGCGGGTGTCAGCTGCGTGGTCAAACGGCTCGCGGTGCCCGCCGATGCATTAGCGCTTACCAACACCGCGTTCCCGGCGTTTGTTATATCAAGCCCCTGTAATTGGATGCGGTCCCCGATCGGCGAGGCTTGAACGCGGGTCGTCGTGGTGTGGGCGTTTAATGCGGATGCCAACCCAGCCGTGACCGACCAGAGAGTGGCGCCGACGGGGATCTGGTAATCGATCGTGTTCCCGTTGATTGTAACCTGGAGCTGATTGCCCGCCATTGGTGGGATATTTGTTAGTGTTTGCACGAAGGTGCCATCAACAAACAGGTCAACGTGGTCGAATGGAGAGCCCTGTGTGGCGGCGACAAAGCTCGGAGTTAAAGAAGCGGTGCCGGCAAGGGTGGTGCCGTTGGTGAGGGAACTCCAGTCTGCGGTGCCCGGGCGGGCGAAGGGAGCCGCGAGCGGTTCGCCGACCAGCAATCCCTGATACGGATTCAGCAACGATTGATAGTAGGCCTCGGCCAAACTGAACCCGCGCTGCTGATAAAAGTAAACGATGGGGTCGGGGAATTTCTGCAGATAATTGCACGGCTCGATGATGGTACCGTAACTGCCCGAAGCGCCGGCATTAAGAAAGGCCAGGAGGGAGGTTTGATCGTTGTTTTCGAGGATGTAACCGGCGTAGGAGGTC
This sequence comes from Candidatus Limnocylindrales bacterium, assembly GCA_035495315.1. Taxonomy (GTDB): domain Bacteria; phylum Verrucomicrobiota; class Verrucomicrobiia; order Limisphaerales; family UBA8199; genus DATJGF01. Next base: position 1,948 of record DATJGF010000023.1, read on the forward strand.
AAGCTGTCGCCGATGGCCCCTGGGACGAAGGCGTTGTTGGGAAGAGACAGGTTCGCCAATCCAGTGCTCAGGCCGAGCAGGTCTGTAAACGATGTGCTGTTGCTCTCGATGCGGATCGGAGTATTGAACCCGCTCAAGCCGCTTTCGAACACGGTGTTATCGAACTCGAGAAAGCGGACGTTGCGCGCCCAGTCGCTGGTTTTTTCAAGGTAAATGGTTTGGGTGGGGAACGACGAATCGCTCGCAACACCTCGGGCGAGCAACCGTTGGCCGTCGGCGAGGTTGGCGCCGGTGAGCATCATTACAAGGAACTCATTGGTAGTAGCAGTGTTTGGGCGGGCCAGCGTGAAGGGAAGTTCGCTGTAGCAATAACTATTTGAAGAAAGGTCCGGCAGTGTGCAACTGTCAGGCATCACATTTGGGTCCGGCGACGGGTCGTCGGGCTTGAATCCATAAAAGAGGGCGGAGGTCGTGCTGTTGAAACTAGAGCCGTTGACGACGCGATAAGGGACATCCATCGAAAGCAGGATAAGGGAGATCTGGTTGGTAAGATTGCGCGCGACGAGCATCGCCAGAAGTGGGTCTCGCAGGTCAGCGACAAAATCAGAGAAGTTCCAGTTGACTGGTCCTTGCGTCCAATTTCTCATCCGGAAGAGATTCTGAGGAGGGACGCCGCGTCGCTCGCAGTAATCGTTGCCCAACTGAACGGAGTTGGTGCTGTTCTGATTGACAACGACGACAACATTGAGCCCGCTGCCTCCGGCCCACGCCGTCGCGCCCCAAAAGCAAAAGGAAAGCGGCAACAGAATTCGCACGAGCTGGCGCATAGTGCATAATTGGCGAAAGAATGATTCAAGTAAAGTCCGCGGCGGGAAAGGTGAGATCGAACCGCAGATTGATGATGTGGTTTCATTCAGAGGGCGAGTTGCCCAAACGACTTTTCGGAATGCGGAGCTTCGCGAGGCTCAAAAAAAGTGGTGTTTAGCCAGGAAACCAGGGCCGCGCGGAGCTCCTCATTCCGATTAACTTGGACTGCGTTTATTTAGGAACACCCCCCGAGCCTTGGCCCCAACACAAACAAGGTTAGCCCGGAGCGCGGGACGTCGCGCGCTCTGCTGGCAGTGTTAGAATGCGCCCCAGCTTGCTCGTGTGCCTGTTCCGCGCTTGCGTCGGTGTGCGCGTCTGTGGCAGAGTGTGACGAGCCGGCAGCCGACACAGCTGCGACCGGCACGAACCTCAAACGGGGCTCGCTTTCTTCGACTCGCATGCTAGACTGCAACTTCGAACGATACGCCAGGGCTTTGGCTGGGTAGCTCAGTTGGTAGAGCAGAGGACTGAAAATCCTTGTGTCGGCGGTTCAATTCCGCCCCCAGCCACCACTTCAAAACTCCCGTAAAACCAGGGCTAAAATGAGGGTTGTCTCTATCGAGATTTTGAAAGAGTGATTTCCTTTTTGGACTAATCCTGGACTAAAATTCGGGTTGGACTAAAGGCTTGCCCTCCCTTCAGCTCTGTGGCGTAATCCAGTTTTAACCCCACCAAAAAACAGGGGGTTGGCCTCTCACCATGCCAGAACCGACCGGCCTACAATGCTCTAAAAATAGGACTCGGTGCTCTTATCGCAGCCTGCTCACCGATCCATCCTCCACGCGCGGAATTGCCATCCGTTCGCGCTTAATCGAGATCGAGCCCTATGAACATACCTGATGCGCCGCCCGCGCCCATCTGTAGGGATGCTATGAAGATATTCCGACCGAGAATAATCCAACGTTGAAATGCCCAAAATGCGGCACCATTAACAAGCCGGAAGTTTCCGCGGAAGCACCCCTTCCTTCATCTGGGATTACTATACCGACAGCCAAACCTGAGGTCTCTAACGCCAACGGCACGCCAGTTACTCAAGAGTTTATTATCAAGCTTGTGGTGTGGACTGTCGCGATCATCTTGGCTGCCGCCGGTATCTCTTACATCGTTTACAATCAATAAAACGAACATTGCTGCCGTGTTTGATTCATTGAAGCAAATGCCCAATCGCACACGAATTAGCCAGGGAACGAACTTGGCAACGGTTTCGATTAAACTGCCGACGTTGTAAAATCAGCCGCCCAAATCGGGATCCTAATGGCGTAATCACCTCGCAGCTTGCCTTAACAGGCTGTCGCCTCTTGCCCCACTACCATCGGGGATTTCCCCGCCTGTTCAGCGTGGCCCAATCTGGCCCATGCTCTCAGAGTACGGAATCAAGGAGGAAGGAATGACGACCTACCTTTTCTGAGCGCACTTCCCACAACGTAAGGTGCGCTCCTTTTTCTATTGCCCAGCAATCCGGGGTTTATTTTTTGACGAGTTGCGCGCCTTCGAGGTGAAAGCCCGATTGTTTCAGGGACTGAGCTCGCTTTTGCCAGTGCTTCGGACGCGGCCCGCGTCAATTCCTCTTCCTCGAGGCGGTCCGCTTCGCCGATTACTAAGAGCAAGGCCGAAATGTCTTCCAGATCCCTCGCTTCGATCCGCTCGCGCACGTGCTGCGGATCTTCTATCATCTCAAGAACGTGGAGGTGGTCTTCCAGTTTCGTTCTGAGCCTTCGGAGATCTACGATCTCTGTATGCCTCTTTCTGTCCACTCGCCTTACGTTAGTTCAGTCATTAATCGGGATACAGAGCCGTTGAATCACTCGACCGAAAATCCTGAGGACCGTAATACAACCACAAATGGCCTGCATTTGGCAAAAAAGACGTAGCCAGCCGGGCGCCAAAGAGGTTAAAGAGGAGTAACGCTGTAACCGCAATGCGTGAGAACATGAAAGCGTTGATAACCAACTGGCCCGGGATAGAATTCCGGCCTGATCTGGATGCACCTGACGACGTAGAGGCCGCTGACCTGGAGCTATCTTGCACCGTAGAAGCGGTCCAAGCACGTGCGGAAATCTTGACGCCGACGATGGCGGAGATCCTGCAATTTCAACCCACGACTCACTGGCGAATTGAACAATAAACGAACCGGCCTCGCAATGCCGCCAGGCTTGGGCCGGCGCAATTTCCGAACTCACACCGCCTTCGCCGTTCGCGAAGGCCACCCGCGCAAAAAGAAACGATATTAGCAGCCAAAGGCTTACGTATGAATTCCTCGCATTCCAAGTTCGCACATTCTTTGATGTTGGGTCCGGGGGGACGCAGGGGATTTGCCTCATCGTTGTCTCGCCGCACCAATGCCGTTCGACATTACAGGAGGCTCACATGCCGCATCTGAAGATCGCAGTCGCCGGTGGCCGTGTTAAAATCGAATGCCGACACGAGGCTTCCAACTCCGCCCCGGCCACTGACCGACTCGGCGGAGAGGCGCAGGGGCTGGAGGCTGTCAGCAGCCCTTCGCGCTGCGCTGCCACTCAAGGGGTCCAGAGCACGCCGCATATTACTCCACGCGAAACTGAGGTGCTACGGTTCGTAGCGGAAGGGTTAACCAACAAACAGACCGCCTCCGAGATGAAGATCAGTGTCAAAACAGTCGAGAAACACCGCCAGGCGATGATGGATAAACTCCACATTCATTACACTGCCGGCTTGACGCATTATGCGGTAGCCAAGGGAATACTCTTTCAGAAGGATTTTAGGCGCATATTGGCCTCCCGCTTGCTTAGCCGCGGCGGATATCGCATTTCAGTGGAGGGAGAGCCTACTTACGCCATGGCAATCACAACCCGGGAGAGGCAAGTGCTCAAACTCATCGCTGATGGGTTAGAAAATAAACAAATCGCCGGGGAATTGAACCGGAGTATCAAGACTATCAAAAACCACAGGCTGGAGCTTATGAAGCGATTGAACATTCACCATGTCGCTGGGTTGACCCGTTACGCTATATCGCAAGGGTTGGTCGCCCAAAGCTTGGGGGTTCTCGCTGAGGCATTCTAACTGGCCCGGCTCTGCTCGGCTTGAACGTTCGCAGTGTCTTGCGTCCCAAAATCCCAGATCTCTCTAACGACACTCTTCCAATCTTCAAAGTCTTTGCAATGTGCTTATTCGCCCCCATTTCGTCGGCCCGTTTAATCTCCGCCGGGTTCTTCGAGCCACTCAAAATGACTATGGGTATTGATGAGAACAGCCGAGACGCCTTGCGCCAAGCCAGAAGATCGAAGCCGCTCACTCGGGGCATTTTCAAATCCACAACGACCACATCTGGCAGAGGATGCAAAGTGCGGTCGGCGTAAACTCCCTTCCCCTCCAAGTAGTCGATGGCCAGCTGACCAGCAGTCAGCGTCTGCAGCCAGATATTAAGATCAGTTTTATCAACGGCCATGCCGAACAAAGCGAGATCGGCGTGATCGTCATCAACCAACAAAATATGTGACCAATCAACGCCGGCAAGCGGTTTGACTGACGCAACTGCTTCGCTTGCTCGACATCTCAGGCGTGGCAGATCGGCAACGGCTCGGAGTAGCTTTTAAGGGGCCTTGGGTCAATGGGATGGCACGGCCTATGCGAACCATGACTTGGTAGGCTTGGCTGCCTACACCATAAATGGGTGGGCGGGGCCGGAACTGACCGGCTCGGCCTTCCTTTCATAGTAGGATAGTTGTGGGGGCGACTCGGAGTAACGACCGGGTCGCCCATTTTCCGCCATCGACGTTGACCTCTAACTTCCCGGTGCCGTTCATCTCGCTGCCGGTTCATTTCCCTGCTGTCGAGAGCACAATCGACTTAATGGCCATCCCTTCCCCCGGCCGTGGTTGAGCGACCGGTTCGATAGCCAGCCCGATGATGAGACCATGGTAGTCCGCGGATGATGCAAGGTTGACGTGATATGGTGTGGAACTTCCCATCGGGCTTGAGGTCAACTCCAAACCCCTTCTTGCTATCGTATTTGTCGGCGTCGAGGCGCTTCCAGAGAATCCGGGCGGTCGTGGCTTGTCCAGTGTAGGCGATCCTCAGATCCAGCGACGGAGCGTCCTCCGCTCGCCAGCACCGAACGCCGCTCTCCAGCAGTGGCTTGTTTGCTCGAAACTTAATTCGCCATGCACCCTTCACGGGAAAACCCTGATCGATGGCATCGCGGATCGTCCAGTGTTGCCGGTAGCTGGTGAAGCACTCGCGTGATGGGTGCGGGATTCGGTTGTCGAAGATAATGGATGAAGACGCACAGCTTTTTCTTACGGGTTGGCGATTTGACGGATCGTTTGGCGGAGATCATCAGTTGGGCGGGGGCTGCAGTCGCGTTTCTCGTGCTGGTCTATTTGCTGGCCGCACCACCGATAGTTCTAGGGCATGCGAAGCAAACTGGCTCCGGCTCATTTCCAGAGGTTTACGCTCCGGTACGGAGGCTTATCGAGAGCGACTTTGGCGGACCGATGGTCTGGTATTTCAACGACGTTTGGGGTGTGGAACTGGTGCTGATCGGAGGCGATGATGGCGCGCCATGGTACATCACGGCGACTTACGTTGTTGTGGGCAGCTTACTATTTTGCACGATAGCCTTTCCATTTTTTAAGGCTTGGCGCGGCCGGAATGCCGACAGACGAGGCTTCCTTGGCCCCGGCGGTCGCGTTGAGTTGGCCGTTCGGAGCCAACTCGCGCGAGGCCAATGAGCCCAAGTGTTATGCGGCGTAATATCGCACTGGCTGTCATCATGCTGGGATTTGTTGTCCTATTGCTGGGGTTTGCGTGGCTAGTAGACTCGACGGGTCCGAGCCCTGCTCAAGCAGTGTCGCTCTATATAGAGAGCTTCACCAATGCGCCTGGGTTCCCGAACCGGATGGCGTGGATGGTGATTACCAACCACAGCAGTACGAGTTTTCGTCTGCTGGCATGGAATACTTTTGTCGGCCCGCTCCCAGTAACCGCACCGCAACAAACGTCTTCTCTGGATGGCGGGTTCTCGCTGTTGCCCGGACAATCTGCTCTGCGGGTCTTGATATCGGCGCCGACCAATGGACAACTGTGGAGCGGAAATATCCGCGTTGCGTATAACCCCCGGTACTATCAAGTCGGTCACAATCTGCTTCATTCGTCGTCTGATTTGGTGAAAGGAGCCGCGAGCCTGCTAATTCCGCCAATACGTGTCGAGGAGCTGTACACAACCCCGAGGACCGATTAAGGAATGGCAACGCATCACGACACGTGGCAACCAAGGGTGAATCGGCTCTTTTTTCAATTCGCCTGGTCCGTCGCGGAGATGCATGCTTCAGGTGAGGAAGGAAGCCTTCGATTCTTCTTTGGCGTAATTGGCCGGAGGCCTACGCTTTCTGGAGGAGCTCGTTGTATTTTGCCCACTGCGTCACTGGCCGGGTGGGACTACTTAGATTCTACGCAGAGCCATCGATTCGAAGAGTTGGAGCCGGCTGATCAGAAGCATCTTGAGAGATCTTACTGGTAAGAGGTTGGGCATCGGTGGTGGCGGAGTTGAGGAGTGGGTGGCCGGGGCCGCCGTTTTGGATTCGGGCGAGGGAGAAAGGCAATTGCTGGGAGGTAATCCCGAGTTGAGCATTAAGCGTGGCGACGAGGGCGTTGGCTTCCTCAAGTTCGAGCGGTTTGACGAGAAATGTATTTGCGCCGAGGCGGTAGGCTTTGTTGAGGTCCCCCATTTCATGGGATGAAGTGAGCACGACGACGCGCAATTGGTGATAGCTGGGGTGCTGCTGAATCCAGGCCAGGACGCCGTAGCCGTCGATGCCTGGCAACTTAAGGTCGAGGAGAATTAGACCGGGAAGTGGATAGGTGTTGCGGTCGTTGAAGGGGCCAGTACCCGCGAGATAATCGAGGGCTTCCTGGCCGGTGTTTACGATGTGAACAGGGTTGGGAATGCTGGCGCGAAGGAGGGTCCTACGAATTAGCAGAACGTCATTGGGATCATCCTCGACGACCAGAATAAGGGCTAAGTGATTAACCGGAGGCGCCACAGTTAAAATAGCTACTTCAGGGGGAAGGGTCAGGATATGGGGGGATTACCCCAAGGGTGAATCGGCGAAAAATAGCGAAGCCCGGAACCGTCCTGCGTATACACGCTGCGAACGAAACCGCTGATGGCTTGTGAGATGCTCTTGCGAACGCTGGATAGCAACGGGTCCAGAAATTGGTTCAGAAAATGATAATTTTCGCACAAGATGGGCGAGGTTTAATTCGGATCCCTGGAAACAAAAAGGCGAGCTGGAAAACGACAAACCAGCTCGCCCAAACCCCATGGAGTTTTTCCGCATCCCCGCGAGGTGTATCGCACGGCTGGGATAGGTTTGCAATCTCGCCGACTACGGATAGCGGGTCCGTTGTTTAAAGGACTCTTCGCGAACCTTGGCTATTGGGTACGGTCGAGCCGAAGGAATCAGGGGTTTGGGAGAGGGTGCGATCGGGCTGACGGCGTCATTTGCGCTTGAAAGGCTGAAGTGGCTGAGGCTGGAATTCGTGGTCCCGATTGGGAACACCCCGAGTCTGAGCACGGCAAAGCGGGCTGGGGCTAAAGAGGAGGGATTGATGCGGCGCCAGGTGATCATTGGCGAGAAGGTATGCACGCGATGTTGCTACCGCTGGTTTCAGAGCGGGTGATGTGACTCACGCAAGGACGCGAAGGGCTCAAAAGGGTATGACTCACGCAATCGAAAACAAATGCAGCGGGTGGGAACCCACGTGAGCGGAGGGACCTCAAGGTCTGGCCTGCACACGTTGGCACCCTTTGAAATCCCGCTACGGCAAAGAAAGTAGCGCATTAAAGTGTGACGGAAAGGTAGGTGAATTCCGCCAACGGCTGATATTTCCTGGCGCGCAGGAAAGAGAAAGGGGCTTCGGCATTTTTTTTCTAGGCATCGCGGATTGGGAATGCCTGACATTGCGAGGGTTTCGAGGCCACTACGGTGAACACCCCATTGAAAACATTCAGGAAAAGTCACATACGAACGAGCATGCTTAGTGGACGCTCAATGACAGCCATTCCAGATCTGACGGTTAACGATGGACTGCGGGATTCAAGAGTCAGCAGAGCGCGGCTGCCAAGGTCACAGGCAGAAGCTTTGGCGCTGAAGACCTTGCAGGATTTCGCGGCCGGGCTTAGCAAGGAGCGGGCGGTGCAAGAGGAATTGACGCAGGAGTACCTTATTTATCTGTGGACAGTTACCCGGCAAGACGACAGCCGCACGAATAATGAATTTCCGGCTGCCATCCGGGTGAGGTAAACTTTATTAAGAAGCAAGCCGGCTCGAGAGTAGGCAAAAACCCTAAGTGGCGCCGATGCCATCCGCTCTGATGGCTTTGTTGTCTACGCAGCTTCGCGCCTTAGCTGGCGGAAATCTTGAACGGCGAAGGCGCGAAGATGCGAAGAGGGCAGTGCGGCGAGGCGGCAGGCGAATGCGGTCGGAAAGTTGAAAGTTACAGGTCGCAGATATTTTCCAGGGGACAAATTTAACGCATTGGAGTTCTTTCTTCAGTGCTGAGAGCTGTTTCGCAAAGCGGGTGTGCTCCTGCCGCAAGCTCCTGGCATCTTCGATAGCGATTTCCGCTATAGCATGGGACATCATCTAAGCGGAAGTCTCAGTTCACAGCGCGGGTGCTCAATGGAGATGATAACCTCAACGTCATCAAGGCGCTGATGGCAGGCAACAGTGATGGCCTGGTCGACGCGGCTAAAATCGAAGGCATCGTCGGGATTATCGATCCACTCATGGGAGCGTCCCCCGTTACCTGCCGCTCTGACTGCTGCGCAAAAACACCTTCATAGGGTCGCAGTTTTCCTTCAGTGGCAAGGTTGCCCGAAACCCCACCGCTCAAACAGACTGTTCAGGGATAAGGTCAGGAAAGGCGAATTATGTGATGACGATAATTAGGTGATGATGGGTCTGGGTTATTCACCCCATATCGCAACCTGCCGATGAGGACTCTATTAACGGCGGATGCCTGAGCGGTCGACTATTTTGCTCGTCGAAGACAACGATAACGACATTATCTTCGTAAAGCGGGCGTTTTCTCAGGCGCATTTGTTGAACCCCGTGACGGTGGTCAAGAATGCCGAAGAGGCAATGGCATACTTCCTGGGGATTGGGGCATACAAGGACAGGGCGGAATATCCACTGCCTTCACTGGTGCTCCTGGATCTAAAGCTGCCGGGGATGGGGGGCATAGAATTCCTGAAATGGGTTCGGCAACAACCGGGTTATGGGAGCACGCGCGTTGTGGTGCTGACCTCCTCGACTTTGCATCGCGATGTGAACGATGCGTATCAGTCTGGGGCGAATTCGTTTCTGGTGAAGCCGGTGGATTTTGAACGGTTCGTGGAAATAGCCTCAGCTCTGAGCGGATACTGGCTTTGGATGGACTCAGAGCCGGAAACGCAGCGGCCCGCCAGCGGTGTTGTTAAAGCAGCCGCCGCAGCGGCAGACTCGAGTCCCTCAGCGAAGCGGTGATAGGCTGCGAAGGCCCAAGAGTGATTGGCGAATGTGGCAATCGCAAAAGCCCGACATTCCATCGGCCGCTATGGCGCTGCTAAATGGCTTCAACAAAGGCAACACCGGCTCAGGCCATTCCGAGGAGCAACTTCAAATGCGGAAGCAGTTGTTGCATTTGAGTGGGCTTATTGAGGCATGAGGTGGCGCCGCGTTCGCGCGCACTTTTAAAGTGGTTGGGATTCTCGGAGCTGGTCAGGACTAGAATGGGCAGGCGCTTGAATTCAGGCAGTGCGCGCGCCCATTCGAGGAATTGAAGGCCATCGATCAGCGGCATCTTGAGGTCGAGCAGGACCAGGTCAGGGAAGGGATATTGGGCCCGATCGGCGAACTGGTTACGCGCCAGAAGGTACGCCTGAGCCTCAAAAGCGTTGGCCGCGTACTGGAGAAGAGGTGTCGGCTTGAGCCGTTTAAGCGCGCGCAGGAGAAGCAGGGGCATTTTGTCATCATCGTCGATGAGTAAAATGGTATGCAGCGGGTTGGTGTCAGGGCCAGCTGGGCTCGTCGCGGAAGCCGAAATTTGGGTTCGGGGAGCCGGGTTTGGCGGTTGGAATGACATAGCGTCGGGGTAAGATTACGCTGTCGCTGCCGGAATAGACTCTGGGGTAAACACTCCAGGTCGAAAAGAAAGCGAACGTTGCGAGAGGGTGACTAAAGGCGGCAGGATGCGCCCGCAGAGATCAGGTCTAAAACACCTCGGCAGGCAATTCAGCAATGTTACGCACTGCGCGCGCGATTCGAGAGAGTGCCTTCAAGGGAAGATGCCCGCAGCCGGACCTGGCCATCGGTCGAGTCGCCGAATAGATTTGGACCAGTGAAATCCTGGCCCCATTTTGCTTGAGACCTTTCAAACGCCTGGCGTATTGCTCAATTTCCTCACTGGGAGGCTCAGCCCCATCAACCGAAGGGAATAAGCTTTGAATAATCACTGGTCGCTCCCGGGCGAGGTCCAGGATGTTCTGCGTGATCTTTTCGATCGATAAAGTTGCTCCATTAATTCTATTCAGATACCGCTGTGTGCCGGCATCCAACTTAACCCAGATTTCATCATGCTGTGTCATATAGCTGAGACCACGCCTCACGTCTGCGCGGTCCAGGCCGGTTGAGTTTGTGAGCAGCACGATCTTGAAGGCTGGTACTTGGCCCAAAGCGCGCCAATGGACAATAGTTTCGACGGCTTCACCAAAATTCTCGGCCAGTGTTGGTTCGCCATCTCCGCTCAATGCAATATGGCGAACCTGCAGCAACTCCTCAGGCAAGCCGGCATAACGTGGGATTTGCGCCAGGCCGCCGGCTCGAGCAAATCGAAGCGTGTGAGCCAATTCATTCACCATGATTTGCACATCCAGGTGATTTACCAGAGCGGGCCGAGTACGGTCGATCTCGCAATAGAGACAATTGAAATTGCACCTGACCATGGGATTGAGGTTGACCCCGACCGAAAGACCTCGGGCGCGCGGCGAAATGACGAGATATACGAACCGATTTGAAAGAAAGTCACGTGGATAACCGAAAGCGGCTTCGTCATTAATGCTCGGCGGCAGCACAGAACGCGCAATACCCTTTAGTGGTCCGCCGGATAGATCCTGAGCATCCATTATCATACGAATAAGGTTGTTTGCTTTCCCAAAACCGACTACACGCCTATTGCTAATATTTGGCTGCAAATTGCCGCTGGCCCTCTGGGAGTCGGCTCGAGGGCGCCTGCAAACCGGGGGGTTAGCAACATAAGAGGCGTTACGGATCGGGTAGATCCGGGGCCCTGGCGAGAATTCGCCGCTAAGAAAATCGTAAGAACGGAGTCATAAATATATGAAAAACAATCTTTTGAAAGCCGCGGGTTGCGTCGGGGCAGTCATTGTCCTTGCTCTAACCTACATTACCGGGGTCCGTGCTCAGCCATCCAATACATCGCCCGGTAGTCGTGCAGCAACAACTAACTGGGTTGGTTACCTGGTAGTGGGACAGAATGACACCACGGATGCCATCGCGATCGGAGGTCCTCATCCCACCGTGGCTCGCCATGTAGAGATAGGGCTCAGAAGTGACGGTACGGTGGTCTGGCGGAAGGCAACCAACGGAAAATGAACTGGCCAATTGTGCCCAGCTAAGACGGCGGAGGTTTGTGGCGATTCCAATTGGCAACACCAACCGAGGTGAGTTGAGGGATGATTGCACCCTGCTGGGGTTGCCGTTTTGACAAACCCGCGGATAACAAAATCCTGCTTGGCGAGTTCCGGCAGGTTTTGGACTGCGCCAGTCCCCTGGCGCTTTGGCGGCGGCTGTGCAAGCGGTCTTACCACGTCACAGGCAGGAGCGCACTCGCGACGGTTCCCGGGTCTTTTCGTTCCTGGAGGGATTGCGTGATGACGGCGAGTGAGCGCTTTACGAGGCCTTCAAAGATGACTTGCCCGGCAGCGGTGACGCGAATCGGACGATCGAGATCAAGAAGGTCATCAGAAAGTCTTAAGGCCAGTTTTCCAGATCCGGGCTTTTCAATCGTGATATCCTGCCCGTCTACGTGAGCAGCGTAGACCTCGCCTGCGCGGGTCGCTTCGGACGCGCGTTCGAGCCAATAGAAGCGCGGGTGCACGAAATCGTCATTCTCCATCCAGACGACTCGTTTAGGCCAACGTACTCTGCGCAACTCAGCCATGCGCGGGATAGCTTCGGCCTCCCGCCCTTGCATATTGTGAGCGAGGCCAGGGTAAACCGTCAGTCGATGCGCGTAGCCTTCAGGATCAGTTTTTTGCAGGTCATCCATTTTCGCGCTGAACTCGCGCACGACCTTGTTTCGATTGTAAGCGGCATCTTCGCCGCCCATGTAAAGAAAGAAGGGGAGATTCCGCAGTCCCTCCGGGGTGACCTGATTCGGGTGCCCAGCGCACATCGTTGCGGCGGCAAAGCGATCGGCCATGCGCGGCGCGAGTTGATACACGCCGTCCCCTCCGGCCGAATAACCGATCAGGTAAACGCGGTTTGGATCAACACCCCGTGCGAGCACCATGTCGGCGATTAAGCGGTCAAAGAGGTCGTCGACCCATTTGACATGCCACATATCCCACGTGTTAGCCGGCGCGCGCGGGGCGACGTTGATGCTGCCTGGTGGAAATTCATACCTGCCGTAATAACCCTTCCAATTGCGCTCGTTTTCTTCCTCCGTTCCCTGGCCACCGCCATGCATGGTGATCCAAAGGCTATGTTGGCCGGCAGGTGCATCGCCAAAACTCCTCTCCATCCACTTTAGAGTTTTGTCGCCGATTATGATTTGCTTTGCCGCGAGTTCCTTTTCGGCAGGCGCGGCGTCGGACTTCGAAATCACCCCCCAAACGAGTGCTGTGATCCGAGCAGCGTCCTTGCGGGAAATCGCCAAATCAGGAGCGGGACCACGTTCCTCACCCGCCCGAGCCAGCCACCGCTCCGCCGCCAGAACGCTATCTGGCACTGGTGTTAGTTCGTCCCAGGCAAAGTCCAACGTATGAGTATTGGCGCACGAGGCGCAGGAGACAATTTTTTCGCGGACATCATTCCCGCGCACAAAGCGAAAAATCACTTCGGAGGCGCGTCCCGGCAAGGTGAAGTCTGGCATGTCGTTCAAATCAGCCGTGCCGGCTCGGGTTTTATCGCTGGCGAGCAGTTCGTCCGTGGCGGAACGGAGTTGAACGTTGGCTGCCAAACGTTCTCCTCCGGCTCGGTCGCGGAGTCGGACGTGAATAACTGGCGTTGCCGAATTTGTCGCTGGAGCCAAGGCAGCATAGCGGGCGGCGACATTGACGGCGGGCACCTCACGCGAATCGGGATCCCAAGCTAGAGGAAAATATTGGCCGGTGTGACGCCAGCTGGTCGCATAGATCTGATTGAGAGGGTTTTCGCTCCTGGCGGTGCGAGCCGCATCATTATTAAACCACGCGCGGTTTAAACCTTTGGCGTCATACTCATCGGCACCAGTGAAGAGCCAATCAGCGTCCCAGATTTCAACCCACGTATGGTTCCCGTCCTTATGCGCCCACTCCGGAACACCGGCAATGCGAGCCGGGATGCCGACGGCACGACAGGCATCAACCAGGATAATCGCCAGACCGGTGCAAGTCGCCTTGCCTTCGTTGATCGATCCAAGCGGACCCTGGTTATTCCGTTTGCGACCAAGGTTATAATGAACTTTGATGCGATTGAAGAGTTCGCGGTTGAGCGTTTGTGCTGCTTCGGTTGCGTTTTGACAGTTATGCACCAGGTCTGCAGCCAAGGAGAAGAATTGTGGTCTCCAAAGGTCACGAGGTTCATCCAGCGAGGCGTAAGGCAGAACGTCATTGAGAAAAATTCGCTCCGGGAGGCTTTTCGCCCAGGGGAATTGTTTGCGGGCGTCGAGTGCCAGCGCGAGGTTTTGCATCAAGAAATCCGAACTCAACATGGCACGGTCACCCGATGGCATATTGTCGACCAGGAAATACGCTGCCCTCCGGCCGGCATCACCAAACTTGGCGGCCGCCTCGGCGATGAAGGTTTCGGTTTCAACGGGCAGCGGTTTGTCTAAAGTCAGCAAGCGGTCCTGGCGGATGCGCCAGGTGTGCTGGCCGTCTTCTTCGAACGCCTGGGCGCAGGTGTACCCGTCAGGCGACGGTGTCAAAACGGGCGCTGTGGCTCCCGCCGGAGAAGCGGCCGCAGTCCAATCCAGGTCATCGAGATTGGTTGCCCAGCGCCCATGTTGTTTCCAGAAATCCCTCTGCGCGTAATAGATGCCAAGAAGGGTATCCCGCCCTGCTTTGCCAGCGATTGGGGCTACGGCCATTTTTTCAGTGGCCGTTTGGCTGGTGAATTGCACCAACCCCCACATTTCGGGACGATGCATGTCGATCAACCCGGTCGGGGACCACACCCAGTTATCCTCTGCTTTGTTCGGCACTTTGAGATATGAACCGTTGGTCGTGGTAACTTGCCACTCCACACGAGAGAAATCGATCCGCCATTGTTCCCCCTCACCAGGAGGCCCCGCGTGCAGAGCATGTTCAGAAAGCACTTTCCATGGAAAGGCCAGCTCCAGAGTCCAACCGCGATCGGTATCGGCGGGATTGTTGAGCGTGCCCTCGAGGGCCACGGCAGTCTTGGTGCCAGGAATTTCCCATTCATTATGGGGCATGCCTCCGTCCATGTAAGGTTTATCGAGCAGCAAGTCCCACGTTGCATTGAACGCATTCATCTCGAATTCGTAGTACGGCTCAGTGTGGCCCTGTGGATCGATGAATACTTCAAAATCCGGATCTCGGAAAATTACCGAGTCATGGTTGGTCAGCGTCGCCCAGAGGTGGGGTTCCTTCAATTCGGCAGCCACGTAAAGATAATTGTCATCCCAGAGCAGCTTTGCTCGCGTCCGCAGTGGGGGAGTCGGTTTGGCGGGACCTTCGATATCGACAAAGTCGTCGGTCCACGCAGCGGCCGCCCAAGCCGCGTCATCGGGACGCCCGTCGATCACGATGGATGAGGCTGCGCGCCGGCACAGATAGGTCTTGGGAGTAATCGGTTGCATTTGGCTTTGCCAGTCACTGCGGTTGGAAGCAAACAGCATCGCGGTCGTAAGCGTGAGCGATCCAGCGATACACACCAACCTCCACAGGCAGTTTCGACAGTGCATGAGTCCAGTATGCGCGATTACTCGGGCGTGTCAGGGATCATTTTCGAGGCGGAGAAAGTCTTTCCACGAGGTTGTTTGGCATCCGCCCCGGCACGGGGGGTCAAGGGTTCGGAAGTTCCATAGCATTCTAGGTAAGGAATGGAACCTTGACCAGATAGGGATTTCAGTAAAGACTATGGCCGTTCCCTGAAAGTATTTGCTATTGTGCATCGAATAATTACGTCTTCTGTTTTGACCTCAAACCTCAACTGCTAAAATTCTCATGTGTGGCATCGCTGCTTTCTTCTCGACAGGCAAACCGGTTTCGGCTCAAGCGCTGAAGCGTGCGACGCGTGCGCTGCATCATCGCGGCCCCGACAGTAACGGCGCGTGGATTTCATCCGACAGTCGCGTCGGCCTCGGTCATGCCCGCCTCAGCATCATTGACCTGACGACCGGCGACCAACCGATTGCCAACGAAGACGGCAGCATTCGCATCATCGTCAATGGTGAGTTCTATGATTTCGAGCGACAACGGCGCGAACTGGAGGCGCGCGGGCACCAGTTCCGCACCCGGTCGGACAGTGAAATTGCGCTGCATCTTTACGAAGAGTTCGGAGTCCATTGCGCGCAGCATCTGCGGGGCGAGTTTGCCTTCGTGATATGGGACCAGCCTAACCAGCGCCTGTTTGCGGCACGTGACCGTTTCGGCATCAAACCGCTGCACTACGCCGTCCATGATGGCGTCCTTTATATCGCCTCTGAGATCAAGGCGCTGTTTGCCGCCGGCGTCCCCGCTCGCTGGGATCACGAGTATTTTTATCAGCACGCGACCGGACCGGCGATGCCGGATCGCACCTTGTTCGAAGGGGTCCATCAGGTCCCAGCCGGTTATTGCCTCACCGCCAGCCAGGGCGGGATACGGCTTTTGCGGTACTGGGAATTTTATTACCCGCCCGCCGAAGAAATTGTGGCGGAGCGGCGGGATGAATACTCCTACGTCGAAGAGTTTTCGGCGGTGTTTGAAGAGGCGGTCCGTTTACGCATGCGTGCGGACGTGCCGGTCGGGTGCTACCTGAGTGGCGGCCTGGATTCCTGCGCGACGCTAGGGTTTGCGGCGCGTAATTCCAGCACACCGGTCCAGGCTTTTACACTGACATTCGACCAGGCGGCTTACGACGAAAGCGAAATTGCCCGCGAGATGGCGGCGCGCGCTGGCGCGAAGTTTTATCCAATTCCCATCAAGCAATCTGATCTGGCAAACCATTTCGAAGATGCGATTTGGCATTCCGAAACCTTGTTTAGCAACGGTCACGGAATCTCGAAGTTTTTGCTGAGCCGCGCCGTGCGCGATGCTGGATATAAAGTCGTGTATACCGGCGAAGGGTCGGATGAGATTTTCGGCGGCTACGTCCATTTCCGAACGGACATGTTGGAACATAATGCCCAAGGCCAGGACCCGGCGGAGGTCAAACGACTGCTCCAGCAATTGGAAGCCGCCAATACGGTCTCACGCGGTTTGCTGATCCCCGCGGGCAACACCGGCTCACTGGAAAGTGTCAAGCGGTTGTTGGGTTTTATTCCCAGCTGCCTGAAAGTATTCGCCGCACAAGGCCAGCAACGGCTGCAGCTCCTGGGAGACGATTTTATGGACCGGTTTGCCGGACGCGACAGCACGCGGCTCTTCCTGGATGGTTTTGATGTTCCCGCCGTGCTGAACGGCCGCGATGCTTTGAACAAGTCGCTGTTCGTCTGGGCCAAAGGTTTTCTGCCGACGTACATTCTCAATCTGTTAGGGGATCGAATGGAGATGGCTCATTCGATTGAAGGGCGTGTGCCGTTCCTCGATCACCGGGTAGTTGAATGTGTCGGCCGCGCGCCTGTGTCGATGAAGATTCGCGGCCTCACGGAGAAGTATTTGCTGCGCGAAGCAGCCAAGCCGGTGATCACCGACACAGTATATCGTCGTCAAAAGCATCCGTTTCTTTCGCCGCCGGTAACTATTACACCGACCGAGCGTTTCCATGAAATGATGCAAGACACACTTCGAGGACCATTGCTCAGCGCGGTGCCTTTTTACGATAAGAAGAAAGTAGTCGCGTTGCTCGATCGTGTGCCGGCGATGCCGTCGGATGATCGTATTGCCTGGGATCCGATCCTGATGTCCGTTTTGAGTGCGTGCGTGATCCAGCAACGCTTTCAGTTAGGCTCCGAACCGGCGTACAAGGAATTGGTGCCTGATCTGGAATCAGATCGGCAAACGGCTAAATCGAACGCTCTTGCCCCGGTTACAGCTCTCGCCGATTCCGGCCACAACGAAATCGCGCAGACCGACATTTAGGATCCATTAACTCTGCCACCTTGCAGACGCTCGATTCGGTTCTCCGGAAACGCACCGTCTTGCTCAAAATCGACGCATTTTCCTGTGATCCGATAATGTGGTTTGTCGAGCAATTCAGGTGCCTCGCCGGGAATGTCGATGATGCCAATGATGTCTTGACGAGGCACGACTCCATATTGGCGACTGTCCTCGCTGGTAAGCCGATTATCCCCTAGCAACACGAACTCGTCATTTTTTGGCATTAAGGTTCGGCAATCCCAACTGAAGGTTGTAACGCATTGCAATAAGTAAGGTTCGTAGAGCATTCGCCCGTTAACAAAGATCTCACCGCGATTGAACCAGACGGTTTCGTTTGGCAGGCCTATGACGCGTTTGATGGAGAGGCCCTGACCTCGTCGCGTTGAGAGCACGATTGCGCCGCGCTGAATATCCGCCGGCACCGCCCGGTTTAACCGCGCCACTTGTCCGGCGTGGAGCGTCGGCTCCATCGAGTGGCCCATCACGAGAGTCGTGGCATTGAATTGTCGGCCAAGTTTCCAGCCAGCGAGCAGGATCGCCACGATGAGAATCGCCCGACTGCAAAGGAATAGCGCCCTCATGAGAGGGCCACCTTAACGGAGGCGAAGTATTTGTCAAGTGATTTTACTGCGATACCCTTACTAAAGTGGCCCAAGGCCCGAAAATTATCTCTTTAATACCGGGTGCAACTCCCCGGTTTCCCACCAACCCGAAATCGATGATAATCTTTTCGGCCATAATGATAATGCATTTAAAGACGGTACTCGACTATGGCAGAAACCCTGCCTGAGGACCGATCTTAAAAAGGAACCCTCCAATGAAGTATCAGGCTCTGGCTTGTGATTGTGATGGGACCCTGGTCGGCGCGGAGGTGGTGGACATCGCGGCAATCGAAGCGTTGTAGAGGGTGAGGAGTTCCGGCCGGAAACTGTTGTTGGTGACTGGACGAAAACTCGATGAATTGCTCTCGGTTTTTCCACGCGCAGACCTTTTTGATGCGATCATAGCGGAAAACGGCGCAGTGCTCTTCTGGCCGGCGACCCGCACTTGGGATAAAACGTTGCATGGATTACAGCCGTATGAGCGCGAATGAAATTGCAATCAAAGTCAATCGGCGGGTCTTGACGCTCTCAAACCCGAACAAAGTTCTATATCCGGGTGGTCGGGTCGTCAAAGCGCAGGTGCTCGATTATTATTTACGAGCCGGACCGTTTTTGCTGCCGCATTTCAAGAATCGTCCAGTTACCCTTCTTCGCTATCCCGACGGCGTATTTGGAGAGAGCTTTTATGAGAAGAATGCGCCAGGTTTTACGCCCAACTGGGTAAAGACCTTCAAGGTTCCACGCAGCGAGGGCGGGACAATCGACTACATTTTGATCAATAATCTCCCGACCTTGGCCTGGCTGGCCAATTTGGCGGCGTTGGAACTACACCCTTTCTTGCACAAGGTCCCAAACATCGACCGGCCCACGCATGTTGTATTTGATCTCGATCCTGGAGAAGGGGTGGACATCCTGGGTGCCGCCGAGATTGCGTTCCTGATCCGCGATCTGTTGGAAGGCTTACGACTCAAATCCTTCGCTAAGGTATCAGGGTCTAAGGGGATCCAGCTTTATGTACCGCTCAACCGGGCTGTAACGTACGACATGACCAGCGCGTTTGCCCGAGCCGTCGCTAATTTGTTGAGCCGAAAGCATCCGGACCGCGTTGTTTCTGAAATGGCGAAAGTCTTTCGCAAGGGCAAGGTATTCATCGACTGGAGTCAAAACAGCCAGACCAAAACCACAATCGGCTCCTATTCCCTTCGCGCAAAACGCGAGCGGCCATTCGTTTCGATGCCGGTAACATGGTCGGAACTGAAAAGCGCAATACGCCGTTCGTCACCCGCCTCACTTGCTTTTGAACCGGAAGCGGCATTGAAACGGCTGAACAAACTTGGAGATCTGTTTGAGCCCGTGTTGCAGCTCAAACAACAACTTCCAGCAGAGCTCACGCAGGCCGTCCATAGTATGCAAGATACGAAGAGGCTCAACCGCTACGTGGCCCAATGAGAAGCAGAGGTCAGAAGTATTCTGAGGTATCGGTAAAGTTCCCCAGCGTGATTGCGGGTGAGAGGCGCGGCCCGCGATTAATCGCGCGCCTCGGGTTAGAGACACTGATGTAACGAGGTCTACTTGGAGCCGACGACCGGGCACCAATAGACTTCGCCAGTGAAGGTAAGCGTAATTTCGCCTGCGTCGAAAGCAGCTTCGACATCTGTATCCGAGAAGAGTTGTCGCGGGTTGTGGCCGGATGTGAAGGCGATTTGCACCTCCTCCCAAATCGGGTTAAAACCGTCGCCCGGTACGGCATCGATCACCGAGATGAATGGCTGCCCTCCGGGCAAGCCGGGATCGGACTGATAGATGAAATTCAGAGACTTGTTATGCTGGAGCAGGGTCTTCTCCGCCTGCGGCGAAAACTCCACAAATTGAATATTAAGTAGGTTGCCGTCATAATAGGCTTGGATAACGCTCGCTGCGCCATTGCTGCTACCTGCCTGAACTCCGGTGGTGAGAACCACCCCTAGAACTGCTGCACCGATTAGTTGTTGTATCTTCATATATATGAGTTGTTTAAACGGTTTATGTATCGGCAGATCCCCCTTCTTTCGCAGAAAGTGTGGGTCGTGGAACCTCCTTCCTACGAAGAAAGCCTGGATCGTCAGAAACTATGATGAACAAAACAGCGAGTTGTTCCGCAGCTTCGTCTATTTTTTTCCCGCCAGGCGATGGGGTGTTCTACGGTATGAACCAGCGATTGGTGGGATTTTGGCCTGTGTAGAACTGCTTTAGTTTCGGGTGGCCGCTGTGTCCATCCATATATCCCAGGTCGCAGCGGCCGGAATGACGAATAGAAGGACGCGCGTCCTGCTCATCATTCAGAGTGGAGCCTGGTGCGACCAGCTTTAGAGTATCCGGCCGGGGAGTTTTAAAATCATCTTCAGTTCCGAGATCACCTTGCATGATAGTCGTGCTGGGCATGCGGAAGGCAGTCACACGCACCGGGGCGGTGTGATCGGGGTCGGTCAAATCGACGAAAGCCAGCTCATTGAGGCCATCTGAATTCAGTTTCGAGCTCCGATCGGTGGGACAGAGGTGGATTTTTGCGGTGTTATTGAGGTATGGATCAAGCAATTGCGGCCAGTCAATTTCTCTGCCAAAAGCATCCATATAAGCAGTCGGCGGTAGCACGCCCGCATGATCATCAGCGTAGATCAGCACCGACAGAGTTTGCTGCCGCACACTGTTGATGCAGGAGATTTGGCGCCCCTTTTCTTCGCCCGCGCCATTGCCGGCAGCAGCAGCGCGGCCAATACAGCAATCACGGCAATCACGACCAAAAGTTCGGTCATTGTAAAACCTACATCCAGCAAGATTCGTCTGGGCATTTTGCCGAACATTGGCTCGCAAAATAGGCCAGCGACAACGCATTTTCAAGAGACATCGTTTCCTGCAATGTTGATCTGATGGACATTCACCTGCAGCCCGAGGGTCTGGGCCAAGGGTTTGCCCCTGCGCTATCACCGATGTGCCATTGACTTTCAATCGCATCCCATGCTTTTCTGCTTTTCACGGTCACGTATTTGCAGGTATCAACCCGTGCTGATATTCTTTGAATGAAAACGAACGTGCGAAATTGCCGATGGCTTTTGCGGTGCGTGGTAGTGCTGTTATTTCTGCAGGTCGCCCTTGCTCAGGCCGACACCGATTACCAGATTTGCGTCTCAAACGAGAGGTCAGGTGACATCACCATCATCGATGGCCGCAGCCATCAGACCACCGCCACGATCCCCGTCGGCAAACGCCCGCGTGGCCTGTTGGCCAGCCCCGATGGCCGTACTCTTTATGTCGCTTTGAGCGGAACGCCAATCTCGGGACCGCCTTCTCTCGACGCCCAAGGCAATCCAATCCTCAAAAAGGGGGGAGATGACGATGACGATGACAGCAAAGCTGACAAATCGGCCGATGGCATCGGGATTGTCGATTTGGGCCAACGCAAGTTTCTAAAGAAGATACACGCAGGCTCGGACCCGGAACAGTTTGCGTTAAGCAAGGACGGCACCCGGTTATTCGTTTCGAACGAGGATGTCGGAACCGCGAGCGTTTTGAACATTCGCACCGAAAAGGTAGAGCAAATCATCCCCGTCCACCGGGAACCGGAGGGGGTTACGACCAGTCCCGATGGCAGTTTCTTTTATGTGACCTGTGAAAATGATGGGGAAATTTTCGGTATCAATGCCTCGACCTACAATGTTCTGGCGCATTTCAACGTCGGCGGGCGACCGCGTTCGGTGGCGTTTTCACCCGACGGTTCCCGGGCCTACATTCCCTCCGAATCGGCCGGACAGATTCATCTTGTCGACGTGCCAAATCAGAAGGTGCTCAAAACCGTCGCTTTGCCGAAACCATCACGACCGATGTGCATCAGGGTCTCGCCGGACGGCAAAAAGGTTTACACCAGTAATGGAAGGGCGGGCACAATTTGCGCACTGGATGCCTCCACGCTCGAAGTGCTGAACACAATCAAAGTGGGACAACGTCCTTGGGGTATCTGCCTTTCGCCTGACGGCAAGTTCCTCTACTCGGCCAATGGTCCCTCCAATGATATCTCGATTGTAGACCTCGCCGCCGAGAAGGAAGTTGCCCGAATCAAAGCTGGTGAAAGTCCCTGGGGTGTTGTGGTTGTGTCAAAGTAGCGCAGACATTCCTTGCGGTTCGTTGGATTATAATCACTCCAAGCTTGCCGACAGGAATGTCGGCGATACGGCAGACAAGAATATCTGCATTACGGTTGGGCTGGGAGCACAAAAGTCTCCTGCACAGTAATGCTTTTGACCAATCCCGGTTTAAACGCCCGGGCTCTGATCGTCGTCGATTCGCTTAAGCGGATTGGCTCTTTATACAATGGATCTGAGCGCGTCGGGGCGCTCCCATCGGTCGTATAGCGAATTTCGGCCCCCGGTTCAGGATTACGCAGGGCGACTTCAATTGGATTCGAAAACTTTCCCCCATGGAGAGAGAATTCCGGGGGAGCAAGCACCTTTGGTCCGGGCACACTTTGGATCCACTCACGTAAGAGGCTCACTCCCTGCCGATCGAGGGTTTCGTGCGCCAGAGGTGGCATCTTGAGACCTTCCAGGCTGCTGATGCGAAGCAGGGCTACCGAACGCCAGACATCATTGGCCGCGATGACTCGCGCCTTGTCGAGTCCTTCGTCAATCAGCACTGGTCCGTCGATCAGGCCCTGACGCTCGATCGGCGTGTCATACCGGGCATCAAAATAGGCGACTGTTCCGCCGGGACGATGGCAGTAAGCGCAATTAACATCCAAGTACGAGCGGGCGCGGTCTTCAAGGTTACGGGTGAGATCGTCGGCACGCGCAAGCCGCGCATAAGTGACTATATTGCTCTCCCTAATCTCTGGCTCGAAGATCCCTACATGATTCCAGGCTCGCAGTTGGTTATCAGTGATTCCAGAAGGGAAGCAGAAATCACGATTCATCTGACGCGTTTTCAACCCCAAAACACCACCAGCTGTTGAACTATGGCAGGTCTTGCAATCCTGCCGACTCGGATAGTACCAGGCTTGCGTCCGAATTCCTGCCGTCGTGTGGATTTCGAGGGTTTCCGTCAGATTCGAAGCCAGGAGTTCAGCATCACTTTGATCCGCTCTCCATTTGTAGGTCGCTCCGTAGACCCCGCCGTTCTCGGCTCGCACCAACAGCCGAGTTTCGAGTCTGCGTTTCGCGCTTGGATGCGCCTCATCGGTGACGATTTCAAAATGCTTCACAAAGACCGTGCCGTTGGGGAACTGCCAATCTCCCGTTGGCGCGAAACGGACGCAATCGTTGGTGAGTGTGCCTTCGGAAGGAATGGAGACCCAGCGGGATTTTAGGGCGCCATCCGAGTAGAATGCCACATTGATGTCATAAGGAATCAAGCCTTTGGCTGGTGTTAAGTCCTGAGTATTGGCGAACGCACCAGTTTGAGAAAGCAGCCGGGGCAGCGGCTGATGGTCGTCAGACGGCATCGAGAGATAACCGTGTGAAATGGTTCGTGACGTGAGCCCGTATCCAGAATCTTCCTTGGCCGAAGAGGTGGCTGTTAAGACAAGGCTCCCAACCACCAGCCACACAGATGACGAAACGACGCCCAACATCCTGACTGGGGTGCAGGCACCGCGATTTGAACGGCTACTTTCGCTCGAGTACCTGGTTGCTCTCGACGGCCCGCTCCAGGCTCGCCGAAAATCGGCGAATCGTCTTTTTGATCCCCGGAGCCGGTACATACACATAGTTCCCCGCAGGATAACCATGAATCACGACATAATCATAGTTTTTTACGGCTGGTCGTTTAGGGAAATTGCTCAGCAAAAGGAGCCCTGAGCAAATAGCGTCAGGCTTATTCTCCTCGACCAGCGTAGGATCCCGCTCGATCGTGGCGGTTCCCGTGACGAGCCAGGATTTGTTGAAGGGTGCCGAGAGCAATCGGCTATATCCACTGTCAATGACCAACCCATCAGGGGTCACTTCCAGCACGCGGCCAGCGATATAGCGCCGACCCTCAATGCAGCGAGTCCGAATCTGTTCGACTTTCTGTCCGGCATCCGCAGAGCGCAGCAGCGCGGGCGAATTGGTTGGGCTTATCGGGTGAGGTTCGGCCAGCGCGCAAATCGTGGCCGCCCAAAAGCAACATAAACAACGAGCGAACATAAGACTTAAGGTTGCTGGACGGCACGATAGAAGCGGTACCGGTACTGACCGGCTTGCGGATCGACTAATTCAAACGGTGTCGCCGCCGGCACATTCGTATTCACCCCCACCCAATTGACCAGGTCGATTGAGCCCTGCAGCACATACGTTTTATTCGGGGTGCCCGAGATTTGCACGGTGAATTGACCATTGCTGAGCGAGCCCTGCCCAACGAAGGAGATCCCCGGCAGGATCGTGAAAGTACCGTTCGCGGCTATGCTGTTGATGAACCCTGTGGCAAAGGCATTGGCGTTTACGACGGCGGAATTGGTCAACAGGAATGGCGCCGTGTACAGCAGCGAGTTAGTGTTCGGAACTGAATTATCCAGCGTGAAATAGAGAATCGCATTGCTGTTGGTGTGTTGCAGAGTCACCAAGACTGAGCCATTGAAGCTTCCACCTGCCGGGATCATGGTGGGCGGCGCCAGCGCAGGTGTGCCGGGCAGGCTGTTAATCCAGTCGCCGATAACCTGAACCGCCGTGGTGTCGATCAGGTTGCGCGCCAGGGTCGGCATTTTGACCGCAGAATTGGTCGTATTCATCCTGGCATAAAGGATCGAGCGCCAGATGTCCTGCGGGACCACCACTCGGGCATTATCAATTCCCAAGTCGCCTTTCAGCAACAGCGCATTGATAATATTTTGGTTGGTCAACGGCGTGTCATAACGGGCGTCAAATGTCACGCCGGTACCCCCGGGGCGATGGCATTGCGCACAATTCGCATCGAGGTACGACCGGGCGCGTTCTTCCAAAGAGGCGCTCTCGTTTGTCAGGGCTGACAAATGGGCATAGGTAGCAATGCTCGATTCGCTAAACGCCGGGTTAAAGAGGCCAACATGATTCAGCGTGCGGAGTTGGTTGTCGGTTACGCCGGAGCCATAGGTGTAGGGCTTGTTCAGCTGGCGCGTTTTAACTCCCAGGACGTAATTGGCCGCCGGTGTATGGCAGGTGAGACAATCGGCTGGACTCGGATAGTACCATGTCTGCGTCCAGGTGCTATGGTCCGCATTTGTAATCGTAATTGGTTCGTTCAAGCTGGTGGTCAGGAGATCCGCATCACTGTTGTCCGCACGCCATTTGTAGGTCACTCCATAAACTGCCCCATTGGGATCGCGAACCAGGAGGCGCGTTTCCAGGGGGCGTTTCGGACCATTCGGGTTGCTGTAGTCGGTGGTCAGGTCGAAGTGCTTCACGAAAATCGTGCCGCTGGGGAAGCTCCATTCTCCGGTCGGGGCAAATCCGACTTGCTCATCGGGCGTGTAGGGCGCGCCGGTGTTGGGCACGGACATCCAGCGGGTCTTAATTGCACCATCGGACCAGAGCGGGACGTTGACATCGTACGGGATCAACGCATTAAGGGGATTCATCGTCGGTGTGTTGGTAAACACACCGGTCTGTGAGAGCAAACCTGGTACCGCGCCATTGATCGATGGGGGCATGTTCAGGAAGGGAGCTACTGCCAGGCGAGCGGCCAAACCATACGGCTGACCGGTGCCTCCACTCACCGTGATGTTGACTGGCGCCGAGGTTGCCGCCAGACCGGTTCTGTCGATGGCCACCGCCGTCAAATTGTAACTGCCTTGGCTTAAGCCCGAGGCTGTCAACGTGTACGGCGCTGCGGAAACAAAGCCGAGGAGCGAGTTATTGGCGTAAAAATCGACTTCCGCCAAATTGTTATATTGCGAAGCAGCGTTTGCGCTAATGGTCACCGTGGCAGTAGCGACGTAACTCGCGCCATTGCCGGGCGAAGTAATCACCACTCCCGGCGGCGGGGTCGCGATCGGATACAGCTGAGTCATCGGAACGATCGCTTTCGGTGTCGAAGGACTGCTCCAATACAGTTTGGCGACCGCCCCGCCGCCATTCTCATAGTAATCCACCTCGATATTGTATCGTTGGCCGGCTACCAATGAAATTATACCGGAATGATCCGTCGGCGCCTGGTCAACCCAACTGTCCACGACCGCGACTCTCTGACCGTTCACCCATAGATAGACGCGGATGCCATCGTCAGAAGTCGTAGTAAAGGTGTACACCTCACTGAACTGCGGTTGAATCGAACCGGTCCAGCGGGCCGTGAAGAGGTCCGAGCTAATGCTCGCGTCAGGTGAACCCCCGCCCCAATCGAAATTGATAGTTGGGTCCACACGCGTTAGGGTCGGGCTACCGGGGAAGGGATTCGGTGGAGAACCCCCGGTGATGGAACTGGACCAATATTCGCCCAGCAACCCATTCCCATTACCAATCGATGTGCTGTTAATGAACCCAGCGCTCGCGACGCCGCTGTTGACGGTGCCTGGCTTCACCGCGACGGCCTGAACGGCTACGCTGTTGGTTAACGTAAATGGGCCAGTGTAGAGGATTGAACTGGTACTGGGGGGTGTACCATCGATGGTGTAGTAGATCGTTGTGCCCGGAGTGGCATCGGTGATGGTCACCAAAACGGAATTGGTGAAGATACCGCCGTTGGGAGAAATCACCGGTGTCGCAAGAAAGACACCCGCGCCGTAAACCGAAAGCGCGTATTGCGCTCCGACATAAACTTTCCCGTTGGCGATCGTCGGGAGGGTAAACTTCACGGCCGCTCCGGGATTGTCGCGAGAGAGATTTTGGCTGCTGTTGTAGAGTTCGCGCGCGACATTGGTTGCATTGTAGGCATGCAAAACCGCTGGAGAACTGCTGCCGTAACCATCAGTTTGCAGCGCCCAAACTATCGCGTTGGCGCCGCCGTTGGCCGAGATGCTCGGAGTCGCACCAGGGAAACCGAACCCATTGGTTGCCTGCACCGGTGTCGCGTTGATCGATGCGTTGGCGATTGCAAACGACTTTAATGAATCTCCCGAACCGAGATAATAGATGTGGTCATTGAAAAACGCCGGCGAACTCCACGTGCCACCGACCGCGTTCGGCAGCGATTGGACAATTTGGCTATCGTCATTGGGATTGTAGTGGCCCATGTTGTCGCGGTCGACCAGGTAGATTTTGCCTTCTTTGCCGCAACCGACCAGCAGGTGCCGGTGACTGGCGCTGCCGACCGAATCGGGCAGGACCATCGCGCCGCCGGCAGCCAGGTCTGCGTCCGCACTGCTAAGGGCGGCTTGGTTGAACGGAGTAAAATAATCGACCGCGTTGAGAGCTCCGCTAGTGGTTAGCTTCACGAAACTGTCACCCATGCTGTAAGAGTTCAGATTCGGATAGTTCGTCGAGAAAGTGCCATTGCCGGTCTCAAAGTACATGTTGAAGTTGGCGTCAATCGCCGGGGCTAGACCACTTTGCCAAATACCGTCTAGACCACCGTTCGGGTTGGTGCAGTAAACCGTGTTTCGGGCCAGCGTCTGCGCATCATAGCCTAAAACCCAACCGTGGTAGGGCCCAATGTCACCATGGGAGGCGTAAGCGATATAAACAGTTCCATTCAATAACACCAGGCCAGGGCGATTCATTTGCCGTAGAGCGTTGAAAGAAAGTACGCCTCCGACACTGCCGTCGCCGGTGCCGGGCACCGAGGGCCCTGAGACGTACGTGTAGGTGCCGTTGAAAATCGTGTCAGCGATTATCGCCGGGCCGCCGAATTTTTCAGCGCCGGTTGCAATATCCAATGCATGCAAGCGTTGCACATAATGATTGTTGCCACCGACGACTTCCTTCGTCTTGACGACGATGTAAATCGTGCCGCTGGTCGGATCGATTACCGGCGTGCTGGTAATGCCGATCTCAGGATTGATATCGTTGCTGTTAACTTCCCCGTTCGGAATAGTGGTTACTCCAGCACCAGGATTGAGAAAGCTGACCTGCCAAATCGGCGCGGCATTGACCCCTGTCGCATCATCGGCGTCGAAGGCATAGGCGCTATTATGTTCCGTCACGACAAACACGAGGTTATGCATCCCTTTGTTGGGCACATTGACGTTGGTCATTATCAGCGGTTGTGCATAGACGTAACCGTCCACAGTCTGCGAGAAAACCTTGCCGAACGAATTGACGTTTACGTTGTTCAAATTTAGTTGCAACTCGTTCGTGTTCGCGCCCATCCGCGCGTTGTCATTGTGCTGCGTCAGTACGGCTATCACCTGAGGCGGCGGCGGGTTCGAGGCTAGAGTAGTAAAGGAAAGCACCGGGCTCGCCCAGGCCGTGCCCGACGCGTTCACCGCACGGGAAGTAAAAAAGTAAGTTCGATTCGAAGTAAGCCCGGAGACCTGTTGACCATAGAAACCGGTCTGCAAGCCCAAGGCTACACTATTGGACCAGGCAGACGGCGTCGTCCCACCATTCGATGGCCCATAAAACAGAGTCAAATTCGGTGTATCGCCTCCCGTGGAAAGCACCTGGCCACCAAGAGTTGCCGAAGCGGTCGTAATCGCAGAGGCGGGAAGGTTGGTTACAACCGGCAGGCTTGGCGCCAGTGTGGTGAATGAAAGCGAGGGCGTTGCCCAGCTGATCCCGCCGCTATTTGTCGCTTGTGCTGTAAAATAATACTTGGTGTTGAACGATAGGCCGGTGACGGTATTGCTGAACGCACCACCGGTTTGGAGTCCCAGGTAGGTTTTATTAGCCCAGGCTGCCACGTTAGTGCCACCGTCGGTCGGCCCATAAAAAAGTGTCACCCCGGCAAGGCTCCCAACCATCCCACCGCCCAAAACGGCGGATGTGGTTTGGACCAGGGCGGCCGGCGAATTTGTGATGGTAACCGGCGGCACGGGTACGGCAATGGTTGTAACCTTGATGTTGTCGACATGATGATATTCCCAGGCTCCACCAGTGCGGCCGGCGAAAACCAGACGTCCGGGCGAGGCGGAATACGTCGTCTGGTAATTGGATAAAATGAGTGCGTTCTTCCAGTAGACGTTGAGCAGCGCGTTGGTGTCCAAAACCACCTTAACATGCGCCCAGCACAAGCCATTGGGGGTGCCCGTCCCGTCGGTGGGGCCGGTTTGGATCGACGTCGGATCGTTGCACGCGCCGTTCAGGGTTGGCGTGGGGAATTGTAAAACCAAAGTGCCGTCGACTCGGATGTCTACGCCAATAATATCCGGACCGATCGATTGGTCGGTTTCGTTACAATAAGGAGGCGTGCCCCCACTGGTCCAGGCATCGAATCCAACGGAGATCCCGGTTTGCGTTCCTTCCTCCGGCAGGTTGGCTTCACAGTTCGGGCCTGTCGCCCATATGTTGTTGTCCGTCGCCGGATTACCCCCGTTGGCGACATCGGTCAAAACAGGATCATTTGCTCGAACGTAGCTGATACTGAAGCCGTCTGCCGGCTGTGTCGTGCCGTTGCCAATTCGCACGTCAGCTTCGAAGGTGAAGGCTTTGATAATCTGACCACCGTCGAAATCGGAAAATACGACCGCGCCACGCTGATTGCCCGCTGAGGCGGTAACCTCGACATACCCATCAGAAGCGTTGGTTGCCGCGCCTGCTCCGCCACTGGAATGCCAGTTCGCGTTGCCGTACAATTTCAGCAACCCGGAAGCAGACGGATCGGAATTAAAGTTAAACGAGACTGAAGCGGCCCGACAGGCCGAGCCAATCTGAAGGATGCCTGCACAGAGGACGGGCAAGAGAAAAAACGGGCGGGGAAGGGGGATACGAGCCATAAGCTGTAGTAACAACAGTCATTTGACCCGCTTTATTTCGGCTACAATCAGCAAAACGTCAAGTCGGTTCCGCGCCTTGTGCCAAATTGCCCACAACCCCAGCAATAGTCGTTGTGATCCAATTGCTGCCGACCCGTTCGCCGACCACATGGAGGACGGGTTGAGGAATCGGGCGGCGTTATTAGTTCCATCGGCAGTGCCCGGATTGCCAGGAAAACGCGAAATAGTGACAAAATTGTACATTTGTTGTTCAGCCATCGCCTGGCGCCCCGGCCGGTGTGGTGGTCAGCGCTTCCTGGGATTAAGGTTTGTACCCAGGCCCTCGCAACACCTTCCCGGGTAGCGCGCCCGTCATTTTGCCTTTAGCAATGACGGCGACGCCGTTGACCAGAACGTACTCCATGCCTTCCGATAGCTGATGTGGATTTTCAAAGGTGGCGCGATCGCGAACGGTTTCGGGATCAAAAATTACGATATCCGCCCAAAGCCCGGCTTTGAGAACACCCCGATCGCTCAGGCGCATTCGCTGGGCAGGGAACGATGAGAACTTTCGGATGGCTTCTTCCAGCGAGAGTTTTTTCTCCTCGCGCACGTATTTTCGTAGGATGCGGGGAAAAGTGCCGTAGGCCCTGGGGTGGGCAAAGTCCTTGGATAGCGGTCCATTCGGCGAAGTGCCCTCATAATCATTATCGATCGAGACCCACGGTTGCTGGAGTGCCAGCACAATATCGGGTTCGCTCATCCCGAAGGAGACGCCGCGGGTGAAGGCATTATCCTCAATCAACAAATCAAAGAGAGCTTCGATAGGCTCCTTGCTTTGCAACTTGGCAAAATCAGCAACCGTTTTTCCAGTCATCGGCTGTAGCTTTGGGTTCTGCACCTGGCCGATCAGGATCGCTTCAGCGCCGGGCACACCATCCCATTCGTTATCCCATTCGGTGGTAGGAGTGACCATTTCTTTGCGAATACGCGCGCGAAGCGCCGGGTCTTTCAAGCGTTCGATCAGTTTGGCGTCGCCTCCATCATGTGCCCAGGGAGGGATATAAGAAGACAATCCGTTGGCCCACGCCGGGTAAGCATAAGTATCGGCAGCGAGGTCGACACCTTGAGCACGAGCTTCATTGATTTTGGCGATCACCTCCGGCATGCGTCCCCAATTCCGTTTGCCCGCTACCTTCAAATGCCAAATCTCGACCGGAATCTTTGCCTCGCGCCCTATGCGAATGGCCTCCTCCAGCGCTGCCATAATGCCGCTGCTCTCGTTGCGAATATGCGTCGCATAAAGACCGCCCACAAGAGCCGCTTCCCGGGCCAGGGCAATCAGTTCCTCGGTCTTGGCGTAAGGCGCCGGCGCGTACATCAGCGAAGTTGACACCCCGACGGCGCCATCCTGCATCGCTTCCCGCACCAATGCTCGCATTTGATTCAGCTGTTCCGGCGTTGGTTGTTTGTCCTCTTCACCTAGAACCATGCGGCGAACCTGAGTCGCCCCCACATAGGAGGCGAGATTGATCCCCATGCCTTGCTTTTCCAAGCGCGCGAAGTACTGCCGGAGGGTGCGCCAATCGGGCGTTACGTGGTAATGGATGCAAACGTCGCGATCGGCTGCGATGATTTTGTCATCCAGCGGAGCAACCGAGCCACCTTCCCCAGTGATTTCAGTCGTAATTCCCTGGAATATTTTTGAAGGCAAACCTGGTTCGCTCAGGATGGAGAGTTCAGACTGCCCAAGCATATCGATGAAGCCCGGCGCGACGACTTTGCCCTGAGCGTCAATGGTCTGGTGGGCCGCTACACCTGCAAGATTGCCAATGGCAGCAATTTTGCCGGCGCGAATTCCAAGGTCACCGGCGTACCACGGGGACCCGGTGCCGTCGATGATATGACCGTTGATGATTAGGATGTCAAAATCCGGCTCCGGGGTTGCGCCCATTGAGGACAACACAGATGTGCCGGCAACCAGAATCGGAATGAGAGAGCATCGGAGGGTCATGTTCGCGAAAGTAGCATCATGGCCACGACGCGACAAGAGAAGCCGGACATAAATAACTCGGTAGGCTTTGAGGCATCAAACGGCCGCCAGGTTTTCGAGTGCGCCAGTGCCCTGGCGCTTTGCGCTGAGGGCCTGCACCGCGCACTCCAAAGCATTGCGGCAGTATACAGCTGAAGAATAATGCGCGATCGGCTGGCCACGCCGGTCCCGTTCTGCTTGACTGCCCCCATGCATGGTTTTCGCAGTCGTTGCATGGCATTTGTGCTCACCACCACTTGTTGCTCGCTGTTCGGCTCGACCTATTTTGTTGCTCAGCATAACCCACAGGCGAACGATAGTGGCCCAGGAAGCGCCGAACGGCCTTGGAACAGTATTTCCACCGCTGCCAAAAAGGTAGTTGCCGGCGACACGGTGACGATCCGAGAAGGGATCTATCGCGAATTTGTATTGGTAAAAAGCGGGGGCACGGCACAGGCCCCGATTCGTTTTGAGGCGACTCCGGGGGCAACAGTCATTTTAACGGGAGCAGATGAGATAAGCCGTTGGCGGAGGTGTGATGAGCAGCGGCCGATCTACGAAGTCGCCTGGCCACACCGCTTCAATACGTGGTCCAGACAAATGACTCATCCGGATGACGAGTACCACCGGGTCATCGGACGGTGTGAACAGGTGGCAATTCAAGGTTATTTAATTCATCAAGTGCTTGAGCGAGACCAATTGTCGTCTGGCTCGTTCGTTGTCGACGTCGCCAAACAAAAGCTAATGCTCTGGGATGCAGGCGGCCGCGACCCCAATAAGCTTTTGGTCGAGGCGTCGGTTCGCCAGGAGATTATGCGAGTGGAAGGGGAGTATGTGCAGCTGCAAGGACTCCATTTCCGTTGCGCCGCCAACGCGGCGCAGCACGGGGCTGTGGTTCTGACTGGGCGCCACGATCAAATGACGGATTGCGTTGTCGAAGCGATGAACTCCTGTGGCGCAACATTCCAAGCGGAGGACCTCATTATTCGGCGATGTACGTTTCGCGATAATGGCCAGATTGGCTTCGGTGCCAGCGGCGCGCACAACCTGTTATTTACGGGATGTCGCGTCGAGAACAACAATACCAAAGGCTTCGATCGGGGTTGGGAAGCCGGCGGCAACAAAATCGTATTGACGCGGGGAGCCGTTTTGGATCAAAGCCAGTTTCTCCGCAATCGCGGAAACGGGGTCTGGTTCGATATCGGCAACGAACACTGCACCGTCAGCCGATGCCTTATCGCAGATAACGAGGACAGTGGGATTTTCTATGAGATCTCCCTCGGCCTGCAGGCGCACGACAATGTAATCCTCGGAAATGGTTTTGCGGCAACACCCGGTGCATGGGGTGCACAGGCCGGCATCTCACTTTCCAGCAGTCCGGATTGCGTCATCGAGCGCAATCTAATCTATGGAAACCGTGAAGGATTTAATTTCCGCGAACAGACACGCACGACTCCTACAATTCACGACAGACAAGAGCACGCCGTTTGGAATCATGACGACACCATCTGTCACAACCTTATCGCTTGTAATCGCGACGCACAGATCTGGGGATGGTTCGATATGCACGACAGCCGTCACTGGCCAGCAGAGCAGGGCAGAGGAGGTGTCGGCTCGACACAAACAGCTGGAGCTTCGGTGGCAACCGATTCCAAAGGCCAGCCGATAGGTTTAACACTCCAGCAACTTCGATTACGCTTCCAAGACAACTTTTATTTTGCGGAACCAGATCAACGTTTGTTCGAGTGGGGCGTCACCTGGGGCCGTCATCAGAGTTATCCAACACTACGCGATTTTCAAACTGCTCTTGGCGTGGACGAAGACGGGCAAATTCTCGAGCCGCGATTTGCGAATGCTCTCGGCCTTGATTTTCGACTGGACTCCGAACAGATGTCGCAGTTCAAGAACTCCTATCCGATCGGAGAAGTTCCGGGCGTCCTATTGGGTCAGTTTCGCGAATGAGTCCGCCTCGTAACACAGAGTTTCACTCTGCTGTACCGCAGGTTTCCAACCTGCATTGCAGATTTCTAACCAGCACCTGTCGCAAGCTCCTGATCAGTGGAGTTGCCGTTGCGTTAGACCCAAGTAGAATGCTTTCGGTCGGTGGTGATTAAAACATGAGCAACGCAGGCCCACACTCTGCCCCGAAGTGCATTTTGACCATTAATGGCGGTTCCTCAAGTATCAAGTTCGCGCTGTTTGAACCGGGCGCGAGCTTACGCCGCACCCTCACAGGAAAACTCGCCCGCATCGGCCTGCCAAAAGCCTCCTTTGTGGTTAAGGGTGCAGCCAGCACCGACAATTTTTCACGTACGATTAGTGCGCCCGATCACCATCGGGCTGTAAATATCCTGATGGACTGGCTCGAAGAGAGGGTCGGTCGCGGGGAATTGGCGGCCGTCGGCCACCGAGTCGTCCATGGCGGACCGAAATATAGCGAACCTCAGCGAATTACGGCGAGTCTGGTTAAAGAACTGCACCAGCTTAAACCATTCGACCCCGAGCACCTCCCTGAAGAAATCCTGCTGACGGAAGCGTTTCAACGGCGCTTTCCCAAGCTGCCGCAGATTGCCTGCTTTGATACCGCCTTTCATCGCAATCTTCCTCAAGTCGCGCGACTGTTGCCGATTCCGCGACGGTTCGAGAAATTAGGCGTTCGTCGCTATGGATTTCATGGATTGTCCTATGCGTTCCTGATGGAAGAGCTCGCGCGGATTGCGGGCGTGAGACAGGCACACGGCCGCATCATACTTGCCCATCTGGGCAATGGGGCGAGTTTGGCTGCCGTTCGTGGCGGCAAGCCGGTCGATACCAGCATGAGCTTTACGCCGACGGCCGGCATTCCGATGAGCACACGTTCAGGCGACCTCGATCCCGGACTGGTTTGGTACCTGGCGCGCACCGCGGCTATTACACCAAGGCAATTTAACGACATGGTTAATACCAAATCTGGCCTTCTTGGCATTTCCGGCAGCAGTTCTGATATGCGCGACCTGCTCGAACGCGAAGCCAATGATCGCAATGCCGCCGATGCGGTCGCGTTGTTCTGTTATCAGATCAAGAAGTGGATCGGGGCCTTTGCCGCAGCCCTGGGCGGGCTCGATACTCTTATCTTTTCTGGCGGCATTGGCGAGAATGCTGCCCCGGTTCGCGAACGAATTTGTAACGGATTGGAATTTCTTGGAATCACGCTCAACAAACGCTATAACGCAACCAACGCCAGTGTTATTTCCAATCCGGGGGCCAACGTTACCGTGCGCGTGATACGAACGGATGAGGAATTGATGATTGCCAAGACCGTCTGCCGAGTCCTGGCTCTGGAAAGGTGAAAGGAGTATCGAGATGAAACGAACAAACCAAAAAAACGCAGCGACCCTCTCGCCGGAACATCTGCGGAAGATGGATGCCTACTGGCGCGCCGCCAATTATCTTTCGGTCGGCCAAATCTATCTATATGACAATCCGCTCTTGAAAACCCCATTAAAGGTCGGCCATGTCAAACCGCGCTTGCTTGGACACTGGGGTACAACACCTGGTTTGAACTTCCTTTATGTCCATCTCAATCGCTTGATAAACGACCGCGACCTGAATATGATCTTCATCGCTGGTCCCGGTCACGGAGGTCCGGCGATGGTCGCCAATACCTACCTCGAAGGCACCTACAGCGAGCTGTATCCAAATGTTTCACAGGATGAGCCAGGGATGAAAAGGCTGTTTACGCAGTTTTCCTTCCCGGGCGGCATTCCCAGCCATGTCGCGCCCGAAACGCCCGGTTCGATACACGAAGGAGGCGAGCTCGGGTACGCCCTGGCTCATGCGTATGGCGCCGCATTCGATAACCCCGATTTGATCGTCGCTTGCGTCATCGGCGATGGCGAGGCCGAAACCGGACCGCTGGCGACCAGTTGGCATGCTAATAAATTCCTTGATCCGGTTCGTGATGGCGCTGTCCTGCCGATTCTTCATTTGAATGGCTATAAAATTGCCAATGCGGCCGTGCTGGCCCGTATTCCTAAGCAGGAACTCGAACAACTGCTGTGCGGTTATGGTTACCGGCCTTTTTTCGTTGAGGGCAGTGAACCGGCCGCGATGCACCAACTCCTGGCGTCCACCTTGGATAAGGTAATGGACGAAATCCGCTCAATTCAATCCCAGGCTCGAACCAAAGGCTTTAAGCAACGCCCGGTGTGGCCGATGATTGTTTTTTCCAGCCCGAAAGGATGGACGGGTCCGAAGACCGTCGATGGCCTGCCGACCGAAGGGACCTGGCGCTCGCATCAGGTGCCGCTGTCGGATATTGGGAGCAAGCCGGAGCACCTCAAGCAGCTCGAGGAGTGGATGAAGAGCTATAAGCCGCAAGAGCTGTTCGATTCCACGGGCAGACTGAAGTCCGAACTGGCTGAATTAGCGCCCAAAGGCAACCGCCGTATGGGCGCCAACCCACATGCCAATGGGGGTGTGCTCTTGTGCGATCTGCGCATGCCGGACTTCAGGGATTACACTGTGAAGGTACCTACCCCAGGCAATGTGACGGCCGAAGCGACTCGCGTGCTGGGCGCTTTCCTGCGTGACGTGATGAAATTGAATTCTGACCGGGCTAATTTCAGAGTGTTCGGACCAGATGAGACTTCCTCTAACCGCCTGGACCACCTGTTCGAAGTGACTAACCGGGCGTTTGCAGGCGAGCTAAAGAAAACCGACGAGCACGTCTCGCCTGATGGGCGCGTGCTCGAAGTGCTCAGCGAGCACTTGTGTCAGGGCTGGCTCGAAGGTTACCTGCTGACGGGACGTCACGGCTTCTTCTCCTGTTACGAAGCTTTCATTCACATCATCGATTCAATGTTCAACCAGCACGCCAAGTGGTTGAAAGTAACGCGGCATATTCCGTGGCGCCGGCCTATCGCATCGCTAAATTACTTGCTCACCTCCCACGTCTGGCGCCAGGACCATAACGGGTTCAGTCATCAGGACCCCGGTTTCATCGATCATGTGGTCAACAAAAAAGCAGATATCATCCGTGTCTATTTGCCACCGGATACCAACACCTTGCTGTCCGTCGCCGACCACTGTTTGCAGAGCCGGCATTACATCAATGTGATCGTCGCCGGAAAACAACCGGCCCTGCAGTGGCTCGACATGGATGCGGCAGTGAAACATTGTACCGCCGGAATCGGCATCTGGCCGTGGGCGAGCAACGATCAAGGGTCCGAACCAGACGTCGTGATGGCGTGCGCGGGAGATATACCCACACTCGAAACGCTGGCGGCGGTTCAGATGCTCCGTCAGCAATTTCCTGAACTGCGCATTCGCCTCATCAATGTCGTCGATCTAATGACACTCCAGCCGAAATCGGAGCATCCCCATGGATTAAGTGATCGTGACTTCGACGCGCTGTTCACGAAGGACAAGCCGATTATTTTTGCCTATCACGGATATCCCTGGCTGATTCATCGACTGACTTATCGACGCACTAATCACGAAAATCTCCACGTGCGTGGATATAAGGAAGAGGGCACCACGACCACTCCTTTCGATATGGTGGTGTTAAATGATCTGGATCGTTTCCATTTGGTCAGCGATGTCATCGACCGTGTCCCTAATCTTGGCTCACGCGCCGCTTATGTAAAACAGGGGATTCGTGACAAACTGCTCGACCACAAAAACTATATTCATAAATATGGCCAGGACATGCCCGAAATACGCGATTGGAAATGGTCTGTCTGATGCTTGCCCAGTTCGCTAGCCCGGCCCCTTACTCGGCTGAGCGCCACCTTTTTGGACTGCGCCAATCCCCGGGTGCTTTCCTAACCATCCGCCGCCCAAAAGCGCCAGCGAACTGGCGCAGTCCAAAATCTATCGGGGGCAACCGATGCTGAACCTGAATGCCTGGCAATGGTCCCTGCTGGCTTTAGGCGCGTTGGTGACTGGACTGTCGAAGACCGGCATCGCCGGCCTGGGCGTGCTCTCTGTGGCCCTCTTCGCGAATGCATTGCCGGCGCGCGCTTCTACTGGAGCATTGTTACCCTTGCTTCTCTGCGCCGACGTTTTCGGTGTCGCATTTTTCCGCAAGCACGCCAGCTGGCCCCATTTGCTCAAACTCTTTCCCTGGGTAGTCGTTGGCGTAATTGGCGGGTACTGTGCGCTGGATCGGATCAGCAACGCGCAGGTTCAACGGATGATTGGCGCCATCATTTTGATCATGGTTGGTCTGCATGTGTGGCGGCAGCGACAACCGGACAAAATCGCCGCTGGCATCCCTCATACCTGGTGGTTTGGAGCCCTAATCGGAATGCTGGCCGGCTTTACCACAATGGTGGCCAATGCCGCGGGACCCGTCACAGTGCTGTATTTCCTTGCACTCGGACTACCGAAGCTGGTGTTCATCGGCACGGGTGCCTGGTTCTATATGCTCGTCAATGCATTCAAGGTGCCCTTCAGCATCAAATTGGGTCTAATCAACTCACAATCGCTGGTGCTCGATGCGGTCTTGCTGATTCCCATGATTCCCGGCGCGCTGCTAGGCCCGGTCATTCTGCGGCGACTCAATCAGCAGGCCTTCGAAGCGATGGCTCTGATCCTGACTGTCGTTGCTGCGGTGCGGCTCCTGCTTTAACCGGAAGTGCTTGTAAGGCCAGTTGGCAGGCGCTTCTCACCGTCGGATTGCCGTCCTTTAGTCCCGTCCTCATCATCGACAGAGCAGGCGTACCGATGCTGAGCAAAAGATTCGCCGCCCGCAAATCATCGAAGCCGCTCGCGTGTCCCTGGGGCATCACACCGGCTACGTTGCCGGGCACGACCTGACGGAACCGGCGATAAGCGCCCCAATAGTCCCAGCGTGGATGCTCATATCTGAGCTTTCGAAATATCCAGGGGACAGCAGGGGGTCCGATTTCATGTACTGCCAACGCGGCTGGTTCGTATCCGCCGTCGAGCCATTCACTGACCGTGCGACCTCCGTACGCAGGTTGGCGCGATTCTGGGTTGATGTAGGCTCGTATGGCATACGTGGTGACACCAAGCGCGGCAATCGCGCCGCAAAGTAGCAGCCAAAACGCGCGTTTGCGGCGAGCCACTGTGCCGAGATCTACCAATTGCCAACCACGATGTTGGTTTGTGAAGTTTTTACCTCGATCCACAAATCGTAGCCGCCGGGATTATGCCGAGGAGCCGAGGAGTTATATCGCCACGAGCTCAAATTGACCTGCGCATAGATATCCGGCTCAATGCCTTCCCATCCCGGAAAATATCCGAGCAACGCCACATCCGGTTTGTTATGCACGGCTACCGTCGCAGAAATGTCCGCGACGTCGATGAAATGCTTAACATCTTCCTCTAGCAACGCCGAATTTCTGAATTCTGCGGTGTTGAAAAATGATTTGATCATCTCCCGTTTAACCGCGGGGAAGTGCGCTGGGGCGAAAGTGCCGGCAGCCGGATCCTGAAGTGTCCCCAACAACTCATACAAGAGCTGGTTGGTAATGGCGTCGACCACCAAGGGTTCGCTGCTGATCAGGTGGTCGGGAGGATACGTCCCGAACTTCCGCTTGTACTCCTCGATGCCGCGCACGAAGAGTTCCCGCTGGGACAGAAGCTCCTGGCACACCTTCGGAATGGCCAGGCGCAAATGGTAATTCGTTCTCTGAAGAAGAAATACTCTGTAAGCGATCACGCTGGCAGAGGCCAGCACTGCCAGGCTTAGCACTCCACACAAGCTGCCGAGAACCGACAGACCGTGTGTCGACGCTTTCGATTTTCGCGCCATCGTTAATTCCTTCGGGGCCACTCGGGCATTACGCCAGAAGATGTCCGTGCTTGGAAGGCAATCTTATAGTGGACTTAAATGTTTAATATTTCAAGAGAGCGAGCATACGGGATCGATCGTTCGCTAAGGGTCAGATTGGCAGGTTGTCCGGTCAAAACACTACAGGGCTATCCGTACTCTTTGGCATGGCAAATCGCCGCCGTTTCTGCGAGCTAAATGGAGGCCGGGCTACGCGCCGCTGTGATGCCAAAAACAAGTGCCAAATCGACTGTCCAGGCACGGCAGGACAAAGACCTCCTGCTTGCTGAACCGGAGGTGTCGCTCTTCATTGCCTGCCTGGTCATGGTTAATCAATTGCGCGGCCTGGAACGCGCCTTCAAAGGTGGCGAGTTCAACCTGAACGCCTTCCTGGATAAATCCAACGCCGTGCTTACCCAATTGACCGAAACCGTCACGGCGATCGAACGATTTGATATCGTGCTGCCGGTAATGGATTACGGCCAGTTCTCACCGTTCTTCTGGCGCTGGTTCAATTGGTGGGACGATTATTTCAAGGGATTGACTCCTCCCCAGATCAGCCTGGTTGAGCGCTTGGCCCGCGAACGGTCTCCCACCCTTGATAAATATCGGCCCCTGGATCATTGGTTGAATTACCGGCACACACCGGCATTCACCCTGGTACCAACCTGACCACTTAATCCTCAGTCCTGCCTTTCCCACTCCAGCGCTCTGGTCCTAAATTACCCCGGATGTGGCGAATTGCGCTCCTGGTTCTGGGTTGGATACTTACCTCGTTGGCTCTTT
This sequence comes from Candidatus Limnocylindrales bacterium, assembly GCA_035495315.1. Lineage (GTDB taxonomy): Bacteria > Verrucomicrobiota > Verrucomicrobiia > Limisphaerales > UBA8199 > DATJGF01. The sequence continues at coordinate 42,292 of DATJGF010000023.1, forward strand.
ACGGAGCATTACTTGGCCTGGAACTTCATTGGAATTTTTTCGATTGGTCACCGCGCTTCGATTTTGCAGCCGGTGGATTGCTCCTGGGGGTTCTGCTCGCGTTAACTGTCATTTGGTTCATTGCGCAAACAGCTCAACCCACGGCCTTGCGGCTTTTCTCGCTGATCCTTGTCAGCGCCCTTGTCGGGCTTGCAATTTATGTCGTTCCTGCCGAACCAAAAAGCGAAGGCCTTTTCGGACGCCAATTACCCAGCCCATTTTGGTATCGGGCAGGACGCTTGCTGTTCTTGTGCTGTCCGAGCGCCTTCTGGTTCTGGGCCTTTTTCCGCTCGCGCCGCGACGCCTCTGAGTCGCTTAAAACGGAAGAATCAGCGACGGTCCGGCCTGCCGAAAGTGAACACCCGGGCGACGACTAACTGGTATTTGCGTTGATGCTCACGAATGACAAACGGCAGATCGCCTTGCTTCATAAGGCGCAGTTCGCGGCCCAATAAGGTCTGCACTTGCTGGATGCTGAGCCATTCTCTAGCCGGCGTATACTCTTCCAGCCAGGTAAATGGCGAGGCCATTATGAGTAACCCGCCAGCAGCGAGCAAGCGAGGGACTTCGAGAAGAAATCGCCGCGGACACGGTAGACGATCGATAAGATTGATCGCCGCAACATAATGGAAGCTCCCATCGGCGAACTTGCGTAGATTGGTTGCATCGCCGGTTTCGAATTGGACTCCAGCGCGGCGAAGCGACTCGGGAAGCGTCAGCTTCCTCCGGCTCAATGCTTTTCCTGACTCTCTCACTTGCACGAAGAGTCGATGCTGTTGGGCTATGCGACGGGCCGTCCGAATGAATGATGAAGAATTGTCAATTCCAAGGGCATCGCCGGCAACGGACGCCAATTCGAAGGTGAACCGACCGACGGCGCAACCGAGGTCAAGAGCCCTCGTAGGTTGGCGTGTTTGCACACGCGGCAAATATTCGCGGCGGAGGCGCTGGTGAAAACTCAACAACGCGCTGGGGATGAACTGGTAAGGACAAAGCTCTCTCGGCCGGCCGTAATGGAAAAGCAGGTATTCTTCGAGGTAACGTCGCGTTTCGTACGGGTTGAGGCTCACAAGGCAACCTGCCGAACAAATTCGCTGGGCTGATAATCTTTGAGCAACAACACCTCTTTGCCATCCTTGTGCATCCATGCGCCGGTCACATTGATCTCCGGCGTCTTCAGCGGGGCAAACAAAATATCCTCGTGCGTCGCGTGCTTTTTGTCTTTGAACCGGCTCAGGTTACTGCTGCCTCCCAGGTGATCGTCCCGGCCGGTCGCGACGTGAACCGTCCCCAGTATTTTTTCGTCTTGAATGTCGGCTCCGGCGAAGGGCAACACCTGAGTGCCCAACCCCAGTTCGCCTAATTCACCCGTGGCGGGATCGGATTCAAACAAGGCCAATGCGGCCTTCACTCTGGTCGCATCACCGCGCAGCAGCGTTGCCTGGCTAATGCGCCTTCCGGAAACCTCCATCAACCCGAGCGTACCGTCTTCCTTAAAGCGCATCGGGAATTGTCCCTGCGCACCCGTCGGCACCCAGTAGATTTCCCCGGCGGGCAAATTCGCGATTTCTCCCGGCGTGCGGCACAAGCCATGACTCTTTTGCGCCTCCTGACGCCCCAATTCCAGTGTGAGCCGGTATTTGCGACCCAGCGTCTCAAACTCCAGCACGACGTCGTCGCAACGAGTGACTGCCTGGCGAAAGCGCTCGGCCTTGCGCGAAACCTCGTTGTAATCCTGCGCCAATCCGGTGCGCAGAATGGTCTCGTTGCATCCGTGCATGGTGGCTCCGCGAAAACCGATACGCTTGGCCAACGCGGTCAACGGCGCGGTTGCCGAGAAGGTTGAGAGATAGAACACAATATCCAGGCGGCGCAAAACATCAGCCTCCAGTTGAAGCGTTTTGCCGTTTAAATCCACGACTGTCGGCGGTAGTTCGAGATTGCTGCCGCCAGTTGGTTCGTATGCAAAAAACTCGACGCTCGCAAACGGAAGCTCGGCTTTGCGCTTCAGCAACCCCTGATAAAACACCTCATGTGCGATCCGTTGCGGGCCGAGTTTTGAGTCTTTTGCAAAGTCAACGGCCGGCAGGGCCCGAGGATCCTGCAAATCAATGAAAACGCCGACGCGTTCGCCTGGCTTTGGTGCAAAAACGGTTTTTATAAGCCGAACAAGATCGAATTGCAGATTATCCATAAATCGTTATTTGCTGTAATCTGCGCCGCTGAGCCTTCTACCTTTCCACCAACTCACGCCGCGCAAGGATCGAATATTGACTGCAATTGCAGCGCGCGCAACTAGCTTGTGTGTCAAGGCTCCGGGTCGAGATGCAATTGAATGTCCTTGTCGGCTTTGCGGCGAATGATGGACAGATTCCACCGCTGCGGCCGGTCCTTCGACGGTCAATATTTCAACACCAGACTAAGAAATTTCCGGCACGCCTCAGTTTGGGCCGAATTGAAAACCTGGTCGGAGGTGCCGTACTCGACAATTCGGCCATCTGATAGAAAGGCGATGCGATCCGCGACCACACGGGCGAAGCCCATCTCATGAGTCACCAGCACCAGATCCTGACCTTCAGTCCGAAGCTCGCGGATCATATCCAGCACCTCGGCGGTCATTTCCGGGTCGAGGGCCGAGGTTGGTTCATCGAAGAACAGCACCCGCGGCTTCACAGCCAAAGCCCGCGCAATCGCTACACGTTGCCGTTGTCCGCCCGACAGTGCCGCTGGCTTTTTGGCGGCGTGAGCGGCCAATTGAAAACGCTTTAGCAGTTGCATCGCGATTTCGCGGGAGTTGTCCGCAGCGTAACCATGCGCCTTTTCGAGCGGCAACGTGATGTTTTCCAAAGCAGTCAGATGGGGAAACAGATTAAAGGCTTGAAAGACCACACCCACCTGCCGTCGATGTCGGAGCAGTGCCGATTCGTCAAAGGCAAGAACCTCTCCGTTTAACTCAACTTCGCCCGAGTCGGGAGTTACCAGCCCGGCCAAAATTCGCAGCAAGGTCGTTTTGCCGCCGCCACTGGGGCCGATCAACACGAGGCTATGAATGTTTGCGAAGTCACATGCCAGTTGATTCAGCACCTGATGCGAACCAAAGCTCTTCGAAAGGTTTGATATCCTAAGTTTCAAAACGCAGCTGTTGTTCCAGTCGTCGCAGGAAAAGTGACAACGGCAGAGTAAGCAACAAATACCCGGCAGCGAGCGGCAGATAACATTCGAGCGTGCTGTAGGTGACGGAATTGACGTCGCGCGCTGTCTGGGTGAATTCGTTGACTGCGATGATCGACAAGAGCGACGAGTCCTTAATCAGTGAAACCAACTGGCCGACCAGAGGTGGCAGGCTCACTCGCAGTGCTTGGGGAAAGATCACAAACCGGTACATCTGCGCGCGTGTGAGGCCAATCGCGCGGGCCGATTCGATCTGCGATTCGCCGACGCTCTCAATGCCGGCCCGGATCACCTCGCTGATATAGGCTCCACTGAAACACGAGAGAATCAATACGCCTGCCACATATCGGTTTTGCACATGAAAGGCGTCCGCAACGACATAAAAGAAGATCAGAATTTGCACCAGCAGCGGGGTGCCACGAACTAACTCGACGTACAGATGACCGAACGAACGCAGGGGCAGCAGGTGTGAGCGACGAGCCAGCGCAAACACCAGTCCGATTAACAAACTCAATAGCAGCGACGCCATCGAAATACCAATTGTGACCAGCCAACCTGAAAAGAGATTCCAACGATACCGGTAAACCAATCCCCAATTCCACTGATACGCAAGTTGGTGAAACGAGAAATAGAACACCACCCCCAACAAAAATAATGCGGGAACCCAGGCTCCCACGATCCGCTGCCACGTCGCGCATCGTCCGTTCTTTTCCGGCAGGTCCAGGAACAGTCTCTTGAGGAACGAGGTCATAACCGGGCGACCCCACCAGGCGGTTGCCGCTCGACTTTCAACCGCCGACACACGATGGACGCGAAAATGGCGAGACAAACACCCTGTCCGTAATTGGGGACTTGGCAAAATGTCTCTGCGTGCATCGCGTCTCTGTGGTTGATCACCGACTAGAAGTCAAAGGGCACGCCGAGTTTTTGAAAGGCCTCCTTTTGCGGCTTCAAATACTGATCGCCGAGCCGCTGGAATCCACCCTCCGCGCGAAACTTTTTCAAAAACTCATTCACTTGCGACTTAAGCTCGTCATTCCCCTTGCGCAGGCCAACCGCCCAGTCTTCTTCGCGAAATGGTTTGAGCAGTGCAAGTGTAGTCTCCGGGTTGCGTTGCCAGTGATTTAGTACCGACATCTGGTCGTAAATGAACGCCTGCGCCTTGCCCTGAACGACTTCGAGCACGCACGCATCCTCTTTGTCCAACACAAGTACCCGCGCCCACCGCAGATGGGTTTGCGCATACAATTGACCAGTCGTCCCTTGCTTCACCGCGATCCTGGAGCCCGGTTGATCGGCTTGCTCGATCGATTGAATATTCGCATTTCGATTCACCAACAAGCACAAGCCTGTCCGCAAGTACGGTTCCGAAAAATCTATTGATTGCGCCCGCTCGGGGGTTGCGGTCATCGAGGAGATGATCAAGTCAATTTTTCCAGTCTTCAGCGCGGGGATCAGGCCGTCGAAGGGGATATTCTGGATGCTAACCTTCCGATGGGCAAAAAAGCCCAACGCTTCGGCCAAACCGACGCTGATGCCGGCCGGCTGGCCGCGTGCGTCGATCATCTCAAACGGGGGGTAATTCAGTTCCATCCCCACGGTCAACGCCTTTTCCGCGGGGGAGCCACAGCCGATCCCGAACATCAAAAGGACCGCTGCAACAAAACTTGCAAGCCTTGTCAATTTGCTCGAACTCAAATTCATGTTCTGCAGCGACCCGCAATTTGCTGCCGCTCTTTGACCTCGTCGGCGCCACTTTGTGTTATGTTGTATGCGTTCAAGGTGTGAAAACGGTTTCATGATTCAAGTCAAAAGGGTTTATGACGCGCCAACAGCTCATGATGGCGCTCGGTTCCTGGTAGACCATCTCTGGCCGCGCGGGCTGTCGAAGGATGCGGTGAAGATAAAGAGCTGGCTTAAGGATGTTGCCCCTAGCCATGAACTGCGCAAGTGGTTCGGACATGACCCGCGCAAATGGAAGGAGTTTCAGCGGCAGTATTTTGCCGAGTTAGACAAAAAGCGGCAGAGTTGGGAACCGCTGCTGGCGGCGGCGTGCGAGGGGGACATCGCGCTTGTTTTTGCCGCACGCGATACTGAGCGTAATAATGCCGTTGCGTTGAAGAATTATCTCGAGAAAAAGACAAAACTAAAACGGGCGAATCGGTAGCTACGCTTTGGCGGCCTTCCGTTTCCAGATCAACTGCTCATTCAAGTTAGCCGCCAGCTTATAGACCTTGATATGCTCCTTGAGCTCGGGGCCTAACACCTCGATTTTCCCCAGGTCGATCTCTCCCATGCCGGTTTGGCCGCAGTAATTCAGGTACCCGACGTTGGTGAAATCGACACCCATGAGTTCGACGGCGACTCGGTCCGCGGCCAGCCAGTCTGGGCTCACCACACACACCCCATGCTGCACCGGCGTGCCGCCCACCGGCCCTTCGCCTTCCATCCCTTCGTAACCATCGATCACAGACAGATGCGGATGCAACCGCGGCGCCAACGCGTACAGGTTGTAATTTATCCCTCGGAAGCCGTTTCCGTGGGTAACGGGCTTGTCATTCTTCGCACCGGGCTTGGCGCCAGGACCCCAGCGGAAGCCTTCGTCTTTGATGGGGGCACCGACCACGATGTTTTTCAGTGACAACGTCGCCACAACCCGGTCGTGTGTCTTAAATTTTGCCGCCGAGATAATGAAATTGTGTGGGTCCAGCAGCACCTTGGACATTCGACAAGGGTGGGGGCGAAAATCGGTTTCGTCGAAACAATGCACGACCTCAAAGCCCGCGTGATCCAAGTCGATCAGCTTAGCGCCATATTTCGATGCCAGGCGATCGTAACCGTAATTCGCGAAGCCGTCCAACGTGGGACCGTTGGCAGCGGACTCGGCGATGGCAATGTCGGTCTTGTGAATCGATTTCAGGAATTCGAGGATGCCCTCGAGATTTTCGGCATGACTCGCCGCCAGTTGGTTATCAATCGCAACATTGTTCGGCTTAATAATGACGCGCTTGGTCCCGATCGCCACCGCGATCTCTCGTTGGAAATGCTTTAATCCCTCGAATGCCAGTTCTGCTCGGCTTTTGCCCGCCGTTAGCGCTACGCGACTCAGGCCTTTGTCGGCGCTTGGTTCCGCTGCGGCCGCTATGCCCTTGGAGAACACCCACGATAAACTCAGAGCCGCACCCCCCAGAAGTGAGGTTTTGAGGAAAGTCCGCCGATTGCTTTGGAGGGGAGTCGTTGTCATAACAGATTCCAGTTGGCAGTCGCTGGATTCTGCGCTTATCAGGCATATTGATGCAAGCCGATACTTGACATCAATTTTAATGACAACAATCAGGCGCTCCGGAACAAGCCAGCAAACCGATCGGCAGCCATGTCCCACGCCTCCGGCCGCCCGGGCTCGTAACTGCTCACCTCGCACGAGTTGCGGACGACGCGGCGAATTTCTCCCAATGAAGATACTTCGCCATTGGATCGCACTTGCACCAACAGGTTCCCCATCGCGGTCGCCTCCACCGGGCCAGCCAGAACTGGCCGTTGGCAAGCGTCAGCGGTGAATTGGTTCAGGATCTCGCTTTGCGAGCCACCACCCACAATATGAATGACCTCTATCCGATTGCCCGTAAGTTCTTCCAGCCAACCGAGCACTTGCCGATACTTCAGCGCCAGGCTCTCGTAAGCACAGCGCACCAGTTCGCCTTCAGTCTTGGGGACTATTTGTCCGGTTTCTCGGCAGAAATCCTGGATCGCTTTCGGCATGTCCGGCGGATTGAGAAATCGCCCATCATCCGGGTTGACCAGGGAGCGCAGGGCAGGGGACTTGGCGGCAAGACGTGCCAGTTCGCCGTATTCATAGCGCTTTCCCCGTGCATCGAATGCGCGTTTGCATTGCTGCACGAGCCATAACCCCATAATATTCTTGAGCAGCCGATACGTCCCATCCAGTCCGCCTTCGTTGGTCAGATTCAATTCCTGCGTCCGCGGCGACAATGACGCCTTGGCTACTTCGACCCCCATCAGAGACCACGTGCCCGAACTCAGGTAGGCCCAATTGGCTTTCCCGCTGTTAGCCGTTGGCACCCCAGCCACGGCCGAGGCCGTATCGTGCGCCGGCGGCGCTATCACCCGCACGGCTCCCAGCCCGGCTCGCACTCCCACTTCGAGACGCAGCTGTCCAAGCGTTGTCCCCGGCGGGGCGATTTTGGGAAAGATTCGCGACGACAATCCGAATTTCTTCAGCAACGGCACGGCCCAATTCCGCGACAACGGATTGAGGCATTGCGACGTGGACGCGATGGTGAACTCTGCCAGACGCGACCCGCACAGCGCCCAGTGAATGAAATCGGGGATGAACAACAGCGTATCGGTCAATTCGAGCAATTCGGGCGCGCGCTCTTTCAAGGCCAGCAATTGGAACAGGGTGTTGAGCTGCATGAACTGCAGGCCGGTTTGGGCAAAAATCTCCCCACGCGGCACCTTCCGGAATGCTTTGTCCATCATCCCGTTGGTCCGGGTGTCGCGATAATGATAAGGCATGCCGAGTAACTCCCCTTGGCGCGTCAGCAAGACGAAATCGACCCCCCAGGTATCAGCGCCAACCGAAACAATCGATTTGCCATACTTTTTGGCGGCTATAGACAGTCCATTTTGGATCTCGGCCCAAAGCCGCAAAACGTCCCAACGGAGGGAATCGGCCAGCGACACCGGCCCATTCGGGAAGCGATGAACTTCTTCAAGCCGGAGAGTTTTGCCGTTCCATAAGCCGGCTATGAGACGCCCACTTTCTGCGCCGAGATCAATCGCAAGGTAGGTTTGCATGGAATCCGCCTGATTCTACGAATCAGGCTGCACCGGCTCAAGCCATTGTAGACACCACGAAGGGGAATTGCTGCGACGAGCACCAAAGCGCGAAAGTACTGGTGCCACAGCCGGCGTCCCAATTGGTACTTTTCTGCCTCCTTCGCAGCTTAGCTGTTCAATTTCAATGAAACGCGTAGTAGGAACGCGAGAAACCGCAGTAATTAGTTCGGTTTTGCGATGATCCCGCAGTATGCCTAAGTGTGGACAGGTTCGAACCGCAATGGCAAACGTGTCGGCCCGAGGACGTGTAGCGCCTTGCGCGGCTCCCAGGGAGCGTTATTGGCCAGGGTAAAGCTCTTCACCCGAGCCAGAAAATCCGACAGCACGATCCTGGTTTCAAGCCGAGCCAGAGCGCTCCCGACACAAGAATGAATTCCATGGCCAAAGGCAATGTGCGGGTTGGGATCGCGCGTGATATCGAACTGATTAGCGTTCGGAAACGCTCGCGGGTCGCGATTGGCGGATCCAATCATCGGCAGGACCAGTTTTCCCGCCGGTATGGTCTGGCCGTGCAATTCAATGTCTCGACGGGGTGTTCGCATGACCCATTGCAACGGCGAGCGGTAGCGCAACACCTCTTCGATAGCCGAGGCCACCAACTGGGGTCGGCTGCGTAAAAGTGCCAGTTGTGCAGGGTTTTCAATGAAACAGAGAATAGCATTATTGATCAGGTTGGTCGTGGTTTCCTGCCCGGCCACAATCAAGAGTTGAAAAAAGCCCAGGATTTCCTCTTGCCTAAGCCGTTCCCCATCCACCTCCGCTTCAATGAGGCGAGTCAAAAGATCGTTTTGTGGCCAGGCCCGTCTCTCGGCGATCATCTTTCCGAGGTACTCATTCATTTCGACTGTCACCGCCGCAAATTCGCGCGTCCCATCCTCTGCCTCCGCACCGCCGGAACGCGCATAGCTGAGCTTCAGGATACTGTCGCTCCATTTTTTGTATCGCGACCAATCCGAAGACGGGATGCCGATCATTGAGGAAATCACTTTCATCGGCAGCGCGACGCTTAATTCGGTGGCAAAATCCATTTCACCGCGATTCACCACTGCATCGAGCAATTCGCGCGACAGCTGGCGTATGTACGGCTCCAGATTTGCCACCATTCCTGGCGTAAATGCGCGCGAAATCAATGCCCGCAATTTCGTGTGGGCAGGCGGATCCAAAAAGATAAACCAGTGACGTGGCGCTGGAACCTTTGAGCTGAACGCCTCATGGTCGTTGAGCGCTCGTTTGGCGCCCTCATAATCGAAAATTAACCAGCCATCAAACGGAGGTGGAACGTAAAACACTGGCGACCGACTCCGCATCTGATCATAAACAGGAAAAGGATCCCGACGGATCTCATCGGAGAAAATATTAAACATATTCCAGCACCCATGAGGTTCCTAAATGGAGCTGAGGCCACAAAGCCCGTGATGCCCCGGCGATTGGTTGGTTCGCCGAGACTAAATCGTAACGGAAAGTCTATGTCAAGGCGGAATTGAACCGGGCAGACACAAGACGTTGAGCGGGGCGGCCACACGCTTTTCTAACGGTCCGAGAGGCCTAAACGTGTTCTGTTGTTTCTTTAGGAGGGTTTTGGGGCCGCGGGGCTCGGCCTTCCCAATTGTTCGCTCGCCAGCCTAGTGATGTCCGCCATGGCCGCCATGACCGGCACCGCCATGCGAACCTCCGCCATGGTATCCACCATGGTATCCCCCATGGTAACCACCGTGGTAATAACCGCCATGGTAGTGCCCATAATACCCAAACCCAAACGAAACCACAGGGCCACCATAATAATAGGGACCATAATAACCATAGTACGGATAGTAATATGGATAACTGTAAGTTGGGCCCGGAATCACGTAGACACTCGACCCCGGGGACGAGCTCGGGGCTTCGGCATACACGGGCGCAACCTGGGTATCGGCGGCGGCGGAGACCATACCGGCGTCGGGCACAATTGGCGCATTTGCAATTGCCGGCGCCTGCTGGGCCGGCTGTTGGACCTGAGCAACGACCTTTCGCTGATCGATCATTGCATTAATCACGCGCTCGGAAACGCCTTGATTCCGCAGGTAAACGATTTCCTGCGGACCCAATGTGTAGATCGTGCCCGAATTCCGGATATAATTCAGGACAACGTCATCGCTAATCTGCGCATGGCTGAGCTTAACAACGTCTTCAACTCCATATGGGAGCTTTGGTTCGGCTTGTGCCGCGGCGGCCGAGTTGGAGTTGTTATCTGGTTGAAGTCGGACCGCACCGGTAGCGGACACAGAAGGATCGGGGTCCGCCGAAAAGGCTGAATTCAAGGGTATGAGACACACGACGCTCATTAGCAAGCAACCGAGGTGTGCTGCGGAAATTGTTGTCTTCATAGCTGCAACTTTCACACTGACAAGCAGTTTTCGATCAATACGAGTGTCGCTGTCTTTCGGGTGGTGGTCAAGTCCTGACGCCTAAAACCACGCAGAGCCAGCCATCGACCCTTGTTAGGGCCAACACCGAAGTAATTAGACGGTTACGGGTCAACCGCTATTCGGCCTAGCTCAGGCGGGGACTTTCGAGAAGATAACGGTCATACCGCGAAGGCGGCGGGTGCCCAATTTCCGCAGCGCTTTCAGAATATCGCTATCGCGGCTAATCCACAGTTCGGGGAACGGAGGGATGCCAAATGCACCCTGGGCAATGCGGTTATGGCGTAATTGGCAGCGAATACCAGCGCGGCTGAGTTCCTGCCTTAAAGACCTTATCTCGGAGTTATCACGGGAAGAAAACAACATTTTCATATCGCGGGCTTTAGCCCAATGTCATGCTGAATTGGTGTAGAGACAAATCCGGGAATTACGGATAACGAGTCGGGCTTATTACTAGCGCAAACGCTCCACGGCTGGCTTTGCGGCAGAAATTTGATGTAACAAATCAGATAAGTGGTTGACGCTGAGGCTTATCTGTGGCAGCACTGAAAAATGGGTCGACGCCGTATTTTAGTTAGAGACGTTATTCTGCTGGAACGAAAGATCAAGTACGCCAAACGTTTTCAAAAGGAATTTGAAAAGCACATCGAGCAACTCGAACAGCTGCTGAAGTTGGCGAAAAATTCAAAGTAAGCTCGCCCTGACTCGACCGAGGTCCCTTGGCTTAAAGGGAAAGCACGTACGTGGCGAGGTCATCAATCTGCTCTGCAGTCAAGTTCGACGTCTGTCCACGGCGATTCTGTCTGTTATGGATGGTCATCGCTTCCCGCACTGTTGCCGCGGAGCCGTCGTGCAGATAAGGCGCCGTTCGCCAGAGCTCGATTAGCGTGGGAGTGTAAAACTGGTCACTGGATTCGTCGAATTTACCTGTGCCGACCTCGTGAGGTTTGAGGTCTGTAAACAAGGGAGGTTTGTGGCAGTTTGCACACCCGACTGCGGCATCGAAGAAGAGACGCTTGCCCCGTTTGGCGTCGGCACTCAACCGTCCGTGGACCAATAAGGGGCTGGCAATAGGCTTTAGAGATTTGACGTACTCATCCATGCCCGCTGCATACTTCTGCGGCAGATCCGCAAAAAGAATGTAACGAATGCCGGCCCGAATTGCGGTCGCGGCATCGGCTCGAACCCCCATCGACATTACCGGCGGTGTCTGAAATGACAACAACAGACTCTTCACATTTTTGGGATTGCCGATGCCGTCATTCTGCAAATCCCAATTCATCCCATCGACACGACCGTCTTCAGAGTGGCAACTGGCACAGCTTTGCCAACCCTGGTAGCACAAAGTCCCGTCGTTAAAGTACATTTCACCCCGCCGCGTCCCCGGCAAATCGCCAGTCGCATGAAGGGGCATCACCACAGCCGGCGAATTCGTTCGGTCAGCATCAACAATCACGAGCGAGTCGGAAAAGAAGCAGCCGACTATCGCTGTGTGTCCGGTGAGGGCGAGCGCCCGCGGGCCGTTACCCGGAAGCTTGATCCGCCGACGCAGGCCCTGCAAGAAACGCAAATCGTTTGGGACATCCGCCTTGGTCTGGGCGGCGGCAAGAAAGCGTGTATCGCGCGCGCCCTCCAACCGAAGCGGCAGGCGCGCCAATTTCTCGAGCAATGCGTCAGCATCAACGACACTCAGTTCGTGAGTGCCTGCGTGGGTAACACAAATCAGTTTGCCGTCGCTGGTCCAGCCAATGCCCCAAGGATTGGCGGCGCCTTGCTCAAGATCATCAAGCAGCACAGTGTTGAGCAGCTTCAGCTCGCCTACATCAATCAAACTGATCACGTTGTCATTCATCCAGCCAAGGGTCACGTGTGTCGTTGGCAAGTGAAAGCGAGCCAACGTATGCGCCACAGCCACGTAGCGTCCGTCCGGCGAAATGCAGAGACCATGCAAGAGCGTGCTGCCGTTGGTTAACGGGATTTGTTTCACCACCTTGCGCTCAGCCACGTCGATGACCGTAACCGATGCCGCGACTACCCCTTTATCTGAACGTCCGGCGTGAATTAGGTTCGCCACAAACAAGTATCTGCCATCAGGCGTCAGTGCGGCCGCGACCGGTTCACGCTCGACCTGAACTCGCGCAGTCCGTTTCTTTGATTTGATGTCGACAAAATCAATCGCGTCATTGAATCGTTCGCATAGGAAAACAGTCTTTTCGTCTTTCGAAAGGACCGGTGACATCGCGGTATGGCCCGCCGGCACCGAGGCGACGATTTTGCCCGAACTCGCGTCCAATACACAGAGGCTGCTCTCCGGGGCAGCACAGCTAACATAGAGACGTCTTGCATCAGCTGATAAGGTCAGGCCGGAAGGAGAAGTCGGCACTGACATCGATCGCTCAATCAGCCCGTGAGTCAGATCGTAACGGATTACCTGTTTTGTCGTCGCGCAGGCGATAAAAACTGTATTTGAATCCTGCGTGCAGACGACGGCTGCCGGCGAAAAAAACTCGAGGTTGGATGAGAGCGTCGGTTCCGCCGGACTACCTTCTTGATCGCGTTGAATGGCGCAGAAACCGCCATCGGCACAACGGAGACATAGGCCAAATACAATCAACCGGCTGGCCAGCCGCTTTTGCGCTAAACTTTTCAGGCCTTCTGTTTTCATACGCCTAGGGCTTATGGCCAAGAGCGTAATCGCAAAGCGCCCGAAGGTTTTCAGCTGGAGTATCGCGCGGAACCTCACAACCGGCGCCGACGACGAATCGGGCCCCGGCTTCTCGATGACACTGTTCGACGCAAGTTTTGACGGTTTCCGGCGTGCCGTTTCGCAACACCGCCACCGGATTGATATTTCCCAAAAGGACCTGGTTCGGCCCCATCTCCCGCCGGCCCCGGTCTATGGGGGATAAGTAATCCAAATCAACAATCTCACACCCCAAAGCCCCCATCTTCCCAAGATGCGGACGAGTATTGCCGCAAATGTGCAACCGAGTCTTGCCGCCGAGACTACGAATTCCGTCAATCAGGGCCTTTTCGTAGGGCCATACAAATTCAGAATAGATTTGCGGTCCGACCAAGGAAGCAGCGGCGTCGCCAATACCAATGAGGTCCACGCCAGCTCGAATCTGTTCGCGCGCGAACCGAAGTTCCATCTCAACGACGAAGGCGAACAGGTCCCGAATGAATTGTGGGTCGTCGAAAAAATCCAGCATGACGGTATTGATGCCGCGAAGGTCAGCGGCTTCCGCGATGGGACCTTCAATCCAGCCTTCAATGATCTTCTCTTTCCCAACCCGTTCTTTGAGCAACGCGATCGCCTGGATCGCATTATGCATCCGGCCTCCCGCCAAAGGGTCCGGGATTTTAAGTGAAACCAACCTGGCTTTATCGGCCAGTAGGGCCTTGTCCTCAACTAGCGCCACCGGCTGATTCTCAAAATATTGAACCGGCGCGCCGCAATCAGCGGCTTCCCGCGCCGGATCAGACATCGTATTGACATAATCGAAGCCAAATTTCTCAGCCGTCCGGACCTGCCCCTCAACCAGCACTCGATAGTCCGTGCAATAGTCGCGATAACGGCCACCGATCTGGTCGCAAGCGAACATCATGGTGATGGGCATCAGTGGCAGATGATCGACCGGCTGGCCGGCCAGGTGAGCAAGCACTCTCTCGCGACTATTCATAGGAGGGCAACTCTTCATTAGCTGTTGCCGTTACTTCCGTATCCAACTCGTGACTTAATCAATACTCAAAAACTCCACGCCTGAGTTCACGAGTTGCGCCGCCCAGATCCGACCCGCGCCAAGTCTATGTTGCTTTTCGGCCAACAACGCGGCGGATTTCGGCCACGAACTCAGGATTGGTGCCACAGCACCCGCCAATAAATTGGGCACCGGCCTCAACCAAACTCGGCACGAACGCCGCAAACTCATTGGCCGTAGCCGAGTATTGCGCCTGCCCCGCGACGACGGTCGGCAACCCGGCATTGGGCTTAATCCAAATTGGACGATCGGTCGCGGCGCGGAGGCGCTTGCAAATTGAAATAAAGCCCGCGATTCCCTGACCGCAGTTAGCTCCGATTACGTCAGCCCCACTCTGCGTGAGGGCTTCGGCAGCCTGCTCGGGAGTCTGGCCCATCATGGTTCTGTCCTTGGCTTTCCCGCTGTCGAACACCATGCAAGCGACTACCGGCAAACCAGTCTCACGGGCAGCGGCTACCACCAGTTTCGCCTCTTCAAGATCCGTCATGGTCTCTATCACGAGCGCGTCCGCACCAGCCCCAGCCAGCGCGTGCGCTTGTTCAGCGAAAGCGGCGTGAAGTTCCTCTGCGGTAATTTGTCCATCGAGCAGGAGTTTGCCGCTCGGTCCAATGGACGCAAAAACGCGTGCGCGTCCGTTGGCGGCGTCGCTGGACAGTTCAACACCTCGACGGTTTATTTCGGTCACTGCCCCGGGTTGACCCACTTCCGCAAGTCGGATCCGATTCGCCCCAAAAGTGTTGGTAAGAATCACCCCGCTGCCGGCGGCAACGTACGCCGCGGCGACCTCGCGCACGCAGTCCGGATGAGAGAGATTCCAGGTATCAGGGAATTCGCCTAAGGCCAGCCCACGCGCCTGCAATTGAGTGCCCCACGCGCCGTCGGTGGTCACCGGGCCAGCTTCCACCAGGCTTTGGATGAGTGGATGCATCGCGCGGTTAAGGCTCGCACTTGTCCTGATTCGGCTGTCCTTTGCTATGCCGCCAGGGAGCAGGCCTTTTTCGCCAGAGCTACCGCACCGACGGCGTTCTCGCTGTAACCGTCAGCGCCGATTTCATCAGCATACTTCTGCGTGATCGGCGCCCCGCCAATCAGAACCTTAACCTTATCTCGTACGCCGGCCTGCTTGAGTGCTTCGATAGTAGTTTTCATCGCCGGCATCGTCGTGGTGAGCAACGCTGACATCGCGATGATGTTGGCGTTTTTCTCCTTGATGGTGGAGATGAAGGTTTCGGGCGAGACATTGACGCCAAGGTCAATCACCTCGAAACCGCCGCCTTCAAGCAGTGAGGCCACCAGATTTTTGCCGATGTCATGTAAATCGCCGCGCACGGTTCCAATCGCGACGCGCCCGGCGGGTTTATCCCCACGGGCCGTCAGCAGCGGCCGTATCAATTCCAGGGCCGATTTCATCGCTCGGGCCGAAATGAGCAACTCCGGAACGAAATACTCGCTGCACTCGAACCGGCGGCCGACCTCGTCCATAGCCGGAATCATATACTCATTAACCAATTGCAGCGGATCGATCCCCTCGGCAAGGGCTTGCTCGGTGACCGTGTGGGCCGCTTTTGCGTCTCCGCGAAGAATCGCACTATGAAGTTCTCTTAAGTCTGGCATAGGAGTCTTTCGTTAGACTGTTGCAGCAACGACGAGGGTGGTTTACGCGGGAAGACACGCTTGGTCAAGCATAATAACCGGACAGAACTTCGGAAGGCCCAGCTCCGCGATCCCCAAACATCTGCTCTTATGTAGGCGACGACGTAAGGAGACTCTGATTAATTGGTACGAGCTGCTGAATTTGGTCAAGGTCTCCTTACGTCGTCGCCTACAATAGGATATTTTGGGCTTCGCGGAGCTCGGCCTTTCGACAAGCGAATTGGGCAACACCCCTTAGACGCAGCCGTTGCCCTTATCTGCCTGGGTTGAAATTGCGCTGCGCCGCCGTATCTTGGTACAGGCGTGAGACAGGCCGCTTCACTTTGGAGCCGTTGTTGTTGAGCTTGGTTACGGAATGACTTAAGCCGCACGGTAGCTCCGTGGCGGATCATCTTGCGCTGGGCGACCCGGCTTTGCGTCGGGTCGCTTCGCCTCGTTTTTAGCCCATTCCACCCTGATTTCCTGAAACAAACCGCGCTTCTGGTGGGTATTCAATGCAGACGAACATATGAATACGATGACATTACCGACCCCAGCCAGAGTCAGTTGCCCAAGGTATTCCGAATTGTTGGCCGACGCGACCGCTTATGCCACACCCCGTTCGCGACCGCTGCCGACCTGGCTTCCGGCTCCCGCTATCGCCAGGCCGATTCAGCGAACCATGCCCGCCAGCGGTTTCGCCAGCAAAAGCCCTCAGAACTTTCGCGTCGCCTGTGCGATCGAGTTTCGTCTTGAGCGAGTCCTCATGTTCCTCCTGGCCGGGGCGGGAGTGGTTGCGATCGGCTACGGTTTTTCCTGCTTCATCGACCTGGTTCAGCATTGGGCGGTGTTCAATGCGGGAGTGGGGCAGTTAATCCAGTAATTCAGATGCGTGCTTTTTCAACTATGCGTTATGCAAGAGTTTTGCCTTCAGTTTCCTTTGCAGAGTAGGATAGTCCCTAAGCCAGCGCGGCGGACCGATGGCAGAGCCACAACAGTTCGAGGCGTTCATGCAACAGTACCAAAACATGGTATTTAGCACCGCTATGCGTTTGCTCGCCAACCAAACCGATGCCGAGGATATCGCCCAGGAAACTTTCCTGCGGGCCTACGAACATTTCGACGAAATTCGACAAAGCCCTACCGCCGGCGGCTGGCTCAAACGCGTCGCAACCAATCTTTGCCTTAATCACCTTTCCCGTTACCGCGCTCGCTGGAGTTTCTTTTCTGACTTATTGGGCAGCCAACACGAAGCGGACTCCGAACCAATCGAATTTGCCGCACCCGATGATCTCTCCGAAAAGCTAGAAATTGCTGATCGTCATGAGGTGGTCGAACATGCCCTGCAAAAGCTTCCCACGGCTCAGCGCGTCTCTCTGGTCCTCTACCACCTGGAAGGGTTGCGCTACGAAGAAATTGCCGCCAAGCTGAATGTCTCTCTGGGAAAAGTTAAAACCGATATTTTTCGCGCGCGCGAAGCGTTGCGCAAGAAGTTGCGAGCCCGGCTCGCTGAAGACGTTGTTACATGAATTCTGAATACCAAAAGAATCTCGAAGCGCGCATAGACCGCGCTCTAAAAGCATTGCCTGACCTGCCGGCGCCCCGGCATCTGCTGCCGCAAGTGATGCAAAAGATCGCGCGACTAAACTCCCTGCCGTGGTACCAGCAGCCGTGGCAAGCGTGGCCGGTGGCGCTGCGCGCAACGACGTTGGCGTTTCTGCTGGCTTCCTGCGGTGGGCTCTGCATCGCTTGCTGGCAATTGACCCGCGCCGCAGGGTTCGCCGCCGCAACCCAGGAAATTGCCCAGACCTTCTCAGGCATCACGGCCATATGGAACACGGTGAACGTGCTGTTGACGGCTCTGGTCCTGGTGCTGAAACACTTCGGAACCGCTTTCATTATTGGCTGCTGCGCAGCGTTTGCGTTTGGCTACGCGATTTGCGTTGGCTTGGGCACCGCCTGCGTTCGCCTGGCCTATTCACGAAGATAAGGAACCCCATTATGAAAACCACCATCCACGACACACTTAGAACACCGTTTCTATTGCTGTTGTCTTCTTTCCTGTGGGCAAGCCCCATCTGGGCCCAGCAGCCCGCTGAGGATACCAATCCCGCCGGCACGAACGCGGAGGATACCGTCCAGCAGGAAAGCCACTCCGTCAATCACTCTCCAATCATCGTCATCGGCAAGGACGCCGAGCTCAGGGCTGGGGATTCCGCTGAAGCGGTTGTCGTCATTGGTGGATCAGCCAAAATCCACGGTCACGTTCAAGAGGCCGTCGTCGTGATTGGTGGCGACATCGACGTCGACGGAGAAGTAGGGGACGCCGCAGTTGCTATTCTGGGCAACGTCAATGCCCACGCCGGGGCAAAGATCCACGGCGAGGCTGTTGCCGTGGGAGGCAGGGTCGATGTCGCTCCCGGAGCGAAAGTCAGCGGCATGCAGCAAAACGTCGAAGTGCCTGAGCTACGTTGGCTGCGAAGTTGGTTCCGGCATTGTGTCCTTCTGATGCGGCCCTTGTCGCTGCAAGTCGGATGGGTGTGGGTCATAGCGGGCGTATTCCTCCTCTTCTACATGCTTATCGCGGTGATCTTTCCTAAACCGGTCGAAGCCTGTGCCAATGAGCTGACCCGCCGGCCTGCCACCAGCTTCCTGGTAGGGATTTTATCGATCCTCCTGTTACCGTTCCTGATCTTGCTCCTGGCAGTGACCGGGGTTGGGCTCATTGTCGTTCCTTTCGTTCTCGCAGCGGTTTTTTTGGGAACGATCGTCGGCAAAGTCGGTCTCCTGGAATGGCTCGGCTTCAAGGTAGGACATCAATTCGGCGGCAAACCGCTCGACAAACCTTTGCTGGCTCTTTTGATCGGGGCCGGCATTATCACGCTGCTTTACCTGGTACCTGTCGTGGGCCTGGTAACATTCGCAGTCACTCGGGTCTGGGGGCTGGGCGGAGCTGTCATGGCCGCTTTTGGCGGGTTGCGCCGCGAGATGCCGGAAAAGCCGGCGGGACCCGAAGCGCCCGTTGGCCTTTCTCCAATTCCACCGATTTCTCCGCCGCCGAGCTATCCTGTGGAACAACCCGCGAACCCCGGTTTTGGGCCAAACCCGGGACCTGCGGCATCCGGCCTGGAGGGGAATCCGGCAGGTGGGCCGGCCACCGCAACCGAGACAGCACCACCGCCAATTGCGGTTCAATCCCCGGCAGCACCTTTAACAGCTGCGGCCGTCCCCGAGGCGTTCGCGTATCCGCACGCTGGGTTCTGGGAACGAATGGGGGCAGGCTTTTTGGATGTGGTGCTGATTTGCATTCTGGGGGCTGTCGTTGGGCCGTTTGCCCCGCTGGTGGCTTTGGCGTATTTCGCCGGGATGTGGACCTGGAAACAGACGACGATTGGCGGTATTGTGTTGGGGCTGAAGGTCGCGCGGCTGGATAACCGGCCGGTCACCTTTGCCGTCGCCCTGGTTCGCTCCCTGGCGGCAGGCTTTTCCATTTTCGTCCTGTTCCTGGGCTTCTTGTGGATTGCTTGGGACAAGGAAAAACAGGGATGGCACGATAAAATCGCCGGGACCGTCGTCCTCAAGCTACCCCGCGGAACGCCGCTGGTTTGCCTTTAACGGCCAGGTGTTCACATTCGGAAGGCCGAGCCGCGAAGCCCCAATACAAATCTTGGAAGGGACCTGCGGATATACCTGCCGTCAAGGCCAACCCAAATTTCCTTTTCTTCGGGCCGAAAGGCCGTATGTTCTCTCGACGCTAACGTCACGGAAATCAGGTGACCTGGGCAATGGGAATGGAGCGCGGAGCTCCTGCTCTGCGCGGAGATGTGGCGACCCCAACTCTCGCGGAGTGCTGCTTTGCATTGCCCGGCAGCCTTTTGAGTCGCCCAAGGTTCCGGACGCTGACGGCGTATTGATGGACGCAGCGCACATTAGAAATTTCAGCATTATCGCCCATATCGACCATGGGAAGACGACGCTTTCCGACCGGTTGTTGCACCGGACCGGGACGATCTCGACTCGGGAAATGGAAGATCAATTGCTTGATTCAATGGATCTGGAAAAGGAGCGGGGGATTACGATAAAGGCCCATCCTGTTACCATGCAATACCAGTCCAAAGGTGGTGAAGTTTATGAGCTTAACCTTATCGACACGCCGGGCCACGTGGATTTTTCGTATGAAGTGTCGCGGAGTCTCAGCGCGTGCGAAGGGGCGTTGCTGATTATCGACGCCGCCCAAGGCGTCGAAGCCCAAACCGTCGCCAATGTGCACCTCGCGATGAAGCAGAACCTCGCGATTATCCCGGTCATTAACAAGATCGATCTGCCCCACGCCAATATTCCGGCGACGAAGCAACAGCTCGAAGACATTTTGGCCATCCCGGGTGATTCTGCCATCCTGGCCAGCGCCAAAGAAGGCCTGGGGATTGATGATATTCTCGAGGCGATTGTCGCGCGAATACCCGCACCAAAACCGACCGGTGAAGCCTCTTTGCAAGCGCTGGTCTTTGATTCCTATTTCGATACTTACAAAGGGGTAGTCAGCCATGTGCGTGTGTTTAATGGCGAACTCAAGCCCGGCCTGACGGTTAAACTGCTGCACTCGGGCAAAAGCGTCGAAGTGAAAGAGGTGGGGAGTTTTAATCCCAAACCTTACGTGCGAGAGAAACTGGAGGTAGGGGAAACAGGCTACATTACCGCGAACATAAAGAGCCCGCTTGAGGTAAAGATGGGCGACACGATCACCGGCGCCCGGCATTCCGCCCCGGCGCTGCCCGGATTCAAGGAGATACATCCGATGGTCTTCAGCGGGATATATCCAATCAACACCGCCGATTACGAGCATCTCAAAGCAAACCTGGCCAAGCTCCAGTTAAACGATTCGGCCTTTGTATATCAGGCGGAAACTTCCGTCGCGCTTGGGTTTGGGTTCCGGTGCGGTTTCCTGGGCCTGTTGCATCTGGAAATCGTGCAAGAACGCCTCCGCCGCGAGTACGGGATGGATATTATTGCCACCTATCCCAGTGTCATCTATCGGGTGAAACTCACCGATGGTACGCTCAAGGAAGTCGATAACCCTGCGTATTTGCCGGAAGTAACGTACATCGAAAAGATAGAGGAGCCGATGGTCAAAGCCTTCGTCATCTGTCCAAACGAGTACATCGGCGATATGATGGCGTTGATTTCGGAAAAACGCGGCGGAGTCGACCACACCGAGACACTCGATACGCGTCGTGTCATGCTGACCAGCCTGCTGCCGCTTAATGAGATTTTGATCGATTTTCATGACCGTATCAAAAGCATTACCCGCGGCTACGGCTCAATGGATTACGAATATGCCGGCTATAAGGAATCCAACATGGTCAAACTCGACATGCTCGTCAATGGGGAGGCGGTTGACGCTTTTTCGTGCATCGTGCACCGTGACAAAGCGGAGGGCAGGGGACAGGCCCTGGCCGCGAAGCTCAAAGAGGTTATTCCCCGCCAGCAGTACGCCGTAGCGATTCAAGGTGCTATCGGCGGAAAGATTGTCGCCCGCGAAACCGTCGGCGCGTTGCGCAAAGATGTGACCGCGAAGTGTTACGGGGGCGACATCACGCGCAAACGCAAACTGCTGGAGAAACAAAAAGAGGGCAAAAAGCGCATGAAAACCTTCGGTTCGGTCAACATCCCACAAGAAGCCTTTATTGAGGTCCTGAAAGCCTAAGCGGAATTCTCGCTATGCCAAAAACCAAAAACCGAGAAACGGACAAGCAGCCCGCGAAAGCGGCGTCAGCTAGTGCAGGGTTTGCCTCAAGCAATCGCTCGCCGGCAGGGATGGCGCCGTCGAGAACTTCCGGGTTAATGCTCTGGTTGCTTTCCCCGATGATCCGCCACGCCACCGCGATGAGCAAGCATGTCGAGAAGCTGCTCAATCACCAGCGGGATATTCTTTCGCCACAGGCGATCGAAGCGATTCAAGCCAGCGTGCGCAATTTACGCGAGGCCATCGCGCGCAACGAGGATCGCGCAACGCTCGAAAAGCAGATGGAAAGCCTCGAACAAACGGCGAACAAGTGGCTGAAGCCCTACCCGAACGCGGCGTGGCGCGAGAATATCGAGGTGCTGCTGGTAGCCCTGACGGTGGCGATGGGCATTCGCACCTTTTTTCTGCAACCGTTCAAGATCCCGACTGGTTCCATGCAACCGACCTTATATGGCGTGACGTCCGTGCCGGATAAGTATCGTGAGCAGCAGCCGTGGATGCAGCCGATGCCGGCAACGCTCGAGATCCCGACTGGCTGGAAACGCGTGCGCGAATGGTTTGAGGGTGTTTCGTACTTGCACGTCGTGGCCAAAAATGATGGCCGCCTGGAAGCCGTCAGTGCCCCGTTTCGAATTCTGATCTTCAACATCCGGCAAACAATCGTCGTCGGTGGCGAGCGGTACACGATTTGGTTCCCGCCCGATTACGGCGAACAAACGCTCGAGTCACGTGCGGGGTTGCGTCCGGGTCAGTTCTTCCATGGCGGCGAAGATATTGTAAAGATGCGGGTTTCGGCTGGGGACCATTTGTTCGTCGATCGGGTGACGTATAACTTCCGTCCGCCGCAGCGCGGCGAGATCATCGTGTTTGCGACCGCCGGCATCAGTGGTCTGCGCCAGGACCAATTTTATATCAAGCGTATGGTGGCTATGGGAAACGAGAAGGTGCAGGTGGGGGACGATCGCCACCTCGTGATTAATGGACATCGTCTCGACGCCTCGGCGCCGCATTTCGAGAAGGTTTACAACTTCGATCAGAGGCAGCCGCCGCGGGAATCGCAGTATTCGGGCCACGTCAATGACAAGGTGGTCCGGCAGTTTTATCCGAACTTCGGCAGCCCGCTGGCGCCGTTGTTTGCGGAAGGGTCGGCGGTTTACCAGGTGGATCCGGATCATTATATGGTGATGGGTGATAACACCATGAATAGCTACGATTCACGCGCCTGGGGCGATTTCCCGGCCACCAACGTGATCGGAAAATCGTTCTTCGTCTACTGGCCGATCACCGATCGCTTCGGCTGGGGATACCACCGGTGAGTCGCAAGTCCGCGACGAACCGTCGAGATTTGGGGAGCAGCCGCGCGGCCTTAGCAGGTCACCACTTTGCATAACGAAGAAAACGTTGCTGCCTATTTCTCCTATTTCCTTTCGTTTACCACTTATGGTATAACTCAGGCATGTTCCTCGAAGCAGGCTATCCTACCATGTTACCGAAGGCGATTTGGCCCCAGCCCACCGCCAAATCGCGCCGAAGAGAAACGAATGCTTGATTTGACCCGCGATTAAACCTAATCGAACCGCTCTACCTGGTTCCGAATGAAGATCAATTATCCGCTCTTGCACATCCCTCGCAGGCGTATAGGGTCGTGGGGTTTTACGCTGATCGAATTGCTTGTGGTTATCGCCATCATCGCCATTCTGGCTTCGATGTTGTTGCCTGCCCTGGGCCGGGCGAAATTGAAGGCACATCGAATCAATTGTGGCAACAACTTGCGCCAGTTAGCCCTTGCCGCGGTAATGTATCAGAACGATACCGGAAAACCGATTGATTATTCGGACGTCAATTCACTTTGGATGAAAACCTTGCTGGATTATCAGGCGCGAGTGCAACAAATTCGGCTGTGTCCTTCCGCCTCAGATACCAACCACCCTACCGCGGATGCGGCTCATCCTTGGGCCTGGAGCAGCGGCAAGGACCAGGTGTTTGGCAGTTATGCCATCAATGGCTGGTTCTATCCTTTCAAAGGAGGCACGCAATTGTGGTTTCCCAACGATGGTGACAAGTGTTTCCCCAAGGACACGTCAGTTCCCAGCTCCTCTGCAACTCCCTACTTCGTGGATGCAGCCTGGCCGGATCTCTGGCCGAAGGCAACTGATCGCCCCACCCCCAACCTGTACACCGGGGGTACTGCCGTGAATGATGAGATCCAGCGGTGCCTGATTGCCCGTCACGGTAGTGGTGGGCCTGGCTCTGCACCGCGCAAAGCCGACATTAAGAATCAGCTGCCCGGCGCCATAAATGTCGTGTGCGCGGATGGTCATGTGGAGCTGGCGCCGTTGGAAAAACTATGGAATTTCCAATGGCACTTTGGTTATGTGGTGCCGAGTCCTCGGCCCGGAAGAGGGCTCTGATCTTCCCTACGCAGCTCTACCGAACGATTTGACCGTGTCAGCGGGAAATGGTATTCGAGCAAAGGTGAAATCGCGTCGTGAGAGGTGCAAAGCCTACCGTTTCTCAGGAATTTTTTGTACTAGTTTGCAGCGGGCACGTTTGGATCAATGTTTTCTTTGGTCCTCACTGGTGCTCGTTGCGGTAATTGTCTCATCCGCTTGCGCGGATACCCTGGATAACTGGCAGAGTCGAAATCCCTATCCAACTGGCAGTCAGCTTTACAGCCTGACGTTCACAAACAGGACGTTTGTCGCGGTAGGGGACGCCGGGGTCATTCTCACCTCACCGGACGGCGTTGACTGGACACAACGGGAGTCTGGGACTCAAGCCGAACTCCGAGAAGTTTGCCTTGGACCGAATGGTTTCACCGCGGTTGGCTCCGGAGGAACGATCCTTAGCTCCTCAAACGGAGTGTACTGGGTTGCACGCAATTCGCCGGCTACTGCAGATTATCGAGGCATCACTTACGGAAACGGCAAATTCGTCGCCGTTGGACTGGCCGGGCAACTTGTTACCTCGACCAATGGCGTTAACTGGAACGTGCAGACATCGCCCACTGCCAATAATTTGTTGGGCATCACTTTCGGCGATAGCCTTTTTGTCATCGTGAGTTCAGGAGGCGAAGTGCTCACCTCCGCGACGGGCACAAATTGGACCTATAACCTGGTTGCCCCGAACAAGCCGCTTTGGGGAGTAGCTTATGGCACCAAAGGTTTTGTTGCGTTCAAGGGGACCAGTTCGGCCGAACAAAACGTGTTTTACACATCACCGGACGGTTCGACGTGGACCAATCACTCGACCTCCTTAAGCGTTTTTGCTCAGCGGATAACTTACGTCGACGACAAATACCGTGTGATCGGTTACAGCCAGACCCAGCCTAGCGGAGCCATTCTGAGTTCGACCGATGGTATCACCTGGAAGGAGTTGGACATGGCTCCTGGAGTCCCCCTTTGGACTCTGGCCAAGGGAGAGACAAATTACGTCGCCGTGGGAAACCAGATTTTGAGTTCATTGAATGGCACGAATTGGACAAGCCTCACGACCAACGATTCGTTGGCATTGGCCGCGATTACGTACGGTTTGGGCACTTATGTGGCTGTCGGGGTCGGCATAAAAACCTCGGTGGATGGGATTAACTGGGCGAAATCGGTCGCGACGGCGCCCCAATTGTTGACTGATGTGACCTGCGCGAATGCTGTGTTGGTCGCGGTAGGACAACAGGGACTCATCATGACTTCGACCAATGGTTCGAATTGGGATCACGTTGTTTCAGGGATTACCAATGCTTTCTCAGGCGTTGCCTTTGGCAATGCGACCTTCGTGGCGGTTGGGGACGCGGGCAAGGTGGTCACATCATCCGACGGCATGAGCTGGACAGTGCAGCCGGGCTTGCCAACACCATCCTACTTGCTCCCACAGCCCTTAGCTGGAATCTGTTTTGGGAAAGGCGTGTTCCTCGCCGTGGATACCGGAGCCCAGGCGAGTATCTCCCCGGACGGAATCACCTGGGCTGACAAGGTCGATGTGGGAAATGTTGGCTTTGGCGGTTGCGCCTGCAGCAGCAATCTTTTTGTGGTTGCGGACGGGCGAGGACAATTCTTTCTATCCACCAACGGGCTGGCCTGGACGAAAAGTCTGTTTGTCGCGCCGGGAGCGATTAACAACCTGAACTATTTGAACGGACTTTTTGTTGCGTCAGGACAATTTGGTCTCCTCTTGACATCCCCGGATGGCCTGACCTGGAAGAGACGAGGCCTGCATACTAGCCAGACGTTAGGAGATGCGGCCAGTGATGGTGTTACTTACGTGCAGCTTGGCGGCAGCTTGATCCTGCAAGCAGTGCCGCCTTTTGAGCTTCGCTCGCCAGGTGAATCGACCACTGACAACCTTCTCACTTTGGACGGGGCGATATACAAAACCGTCGTTATCGAAAGCGGCGATAATTTTGCGGACTGGAGCTTTTTAATGACCTTCACCGCTAGCAACCACAGCGTTTCCTTTCGAGACCCAACCACACCTCTTCCGAGCAAACGTTATTATAGGGCTGTAATCCCGTGAGCTAATCGAAGGCCTGAAATAACCCTCAGTCAAGCGGCAGCCAGCGCGATACGGGTGAACGGGAGTTGTTTGGCGCCGGAAGCTTCCAGGTTGGAAAGCAAATTTCATCTCTCCGACACCGATTCGCTGCGGGTAAGTGAGATCCCTACCGCTGTGGGCATT
>DATJGF010000024.1:0-31719 GCA_035495315.1 Candidatus Limnocylindrales bacterium
AGCCGGTTATTACTCACAGTACCGCGTCGACATGCTTCGCCTGGAGCGCACCGTCCTCGAGGAAGCATTTGATACTCCTCAGCGAGTCACCGAACAATTTGTTCGCACCTTGCTCGGCTGTTTTCTCTTTCGCGGTGACGACGTTTTCAAACCGGTCAGCGTCCTTAGCGGCGGCGAGAAGAGCCGCTTGGCCCTCGTCAAAATCCTGCTGGACCCACCCAACCTCCTGCTGATGGACGAGCCCACCACACACCTGGACATGTCGAGTATCGACGCACTGGCCTACGCTCTCGATCAATTTCCTGGCACCCTGATCTTCATCAGCCACGATGTCTATTTTATCCGCGCCCTCGCCAATCACGTCGTTCACGTCAATGCCGGCCAATTGACTCATTATCCCGGCGGCTACCAGTACTATCTCGACAAAACCAAAGCTGCATCTGAACGCGCCGGATTAACTGCAGGCATCGGCTACAAGCAAGCGCGGTCGGCGGGAGGGACAGAGAAAATCAATTCCGATACCGGCCCTGCTGCCGCACTTTCACGCAAAGAGCAGAAACGCCTCGAAGCCGGGGAACGCCAGGCGCGCTCGCGCGAACGCAAAGCCCAGCAACAGATCGTTCAAGGACTCGAGGAACAAATTCAGGCGCTCGAGAAACGCCAGGCCGAGATCGTCGCTGACCTGGAAAAACCCGAGACCTACGAAAAACCAGGCGCCGCGGTCGCAATCAATCGGGAGCTGCTCGCCGTCCAGGAAGAACTCGCGCGGTTAACCCCGCAATGGGAATCCGAGGCCACCCGCTTGAGCGCGATGGAATCGGCTTAAGCACACCAAAAAGACATCAAGGTTGGTGGAGAGCCTCAACCTTTTTCAAAACCGCATTGGGACCATGAATTGTAGGAGAGGACGTAAGGAGGCGCTGATCGATTTGATTTTCCGCCTGCCAGAAGTGGCCGGAGTCTCCTTACGTCGTCTTTACGAGGCTCATCGTGGCAGCACACGTTTTCTGAAACTATTGCAAAAGCCCTCTTGACCGGCAGTGCAATTTGGTTGAGTTTGCCCCCGACCACTCACTACACAACGCGCTCAATCTTTTATGCAAACACACAGTTTGCCACCATCCAACCGTAGGAACTTTCTCACCACCCTCAGTCTCAGCACCGCCGCTTTGATGGTTCCTGGCGCGTTTGCCGAAGAATTGCTACGTACCGCCAGCGTCGAAGAAGGCCCTTACTACCCCGACAAACTACCGCTAGATACCGATAACGACCTGTTAATCATCAACGACGCACTTACGCCCGCCGTCGGCCAGGTCACTCACCTCAGCGGACGTCTACTCGATTCCAGCGGCAGCCCCATCCGCAATGCCGTCATCGAGATTTGGCAGGTCGATAGCACCGGCACCTACCTCCGCGCCCGCAAACCAGGCGCCCAGTACGACGCCAACTTCCAGGGCTTCGGCCGTTTCCTCACCGGCTCGACGGGCGAGTATTACTTCCGCACGATTAAACCGATCGCTTACGAACAGCGCCCCGCTCCCCACGTCCATTTCGCGGTGAAGATAAAAGGACACGACAAGTGGACCACACAACTCTTCGTCAAAGGCGATCCCGGCAATGCGAAAGACTCCCTTTACCGGAACATTCACGACCCGAAAGCCCGCGAGTCAGTCACGGTCGAATTCCTGCCCGTGCCCGGTTCGCGGATCGGTGAACTCTGGGCGAAATTCGACATGGTCATGGGTTACACCCCCTCCGCGTAGCGATGGGCGTCTCGCCTGCCGTAGAGTCGGGCATCCTGCCCGACGGTCCGAGCCTCCACCTGATCGGTTGCGCCTCAATCCGGGCGGCGAGCCGCCGCCTTCTAGGTCAGGCGAGACGCCTGACGCTCCGCTTTTAGCCCTTGCGCACAGCCGCATTTCCGTGGAACGTGAGTCGATTCCCGGTCCTCTGAGTCATGCGCCATTCATGCATTGAGACAGTTAGCGAGTTTGAAGCACCATGATTGGCGCGAAAGTCAGCCAGTTCCAGCTTACCGGCACCCTCGGCGCAGGCGGTATGGGCGAGGTGTTCCGAGCGCGCGACACACGGCTGAATCGTGACGTCGCCGTTAAACTCCTGCCGAAGACCTTCGCCTCCGATCCCGACCGCCTGCGTCGCTTCGAGCAGGAGGCCAAAACGCTGGCCGCTTTGAATCATCCGAACATCCTCACCGTCTACGACGCTGGGTTGCATGAAGGCGCGCCTTACCTCGCGACGGAGTTGCTCGATGGACAAACTTTGCGTCAGGTATTACTCGAGGGCCACGGCAAACCGCCGCCGATCCGCAAAGCCACGGATTGGGCCCTTCAAATCGCCCTCGGACTCGCCGCGGCGCACCACAAAGGCATTGTCCACCGCGACCTCAAGCCGGAAAACATCTTCGTCACGACGGATGGTCGCGTAAAGATCCTGGACTTTGGCCTCGCCAAGCTTCAGCCGCCCACACCCGATGTTCTTTCCGGCGTAGGCGATAGAACGCACGACAGGCCGGGCGAGAACCTTTTGGATGGTCCAGAGGCGGAGTTCTCAACACGAACCCAGTTGACTGCACCCGGCATCATCCTGGGCACTCCTAGCTACATGTCACCCGAACAGGCGCGAGGTGAACGAGCTGAACCTCGCTCCGATATCTTCGCATTCGGTTGTGTGCTCTACGAAATGCTCTCCGGCCAGCGCCCGTTCAAGCGCAACTCGGCGGTCGAGAGCCTGAACGCGGTTCTGAGGGATGTGCCCGAGGAACTGACTGAGGTTCCGTCCGGCCTGGCACGGATCGCTCATCGCTGCCTGGAAAAGCAGCCCGACAACCGGTTTCAATCTGCCCAGGACCTCGCGTTTGCGATCGAAAGCGCCGGCGGCGCGTCAACTTCGGTTCAGGCACCGGTCCGTTTCAAGCCGCTGAAGACAGAGGCCCAACTTTGGGTCGCCTGGGGAATAGCCGCGCTAGCTGTCCTTTTCGCCGTCGGCGCCCTTATTTACCGACGACAAACCACGCCAGGAGCCACTGGGCTCGCGCCTGTCGGCGCGCAGGTTTCAGCCCCGCTGCTCAAGCTAGAGATTCGAGTTCCAGCGCCGGCAAAACCAGGAAAACCCGCGAGCCTGCATGGCCTGGCGATTTCCCCCGACGGCCGGAAGCTGGCTTACATAAATGACGAGGGCCTCTGGTGGCGCTGGCTGGACCGTGTGGGCCCGCCGACCCTGCTCTCGTCGGGAGAAAAACTCAGCGGCCCTTTCTGGTCTCCGGACAGCACCGATCTGGGTTGGGACGAGAACGGCTCTCTACTGCGCGCTTCGATCGCAGGTGGGCGGCCCACTGTCATCTGCCGTATGCCCGCGCCCTTTTCCGGGGGCGGTGCCGCCTGGTGCTATACGGGAGAAATCATCTTCACGCAAGGCGGCACGGGCCTTTTTCGCGTGCCGGCCCAAGGCGGCAATGCCGAACTTGTTCTTCCGCCCGGCGAAGGTGACCTTGATTTTCACGAAGCCACCGCCATACCTGGCGGACGTGGCGTCGTCTTTGTTATACATCGCATGCAAGGGGGCCCCAACACCATTGCCGCTTGGAATCCAAGAGATCCAAAGAGCAGCCGGAAAATTCTCCTGCATCAACCTGGTTCGTTCTTTAGAAACCCGACGGTGAGCGGTTCGGGACACGTCTTGTGCGTCGACACTGGTGCTCGCGGAAGCGAAGGTGTTTGGGCCATTCCGTTCTCTTTTTCCACCCTCGAGCGGACGAGCGAGCCTTTGCGCATACCCGATGAGGCCGGCTGGATCAGCGCTTCCGCTCAAAGCACACTGGTCCTCTCTCCCATCAACGAAGATTTGGAAGCTTTTCGGCCCCGCGAACTTGTATGGGTCAATCGGTCCGGCAGCCAGAGCACACCAATTGGCCCGCCTTGGAAAGGCCTCCACACTCTGCGGCTCTCGCCAGACGAAGGCAGCATCGCGATCGCCGCCGGAGATCGGCTCTCCGCCTTGCGCGTCCGGATCGTAAACGCGACGAGCGGTTCGGAGTTGTCTTTCCCGAACCGCGGAGCTATCGAGTGCGGCCCTTTTTGGCTGCCCAGCGGCCGGGAAATTGCCTGCACGACTTATGAATCAGGAGAACTGCAAACGCTCATTCGGGCCGTCGACGGCGGCTCGGTTGTCGAGCGGCTGGGCTTGGGGACGCTCGGGCACATTTCTCCCAAGGGTCGATATGTCTTTCTGGACCGCCATAACCAGACCAATCTCCATGGCTACCTTGACCTCCAGCGGAGTCGCACCGAATGGATCCCCCTCCCCGGGGATCTGACCACCTGGGGCGCGGGGCTGCGCCAGGAACCCAGCCTCTCACCGGACGAATCGACGCTCGTTTACCGCTCCGCCCGTGGCGACATTGAGGCCGTAAACTTTCCCGCGTGCACCAATCGTGTTCTGGTCGCCAGCGGCGATGGTCAGTTCCCTCAATGGAGCCGAGATGGATTGGAAATCTTTTACCTCACCGCAAACGGAACCACCATGATGTCCGTTCCGGTAACCAGCACACCCAATCGCCGATTCGGCCAACCCGTTAAGCTCTTCGATCTGCCCAATCCCATTTTCGTCAGTTATCGGTGGAGCGGCGTCGGAAGACCCTTCGACGTCTCCGCCGACGGCCAAAGATTCCTCATTCCGCGCGCTGTGCGCGACCCGGAACGACTCTCCCCGGTCTCCGAAGCCTCGGTGCTGCTCATCCAGAATTGGCTCGCCGAGTTTCGCGATCCGAAATGAACCAGGCCACACTTCTTAAGCGAGGGACGCACGAACTTCTTTCCCTGGCAGTTCCGATGGTTTTCAGCTCCTTCCAATACCAATTTGCCTCCTCGATTCTCTGAAACGAGGGGCTGACGGCTTTGTCGAATTGGCGATGATTGAAAGCAAAATAACGCGGGAACGAACACCTTTGCTAACCAGGAACGGGTCGGGCACAAAAACGAATCGGTCAGAGTCTCCTTACGTCGTCTCCTACAGATAAGAATGCGCGCTAACAAGGTCGAAGCTTCTCCCGAGTCTGGCAAGCGACCCGTTGGGAGCGTTGCCGAATTCATTCATTCCTGGCGTTATTTTCTTTGGGTGCTGGGCTTGATTCTGGTGGTTGTGCTGTTTTATGCGGAGGAGAACTGGCGTGGTCATTGGGCGTGGGAAAGGTATCGACGTCAAATGAGCTCGCGCGGTGAGCCGCTCGACCTGTCGGCTTTCATTCCGCCGCGCGTGCCGGATGATCAAAACTTCGCGCAAACGCCTTTCCTGGCCCCGTTGTTTGATTTCATCCCCGGATCACAGCGTTGGGTGGGGTCCAATCCGGTGCAGCGAGTGAGCGGTTTCGCCCACAAGTACGACGCGGCGTCGGGCGTACTGGATCTGCCCAAGGTGATGCGCTCGAACTCCTGGATTAATGCACGGACTGATTTGGCGGCGTGGTACGCAGCGTTTTTGAGCGCAACAAACCGTTCCCATGCTCGATCGGCAGCCCCACAAGGGGCGCTGGCCGCCAGTCTCAGTCCCGAGCAAGCCGCCGCCGGCATTTTGCGAGAATTGTCCGAGTGCGATTCGATCCTGCGGGAAGCCCAGGATGCGAGCCGGCGTCCGTATTGCCGCTTCAACCTGCGCTACGAGGAAGAGAATCCCGCCGGCATTTTGTTGCCCCACCTTGCGGTTCTTAAGCGTATCTGCCAGGTGTTGCAGCTGAGGGCCTCGGCCCGGTTGGCGCTGAACCAAACTGAAGATGCTTACAAGGACTTACAGCTGATGCTGTATGTATCAAGGGCTTGCCGGCAGGAGCCGACAATCATTTCGCAGTTGGTTTCGATGGCTGAATTCTATCTCGCGCTGCAGCCGTTCGCGGAGGGATTTGGTCAATGGTCGGAACCGCAATTGCGGGAGCTCCAGGATACGCTCGGACAATTGAATTTTTGCGCGGACGTTCAACGCAGCCTGGCAGCGGAACGTGGTTTCGGTTGTGCGATTATTGAGTATCTGCGCCGCTCGATGGATAAACCAAACCAGCTGGGGAATGTTAGCGGCGGGCCGCAGGATGGCCCTGTGGGGCTGCTGATGGCGGCCGGACCGGACGGGTGGGTTGATCTGGAGAAACTGAATTACTGCCGATTTGTGAGCGACTCGATTCTGCCGGCGATAGATGTGGCGGGTCAGCGGATTAATCCGACGACGGTTCACATCAGTCGCGAACAACTTAGCGCGCTCGCTGGGCACTCCGGCATGGCTTTATATCTGCGTCATCGGTTTTTCTGCAGTCTGTTGGTGCCTGGTATTGAAGGGACATTACGAAAGGCAGCCTTTGGCCAAAACGCAGCGAACGTCGCGCTAATCGCTTGTGCTCTGGAGCGGTACCGCTTGAGTCATGGTCAAATGCCGCAGTCGCTTGATGCGCTGGTTCCCGAATTTGTTGCAAAGATCCCGCACGATATAATTAATGGCGAAGCACTCAAGTACCGGTTGGCCGGGCCGGAGCATTACGTGCTTTATTCGGTGGGATGGAACGCGGTGGATGATGGGGGAACGGTGGGAGTCAAGAAAGTGGGCGAGGACGTCGCGGCGGAGCAGGGGGATTGGGTTTGGCAGTTGCCGTGAAACTTTTACAAAAGCAAACGAAGCCTGCGCCGGGGAAGCCGGCTTGAACATGGGTATGAGTCCCATCCGCCTCCCATTCCTTCGGCCCCCGCATCATCGGTTGCTGCTCGGCCGCGCTGCGAAGAGCGCGTCTCTGCGGTTAAGGTCTAACTGAATCGTTAGGGCTCAGGTTACTTCTTTTTCCAGGCGGGCGACCTCGGCCTTAACCATTTCGGTGATGCGATGTTTGGCCTGATAAACCTGGTTAACAGAGACGCCGAAGGTCGCGGCGACTTTTTCAGGAGCCCACTCTTTGTTAACGTAGCAATCGAAGAGTTGGTACTTCTCGGGGTCGAGCCGCCGCTTCACATTATTCATAGCCGATTCGAGCAGGTTGGTTTGCCATTCGGTCTCCCAGTACTGATCGAGAGATGGTCCGGCCGGGTCGGGGATTGCGCCGATGGTATCGGTGCCGGTGGAGCTGCAGAAATCGTGGTGTAAATGATGTTTATCGCTCAAGGGCCGGCGTTTCCGTATTTGGTCGATGATGCGCCAGCGGGCCATGTTGAGGAGCCAGCCTTTGAAGGAGCCGCGGGTGGGGTCGTAGGTGAATGTGGGCATGTGCTTGACGATGGCAAACATGGTTTCCTGAACGACGTCCTGGGCTTCGGCCTCGTTTAGCCCCGCCTTACGGGCGAAGCCATAGATGAGCTTCCAGTAGGTTTCGAAAAATTGCTCCCAACTGGTTTGATCCTGCCAATTCTTGAGTCGGTGGAGCAACGTCGCGCGTGTGCGTATCAGCTCATCTGCATTACGTGCCATGAAGCACTAATGCACTTGAGTAGGCTTGTTGGCAACAACTTACCTATGGGCATGGGTAGGGCGCCCTCGCCGAGCACGCCGCTCCATAATTCCCCGCGAAAAAGGATGTGGCCCGCTCGGGGCGGCCCGCTCGGCGAGCGGGCCCTACCCCGAGCGCGCCCTACCCGCGAGCGAGCTCTAACTAACAGGCGAAGCTCAAATGATGGAGGCGCTCAGCGTCCTTATCGACGTCCATGCTATCCGTGAACATGGCGATGGTAATGCGGCGTCGCGCCTCTTCCGCGAGGCGTTCTTCGCAAACCTTTGCCAGCAGGCCCTGCGCGACCTTCTGTTGCGCCTGGAAACGCAGAGCCGCTTGCAGGCAAAAATCCAATGCTTGCCTATTTTGGCTTCGAAAGCGGCGAATGGTTTCGGCATCGGGGATCAATTGGTCGCAGAGGCCGCGCAGGGACTCATCGTAGCGAACCCGCGCTACAACCTCGGTTGAGGCGTAGATCTGCCGCGCATAACAAAATGCCAGCAACGCCAATAGCGTCCTTGCTCCCAACCCGCTCGTGGCTTTGTTTTGCCGCTCCAGGGTGAGGAGTTTCTCGTCGACCTTGCGAGCGGCGGCCGCAACGGTGTGAGCCAGAGCCCAATTCTCAAAAGCGTCAACCGATTGCAATGTCCGAGCCACACGAGGCCCCTCAGTTCGAGTCTTTAAAGTCATAGCATTCCTTTCCTTGTCCGTTGTGGTTCTTAAGAAGTAATACGGAGAGGAAGCGTTGATCTTACAACAAATTTTGTTTTGTTGCGGAACCGAAAAGGCCGGGAAAAACCGGCATATTCGGGACAATCTCGCGTCGGCTCCTACAAGGAGAACGATTCTCCAAAACACACTCTCACGCAGGATCTCCCAGATCAACGGCCACTGGCGTGGTTTTCCAAATGCGCTCGCAGTACTCCCGGATTGCTCGATCGGACGAAAAATAGCCGACACGCGCGACGTTCAGCAGCGACATGCGCGTCCAGTTTTGGGGATCCTGGTAAGCGAGACTGACGCTGTGCTGACAGTCGATGTAGGGTCTGTAGTCGGCCAGGAGCATAAACCTGTCGTGATTCAGCAACTCGTCGACAAGGGGTCTGAACAGGTCTGGCTGGCGGGGGGAAAAGAAGCCCGAAGCAATCTGATCAAGGATTTCGCGCAATTCCGGGTTGGTTTCGACATGCTTTCGCGGTTGGTAACCAGCAGTTTTCCTTTCCAGCACCTCGGTGGATGTCAGGCCGAAGTGGAAGAAATTATCATGGCCGACTTCCTCGCGGATTTCAAGGTTTGCGCCGTCTAGAGTGCCGATGGTGATGGCCCCATTCATGGTGAATTTCATATTGCCGGTGCCTGAGGCTTCCATGCCCGCAGTGGAGATCTGCTCAGAAAGATCAGCCGCGGGATAAATCTTCTGCGCGCTTTTGACGTTAAAATTTGGGACAAAAACCATCTTGAGGCGGCCTCCGATAGATTGATCGCAGTTCACGACTTCAGCGACACTATTGATCAATTTGATGATTAACTTGGCGAAGTAATAGCCGGGGGCGGCTTTGCCGCCGAAAATGAAGGTGCGTGCGGGGAGGTCCAGGCCAGGAGCTTTGCGCAATCGGTTGTAGAGGGTGAGGATATGCAAAACGTTTAAGTGTTGCCGTTTATATTCGTGGAGTCGTTTAACCTGGATATCGAACAAAGTATCCGGATTGATACTCGTGCCTGTGCGTTTGAGAATCAGCTCGGCCAGTCTGCGCTTATTCTGGAGTTTAATTTCATGCCATTGTTTGAGCAGAGCTTTATCATCAATAAAAGCTTCCAATCGGCGCAACTGGTGCAAATCTCGAACCCAACCGTCGCCAATTTTATCGGAGATGAGGGCGGCGAGAGCCGGGTTACTTAGTAGCAGAAAACGGCGAGGCGTGACGCCGTTGGTTACGTTGGTGAACTTGCCCGGGGCCCACTCATAGAAATCGCGCATGACACCGGTTTTCAGCAAGTTGCTGTGCAGCGCGGCGACGCCATTGACGGCGTGGCTGCCGACACACGCGAGATGCGCCATCCGTACGTAACGCGGTCCGGTCTCATCGATTAACGACAGGCGGGCAACGCGGGCGTCATCATCCGGATGCCGAAGTCGGACTGCGTCAAGGAAGCGCTGATTGATTTCATAGATGATTTCGAGATGACGTGGCAACAGAGCGCCGAAGAGAGGAATGGACCATCGTTCGAGGGCCTCGGGCATGAGGGTGTGGTTGGTGTAGCTGAAAACGCGCTCTGTCATGTGCCAGGCTTCATCCCAGCCGAGGTGGTGCTCATCGACGAGCAAGCGCATGAGCTCAGGGACGGCAACCGCCGGATGCGTATCGTTGAGCTGAACGGCGAATTTTTCCGCGAATCCTTTCACCGAAGGGGAGCGTTGCAGGTACAAACGGACAATGTCCTGCAGGGCGCAGGAGACGAAGAAATATTGCTGCTGCAGGCGGAGTTGTTTGCCCTGGGGCGATTCGTCGTTCGGATAAAGGATTTTGGTGATGTTCTCCGAGACTATCTTGGCGAGAACGGAACCATAATAATCGCCGGTATTGAAAGCCTGGAAATCAAAGGACTCGACGGCCTCTGCCTTCCAGAGGCGCAGGAGGTTTACGGTGTTGGTGCGGTAACCAACGATCGGTGTATCGTAAGCCATGCCCCGAACGACACGATCCGGAACCCAACGCACGCGCTCTTCTCCATTCTCAGTGTATCTCTCGGTATGACCGCCCATTTTTATGTCGAAGACCAGTTCAGGCCGGGGAATCTCCCAAGGGTTGCCCAACCGCAGCCATTTGTCCGTGAGTTCGACCTGCCAGCCCTCGCGTAGCGCTTGAGTAAAGATGCCGAATTCGTAGCGCATGCCATAGCCCAGGCTGGGGATTCCCATAGTTGCAAGGGAATCGAGAAAGCACGCAGCGAGGCGGCCGAGGCCGCCGTTGCCGAGACCAGGTTCTTCCTCGTGATCAAGCAGCGTTTCGAGGTCGAGGCCGATCTTCTTCAGGGCGATTCGGGCCTGCTCGTAGATGCCGAGGTTGACGATGTTGTTGGCTAATTGGGGACCGATCAGGAATTCGGCTGAGAGGTAACAAACAGTGCGGCAACGTTTTTGATAATAGGTTTGAGCTGTGCTGATCCAGCGATGCAGCAGTTGATCCCGGACGCTGTACGCCAGAGCCATGTACTTATCATTTGTAGTCGCGACTTCCGGGAACTTCGCTTGCATGTAAGCCAGGTTGTCTCGGAATGCAGCCAGCATCGCAGCCGGGCTCAAGGACCCGAGGTGATTTGGAGTTCCCAGCCTTGTTTTGGCCTCCGGTCGAGAAAAGTGCTGTTTCATAAGGATGCAACGTGGGGTGAAGACGTTGGAAGAATGTCGTACACAGAGCTCGGTGTCAACGAACTGTTGTTGTGACGAGATTGAAACTGTTGGCACCTGGAAGTAGCGTGGCTCTCCAGCCCGGCCAGCTAATTGTCAGTTGCCAGCGAGACGCTGATGTTACGATTTGCCTTGCCGATAGAAACGCTCTGAAATTATAGTTCGCGCATAGCCCAGCACCCCACAGCAGAGATGATCTGTCGGCATACACTCTTGTGTCAGCTGTTTGTACTGACCTTGGCGGGGATGCCGTGCTGGATTGTCACTGGTGCGCAAGCGGAGGCTTCCACCAATGCATGGAACGCTGAGTTGGCCGAAAGAGCCTCGGAAATATTCCGCCAACATCCGGCTCCGCAGTTGCATTACGCTGGTGTGGGAGAGTCCGATGCGGCCCGGCGCCTGGAGGCGGACATTAATTACCAGAAATTCGCCAGGGAAAGGCTCGAACGCAGGTGGTTTGCGGCCCTGGTTTCGGAGGAAGAAAC
The DNA here is from genome assembly GCA_035495315.1 of Candidatus Limnocylindrales bacterium. Classification (GTDB taxonomy): domain Bacteria; phylum Verrucomicrobiota; class Verrucomicrobiia; order Limisphaerales; family UBA8199; genus DATJGF01. The sequence continues at coordinate 11,366 of DATJGF010000024.1, forward strand.
GGAAAAGTACTCCATCCAACGCCGCTTTGCGACGTGGCGTGAACTGATGGACTTTCTGGCTGAAAAAAGAGCGCTGGTCGATGTTTGGGCCTACGGCGAAGCGGGCGAGCCACGCCGCATCCCGGCGACCGAGTTGGCACTGTTAAAACAACAACCGCGGGAACAGCCGACTTTTGTCACCGCGACCTATCGGGACGAGGCAGCCGAAAAAACCGTTACTTATCGTGTGGAATTCGGTTTTCAAGCCGCTGAAGCGATCCGGGAAGCTGAGCTGGCCTATCGGCAGCATCGCACGCTCGAATTGAATGCGCGGGAAATTCTGGCTGCCAAAAACAGTAATGGCATCCCAGATGCACTGATGCAATGGAGCGCATTGCAGAACCAGGTTCGAGAACAGAGGTTCTCGCTCGCAGAGATGCCGCGATTGCCCACGGAGGCGAAGGATATTTTTGTCGCATTCGAGTTTGAAGTCGACGAGCAAAACAACTTCTCGCGAGCGGTCAGAATGGTTCGGGATAGCGAGATTGAGAAGAGGGTGGTCGGCGACGTGCAAGAATTATTCGTCAGGAAAGCCGGTGAAAAGGGGTATCGAGAAGTAGTCGGGTTTCGTCCCGGAGAGCAGCTGCAACCAGCAACCAATGCGATTTTAGGGCAAGACGTGGTCGAGCTCCGCGTGAGGGATCCGGCGCAACCGGACCCGAAGAAGTGGCATGTTCTTCAATTCGGGGAGGCCGAGTTGCTGAAGCAATCGGCGCTGGGGCACTTTGCACTACTCAACGCGTACTTGGAACGGAATCGAAAGGCGCGTGCGATGCAGCAGGCAAATGTGGCGCTGGTTGCCGAACCCATTATTGCCGGGTTGAACATTGGCGGCGGCCTGGCGGGACTGGGTTTCCCGGCGGGCGAGTCGGCGCGTTTGCTGTACAATCTGATTACCTGGCGCTTAATCAGCCGGGTGCCTACGGCGAAACAGATGCGGGAGCTTTTTGCGCTGATGGCGGCCCGGGAGCGGAGTCCGGAGATCAAGGTTAAGCCCGAGCGGTACCTTAGCAAGGGTGATATCGAAGAGCTGAAGAAGATCGGCGGCAAACTCTCCGACGCGGAGCTTGAAACTTACCTTCAACAGATGAGCGATGAAGATGTGCGGGCGATGCTTCGGTTGGCACGGCAAGGGATGTTCGATGGGCGTGTGACGACGTTTCTGAATATTCTCGCCAGCACGTTCAAAGTCAGCGGTTTGTCCGATAATCCCGGGGTAATCAGGGACGTATTCAATAACGTGCGCTTCTCGGTCAACGGGGATATCAATCTGAGCACGCTGCTGTTGCTGGCGTTGGGGAAAAGCGACATGACGGCCTTGTCAGGGATTTCTCTGGAAGAACTCAGCCATGGCGAAGGACCTGCCGAAGCATGGCTGCAGTATCTGGTTATCAGCGTCGATATTCGCGCCATCCTCAACACGCTGGTCCGGGTGACGAAATCGACCTTGGCAAAAAAGGAATTGGAAAAGCCATTCCCGTATTCGCCTCGGATGAGCGAGTTGGCGGCTTATGAGATCCGGGTTTTCGGTTTTCCGCTGCTGATGTTTTATAAACGCGGTCTAATCCGGGACGATCGCGACGCGTTTGAGCATGACTACGCCTATGGACTGTATGGGGTCCGATTGGCTGAGCACTTTCGGACTCGGGAAGAGATGGAGGCGGAAATACGGGCTGGACGGATGTTCCCGCTGGGATTGGTGAAGGTGACATCGGCGCAAGGTTGGAAGGAGACAGACCTGGTGGTTTATGCGCACCGGATTCAGAGTGGCAAGTTCGCCGGGAAAACCGCCTTGGTGATTTACGGTCTGAAAGCTTATACGGAATATTCGGAATTGATCGGTCGCGAGTTGATTCGGTTTAAGCAATTTGAAAGGGGGTTGCACGAGGGAGGCGTGATCGAGCAGCAGATTTGGGAACCCGGTTCCCTTTCTGGCTCCGCGATATCCTACGAACCTGTTATTCACGTTGGGTCAAATGCCGTCGCACAGATCTACAGTCCGTTACTGGGCAATTTGCTTGAACTCAGACGGCATTTGCAGCGCCAGTCGTGGGGATTGCCGGTGGATGAGGTTGAGATTGGCCGTGTCCGAAAGGATTTGGCGGCGCAGGGCGTGGAAGCTGTGGAACCCGATCCACTGGTGACAGTCGATCCGCGGAACAGCAGTTTTGTTTTCCGGCGGCAAATCGAGGGCAAGACTCAATCGGTCAAAATGGTGAGCATTCCTGGACTGGCTGAGATGGATGCGACGCTGCGCAAGGCGGAGGAGGCGAGTGCGATTGAAGAGATCCGGGCTGACGCGGCAGCTGGCGCGAGCAAAGCGGTGGTCTTGCTGAACGAGGTGGTGGTTGTTAACGGGCATCCGGAAATGGGACCACTGTTGCGCGATTCGCAGGACCAGGTCATGGGGACAGGAGTAATGAGTGGGGCAAAAGAGGTGGATAATATATTTGAGTTGCTAACTCGCTTATCGGTCATGGATCGAGCTCGGTTGCAGGCGAACCATTTTGCCGCAACGATTGTCGCACTGGAGCTCGGTGAGAAAGGTAAACGGGATGTGTTTTTGACAATCGAGTTTCCCTTGGGGAAGACGCGGCAGGAAAGGACCAACCCCATTACCGGAGAGCAAGAAATCGTGGTTTATGAGAGCGGCCTTTGGCGCCAGACCATCACCGACCGGCGGATTCTGGAAATCGAATATGATCCGGCACGAGTTGAAATTGCCAGCCGCACGTTTGCGAATAGCGGGAATCGGCAGAGTGCTGTCCGAGGCGCGCTGTTGGAAGAAACCAAAACGGTTGATTGTTGGTTTAGAGATTTAAGGAAGCGAGAGCTGGATCCCTATGAGCCGACGATCGCAAAACTTCACGTCAATTATGTGACTGGGGTGCTAACCCGCGAAACTTATGGTCTTTTTGTTCTCCCGATCGAAGTTGTCGACGACCTCTATATCACGCGCAATCAATTTACAGCTGACGGGCTGTTGGAATCTGCGCTGGTGTATGAGAACGGACGGGAACCGGGCGACTTTTTGCGTCCAAACTCGACCAAAGTGTTGGCGCCGATATTGGGCGAGGCAAGGTTCCAGTTAAACAGGGTGGAGCGAGGCGATTTATCCGGCACCGGATATCGGACGGTGTTGGAGCGCAAAGACCTAATCAAAGGAGTGGCAAAAACTGAAACGCTCGATACTGCCAACTTTGGCCGGAAGCTCCAGGAACAATACGTGGATGCGTTTGATGGTACACAATCGTTCTCCTTCGAGGTGACCTGGGAGTATGCGGATGATTTCCATTTTGGGCTGGTACCGCGACGGGCGGTCACTTCGGCGTCACGGTCCGGAACGCGTTTGGCCGAATTGATAACAAGCGACTATGACGCTGTGCGCCGCGTACTAACGGCGACGGAAGCAAACTACACCGGAAAGGTTTACACCAATACATGGGATTATCGCTGGTCATCGCCGATCGGGGTCGAGACCACACGACTTAAAACGGTTTATGAGTACAATCGGCAGGAGACTGTAAGCCACAGCGCTACGGCGGTAAAAGCGACCGAAGAGATGCTTCAGGAAACGGCTGGGGCGTACGATAATACGAACCGGATCTGGCGAGTTGAAAAGCAGGTTTGGTATCAGCGGGGCATTCCAGACCACAGAGAAACCAATACCTATAGCGGATTCGGAATGCTCATCAGCTCCCGGATCGGGGGCACAACCCAAACCCGCCCGCGCTACAGCCCGGAGGGAATGCAACAGGGGAGCCTGACCTTGCAGCGAAACCCTGTCACTGGTCGTTATGATATTCTGGAGCGGGAACAGGACGATTATCACTGGCAAAAGGGTGGACTACGAGCGCGTGTCCGGCGTTATGTCGCGGGGTCATTGGCCGATGAATGCGGCATTGTCACCGATGAGCAAGGCAGAACGATCGAGGCGGATATTCGCACCTTGCCACAACTTGAATTCAGGACGGTGCTGACGTACGACGGTGATACCGAGCGAGTTGTTGCTGCGGAGACGATGCAGAATGGGGAGATCCGAGCCAGATATCGAACGTTGGGCGTTACCCCGCGTGCGGGTGGGGAATGGTTGCTGAAGATCGAGGGAACGCCTTTTTGGGGGCTCGCTTTTACCAACTCGTATGTGCTGGGCGATCCGTTTGGGCGGCTGGTTGAAACTGAATTGGAGAACGGACAGCGGAGCCGGGTGACGGAATGGTTTTCGAACAGTGCGGTTGCGCGGGTATCTGAATTGCTGGACCGGCATGGGCATATTACGGAGCGCCGCGTTAAGCGCGTGAGTGCGGGCGCTGAAGCCGAACGGCCGTTGGATTTGGTCACACTCTATAAAGTGAGCCCTTGGGGAGAGCTTGGTTGGGCAGAAGAGAAGGCATTGGTGCGGGGAACGGACGTGGCGCTTTACACCGAAAGAGCCGGTGAACGCATTTATTTCGATTTATCCAAACCTTACGACCACCCGAAATACGCAATCGATCCCCACCGCGAGCTTGGTCATAACCTTAACCTGACCGGGAGGATCGGGTCCAATGTGACCGCTATTTTCACGGGCGAATTCCGCGATTGGCGGGATGCGGGCGATGCCAGGAGCCCACCGGAACGCGTGTTGGAATTGCAAAGCATCGATATATCCGGGTTCTTTTCCTACCCATATTCGGTGCGCACGTTCGATCGGGGGGGCAATCTGCTTGAGGAATTCGCCGGAAAAATCAAGAGCGCGGGAGCCGAAGGTTATTCAATTGACCGACTGTTGGCAGAAAGAACTCGCGCGGTAATTACTAGAAAGATCAGCTATCGATACCAACCAGGGTTTTTGCGGAAGGAGAGGGACCCGAGCGCGGGCCGCGAGAGACTGAGCTTTTCGCCACGGCGTGAGAACGCGCCTGATACGTGGAATATCAACGATGTGGCTTGGCGTGAATGGCCGACCGAGGTCAATACGTTTTGCCGAACGAGCCTCTCACCGCGAGACAGTGGCACTTTTTACCGATGCCGGCGCCTTCATTCTCCTTGCTGGATGAGCTCCAATCCGTACCTGCCAGACCATGCGAATGTTTGGGTCGGATGGCAGGGCACTGAACTGAACGAGCGGGGCGAGACGGTTTTCGAGTCTGAGACGATCTTCAACGCCGCCGGTGGTCCGAGCACATACATAGCACATAAGGTGAATGGTAAGGGGCAACCCGCCAATAAGATCGTTTACCAGCTTCCATTATCAACTGCAAGTGATTGGCTGAACAGCGGCGATGCTCAACAAGGCAGGGTTGTCCGAACACGCCTGGCCAGTGCGCAGGACCTCTCGAGTTGCGATTTTGTGGGCTTTTACCTCGATGCCCCTGTGGGGGCGAGCGTAAGCGTCCAGTTCAACGATAACTCGCAGCATTCGGTCAGCGTGGCAGACGGCGGGTTTACGGACCAAAAGAGCACACTGGGTTTTTGGCCCATCCACGATCCGGCAGTGGAATGGCTGCCGGGCGAAATAGTCCCGGAAAGGGGGGCGGTGGTCAGGAGCTCGCAGCCGGGTGCGAAGCGCGGCAACCTATTGGTAATTTCGGTCGCTGAGCTGGCCAGGGAGGGTTTGGATGTTGCCAAGGTGACTTCGGTGGAACTGAATGCCGCAAAATCCGCAGACTACCCAGTCCGGGTTACCCATCTTTATCGGATGAGGTCCGGCGAAAGTTTTCTCGTGCCGGAAAAGGAGTATGGCTTTTACTACAACACTCAAAAGCACACGAGCGGATTGGAGACATTTCGACGGACGAAAAGGCTGCTCACTTCGGAGGAGGCAAAAACCGACAGAGGTTGGAACTCGTTTCTGAAGTGCGAGGAGACGATCGTGGGGACCTTGAGTCCCCGATTCGAACCCCCCTACTACCCTGTGCTGAGGCTCACTGACAACTCGGATCCCGACGCGCCAGTGCCCCTCTATGCGTTAGCCGCCGATGATGGGCGTTTCCTAAACCATTTTGAGACCTTCCGTGCCGGCGATACAAAGGTTCATACCATCGTCAATGGCTTTGATACTCCCAAACTGGAGATTTTTCGCGCTGGAGTTTTGGAGGATGAAATCTCGCCTGGAATCCTTGCGCTCGGCTACGGCTATTACGTGAGGTTCCCGTTGGCAAAGGCCGCCGGTGGTTTATCGAGTTCACTGGCGGGCTTGCACAATCGCTGCGTCGCGAGCGCGTTTGCTCAAGGTGCGGACTCGTTGATTCGATCGGCGGCTGGTCGGATGGGCGCGAAAAGAGAGGTAGCGGAAGTCAACGGACAGGCGCGGTCGGCCGCTGCACAGGCCAAGGAGATTAACCAATTGCCAACTTTGGCCGAAGCGCTGTTGCCCACGCATCAAGCGCCATGGCTCGGGACTGCCCTCGCTTCGCCTTCGCAGCCGCTTCTGCAATATCGAACCAACGCTCTGAGACAATTTGACCAGGTCATAGTTACCTATCTTAAAAAAACCGGCCTAATCCCGACTGCGCCCGGGACGCTGGTCGAACGCTATATCGACACAGTGCAAGAAGGCCAGATTATTGAATTGGCGGTGAAGTTGGAACGACCGGAGTTGACCAGGCTGGCAGGTGAACTGTTGAGCTTTTACTGGGAACAATCGCAAGGCGGAAAGTATCCCCTGTCTGCTTCTTATGACGCCAAGACGGGCGCCGCGCTCACGAAGCGAAGGGAGTATAAGCGAGTCAGCGATGGGGAAATAAATGCGGCGGCGCAGCTGGCTATCGCAGAGGCGGCTTTTTGTCTCGGGACCGCCGGGGACACCAATGCCGTCACATTTGGCAATAATCTGCTTGGGTTATTGCTGGATCAATTTCGACCCGAAACAAATGATGTGGCCTGGCCTCGGGGTATCGCCGAACATCGTGTCAAGTCAACGGCACCGTTACTCGGCATCAAGGGATGGCCGGAGGCGAAGAGTTTTTCGTTGGGGAGCAATGCGCGGGCATATCTATTACTCAATCGCCTGGGGGAACACGCCGAGCAGTATCGCTTCGAGCCGGCATGGAGACAGACGATCCTCGAGGCGACGCAAGAACAGGCGGCGTGGTTGACTAATCGCGTCTTGCCCTACGTGGAGGCGACAGGGATCGTGCCGAAAGGACTTTTCGAGATTCAGGATCTCCTAAACCAAACAAACGCACTGGCACTAGACCGTTGGACGGCAACGGATGACTGGTTGAGTTTTGTCGAGGCGGCCGATCGCCTCGGGGTAAACCGGAAGATGACGCGCGCCCTGCTGGATAATTTGGCGCGGGTCCACGGCGTGATGGTGAATGGCGTGTGGGGATTGGATTGGGCGGTAGCGCTGCGCCGGCCCGATATGATCTCGACGGAGTTGACCGCCAAATTCCTTCAGATCGCCAATCTATTGGGTTATTTCTCAGCAGCTGAGTTCACCACGCGGAGCCTCACGCAGTTGGCGCCAGGTTCCGACTGGCCGGTGTTGGCAACCACTGCTGCGGCTAACGAGCCATTGAACACCGGCGAAGGGGCCACACTCTATCCGCTACTGAAGGCTCCCACCAGTCAGCAACAAAACTCAGGCACAAACGGGTGGCCACAGAGTTTGGGTATTTACTCAGAACTGGAGGGGGCCGCCTGGCGTACGAATTGGATAGGTGGTGCAATGATGAAAACGCCGGCTGGTTCGCCGCGCGATATTACGTTGTTCGTCTGGACCGCGGCGGGCTTTTATTTGGCGATTATCGGCGCGGCGCTCTTCTGGTGGTTGCTAAGTTGGGTTCGTCGTCGGCGGACTAAAGTGAGGGCGGGAGCCTTGTCGGAGGTCCTGGTACCTGAGCCGGTGATGCAGCGGGCCGAAGAGCGCTGGGCCAAGAGGGTTCTGGGAATGATGATGCCCTCAAGTGCGCACCATTCGCGATATTCCAATGCCGCGGTGGAGCAGAATTTCCACATGCAACTCAGGGCGATGTACAAGTTGGTATTGGAATGGCGGCGGGTAATCAACGACTGGTCCGAAGACGATGTGCGTCTGGTGGAACATGAGGAGGATTCCTGGGTAAATGGGATGGATGAATTCGCGGTGATGGTGGGGGTTTACAGCCGCTGGGTGGTCAAAGCCGGTCGCAAAGACGGGAGTCCTAAGGCGGACATTCTTCAGGAAAACGAGGATAGTAACCATATTTGGGCGCGGCTGTTGATGTATTTCTCTGAATCGCATCTGCGGTTGCTGAGTTTGATTAAGGAGTTCAAGGCAAACCCGGCGGCGGCGGCAGTCCTCGGCACCAACGAAGAAATCGAATTAGTGCTTCGGATGATGGGCCTGCGAGCCAGACCGACGCCTTTCGACGCGCGGACAGCTTTCGATGCGCCTTCCGGGAGTTCTGCGATGGACCTCTTGTTGATCCAAAAACCGGGGGTGAACCTGGCGGACGTGGCAGACGAGATGGAGCGGAAATTGAATATTCCGCGGAGCCATGTGGAGAATTTCATCCGCAGTTACAAGACAACCAAGGAGCGGGAGCAGTGGTGGCCAATTCATCCATATGTTCTGGAGGCCTCTAAAATGTTGCCGCATTTCCTGCTGATGGGTTTGGTGGCGTTGATCTGGTACAACAATCAACGCCGGGGGCTGAAGATTTATGACTACTTGAGAGAATCGGCTGCCGGCATGGCTTCCGATTGGCATTCGTTGATTTGGGCGGTGCCCTTGGTTGTTGGGTTTGTACTGAGCGCGATTGCGCGGGGGTTGCAGACGTATCGATATCGATGGGGAAGCCAGCCAGGTTCAACTTCACACTCTGCGCTGGATGCAGATGTGGCCAGTTTTTTCGGTCGGACTCTGGCAATGGCCACACCGGCGCTGCGGTTAGGACGTTGGTGGAATCCGGTGTTATACCAGCGAGGGGGATATCTTTTTCGGGCGATTGGCCTATCGTTGCTAGCGGTTGCGCTGTTTCAGTTGCAGGCACCGAGCTTCGCAACGTTCATGTTTGTGAAGGGATTGTTTGGGATCGTTCTGTTGCTGGAATCTGCTTGCCTGGTTGGCCCTTTGCTTGTCTCGAGGTTAAGCGCTTGGCTGGAGGACCATGTTTCCGCGAGGCCGGACACCTGGCGTGTATTGCGGTGGCTTAACCGTCTTAACCTGGTGCCGACTCGCCCCGCCTCGTTGGTATGGCTCTCCATTAAGTATCATTTTCAACCCTCGATACCGACCGGCGGAGTCTTTGCGATGATCCAGGCGATAGGGTTCTATCTTGTTTTCGCGGTGGTCTTCTTCTTCGTCGGAAGCTACATGCACGCGCAGGCATTGGAGATCTGGTTCCAGGAAACATACCAAATGGGCCGGGATATCAGCCTGATTGTGGGTGGATTCCTTTTTTGGAATACGATGTACCTGCTTCGCTTTGGGTTGTTTGTGCTGATGGCTGCGATGAGTTCAGCGTTTGTAATCCATCCCTTCAAAGTTTTAGGCGGGTTGGCAGCCGCTGTGTGTTTGGCGCTTCAGTTGCTCAGCGGCTCTTTCAGCAACTATTTCAATAACCATCTTCTGGCGGCGAGCGTGTGCCTTGTGGGTGCATTGGCCTTAATGGCGTTTGAATCCGAGTTGCTGAGTTGGTGCAGGAATTTCTGGCTGGTCCGAGCGCGCGAGAATCCTGGAGGGCATACAGAAAGCGAGGCATTCAAGCAAACTCGTGTCGGCCAACGTAATGCTTTGGGGGTCGTGTATATGAGTGGGGATGATCTCTCCTTTCATAAACTGACCGCGGACCTGCTGATGACGCGAGTGAAGTTGTTACGGGAACAACTCGGATCGCGGGGAATAAAGTTGCTGATGCACGTCCAGAGGCTGCCGGAGGACACGTTACTGGCGCAATGGTTTGGGGCGTTGTACGCACTGGAGAAGGAGCATGACGTAACATTGTGGCATCCTGTGCAGTTGGTGGTTAAAGGGGAAAACCCAACCCTGCCTGCTGAATCAGGCCTGAATTTATTCGTGGAAACTTCAAGCAAGCGCGAGGAAACGCTCCTGGCGTGGCACCTTCGCCGGTGGTTGGTGACGATGATGTCGACGGCCGGGCATTCGCAAGATACCGGGATTAACCTTGTGGATCTGGCGCTGGCGCTGAATCGAAGGGGCCTCGCTGCCAACACCGTCTTTTATTTAATTCAGAACAAGTTCGACAACAATGACAACAATCGACCGTCACAAGTCTCCTACAACACGGGTGAACTGGGGCAACGGAACAAACTGGCGGGTTTGTTAATGGCACTGGCGCCGGGTTGCCGAGCCTATAGCATCAACGATTGGACACCGTTCGGGTTTAAGGCTGGTGGACTCGTCGGGATGGACCTGGTGTATGAGGAATCGCTGAAGCTGACGAATATGGTGTTGCTGGATCGGAATGCCAACGCGCACGATCTAGAGGCGGTCATTGCCGATATTAAACTCGCGCTGAGCGATCCGGGTGTTGTGATTGTGATTCCGGGGCGCAGTACGACGAACACCCTTACGCCGATCGGACAGAGCTCGCAATTGATCGAGGAAGGCCAGCGGTCGCTTATTCGCGGTGCGATGTTACTGGGAGGTGCCGGTGGTGAAAGTCTTGGCACCGGATGGGGCAACATCCAGGCGGTGTATTATGGGCGTGTACAGCGGGCGTTGTGCGATGTTCACACGCCCAAGATGCCGTTGACCGCCGCCTCGGAGCGAGGCGCAACTTTTGGAGAACGATGGGAGGGCCTCATCGGATTCGGTCCGCACGCGATTGGGATTTCTGAAGACGTTTGGGGAGTTACACAGGCAGCGCACAATGCTTTGGCCTTGGGTTATCCAGTTAAATTTCGCAGGTCAAAGGCGCTGTGGCACAAAATCCGTGAAACCTGGAGTCACGCGGAATGGCTCGCCGCATTCCCGAGGTGGTCGGGTGGCTATCTGCAGATGATGCTGGATCCGATCATGCAACGGGTCAACGATGCCGGACCGCTGTCGGTTTTTGCCAAGGAGATTCGCGCTAATGGCGGTCGTTTCTTCCTGGGTGCGCCCGCGGCGCTCCTAAGCATTCTGCTGATGCCCGTAGCGATCATTGCCGATGTCTCTCCATTTGTGCAGATTCTGATTCTGCTCTGGAATTTGGGCTTGGTGATGAACCAGGTGCTGACCGTGCTCGGTTTCGTCGCGGGTCTGGAAGCTACCGGATTCAATCGAGTCGCCGGCCTGCTCGGCGCGGTGGCAACTGGAATTGCGATCGGGACAAAACCGCTGTTGATGCCTTACCTTGTTCCACTCGCGGTGCTTGGTTTCCTGATGGGTGGCTTTGCGTTGGGGGTTGGTCGTTGGCTCTATTATCGCGGCCGCGATATCGTGCTGTTCGGTCCCCAGCTGGTCATTCACACGCTCGGTCAATTCGTGCGACAAAGTCTGGAGTTTGTGCTTTCGGGTGCCGCGGCGAATGATGCGCGGGCCGTGAATATCGCCTTCCGGACCTGGGTCGGGCCGCGGGAAGATCGGCCTCTGGACAGGTATCAGAACATGGTCAACCTGCGCACCGTGGTTTGGGGGTTTGGGCTCACCTCGCTGTTGCTTGATTTGTTTGCTCTGTCGAATCTCGACTTTTTAAACGTGCTGCTTTTGCTCCCTTCGTTAATGTTCAGCGTCAGCACGCTGGTGGGACCCTTCCTGATGCAGCCTAAACCTGGCAAGGACCTGAAGTGGATCGTTTGGTTGCCGAAGCTATGTGGTTGGATGGTCAGTTTTGGGTTCTATATGCTTGTCGCGAAGCTAATCTCATTAGGCGGTTGGCCGCAACGCTGCGGTATTTTGTTGTGCGTCATGGTTTTCACCGGGGTCCTGGTAGCGGGGTTGAAGTATGCGCTTTATCCAGTGCGGCTCCGACGCATTAGCGGGCATATCGTAGGCCAGCTTGCCAAAGGAGGCTTGGCTCTTGATGAGGCTCGGAAAGTGGCTCATCGGATTCTGTGCGAGTTGGGCGTAGATGTTGGACGGACCGCAGCTGCGCTCGAGAAGGCGGCTTTGACTGAGGAGGCCAAGGCAGTTGTGTTGAAGATAGTCGCTGGACAGCTTCAGCCTCTTCTGAAACGCCCGGTCACTGATATGCAAAGCGACAGTACGATTCGACAGCGGCTTGCCTCTGAGTGGAAACGTTCCTTTGTGTTGGGGCTGTTTACCTTTATCTGGTTTTTTGTTGTGCCGATGCCGGGCCTTCTGGTGTTTAAGGCGTTCGGCGGGTACCGTATCTGGATGTCGCCAGAAAATCTTGTCGAAGTCGCGATGATAGCATTCGGGGTTGTGGTGGCTGCCGGAGGGGCCAGCCTGTTCCTTGAACGATGGGAAAACCATGGATTAGCCGGCAATGGTCTGCTGGCACGGATCAAACAAGGGTATCAGGCCTTCCAGTTAATGGCTTCTCAGGCTGGCCGATTAAGTCCTGTGCAGGTTTCAGAATTCTATGCTATGTTCACCGATATCCAGACTTATTTGGACCAGCGCAGCTATGCTTATGCCTGGCGGACGCTGAGACGCTTCGAGGAGGCCTTCGCAGTGGTCAGCGAATCGGAGGAGAGGACCGAAGGGAAAGAGAAGGGCTGATTTGAAAACTACCAAAGCAAGGCTCTGCAGGCGTCTTCGAGACATCAGTTTCCTGGCGATTCTGATACTCGTTACCCGAGTGGAAGGCGCGGGGATTTTGCAGCTCCAAAAGGGTTACTTCTGGGATCCGGAGACGGCCGAATATTTCATCCCTCACGGAATGGCCTACCAGACTTGGAATCCGCCAGTAGGGGCCAACCAAAGTTTTGAGCAACTTGATTACGACCTGGTTGAGTTCAAAAAAATGTATGCGAATTCGGTGCGTGCCGAGTTTGTCTGGAATACGGTAGAGAATCCGCGAGGGGTGTTCAATTGGTCCAAGCCCGATCACCTTGTTGCCAAGGCGGAAGAGCTGGGTCTGCGCCTCTTCATCCTGATTGGTTACCAATATGCGCCGGACTGGTTCACGAATAGTTGGAAGGCCGTAAACGATCAAGGCTCCAATTCTGTCGTGCTTGCTTATGAGAACCCTAACGCACGAGAGGCCTATTCGAACTACATCGCCCAAGTCACGGCTCGATACAAGAATAGCCCAGCGATTGCTGCCTGGATTTTGGGGAACGAATATGCCTACTTTGACTTATGGGATCCTTCCCGCCGTTTCCTGGGGTTCGATCCGTATTCGATCGCCAGTTTCCACACGTTTCTCGCAGCCCGCTATAGCAACAACATTGCGATGGCGAACGCCACCTGGGGAACTGCCTATGCCAGTTTTGATGCCGTTCCCATGCCCAAAGCCTATCCGGCCGATCGCAAGGATCCGGTTTATTACGACCTGATCCAGTGGCGCAAGAAAAGCATTGGCAACTACGTGGCATTGGGTGCGCAAACCGCCAAAATGTTTGACCCGAATCACCTGCGCACCTACTCGATGGTCGGCGGCTTGTTTGGCGAAGAGGATGTTTTCTACACGTGCGAGGACGCGCGAACAATCGTTGCCAGCTGCGCCGAAGCTGGCGCTCCACTCGACTTCTGGTCAATCAACAACTACGCGATTGCGACCATCAACACCGAGTTGAGGTCGGTGGATTATGGCATTGGCAAACACCGGGCGGCGTCAGGTCTGCCGGTGCTCGTCAGTGAAACCGGACACACCTCGACCGAAACTCAGGCTGCCGATGCTTCCGGGCGCCAGGCGGCGGCTCTGCCGGGGGAGCTTTGGGCCTCGCTAATGTCAGGGGCAATCGGGGTTCATGTTTTCACCTGGAATGACCGCGACCTTTATTCCGGTAATAATTCTCCGCGCGAGCGAGGCTTTGGAATTGTCGCTCAGAGCCGGTTGGTGAAAAGTGACGCTTATTCGGGTGTAGCCGAGGCGTTCCGCCGGATGCAGCAACTGCATCTGGACAGATTGTTGGGAGGCACGTCGAATCCGCCCCCTGACATTCAGTTCTATTGGAGCCAGGCCGCAGATATGGGTTGGTGTCGTGCTAACCACGAGAATTACCGACTGTGGAGTACGTTTAAACGTCTGGGTTATGAGCCTCGCATTATTCAGGACGAGGAATTTGACATGGGCGAATGGCGTGCCGCTCCGGCGTTGTGTTTGTCGCGCGGTTTTGCCCTGGACCAGCAGCACCTTGACGCCCTCGTTACTAATGTCGCGCCGATGGGAATTCATATCCATGCGAATGCCGATTTGCCAGGCCAGTTCAATCCTTACATCCTGCCCAATCCGGCCTGGACCCAGCGCATGGATTCGCTGTTCGGGTTGAACGTTGCTAACGCTTATGCAGCTTGGGATGCCGGGGCGGCGAACGACGGCAGCCTGATGGACCCACAACGCCTGAATTTCACTGGCGTTCGACCACTTGGACCGCTGGGAGCTGGCTATAATGACTCGGTCGGCACCTGGAAAATTTGGCAGGGCCTGACTACAAGTTCCGGCGTGAGCATAGTCACCGATACGGGATTGGCCGGGACAAGTCCGCCCGTTCCCGCCCTGGTGACATCCACGCTTGGCGCTGCCAAAACGGCTATCAATACGTTTGCCATCGGTGACACGACTGAAGTGGGGGGCACCTTCCCGCCGCACACGTGGGACCTGCGCTACAATTGGTTGCGGGCGATCTACCGCGACTATTTTGGGCTGCTACCGGCGACGGATTTGAGCGGTCCTGGGAGCAGTTACGTTTACCAAAACTACCGGGTATGCCTGAACGGCAGTGTGCTGATTGGTCTGCTCAATGGACACACTAACAACGCGTCGGTGACACTCAAAGCGAGCAATCTGCTGGCTGGCAAAACGGTCGAAAATCTAACCAGCGGTGGAATTGTTGACACCAACTCGGGAGGCAGTCTTAGCGTTGAAGTTTCCGGCGACGAGTATGTGCTGCTGTACGCGTATAAAACCGATAACGGCGGCGACCACTCGTTAGTGAACCCCAATCCGAACAAACTTTGGATCCAGTCTGCGCCGATGTTGGTTTGGCCGAACGGCTCCAATTGGAACCTGACGATCGGATTTGATACTCGCGATAACAATCTGAACCTTTTTGGGAGCTTTGAACGCGTCTCGAACCCAAATCAACCGTACGCTCGTTCTACCGCAGGCCCAATAAGCGGTAAAGGCACGGCGGTGCTTTCGCTGCGTGTGCCTGACGCTGATCTAAACAATCCCTGGTACGTATCGTCACCCGATGGTGGGCAATACGTTTTCCATGCCTGGTTCGAGCAAAACGGCGTGCCGGTAAGTGACACCTTCCTACCGGTACGCATGGTTTGGGGTCTTCGGCCACTCACCCTTCCATCTGTGGTCGTGCCCGGTGCGAACTATTCAATTACAGTCGAATGGCAAGAGCTCGTATCCTGGCTGTCATCGGAAGGCTCCTTGCCGCTGGATCGTACCCGGCTGTGGCAGCCGTACCTCGCCAGCCAGCAGTATTATAAAATCATCATTCAACTTTTCTCGGCTGGAAAGGTGGTCGCGAGTGGAGCGTTCCTGACTAACATGGGTACGGGTCAACAGACAGTCGAAATCGCGGTCCCGGCCGGAGCTTCCGGGCCCTTCACTTGGGCCGCGCTTCTCGAACCGATGCCCAATGCCTCGGTCGACCTGCTGGAGAGTTTTGAGGACCGAGCCACGGGCACGAATTCACCGCCGCCAGTTCCGCCTTTGTTTTCACCCTGGCAACTCGGGTTGTACGCACAAAATACCAATATCCAGGGGAGCATGTATTTTAATGCCGGGATTGACACCAATGCGTCCGATGGAATTCAAAGTATGTTTGTAGTCGTTACGAATCCCGCGAGTGTCGGGGATTACTCGGGGGCTTACCTGAGTTATCCCTTCCCTCAGACCTGGGCGCTGCCGCATGATCAACGCCAATGGACTAATTACAGTTTTTCCTGTGATTTCAAAGAAGGCCTCCGCCAGCCCTGCATACTCGAACTGCAACTTGTGGATGCCACGGGCGGACAAATCCACTTCACCAACGCCTACGTCCCCGACTCTTCAACAGGCTGGGGAACTCTTACCGCGACACTGGACCAATTCACGATTCCGCCCTGGGTCGGTCACTTTGATTCGACTACAGTGAACGAGCTTGTCGTCAATGTCCAAATGCTCGAAACGAACAGGGTGTATCAGATCTCCGTCGACAATATTCGCTTCCAAGGGCCGTTGGTACTTGATCCGGTGATTTCTCCGCAGGATGTCTTTGACGGGTTTGACGATCGCAAATCGGGTGCCGACCCGTCGCTGGTTTCTCCCGCGACAACGTATTGGTATGCGCAGAATAACAACGCGGTCTGGCTTGCTCAGGGGATCAGCTCCCAAGGCGCCGACGGTGGCCAGACCGCCTTCATTGTCGTAACCAATCCGGCGGACCCCGGCGCGTATTCGGGATTTGGTTTGTATTATGGGTTCGCCCAGGAGTGGACCCTTCCGGCTAATCATAGTTTGTGGAGGAATTATTCACTTTCCTACAATTTCAAGGAGAACAACGGCCATGCCTGCGTAATGGAGATGCAGATCAAATCAGGCCCCACAAATTGGATACAGTTTACTAATACTTACACGCCAGGTCCAAATGGTTGGGCCACGCTCCACGCGACCTTGGACCAATTTGTGCAACCGGCCGATGTGGGGCTTTTTGATCCAAACCATGTGCAGGGATTTACATTAAATGTCCGCATGCTGGAACCTGCGACCATTTACGAAGGTCTTTTTGACAATGTCTACTTTGACGCTCCGGATCAACCGGTTGAGCCTGGCACATTCTATCTTGCTTACACGAGTGCGAATGATTCGTTGCGGCTGGAAGCTACGCGGGAGGGAACTTCGGGTAATCTCATCCTCTCCTGGCCTGCGGGTGCCATCCTGGAATCCGCGCCCGAACCGAGCGGTATCTGGACCAATGTGCCGGCAGCGACCAGTCCGTATACAGTGGTGCCGAAGGCCGACCGCGCCTTCTACCGGCTGCGCCAGTAGAGCTGATTCTCTTTTGGAATTGCCTTAGCGCCCGGCAGGCACAGAATAAGCGGCATGGAATCGGACCCCAAGGGAACGCTCGCGGCGCTGCAACGGATTAAGCTGTTGACGGGGCTGGGACCGCAGCAACTGGAATGCTTTGCACGGTATCTTGAGCCGGTCAAAGTGCCGCAATTCGGGAACCTGGTGCGTAAAGGAGAATACGGGGATGCAATGTACATCGTGAGCGAAGGCGAACTTCGAGCCCTGTCGATTATTGAAGGTAAGGAGTCGATCCTTGGCACGATGGGTCCGGGGGAATGTTTCGGGGAGATTTCATTGCTCGACCAGGGGCCGCGTTCGGCGGATGTGGTCGCCAATCGAGACAGCACTTTGCTGAAACTCTCGAACGCCGCATTTGAGCGTTTGGTTCGCGAAGAACCGGCCTTGGCGATGCCTTTCGTCCTGGCGCTCAGCCGGGCGGCAGTCCAACGGGTGCGGCAGGCGACTAAGCGGTACGAGGATTCGATCCAGTTTATTCGCGCGTCCGCAAGCCCTAATCGGCGTCCTGCCGGGTGAATCGGTGCCCACTCAGAACGCGTACATCCCAATTTCGGATTCAAACCCGGGCAATTTGAACTGCCCAACCTCCCTGGTCTCGAAAGATGCGGCCAACCGGTCGCGGGCTGCCTGGCTGAGCAATCTTGCTTCCTTGAGTTTGCCGGCCAGTTTTTCCATGCGAAACGTAAAGTGCACTTCCTCGCCCGAAATCCGCTCTTCCTCTCCCAGTGAGAATCCGCCGATGACGACCTCGCCGTAATGTGCAACCAGCCGGAAGGCCGGGTATGCCTGCGCTTGCAGGCGGCGAAGGGCATCCAGCGCGTTGCCTACAATGAGGGCTCCTCGTTCGTGATCGCGCCAGTACGCAAAAAAGCCATCACCCATGAATTGGTTGATGCGGCCTCCGTGCTCCTCAATGGTTTGCTTGCACTCGGCAACCCAGCGCCCAGTGACCGTCGGCAGTTCTGCTAGGGGCAACTCCTTGAGCAAGCGAGTTGAGCCGATAATGTCGGCTACCAGCAACCAGCACTTGGCGTGGCGGATGTCCGCCGCGGTGGTGTCTGCCGAAACGTGTTGAGTCGCCCCAGCCGAGCCAGAGCGAGGCATGCGAAAGACAAATTCGAAAGGACCGATGTTGACGAGGTCGCCTGGGTATAACCGGGTCGGTTGAATGATGCGCTGACCGTTCAGATAAGTGCCGTTTCGGCTTCCAAAATCGACCAACCAATATTCGTGCTCCCGCTGGACCTGGATGATGGCGTGCCGCCGCGAAACCTTGTCGCTGGTTAAGCCCACCTGGTTGGAAGCGGAGCGCCCGATCGAGCAGGAGCCGCGAATCGGAATTTGCTGGCCACGGGCATCTTCCAACCACGCAGATCCTGCGTCCGGGATGGTCATGTCTGAACTCTAGCGCGATCGGCTTGGTAGAGTCAAAAGGCTTTGGAGAATCGGGAAAATGATAACAGCCCTTGTTAACTGTCTTAGTCGGGGTTTCGCGATCACAGATTCCATGTCAGAAATCCGCATTTCCTTCGTATCCCTTTATAGACCAGACGAAAAGAGAATATCAGCTAAATAAGATCGCTTGCATTGTCGTCGCTGGTTTTGCTAGAAGACAGGTGCCCCCAGCGACAAGCGGTGACAAACGGCGGCAAACCGCCCGATGAAGTCATTAGGGAATAATTGTCGGAAACTCTTGCTGGCCGCGACCCTCGCTGGGATTGCGACCTGGGCTGAGGTGTCGTTAGCGCAGCCAGCGGGCGACAGCGAAACGACTAATCGAATCCGCATTGTCGCACTGGAGGGAACAGTCGAGGTTTCTCCTCGGGGCGCAATCACTTGGGTCACGACGGTAACCAACCAGATTCTTCGCCCATTTGATCGGGTGCGGACAGGGCCGAACAGCCGTATGACGCTGCGCTGGTCGGACGAGAGCGTGATCACTATAGGTGCTCGTACTGAGCTGGAAATTTTGTCGCCGCATGAGCCGAAGGATGAATTTGGCCTGCACCTGATCAAAGGCATTCTTTCTTTTTTCCACCGGGATCGGCCCGGTCGTATTCGGGTGATCACAAGTGGCGCACAGGCGGGAGTTAGAGGGACCGAGTTCGTTTTAGCCGTAGACACGAACGGTCCGGTTGACCGGACGACGATATCGGTGATTGATGGCATCGTCCAGTTCTATAACGATCAGGGAAGCCGCACCCTTACGAACCTGCAGCAGGCCGTTGCGGAACCGGGCCAGCCTCCGAGTCTGCCTGTCGGTTTTGTCGCCAACAATGTCCTGCAATGGTGTTTCTACTATCCGGCCGTACTCGACCTGCGCGAAGTTCCCCTCACCTCGCAGGAAGAGGCTGCGCTAAGCGATAGTCTGAGGGCTTATCGGGCGGGAGATCTCGTGGCGGCGCTTCACAGCTATCCGGCCGGAAGGCAGGCGGCTTCGGCTGCCGAGAGGCTCTATTATGCCGCGGTGCTACTCTCAGTTGGACAGGTCGAGCAAACGGAAAAAACTTTAGGAGCGTTGTCGAGTGCGACTTCTGATGATCGCATTCAACGCTTGGCTTCCGCCTTGCGGCGATTAGTCGCAGCGGTAAAGCGGCAAGACGAGCCTTCGACTCGGACACCGCAATTATCTACCGAGTTGATGGCGTCCTCCTATTACGAACAATCCCGAGCGATCCGCGAAACGTCACTGCGAACTGCATTGGACCTTGCCCACCGCGCCGCGACTAATTCGCCGGAATTCGGATTTGCCTGGGAACGAGTGGCGGAGCTCGAGTTCAGTTTTGGCCGCACCGACCGTGCGCTGGAGGCATTAAACCGAAGCCTGCAGCTTTCTCCGCGGAACGCCCAGGCACTGGCGTTAAAGGGATTCCTTTTGGCGGCGCAAAACCGCGAGTCTGAGGCCGTCTGGTGGTTTGAAGACGCATTGGCAGTGGATCCGACCCTTGCCAATGCCTGGCTCGGCAGAGGCCTGTGCCGCATCCGTCGAGGCAATCTGATACAGGGTCGCGAAGACCTTTTGGTGGCCGCAGCGCTTGAGCCTCAACGGGCGTTGTTGCGAAATTATCTCGGCAAGGCCTACGCCGAGAAGGGGGATTTTCCTCGCGCAAGCAAGGAACTGGAATTGGCAAAGCGCTTGGACAAAAACGACCCAACGGCCTGGCTCTACTCAGCGCTCCTCAATCAACAATACAACCGGGTCAACGAGGCGATCCGCGACCTCGAACATTCCCAGGAGCTAAA